>CAUQST010000019.1:0-83533 GCA_963520865.1 uncultured Comamonas sp.
CCATCGCTTGTGGGGCCGCAGCTGCCGGGGCAGGGGCTTCCACTGGGGCCACTTGCTGCGCAAATGCACTGATGGCTAAAGAGGTGATGCCCACTGACGCCATCACTTTGGAGAGGTTACGCATTTTCATAAGTGCACCTGCACAGGTAAGTTGCCCATCGATAGACAAAGTCAATCGATAAACGGTATGGATTGAAAAACTACATAAATACTAATCTACTCACAAAAAATACACAATGAAATAGGAGGACACCCTAGAGCTGCTTAAGAATTCTTGACGCTTCGTGCAAGACGACACTTACCTGCTAAATCGGAAAAAAATAGCAATTAACAAAAGTTATCAATCACAACACTTTTATAAATTTTGTTAACCAGTTGGGTTTGTAAGAAACAGCTTCCTGAAGGGTGAAAAATAAATTTAAATAGCAAAAAGCGCTTTCCTAGCTTTGACTTCAGAGTTTTTCACATCTGAAATCAAAGCCAGAAAAGCGCTTTAAGCTATATTTATTAAATATTTCAGGTACTTTGTACTGGAAGCGCAAAGCGGTTGTCCGCCAAGCTCTCTAGACCAAACTCTGTCAACAGCTGCTGCAAACGCTCTGCAGCACTGCGTTTTTTGTGGCCTGTGTATCGCGCCACGATCAACTCGTTTTTCATGCTGTGCTCCCAGCCAACCAATTCGGTGACCGTGACTTGGTAGCCACTGGCCTCCAGGTACAGGCAACGCAGCACGTTGGTGATCTGGCTGCCCATTTCCCGGGTATGAATGGGGTGGCGCCACAATTCAGCCAGCGGCGTCCGTGTGAGGCTGAGCGCCTTGGTCTGCCGCAAACAAGCAGCAACCTCAGCCTGGCAGCACGGTACCAGCACCATGGCCTTGACTTTCTTTTCAAGGCCAAACGCAATAGCGTCATCAGTCGCCGTATCGCAGGCATGCAAGGCGGTAACCACGTCAAAGCGCTCAGGCATGAAGTCGGCGCGCGTGGATTCAGCCACCGACATGTTCAGAAACTGCATCCGCTCAAAGCCCAGCTCAGCGGCCAGTTTTTGCGAAGCTTCTACCAAGGGAGCACGGGTTTCAATGCCGTAAATGCTGCCCTGGCCCTGCGGCTTGAAGTACAGGTCATACAAGATAAAACCCAGGTATGACTTGCCGGCACCATGGTCCGCCAATGTCACGGCCTGCCCCTCTTTGCCCAACTCTTGCAAGATAGGTTCAATGAACTGGTAGAGGTGATAGACCTGCTTGAGCTTGCGGCGAGAGTCTTGGTTGAGCTTGCCCTCGCGCGTCAGAATGTGCAGCGCTTTCAGTAGTTCAATGCTTTGCCCAGGCTTTAACTCCAGCTGGGCTGCAATATCTTGGGCAGCGGGCTTGCCGCTGCCTGTCTGGCTTTTGACGGCCTTGTTGTGCTTACTCATTATTTCTTCTCAGAAGCTGCCTCATCCGTATCCCGTAACGCAACCGGGCAGCGTGCGGTCAGATCCAGATCCAGCCAGCCTTCAATGCCCATCTCTCCCAGCACTTGCATATTGCGTTCGTAGATCATTTCCGCCTCGGGAAACGCTTCAACCGCCTTATCAATGCTGTCTTCGCGCAGCAAATGCAAGATGGGATAAGGCGCACGGTTAGTGCAGTTGGTGACGTCGTCCACGTCCGTGCCTTCAAACTGGAACAGCGGGTGAAAAGAGGCCACTTGCAAAATACCGCCCAAGTCCAGCTCTTCAACCAAGTCGTCAGCCAGTTCTGTGAAGTCGTTGAAATCCAAGAATTCAGCAAACGCCTGCGGCAGGATCAGCAGCGTGGTGTCACGCTTTTCAGGCGAGCTTTCTGCCAGTGCTTCTAACTCACGGTGCAAATCAATGGCAACGCCTTCAGCATCGGTCGCCTGGCTGACCACATAGTGGATTTGACCTTTGACATGTACGCTTTTGGCAAATGGGCACAGGTTCAGGCCGATCACGGCCTTCTCCAGCCAGCGCACCGTATCTGCGATGACGATGTCTTCAGGAAAGGCAAGTTCAGTGGTGGTATCGGTCATGTATTGGCCTCAAAAACAAATGGGGGCACCATGCCCCCTTTTGTGTTGTGTTTCAAATTTTAGCCAAGCACCAGCTTTGCTGCAGCCCACATAGCGATTGGCTGTTGCCCCAGCGCAAGTTTTCTCAGTCTGATGCTCTCACGGCAGCTTACGCAAGCAGACGCTGGCCCGTGATGCGCTCATGCTCTTTGGCGGCATACCGGTCTGTCATTCCCGCAACAAAGTCTGCCACCACCCGCGCCTGCGCGGCCGCACTGTCCGCCTGCTGCGCGCGCAAAGCGTAACGCGGCTTCATCATGCTGGGTTGCAGCAGGTAGGCGCTAAACAATTCGCGAACAACTTGTCTGGCAGCATCCATGGTTTGCATGACCTGTGCATGACGGTACAGCTGATGAAACAAGAAATGCTTCAGCGCTTGCGATTGCACCTGCATATCGGGGCTGAAACTCACCAGCCGCTGTCCACAAGCTCGTACCTCATTAGCGCTTTGCACACCGGCTTGCTCAATACGCTGGCGAGTCATCTCAATCACGTCGTACACCTGTGCACTCAACATGCGGCGAATGGTTTCATACAGCAAACGCCTGTCAGCCTCTGGCTGCGCCAGCTGCGGATATTCCATCAAAGCCTGTGCATGAAAGTGCGCAAACAAAGGCACGCCCTGTAGCTGTTGGACACTGATTAAGCCAGAGCGCACACCGTCATCCACATCGTGTGCGTTGTAGGCAATCGCATCGGCCAGATTGGCCAGTTGACCTTCCAGTGAGGTTTGCTGCCCGCTCAAAAACCGGGCAGCAACACCACCTGGCTCCTGTGCCTCCAGCTTCAGTGCATTCGCGCGCGAGCAATGCTTGAGGATGCCCTCACGCGTTTCAAACGTGAGATTGATACCGTCGTATTGGGGATAGCGCTCTTCCAGCGCATCTACAACCCGCAAACTTTGCAGGTTGTGCTCAAAGCCCCCAAAGTCCTGCATGCAGGCGTTGAGCTCATCTTGTCCGGCATGCCCAAAAGGGGTGTGCCCCAAATCATGCGCCAGACAAATGGCTTCAACCAAATCTTCGTTCAGAGCCAAAGGTCGCGCAATGGAGCGTCCCAGTTGCGCAACTTCCAGCGAATGGGTCAGCCGCGTGCGAAACAGGTCTCCCTCATGGTTCACAAAAACCTGTGTTTTGTAGACCAAGCGCCGAAAGGCACTGGAGTGCACGATGCGATCACGATCTCGCTGATGCTCCGTGCGCGTGGGTGCAGCGGTTTCAAAATATCTGCGCCCGCGTGTTTCTTCCGGCTGGCAAGCCCAAGGGGATAAAAACAATTGCACAGGCAGCTTTCTCTTTGAATACAAAACAAGCCAGCGCTTATTAAAAAGCGCAAGAAACTATCTTCAGCCTTGAATGCCCACGCCTTGCATGCAGCAGGCATCAATGACTTCGCGCACCAAGCTGTCGGGCGCGGAGCGCATGATGGCTTTTCCAGGACCGTCTATCAGCACAAAGCGAATCTCACCCGCTTGGGCTTTTTTGTCCACGCGCATGTGCTCCAGGTAAGCACCCGCGTTGTCGTCAGCATCAATTACGGCACCACGTGTGGGCAAGCCTGCGCGTGCAATCAAGAGCGTCAGCCTGTCTACAAAACTGGCATCAACCAAACCCAGTCTTTGTGACAAGTGCGCAGCCATGACCATGCCTGCCCCAACACCTTCGCCATGCAGCCAGTTGCCATAGCCCATGCCCGCTTCAATGGCATGCCCAAAAGTATGACCAAAATTCAAAATAGCGCGCAGCCCCGCTTCTTTTTCATCCTGCCCAACCACCCAGGCTTTAATTTCTACACTGCGCTTGACAGCATGCATGACTGCCGTCGACTCCAACCGGCGTAGTGCATCGATATGCGCTTCCAGCCACTCAAAAAAAGCCATATCGGCAATCGGGCCGTATTTGATAATTTCTGCCAGCCCTGCTGACACTTCACGCGCAGGCAGCGTATCCAGTGATGCCAAATCACACACCACCAATTGGGGTTGGTAGAAAGCACCAATCATGTTTTTGCCCAAGGGGTGGTTGATGGCTGTTTTACCCCCAACGCTGGAGTCCACCTGAGATAACAGCGTGGTTGGCACCTGCACAAATGGCACCCCGCGCATGTAGCTGGCAGCAGCAAAACCTGTCATATCCCCAACGACACCGCCGCCCAAAGCAAAAAGCACCGTTTTCCGATCGCAGCCATTGCTCAGCAAGCCATCAAAAATCAGGTTCAACGTCTGCCAGTCTTTATGTGCTTCACCGTCTGGAAGCACCACGGTATGCACTTGTTGGTATTTGCCCTCTAAAGCAGCTTTCAACTGAGCGGCATACAGCGGTTGCACCGTGGTGTTGGTGACAATCAGCGCCTGTGCGGCAGGAGGGCACTGCGCATATGTGGAAGGCTGCGCCAGTAAGTCAGCAGAAATCACAATTGGGTAGGAACGATCACCCAAATCAATGTGGACGGTTTGGCTCTGTTGTGTCACGGCAATCATCTCGGCAAACAAACAAGGCCGAAAACGGCCTTGGGGGAAGATTCATCGTTGCTTAGAAATCCAAGCACTCAACGCATTTATACCTTCAATCTTCGATTGCATTGCAGATCCCGTGTCCAGGCAGCAGACCAGCCAGCTCCGCTTGCATACAAATTTTGCGGCTGACTTGAGAGGCATTCTGTCTGGCTGCATCAATCGCATAGTGTGCTGTTTCTAAGTACAGCGGTCCGCGCTCTTGCAGCAAAGTGTGCAGTCTCTTGAGCGGGTCATCTCCCTGCATCAACGGCCGCGTGGTGTCATTGCGCAAACGGCGAGCAATATCTTCTGGCAAAGACTGCAGATAAAACACCGTGCTGCGGGCTCTTAATACCTCTCGGTTTTGCGCCCGCAAAATAGCGCCGCCTCCAGTCGACAAAACACAGACCGAATCCTGCTGCAGCAGCTCAGCCAACACCTGCGACTCAATGTCTCTGAAAGCTGCTTCACCTTGTGCCGCAAAAAACGCTTTGATACTGCAGCCTAGGCGCTGCTCAATCACATGGTCAGTGTCTACAAAGCGCAGTTTCCACAGCCGTGCCAAATGGCGCCCAATGGTAGATTTTCCTGACCCTGGAAGGCCAATGAGAGAAAAGTGCACAGCAACTTCCTGATTCACAGATACACAAAGACCGCCCTTGGGCGGTCTTTGATTGTCACCTACACAGCCGCTTTAGTTGCGAGCAATTGCATCTGTCACCATCCGGGGGGTGATAAAGACTAGCATCTCACGCTTCGTCGACTCGCGTGTCCGGCTCTTGAACAAATTACCCATGACCGGAATATCTCCCAGCACAGGCACCTTATTCACCTGATTGGTCTCTTCCATTTCAAAGATACCGCCAATCACCACCGTGCCACCGTTTTCAACCAGTACTTGGGTTTTGATGTGCTTGGTATCGATGGCGACACCTTGCAGCGTCGTTTCTCCACGAGAGTCTTTATTGAGGTCCAAATCCAAAATAATGTTGCCCTCTGGAGTAATCTGGGGCTTTACTTCCAACTTCAAAACAGCTTTCTTGAACGCAACGGTGGTTGCACCATTGGGTGCTGTTTGCGTGTAAGGGTACTCCGTACCTTGCTCAATGACTGCCTGCGTCTGATCTGCAGTGAGCAAACGTGGGCTGGAAATCACTTTACCAACACCTTCAGCTTCCATGGCCGAGAGTTCAAGCGACAAGAAACGCGTTAACCCAGAGTTAAAAATACTCAAGGCCAACGTACCTGCCGAGCCACCAGTAGAAAGCCCTGCTGGCAAATTGACAAAAGGAGCGCTGTTACTTGTTCCAAATTTGTCATAGCCACTGCCCACGCTGCCACGACCTGCACGCTCATAACCGCCACCAAATTTCACACCCAACGAGCGGCCAAAAGTATCGCGCGCCTCAACAATACGCGCCTCAATTAGCACTTGACGCACAGGGACATCTAATTTCTTAAGCAAATTGGTAATTTCTTCCAGTTTGCTTGGCGTATCTGTCACAAACAGCTGATTGGTACGGGGCTCTGCAATGGCTGAACCTCGACCCGACAAGAACCGTGTACTCGCTTCGCCGCTGCCACTGTTGTCCGCGATTTGCTTTTTCAGCTCTTCGGCTTTGGCGTAATTGATCTGAAAGCCCTGAGTACGCAATGGCTCCAACTGTTCAATATTGCGTGCAGCTTCATAGTCTCGCTTCGTTCGCTCATCAATTTCATCTTTGGGCGCAATCCACAGCACATTGCCACTTTTCTTCATCCCCAAGCCTTTGGCTTCCATGATGATATTGAGGGCTTGATCCCACGGCACATCTTTCAGTCGCAAGGTTAACGATCCACCTACGGTGTCAGACGTAACGATGTTGAAATTCGTGAAATCTGCGATCACTTGCAAAAGTGAACGAACTTCAATATTTTGAAAATTCAACGAAAGTCTCTCACCCTTAAATCCAGGACCACTGGTTAACTTGCTGGGGTCAACTTTCTTAGGACGAACTTCCACCACAAACTGACTATCACTCTGATAGGCACTGTGTTCCCAATCCCCGATCGCGTCCACCTGCAGCCGTACACGATCGTTACTCTGACTGGCCGTAATCGTCTGTACTGGTGTCGCAAAGTCAGCAACATCTAAACGCCGACGCAGTCCCTCGGGCAAACTGGTTTTCAATAATTCGATGGTCAGGCCCTTGCCTTCCTGGCGTACATCTGCATTCACCATTGCAGAACCCAAGTTGACAACCAAACGTCCAGCACCGTCACTAGCTCGTCGGAAATCAACATCCTTGAGAACGACGTTACCAGCTTGCTCCACAGAAGTGGGGAGCAAGCGACGGTTTGAGGATGACGGCGGCTGCATAGCCGACGCTTGTTTGGCTGGATCCAAAAACACTAATACTGCATTTCCATTAGTTTCAGTGCGGTAAGTCGTCGCCGTCTTCAAATTCAAGACCACTCTGGTTCGCCCTGAGGCCTCAACCACATTGGCGGTACTTAAATTCCCTTGCTGAATTTCGACCAAAGACTGCCCCATGCCATTGCTCGTTCCCGGCAAATCCAAAGCAATTCTTGCAGGCGACTGAATCGCAAAGCCTGTAATAGGCTCTGTCAGTGGCTCGGAAAGCTCAATCCGCACGACCTCCCCTCCGCCTTGCAAGGAGCCCGTTACCGACTGCACGCTGGCAGCCCAAGCCAAGGTTGAGGTCAAAGTTGCAATCGCCATAGCCAAGCAACGAACAGTCAACCATTTTTTCTTATGTGGCATTACTTATTCCCCTCTTGCAGGTCAAGCGTAGTTATTCTTTCCACCCAATCTCCCGTGGCATCTTGAATAATTTCTCTAAGCTTTAAACTGCTTTCCCCGATTTGAACAATACGGCCATAGTTTTGACCAAGATAGTTACCAGTCTTCACCTGATAAATGAGTTGATTAACCCGAAGCAGGGCGGTATTTTGTCCATCTTTTTGCAAACTACCGACCATGGCCATACTATCTAACGGATAGCTCTCCAACTCTTCTTTGCGACGGCTCTGCTCTACAAGTAGCAATGCCATATTGGATGTGTTTTTTGCAGCATCTCTGCTTAAAACTTGAGTGAGTTTAAGCATGTTAAAAGGATCAAGCTCATTCGAGGCAGCATAGGCTTGAGGCGTGAAAACAGAAGGTTCTTTCAACGTTTGTATGCGTGGCTTCGCTGTTGATTTCTGTAAAGAAACCCACTGCCGCAGATCATCGTGATCCCCTCCCCAGCAACCCGTCAGAGCAAGTAGCACGCCAAAGCCAAAAAATCTCAAAAATTTTCTAGGAGTCATTTAGCCGCTCCTTTGGATTTAGGCTTCTGCGTTTTACGCTGGGTCTTTATTTCTTCCGAATCTAAATACCGATAAGTTTTCGCAGTGGCATCCAGAATCAATATCCCATCAGTGCCCTTTGGAATAATAGAAACATTATTCAACGTCACAATACGTGACAAGTGAGAAATATCTGATGCAAAAAGCCCCATATCATGAAAATTACCAGAAACCCGAATCCCAATCGGGAGTTCAGCGTAGTAATCCCGCACCGCTTCACTGCCAGGCTTGAATAATTCAAATTGCAAGCTACGTCCCAATCCCGCCTGATTAATGTCAGACAACAAAGCTGCCATCTCAGACTTGCTGGGCAATTGCTTTTCTAACTGAATCACAGACTGCTGCACTTGCTCTCTCTGCTTTTTCAACCCATCAAGACTCACAGCTTTCAGCAGTTTTTTTTCAAAATCAGCACGCAATCCAATCTCTGCTTCACGCTCGCGCTGCAAATCGTCCTCAAAATCACTCAAATAAAAATACCATGCTGCACCCACTGTGAACAATGCAATAACGCTGCACAGTAACGCTCTGGGAATTAGTGGCCACAAAGAAGGATCTTTTGGATCCAAATCTTGAAATTGACCTTTAAAACTTTCTACGCGCCGCATTAGGTCAATTGAAATCTTCTTTTTGGAGGCATTCATCGTTGTTTTCCTCCTTTATTTAAAGATGGAGCAGCGGCCTCTGTTTTGACAGTACTCTCAGGTAATACCAAAGAAAAATTCAACGTAAAATTCACGACCTTTCGTTGATCCTTGGGTGACAACGCAACAGATCCAGCCACAATTTCCCTGAGGTTTGGACTTCTAAACCAAGGAGTACCGGCAGAAAGATTTCTCAGCACCTCCGAAACACGCTCATTCGATTGAGCGACCCCCTTCATCTCTACCAGCAGTCCATTTTGCTTCAATGAAGTAATGTATAAGCCCTCAGGCAACTGGCGCACTAGTTCATTGAGCAAATGCACTGGCAGGTTTCGATTAGCTTGCAAATCCTCTACCGCTTTTTGTCTTTCTCTGAGAGCCGTTATTTCACCTTCAAGCCCTTCAATTTCTTTGATTTGCTTGTTTAGTACTGTAATTTCTGACTGCATATAGGCATTACGGCCTTGCTGCTCTTCAATCTGCAGCTGCACCCACCAATACACAAGCGCAGCAATTAGTAAACCTGCAATCACCGAAGCGAACATAGTGACTTGAAAAGCCTCCTTGCGTCGTTTTCGTGCAACTTCTCTATGGGGCAACAGGTTAATCAGGATCACGAGTAAAACCTCCGCATCGCCAAGCCGCATGCAGTGAGATACATCGGAGCCTCAATTTTTAATTTACTCTGATGCACTGTCGCAGCCAACTTCATTCCATCAAATGGGTTCAGTAGATGCACTGGCACACCGGCTTGCTCTTCAACGGCCTTCGCTAAACCCTGCACACCGGCACTTCCGCCAAACATCGCGATGTGCTGCACGCTGTGATAAGGCGTGCTGGTAAAGAAAAATTGCAGAGCCCTCACTACATCTTGTGCAAGACTTAATACGAAGGGATAAAGCACTGATTCCGTATAATCTGGGGGTAAATCGCCAGTGCGTTTTTTCAACTCTGCTTCATCGCTGCTGATGCCGTACTGCCGAGCAATCAATTGCGTCAACTGCGCACCACCAAACCCTTGCTCACTGTCATGCAGTATTTCGTCTCCACGCACGATTTGCAGGCTGAATTGGCGGGCCCCCACTTTAACCAGCGCAATCAAATCTCCGTTATTGATATGCGGCTGCTCAAGCCAGCGCTCCGCTGCCAGTCGCGAAGCGTAGGATTCGACATCCATGACAACAGGTGTCAAACCAACCAATACGGCCAAGTTATTTCGCTCTTCCACTTTCTCTTTGCGCGTGGCGGCCAGCAAAACATCCACATCACTCGGATTTTTTGCATTGGGGCCCATGACACAGAAATCTAAGCTGACTTCATCCAATGGAAACGGAATGTATTGACTAGCCTCCGACTCCACCTGAACTTCCAGCTCTTGCTCGCTTAAGCTGCCAAGCAAAACGATTTTTTTGGCAATCACTGAAGAATGAGGAAGCGCTAGCGCTACATTCTTGGCTCGTGTCCCACTTCTTTTTAGCAACCGTTTGAGTGCTTCGGCGACTTCATCAAATTTTTCGATGTTGCCGCCAACAATCCAATCCAACTCCAAAGGTTCTGAAGCACAACGCTCCAAAATCCAAGCGCCTTGACCATCTCGGTTCAGCTCGACCAGCTTGATAGCAGAGGAACTGATATCCAAACCTATAAGCGGCGATGGCGGCCGCTTAAAAAGGGATCCTATAGAGATCACAGCGCCCCTCCCGTTTCATCTTGATATAGAAATTAGCAATTTCAACACATGCTAGCAGCAAGGATATAAATCGACCAAGGAGACTTCGTATCCTCTGCACACGCTATCGTTGTCAAAAGAACACGGCTTGATCCTTATCAGCCAGAACTTCTGTCCACTGCGCTCTGTCACACCCCTAGAGCGGCAGAACAACAGGCCATTTTCTATAATGCCATTCCCCATTTGAGTGGAGCGTCATGCCTACCTCTCCCGAATCCAGCTCGAAGCAATCTTCCAAACATTCAACGCCGCTCCCCCGTAAACATTGGCTTTTACGCGCCATTTTCTGGTTGTTCGGGCTTGCCGTCGCTGGCGCATTGGCCATCGCCATGGTGATCGCTGTAGCTCTGGCTATGGCCTACCCCAACTTGCCTGATGTCTCCGAGCTGGCGGACTATCGCCCCAAGCTACCTTTGCGCGTTTATTCAGCCGAAGGGGCTTTGATTGGAGAGTTTGGTGAAGAACGGCGCACTCTCACGCCCATCGATGAAATCCCGAAAGTCATGGTCGATGCCGTCTTGGCGATTGAAGACACGCGATTTTTCGAACACGGTGGCGTGGACTACAAGGGCATGCTGCGCGCTGCCTTGGCCAACCTCGGCAAAGTAAAAAGCCAAGGCGCATCCACCATTACGATGCAAGTTGCGCGCAATGTGTATTTATCTACCGAGAAAACATACACCCGAAAAATCTATGAAGTTCTGCTGACTTTTAAGCTAGAACACCTTTTATCCAAAGAGAAAATTCTGGAAATCTATATGAACCAGATTTTTCTTGGACATCGTGCCTATGGTTTTGCGGCAGCAAGTGAGGTGTATTTCGGCAAACCGCTGAAAGATGTCACCATCGCTGAGGCGGCCATGCTTGCAGGCCTGCCAAAGGCACCTTCTGCCTACAACCCCATCAGCAATCCCAAGCGAGCCCGTATTCGACAGCTCTACATCATTGAGCGCATGGCAGAGAACGGCTTCATCACCGCTGAACAGGCACGTATTGCACGTGATGAGCCACTTCAGCTTCGCAACGCCAGCCACAGCGACAGAGTGAATGCCGATTACGTGGCCGAAATGGCTCGCCAACTGGTTTACGCGCAGTATGGAGACGAAGCCTACACACGTGGCTTGAACGTCTACACCACACTTAACGCCAGTGAGCAAGAAGTTGCGTATGCCGCTCTTCGCAAGGGCATCATGGACTACGAGCGTCGCCAACGCTACCGAGGCCCAGAAAAATTCATTGCACTGCCCAATGACAAAGAAGCCCGAGAAGATGTCATTGATGACACGCTCGCCCAACACCCAGACAACGGCAATGTGCTCGCCGCTGTTGTGCTGGAAGCAAGCGCCAAATCATTAACTGTTCAACGACCCGATGGAGAGACGTTGGTCATCACCGGTGAAGGACTCAAACCCGTGGAATCGGGGCTGAGTGACAAAGCTGCGCCCAACATCAAAATCCGCCAAGGTGCGGTAATTCGCGTCATTGAAACGGCAAAAGGCAAATGGTCAGCTACGCAGCTTCCAGAAGTTGAAGGCGCTTTCGTGGCAGTTGAACCCCGTACCGGCGCTATTCGTGCTTTGGTCGGTGGATTTGATTTCCAGAAAAACAAGTTCAACCACGTCACACAAGCCTGGCGTCAACCTGGTTCATCATTCAAACCATTTATTTTCTCTGCGGCATTAGAGAAGGGTGTTGGCCCAGCCACCATAGTCAACGATGCACCCTTGTTTTTTGGTTCTGGCGTCACCGGGGGGCAGCCTTGGGAACCACGCAACTACGATAACAAGTTTGAAGGCCCCATGTCCGTACGGACTGCTCTGGCCAAGTCCAGAAACATTCCATCGATTCGGGTTTTAGACTTTGCCACACCCAAATTCACACAAGAGTGGATCACCCGGTTTGGCTTTGATGCCAATCGTCATCCAGCCTATCTGACCATGGCGCTGGGTGCTGGTGCTGTGACGCCGATGCAAATGGCCACGGCATTTTCTGTGTTTGCCAATGGTGGCTATCGAATCAACCCTTGGTTGATTTCGAAAATCACCGACCACAAGGGTCGCATCCTGTCTGAATATGTTCCCAAGCCTTTGGAGCAACAGCAACGTGCGATTGAACCTCGCAATGCGTTTGTCATGAACAGCATGCTGCAAACCGTCGCAAAGTCTGGGACAGCCGCTCGCGCGCAGGCCACACTTAAACGCCCTGACTTGTATGGTAAGACAGGAACCACCAATGATGCCGTCGATGCATGGTTTGCTGGATTCCAGCCCACCCTGGCAGCTATCACCTGGATTGGCTATGACAACCCTCGCAACCTCGGCTCTCGAGAGACCGGCGGCGGATTAAGCCTCCCTATTTGGATCAGCTTTATGCAACATGCGCTGAAAGATGTACCTGTTGCCACCTATCCCGTCCCGGAAGGCGTGGTGAATATGGGGGGTGAGTGGTTCTTTGATGAGTACACAGGAGCATCTGCCGTCACCAGCTTAGGCATGGATAGCAGCTTCAATCCCTCAGAGCCAACTGAGCCCCCTCCTCCCGAAGAACGCAGCCGGATTCTCGATTTATTTCGCAACTAGACCATGACAAAAAAGTCCCAGTGAACAAACACTGGGACTTTTTCAAATCGGCACACTCAGCTAATTTAGGCCAGCTTCGCTGAAAACGTCAGGTCAAGGCCTCCTTGGGCACTGGCGAAGCGGCTTAAATTTTCAAAAAACTCTCCGCCGCCCTTGGTATCTTTCCAGCACTGCCCATCAAATTTATAGTGAAAGCCACCAGCCTTGGCTGCAAGCCAAATTTCGTGCAATGGCTTTTGCTGGTTAATCACAATTTGCGTTTTATTGGGAAAGACCAAAGTCACAAGGCCTCCCACGCGCTGCGCATCAATGTCCGCATCGACGTCGTCATTAAGACGATCGCAGGATTGCTCAACAGCTAGCAACAGTTGTTCAGCTCTATCTAAATATTCAAGGTCGGTCATTACAATCCACTCATGTTGAATGCTTCCCAAATTTTAGTCAGGTGCATTGCCCTTGCCGTTTGTACGGCGGCGCTCAGTGCTTGTGGTCAACGCGGTGAACTGTATTTACCTACAGAGCCGGCAGCCAAGGATCGCGCTACCTTGCCCAATACAGTGCTTCCATCCGTGTCTACCCCTGCCAAGTAGTACAAAACCGGCTCGCAGCCACGCCTCCAGCGGGTTGCGTTGTATCAAGCGCATGTTCGGCCATCCCCTCTACAGTGCATGTTTGCATTCACGAGACACATACCTCGATGGCCATCGAACTCTATCGCGACAATACACACGCTTGCCTGATGTTCACGGATCTGATGGAGGAAGATGGCCAAGCTGTTCAGTGCAACCAGTTTCTCATCGTTGACAACGGAACAGGAGCCATCATTGATCCGGGCGGAAACTTGGCTTTCAATGAACTCTTCATGGGAATGGCGCGGCATTTCCCGCCGAAAAATCTATCGTATGTGATTGCATCCCACGCAGATCCCGACATCATTGCCTCACTCGATCGCTGGATGACCAGTACCAAGGCATCACTCGTCATTTCACGTATCTGGGAACGTTTTGCGCCTCACTTCACAAAAGTGGGAAAAACTGAAAACCGGGTGATTGGTGTTCCAGACTCCGGCGGGCGCTTGCCGCTCGGAAACAGTGAATTGGTTTTACTGCCCGCTCACTTCATGCACTCTGAGGGCAATTTCCATTTTTACGACCCAGTCAGCCGCATCCTGTTTACGGGTGACTTGGCGGTTTCTATGACCACAGGTGCAGAAGCTCGCAAACCCGTGGTCAATATCAAAGCACATATCCCGCGCATGGAAGCCTTCCATCGACGCTACATGGTGTCCAATAAAATCCTGCGCCTTTGGACCCAGATGGCGCGCCAACTTGACGTGCAAATGCTGGTGCCACAGCATGGCGCGCCCATTCTTGGGAAGAAGGCTGTCGAGGATTTTTATTGCTGGATTGAAAATCTGGAATGTGGCATCGACATTTTCAACGAGCAAAACTACCAGGTACCGTCGGCGTACATTGACCCCGTCACTCGACAAATGCGTGCGCCATCGCCTGAAGCGGCTACTACGGCCTAACGGCTGACTGCATGCGCCGCCGCTGGTGCCAGCGCCACAACCGCCAAGCCTGCAAGGCGGCAATCACGGCCACGTAGTACCAGACTTCCTGGGTATTGTTCTTGCCCTCACGCATCCAGTAAAAGTGCAGCAATACCAGCAACGCCGCAAGGTGCACCATACGGTGCACCCGTTTCCAGCGTTTCCCTCCCAAAGTACGGATGGCAGCCTGGAACGAGGTGGCTGCAAGCACAGCCAATAACAACCACGCAAGCATGCCCACAGTAATAAATGGGCGCTCCAATACGTCTTGCCACATCTCCTGCCACTGCCAGCCCACCTCCAACCATGCGTATATCAGAGCGTGCAGCACGGCATAGAAAAAGCTAAAAAGACCCAGCAGACGACGCAAGCGGCCCAACGCTGTCAGCCCTAGGCCTTGCTGCAAAGGAGTCAGGGTCAGCACCAGACACAATCCGCGCAACGCCCAATCCCCGGTGGATCGCAGCAACGTTTCAGCCGGATTAGGCCCCAGCTCTTGGGCCATCAGACGCAGGCCCAGCGTTGCCAGTGGCAGCAGACACAGCAACCACACCGCGGGTTTGATCGTGGCGTGAGAAAGCCATGTGTTCAGTCGTACTAAGCGCATCAGAAATTACGCTGCAAATCCAAACCACTGTACAGCTGCGCAACTTGGTCTGCGTAACCATTGAACATCAGTGTTTTGCGCTTGGGCGCAAAAATCCCTCCACCATCCAGTCGCCTTTCAGTGGCTTGGCTCCATCGCCGGTGAGGCACCTCGGGGTTCACGTTCGAATAAAAACCATATTCCTGTGGTGCAGACTTCATCCACGCGCTTTGGGGCATTTGCTCTACAAAACGAATCTTCACAATGCTTTTGGCGCTCTTAAATCCATACTTCCATGGCACCACCAACCGCAATGGCGCACCGCTTTGCTTAGGTAAAACACGTCCATACATGCCAAAACTCAGGAGTGTGAGTGGATGCATTGCTTCATCCAGACGCAGGCCCTCGGTATAAGGCCACTGCAGCACACGACTTTTCAAGCCACGCATGTGCTGCGCATCGGAAACCGTCACAAACTCTACAAATTTGGCGCTGCCCAGTGGCTCCACCCGGCGAATCAACTCTGCCAGTGAATAACCAATCCAAGGGATGACCATGCTCCACCCCTCTACACAGCGCAAGCGATAAATACGCTCCTCCATGGGGCTGAGTTTGAGCAAGTCTTCCAGCGCCCAGCGCCCAGGCTTGCGCACAAGACCTTCGACTTCGACGGACCAGGGATCAATAGGAAGCTCCTGCGCATAGCGCGCTGGGTCAGCCTTATCTACGCCGAACTCGTAGAAGTTGTTGTACCCAGTTGCATCTTCGTAAGGGGTGAGTGTTTCCGTCGTGCGCGTACCAGGCAGTTTTGAAGGCACATGCGCTAAGGTAGACGGCGTGACACCAGCCAATGCCTCGCGCTGCGCCCATACACCCAGTCCGGTGCCCACCGCACCGCCAGCCAGCCACTTCAGGTACTGCCTGCGTTGTGCATAAAACGCCTGCGATGTAATTTCACTGCTGTTGATCGTCATACATCCCCCTTACTTCCAAGACCGTGCAGACATTGTCTAACGAATTGAGCCTGCAGAGATAATGCGGCATATGGCACTTTTAGCGGAAGGTATTCTCAAGCTGCACTGGGACCAAACTGTTCCTGTGAATGTGGCGCACATCCTCAAAAAAATGGGTGTCCGCCTGCAATTGCATAACAACCTGGCTTACAGCGCGCTGTTGTCCATCTCCAGCGACAACCAGGCGCACATTGTGCTGAGTCAGCAACTGCCCACTGTGCACCAGCGCTACGTGGTGGCCCATGCACTGGCCCATGTGGCATTGCACCATTTGCGTCCCGGCATGTCGCAGGTGATTCACATCAGCGAAGATTTCCGCCTCGACTTCAACCAGCGCCACATGCAGGAAGCCAATGACTTTGCACTGCGCCTGCTCATGCCAGAGCCAGCCTTGCGCTACGCCATAGAAGACATGCAGGCACGGGATGAAAACGAAATTGCTGACGTCTTTGCCGTGCCATCGCTGTTTGTCAAACAGCGTCTGTCCGAATTAGGTCTTGCGCTGTCTCGCACCCCATCGCGGCGACACCGTAGCTTCACCATCGACCTTAACGAAGCCGGCCACTGAGCAACGGCGGTGCAACAACCTGATGCAGTAATGCATGGCGTTAGAAATGGTTCGTTCGGCACCAGCGCATGTGGGCCAAGTCACCTCACGTGATCTGATCGAGTAGCTTCACGAATCGGTCCTGCAGACACACAAAGCTCCACAATCGCTCGCGCTAAATAGTCACGCACCACAGCTTGGATCATTCAGGCCAGCGCACGCTGGATCAGAATTTTTTGCACATCGCTGGTGCCTTCATAGATCTGACACACGCGCACATCGCGGTAGATCCGCTCCACCGGGAAGTCATTCACCACACCATAGCCCCCCAGGGTCTGAATGGCCATGCTGCACACGCGCTCAGCCATTTCGCTGGCAAAGAGCTTGGCCATGGCCGCCTCCTTCAGGCAGGGCAAGCCAGCATCGCGCAAGCTGGCGGCGTGCCATATCAATTGCCGAGCCGCCTCAATGTGCGTTGCGCACTCTGCCAGCCTGAAACCTACCGCCTGGTGATTGAAGATGGGCTGGCCAAAGCTTTCACGCTCTTTGCTGTATTGCAGCGCACATTCAAAGGCTGCGCGTGCCATGCCCACGCTTTGCGCAGCAATACCGATGCGCCCACCTTCCAGCGCCGACAAGGCGATCTTGTAGCCCTCTCCTTCCGCACCAATCAAGTTGGTCGCGGAGATGCGGCAGTTCTCCAGATTGATCTGCGCTGTGTCACTGCTGTGCTGGCCCAATTTTTCTTCCAGCCGCGCCACCTGATAACCGGGATTGGAGGTGGGCACCAGAAAGGCGCTCATACCTTTCTTGCCTGCGGCTTTGTCTGTGACAGCAATCACAATGGCCACATGGCCGTTCTTGCCACTGGTGATGAACTGTTTGACACCGTTGATCACATAGTCACCACCATCTTTGATGGCCGTGGTGCGCAGCGCACTGGCATCGCTGCCCACATGGGGCTCAGTCAGGCAGAACGCGCCCAGCATCTGTCCTTGGGCCAGCGGGCGCAGCCATTGCTCTTTTTGCTGGGCATTGCCGTACTTCATCAAAATGGCGTTGACCGGGCAGTTGGTCACACTGATCACCGTGCTGGTGCCGCCATCTCCAGCCGCAATTTCTTCCAGTACCAGCGCCAGACTGATGTAGTTCAGCCCAGCGCCGCCCAGCTCTTCGGGCACACAAATACCATATGCACCCAACTGCGCCAGCCCCTGATGCACGTCCTTGGGAAAGTGATGCTCCTTGTCCCAGCGAGCGGCGTGCGGCGTAATTTGTTCACGCACAAAGTCACGTACCGCATCGCGGATCATTTCCTGATCAGGGGTTAGCAGCATTTTTTGTCTCCAGTCGATGTAATTTGTTTTAGATAAAATCAACCTCTAGCGCAATGTACACAAGCGAAAGTCGCTCATGTTTTTGCGCTTCACCCGATATCCACACGCACACCGTCGTGGCGCAGCACACGCCCACCATCGGCCGGTGTGACGCTGGCCAGCGTTTTCACCATGCCTTGCACGCTTTGCGCCACCGTCAAAGGGGCCGCAGAGCCGCCCATCGCGGTTTGGACCCAGCCCGGGTCCAGTGCCACCAACGTGGCTCCGGGCCACTGCGGCTGTGAAGCAGCCACCACCATGTTCAGTGCAGCTTTGCTAACGCGATACAGCCAGGCATCTGGCTGCGCACCACGCAGCAGCGACATTTCGCTACTCATCAACCCGAAAACACCGCCAGTGGCAGCAACCAACGGCGCTACCTGAGGCAGCACCTGCATGGCCCCCAGCACATTGGTGTGCATGACCCGGTCAAACTCTTCTTGCGAAGGGGGTGTATCGGCATTCAGATCACTCCACATGCCAGCCACATACAGCGCCAGATTGATCTCTTCGCCCTCCAGCTGCCAAGCCAGGCCACTCACACTGGCTGGATTGGCAACATCCACCACCAGCACTTCGGCACCTTCCGCCTGCAGCCGGGGTTTGTCTGCCGCTTGGCGCACGGTGGCAATAACGCGGTGGCCGTCTGCCACATAGGCCTGCACCAGCCCAAAGCCAAGACCGCGCGACGCACCAATAATCAATACCAACGCCATGACTGCTCCTGTGTGAACCTAAAAAATCAGTGCCCAATCACCTGCCAACGCTCCATAACCAGGCACAAGAAACAACTGACTCAGCGGTCTGCGCCATCCCCGAGCTGCTCTGACGTAATCTGCACGCGGTAGCGCTGCTCCATCTGCTCTTGTGTTTCGGTGGGTGGCGTCAACCCTATCTGGGCATGCACCATCTGGTTCATGCTGGGCAATGCAGTGCGCTCTACCTGGGCCTGGGCATGCCACAGCTTGGAGCGCATCAAGGCTTTGGCGCAGTGCAGATAGGCTTCCTGCACCTGCACTTCAATCACCAGCTTGGGCTGGAAATTGGGGGATGCAAACCGTGCTGTGCAATGGCTTTCATCACGCAACTTGGCCAGACCGTTGACGCGCAAGGTTTCCTGAATACCCGGCACCATGAACAGCAGCCCAATGCGCGGGTCATGCAGCAAATTGCACAGACTATCCAGGCGGTTGTTACCACCGGCATCGGGAATCCACAGCGTCTGCGCATCGGGTGCATGCACAAAACCAGGAGCACCACCCCGCGGAGAAGCATCCATCAGGCTGCCAGCAGCACCGCCCGTGGCCACCACGCAAAACGGTGACAACGCAATAAAGCGCAGGCAATGCGCATCCAGATCGCTGCGCTGCTTGAGCACAGCCCTCTCGCCCGGCATGGCATACAACTGGCGCAGTTGCGTTTCAGTGGTAATCATGCGGCGTCCTCTGTCCATTCACGTTGATTGCGGTGAATAGCGCCATAAAGGCCCAGATATTCCCGCCAGGAGGGGTCATAGGCCACGTGCAGCTCAGCTTTCAGGCCGGGAGCATGCTCCGCACCCAATTGGTTAGCGAGTTGCATGGCGTAGTCTGGGTCATCCACATAGAACGCCACCGTGCGCCATTGCATGCCTTCCATGCGCGCAAACGCCTGAATGCCACGCTGTAGCCGCTGCAGTTCAGCATCCAGTGCATCGTGGGCATCGCGCACGCTGTCCAGCGTTTCTTGGCTGGAGAACGGCAAACGCCACGTCAAAAAGTGGGGCAGATCAGCGCGCGTTGCCAGTGCATTTGCGCTGTCATGGAACGTTAAAAGGTCAGGTACCTCATCCTCATCAGCATCCCGCGCGCGGACTTCCAGCGAGATCCATCGATCCTGCGCTTGCTGGGGATAGTCATAGCTGCGCCCCAATGTGTCACGCTGGAAGGCGTCAAAGACCGATGGAAACTGCGACAGCGGCTGCCTGCCATCCACCTGCTCGCTGGACTCTGCAAATTCAATGGGCCCCACGCGCACAGAAAAGTCCCACTCACCAAGCACATGGTCCAGCAAAATGAATGCCATGTGGCGCGCATGCTCCTGCATCTCAGCGGGGATGTCTTTACCAAATGACAGCTCCAAGCCAAGAATGCCTCCCGCGTCGTAATGCGCAACCAGCACATCTGTGCAGGACAGCTCGAAACCTTGCATACCCATTGAAAACTCAGGATTGAGCGTGCGGTTACGGAATGCCTGCACACCGTAAGACACACCCTGTGGCGCATTGCGCACCAATGCCTGCACATTCTCAAACTGCTCAATATTGCCGTGGGCGGTGAAGACCAATTTGCCCCCTGGCTCTTTCAGTCGCCCTTCCAGCTCGATCGACAACTCGGGAGCGTAAGGCTGCAGCAACGCATTGGCCTGCTCGACAAACTCGGCCCCCTCCAGCGCTTCCAATCTGGGCAGATGATCTGAAAAATCGCTCCAGAAAGCATCTATCTGCTGCACACCCAGCGGTACTGCTGCAACGTGGTCGTTTTCGTGTGTATTTGCGCTCATGCGTAGCTCCTGTCAAAAGGTCGCCGCCGCATGGAGGTGCGTGCATGCGACCGGTGGCACATGACCTGACTGTAAGCCAAGGTATGTGCCATGCCCGTGCGTCAGAGCAGCTCAATCGCCATGGCTGTGCCTTCACCACCGCCGATGCACAAGGTCGCCAGACCCTTCTTCTTGCCATGGGTTTGCAGCGCATGAATCAGCGTCACGATAATGCGCGCGCCACTGGCGCCAATCGGGTGACCCAAGGCACAGGCACCACCATGCACATTGACCTTGTCGTGCGGCACATTCAGCTCGGCCATCAAGGCCATGGGCACCACGGCAAAAGCTTCGTTCACTTCCCACAAATCCACGTCTTGTGCCGTCCAGCCTGCTTTCTTCAGCGCCTTTTCGGTTGCACCCACTGGCGCGGTGGTGAACCACTCCGGCGCTTGTGCGAACGAGGCGTGAGAGACAATTTTTGCCAGTGGCTTGCAGCCCAGCTGCTTGGCTGTAGACGCTCGCATGAGCACCATGGCAGCAGCCCCATCGTTGATGCTGGAGCTGGATGCAGCAGTGATGGTGCCGTCTTTTTTGAACGCAGCTTTCAGGCTGGTGATTTTGTCCAGCTTGGCCTTGGCCGGGCCTTCGTCCACGCTGACTGTCACCTCGCCCTTGCGTGTTTTGACGGTCACAGGCGTGATTTCGGCATCAAATGCACCGCTTTGGGCGGCTGCCTGTGCACGCTGCACACTGGCCATGGCATACGCGTCTTGCTGCTCACGGGTAAAGCTGTATTTGGCGGCACAGTCCTCGCCAAAAGTACCCATGGAACGACCGGCTTCGTACGCATCTTCCAGGCCGTCGAGCATCATGTGGTCATAGACCTTGTCATGGCCCATGCGGTAGCCACCACGGCCTTTCTTGAGCAGATAAGGGGCGTTGGTCATGCTTTCCATGCCCCCGGCGATCATCACGTCACGGCTGCCGGCAATCAGTTGATCGTGAGCCAAGATTGTTGCCTCCATGCCTGCGCCACACATTTTGGACAGCGTCACGGCTCCCGTGCTTTGCGGCAGGCCGCCCTTGAAACCCGCTTGGCGCGCAGGAGCTTGCCCCTGACCCGCCATCAGGCAGTTACCAAACAGCACTTCTTCCACTTTTTCAGGCGCAATACCTGCGCGCTCAATCGCTGCTTTGATGGCAGCTCCGCCCAGATCGTGCGCGGCCAGGTCCGCAAAATCACCCTGAAATGCACCCATGGGTGTGCGCGCGGCGCTGACGATGACTACGGGGTCTTGGTGTTGGGGCATGTCTGTCTCCTTTGGGTTTGTAAATACCAGTCAACTAAAAACAATCAGTGAGCTGCGCCGGGCTGCAAACACCGGCTGCGGTCATAGGGAAAGACGTCGTGCATATGGCCTTGTGCAATGCGCGCTTGGTGCGCTTGCCAAAAGGCTGGATCCAGCAAATCTGCGTGGTGGCACATGAACACTTCGCGCACGGCAGGGTGACCCAGCAAAAATGGCCCGAAGGTTTCGGGAAACACATCTTTAGGGCCTACGCGATACCAGATCTCGCTGCCCATGGCTTCTTCTTCGGTGCGCGGCTCGGGCACGCTGCGAAAGTTGCAGTCCGTGAGGTATTCAATCTCGTCATAGTCATAGAACACCACCTTGCCGCCACGCGTCACGCCAAAATTTTTCCACAGCATGTCGCCCGGGAAAATATTGGCTGCCACCAGCTCTTTGATGGCATTGCCATATTCAACCACCGCACGTTCCATGGCATTGCGGGGCCCCTCGTGCTCCAGGCCTGCATCAAAGCACTCTTGCAAAAACATGTTCAACGGCAGCAATCGGCGCTCGATATAGAGGTGGCTGATGATGACTTCCTGCTGGCCATCTCCATCGCGGTCGCTGATCTCCAGCTGGCTGGGCGCGTGCGCTTGAATCTCGGCAATCAGCTCCTGGCTGAAGCGTGCACACGGAAAAGCCACCAGGCTGTACTCCATGGTGTCAGCCATGCGCCCGACACGGTCGTGCTGCTTGACCAGCAGGTACTTGCCTTTCACCTCAGCCCGCGTGGTCTCTTTGGGCGCAGGAAATTTATCTTTGATGAGCTTGAAGACATAGGGGAAACTGGGCAGGTCAAACACCAGCATCACCAGCCCCTTGATACCCGGTGCGATACGAAACTGGTCACTGGAATGACGCAGGTGGTGCAGAAACTCTCGATAAAAAAGCGTTTTCCCCTGCTTGGCCAAGCCCAGCGCGCTGTAGATTTCACCGCGTGGTTTGCGCGGCATTAACGCGTGCAAGAACTCCACATAGGCACTGGGCACCGCCATATCCACCATGCAGTAAGCACGCGCAAAACTGAAAAGACCATGCAGATCGTCTTCAGTCAACAGCGCTGCATGCAATACCAAGCCACCGGCCTGCGCATGCAAAATTGGAACCGCCAGGGGCACTTCGGTGTAACCCGTAATGATCTTGCCAACCAAGTACGCTGCCTTGTTGCGAAAGAACAGACTGGAGAGCACCTGTATTTGAAAATTGGCTCGCAGCGTAAGGCCTTGCAGGCGCTCTTTGATACGCGCAGCCAATGCATCCACATCACGCTGCAGATCCTCAAAAGAGCCATCCAGATTCAGCTGCTCAATGATGCGCACCAACGTTGCTGGCAGTGCGTCTAGATTTCCGGGGTAGTACGCACGGTAGGCTGGCTCATGGGCACTTTCCAAAAACTCCGTACTGACCGCAGGCCGTACAAAAATAAAGTCGTTGTGAAAGTGTGTGCGATGCAAAATTTTGGTGGTGACCGAATTGAAGAAAGTCTCGGCCAGCTCTGGCTGCAGGTGCCCCACCATCAGACCTATGTAGTGCAGCTTGACTTGCTGCCATACCGCCATGGGCAATCTTTCAGCGCCGAACACTTGTGCAAGTTGTGCCACACATTCTTGAACACGCTGGTCATAGAAGGCAATGCGCTCACGCTGGGCACGCTGCTGGGTCACCCAGTCTGCCTGTTCAAAGCGCTGCTTTGCGGCCTGAGATGCCGCCCGAAATAGCTGATAGTGGCGATTCACGCCATCCATCATGGCCTGCGCAATCTCATAAGCCTGAGGAGCATCCAGTCGTTGAGGAAACATGACAGAAATTCTCGCTCCTACAGGCTATAGGGCGTGATCAATCACGCTGGCGTTCAGCCACCAGTTGCACCGCACGCTGGTGAATTTCGTGCAGGCCACCAACACCGGGCACGGTCATTTCCAGATTCGTGATCAAGCCGTTGTGCAGGCTGTAGCACCAGCTGTGCAGGCTGACTTTTTGACCCCTTGCCCATGCATCACGCATTACTGTGCTTTGCGCCACGTTCACCACCTGCTCAATGGCATTGAGCTCACACAGCACATCATGACGGTGCTGAACCGGTGTGTCCTTGAGCAGGTTGTAGTGCTTGTCGCGCACATCACGTACATGGCGCGTCCAGTTATCAACCAGCCCCAAACGCATGCCTTCCAGCGCGGCCAGCACACCGCCACAGCCGTAGTGGCCCACCACCATCAAGTCCTCCACCTTCAGGTGATCAACCGCGTACTGAATGGTGGACAAACAGTTCAGATCACTGGGCACCACGACATTGGCAACGTTGCGGTGCACAAAGACTTCGCCCGGCTCCAGACCTGTGATCTGGTTGGCTGGCACGCGGCTGTCTGAGCAGCCAATCCACATGTAGCGTGGTTTTTGCTGTGCCATCAACCCGGTGAAGAAACCGGGACGATCGCGTTCCATCTGCGCGGCCCACGCTTTGTTATGGACAAATAGGTCGTCGATGGAGGTGCTGGTAGTCATGTGGCATTCCTTATCTCGTTCATGAAACGGCGCGGGACGGCGGTCTGTGCCTCAGCAAGTTTCCGCAAACAATTCGCGGCCAATCAACATGCGGCGAATCTCACTCGTGCCTGCGCCAATCTCGTAGAGTTTCGCATCTCGCCACAAACGACCGAGGGGATATTCATTGATATACCCATTGCCACCATAGATTTGTACACCCTCGCCAGCCATCCAAGTGGCCTTCTCGGCACACCACAAAATGACGCTGGCGCAGTCTTTGCGTACCTGGCGCACGTGGTCGGTGCCCAGCATGTCCAGATTCTTGGCCACGGTGTAGGCAAACGAGCGTCCAGCCTGCAGTACCGTGTACATGTCGGCCACTTTGCCCTGAATGAGCTGAAACTCACCAATGCTCTGGCCAAACTGCTTGCGGTCATGAATGTAGGGCACCACGTTGTCCATCACGCTTTGCATGATGCCCAGCGGGCCGCCGGTGAGCACGGCGCGCTCGTAGTCCAGGCCGCTCATCAGCACCTTGGCACCATTGTTTAGCCCGCCCAGGATGTTTTCTGCGGGCACTTCCACGTTGTTAAAAACCAGCTCCCCGGTATGGCTGCCGCGCATACCCAGCTTGTCTAGTTTTTGTGCAATCGAAAAACCCGGCATGCCTTTTTCAATCAGGAACGCCGTCACGCCGCGTGCACCCATCTCAGGCTCTGACTTGGCGTAGACCACCAGCGTATCCGCATCCGGGCCATTGGTGATCCACATCTTGTTGCCGTTGAGCAGGTAGTAGCCACCCTTGTCTTCAGCCTTGAGCTTCATGCTGATGACGTCAGAGCCTGCGCCCGGCTCACTCATCGCCAGCGCGCCCACATGTTCGCCACTGATCAGCTTGGGCAGGTATTTGGCTTTTTGCGCTTCGGTGCCGTTACGGTTGATCTGGTTGACACACAGATTGCTGTGTGCGCCGTAGCTCAGGCCCACAGAGGCGCTGGCGCGCGAGATTTCTTCCATGGCCACCATGTGCGCCAGATAGCCCATATTGGCGCCGCCGTACTGCTCGGGCACCGTAATGCCCAGCACCCCCAGTTCACCAAATTTTTGCCACACATCCATCGGAAACTGGTCGGTGCGGTCAATCTCGGCAGCACGTGGTGCGATCTCGGTTTGCGCAAACTCGCGCACGGCATCGCGCAGTGCATCAATGTCTTCACCCAGTTGAAAGTTCAAACCTGGCAGATTGTTCATGCTGTTGTCTCCTTGTTAGTTGTGAACCGGCAGGCTGTCTTTGTGCAGCCTTACTTTCCCGCAATACCTTCGCGCCCCTGCACTGCCATCAGCGTGCATTGCATGGTGGCGCAGAGTTTTTCCTGGCCATCGTTGATGGCATATGCGCGCCCTTCGGCCACCACAATGGTGCGCCCGGGTTTGAGCACACGGCCTTCACAGCGAAAGCGCTGCCCCTTGGCCGGTGCCAGCAGGTTGATCTTGAACTCAATGGTCAGCACCCCCGCATCGGCGGGCATCAAGCTAAAGCCCGCGTACCCACACGCCGAATCCAGCGCCGTAGACAGCATGCCCGCGTGGATAAAGCCGTGCTGCTGCGTCAACGCCGGCGCCCAGCCAAAACTGATATCAACCTCTCCTGGCGCGACATGCGTCAGTTGCGCCCCCAAGGTAGCCATGGCTCCTTGCAGCACAAAACTTTCGCGCAAACGTTGCAGCGCTTCCTGATCCGCCATGTTGTCTCCTTTGCCTGCTTGCATCGCATTGGCGTGGAATTCTTTGATTCCCTTTACGTTAACGTCAATTATGCAGCTTTTGGTTTGGCGAGTTTGCGCAAAAGTGACTTGGCCTCTTTTTCATGGGTGCGCACCTCATCGAGCGTGACTTGCAAATCTTCCATCCGCTCTTCCAGTTGCTGGCGGTGCTGGCCCAGCACTTGCAAAAAGCGCTCCAGCTGTACGCCCGTATCGCGCGGGCTGTCATACAGCTCAATGATTTCTTTGGCCTCCACCAGCGACAAGCCCAGGCGCTTGGCACGCAGCGTCAAACGCAAGCGGGTGCGATCACGCGGGCTGTACACGCGGGTGCGGCCTCCTGCACCTTGCCGCTCAGGTTGCAGCAAGCCCATGTCTTCGTAAAAGCGAATGGCGCGTGTGGTCAGGTCAAACTCCTGGGCCAGATCGCTGATCGAATAGGTTGTGGATGCGGGAATGGGTTTACTCATACACAGCATTATTGACGTGAACGTCAACGTCGAACAAACCCGGTCACAGCACGCCTGCATTTTTTGACCCAAAATTGCCCCATCACCGATTTTCTTTTTGACCTATGGATTTGCAGCCCCGCGCCGCCTGCCCCTGCGGGCGCACCACAGCCAAAGGCAAAGCTGTGGCTTACACAGACTGCTGCGGCCGGTTTGTAGAGCACTTTGACACCACGCCTGCCCCTGATGCCGAGCACCTGATGCGCTCGCGCTACAGCGCTTTTGCGCTGGAAAATGCGGCCTACCTGCTGGCTACCTGGCACAGCAGCCAGCGCCCTGCCGAGCTGGACTTTGAAGCGGGCGCCAAATGGCTGGGGCTGCAGGTCAAAGACTTTCAGCCCACGGGTGCCAGCACTGCCGAAGTTGAATTTGTGGCCCGCTTTCGCGTGGCGGGGCGCGCCGTTCGCCTGCATGAGCGCAGCCGCTTTGTCTGCGAGGCAAACCGCTGGTTCTACGTTGACGGCGATCAGTTTTGAATTCTCCGATCCCTTTTCCTCTTTTTTGCGCAGGCACACCCTGCACGAACAGCTATGCCATTTGAAGCCATCTTGTTCGACTGTGACGGCGTCCTGGTCGACAGCGAACTCATCACCAACCGCGTGCTGCACGCCATGCTCAACGAGGCGGGCTGGGTCCTGTCAGAAAACGACTGCATGCGCACCTTCATTGGCAAAACCGTGCGCAGCGAAACGGCCCGCATTGAGGCGGAAACCGGCAAGCCCTTGACCGATGCCTGGATGGCCGAGTTTTATGAGCGGCGCAATGCGCGCCTGCGCGCCGAGCTGGTAGCCGTTGACGGCGCGCTCGACGCCGTGCGCCAGGTGCATGCACAACTGCACGGCAACATCGCTGTGGCCTCAGGGGCAGACAAGCCCAAGGTAGTCATGCAGCTGGAGAAAGTGGGCATGCTGCCTTATTTTGGAGAACTGGTTTTCAGCGGTCACGACCTGCCGCGCACCAAGCCCTGGCCCGATGTGTATCTGGCAGCCGCCGCGGCCGTTGGCATTGCGCCCCAGCGCTGCCTGGTGATTGAAGACTCGGTGCCCGGCCTCACCGCCGGCGTGCGCGCCGGTGCCACTGTCTGGGGCTACTGCCCCCGGGTCAACGCCCACTCCACACCCGAGCAATTGATGGCTGCCGGGGCAACGTTTGTCTTCGACAACATGGCTGATCTGCCGCGCCTGCTGGCCGCAGCCAACACAGCATCTTAAAAGAGAGCTGCTTACGCTTATCCAGCAATGCTTTCAAAGTGTTTTCATATTGAAAACATTGACTGGCATACGCTAACAGCTCCTTTTTTATAGATAAGACCTCATAGCGCCATGCCAGCTTTGGGGCCCTCGCCTGCACAACACAGTGGCGAAATATAGAATCTGCGCAAGATCAAGGTTTTGCCCAATAGGCGCTTAGAGGGCGTCGTGCAAATCTGTAGCCTGTTCCGGCTGAATGATCGCCATCCGGCCGCTTTGCAACAGATAAAGCGCCTAGCCCGCAGCGCGGGTCATTCGGAGACACCTTGCCTGACAGCACCGCACAGGGGCTGCCAGTTTTTTGTCGGACCATGTTTCAGCCATTGCTTGAGGAGTGCTGATGGGCGAACAGCCTCTTTACGATTTAGCGCCGCTGCTTGAATTGATGGCACTGGGCGCTGTCATTGCGCTGGCACCCTTGCTGTGGGTGTGGCGGCGCAACCGCACTGCGGGGTCTGCGCGCCGCCTTCAGGCACTGGGCTTGCTGACCTTGTTTCTCACCTTTGATCTGGTGATGTTTGGTGCCTTCACGCGCCTGACGGATTCCGGACTGGGCTGCCCCGACTGGCCCGGCTGCTACGGCAACTCCAGCCCCTTTGGAGCTACCCACGAAATCGCTATGGCCGAAGCCGCCATGCCCACCGGCCCGGTCACGCTCAGCAAAGCCTGGGTAGAGATGATTCACCGCTACCTGGCCACCATGGTGGGCGTGCTCATCATCGCCCTGATGGTGCTGGCATGGCGCGAACACCGCAAAACACCATTGCAAGGCATGCGCCACCCCGCCCTGGCCACGTTCACACTGTTGTGGGTCCTGGTGCAAGGCGCTTTTGGCGCACTGACCGTGACCATGAAGCTGTTCCCCGCCATTGTCACCCTGC
Organism: uncultured Comamonas sp.; assembly: GCA_963520865.1. Taxonomy (GTDB): domain Bacteria; phylum Pseudomonadota; class Gammaproteobacteria; order Burkholderiales; family Burkholderiaceae_C; genus Comamonas. The sequence goes on from CAUQST010000019.1 coordinate 28,712, forward strand.
ACCTGCTCGGTGGTCTGTTCCTGCTGGTGCTGCTGTGTATGCAGGCGGTGGGCCACCAGCAAGCCGTGCTGCGCCAACCACCAGCCCCCATCTCTGCCCGATTGCGTGCGGGGCTGTGGGCCTGTTTTGCGCTGCTGTTTGCGCAAGTGGCACTGGGCGGCTGGGTCAGCACCAACTACGCCGTCCTGGCCTGCTCCAGCTTCCCCAGCTGCCAAGGCAGCTATTGGCCAGACATGAATTTTGCGCAGGCTTTTGAGCTGTGGCGCCCTCTGGGCATGCTGTCTGACGGCAGCCACATCAGCTTTGCGGCGTTAACTGCCATCCACTACGTGCACCGTCTGGCAGCCTACGTGGTAGTGGCTGCCATGCTGGCCTTGGTCTACACCATGCGCAACCAGCCTGCTTTGCACAGCCAGCGCCGGTGGCTGCTGGGCTTGATCACGCTGCAGTTCATCACCGGCCTGTCTAACGTTGTATTGGACTGGCCTTTGGTGGCTGCTGTTTTACATACCGGCGGCGCTGCCGCCCTGGTCACCATGATGACCTGGGCGCTGGCCGCCACCCGCACCGACAGTGTCCCCACGCTGCAAGAAGATAAAAATGCGCCCCACGGCGCACGGAGAGTTGCTGCATGAATGCACAAACTTTGAACGAGTCCTCCAGCTCCCGCTGGAGCCAGTTTTACGCACTGACCAAGCCCCGCGTGGTGCAGTTGATTGTGTTTTGCGCCCTGATTGGCATGGTGCTGGCCGTGCCCGGCCTGCCAACGCTGGCGCAGTTGGGCCATATGGCGGTGGCCTGTCTGGGCATCTGGTTTGTCTCGGCAGCAGCGGCAGCGTTTAACTGCCTGGTCGAACGCCATATTGACGCCAAGATGAAGCGCACCAGCTGGCGCCCCACAGCCAGGGGTGAGCTGTCACCCCAGCAAGCCTTGGCGTTCTCCGCCATCTTGTGCCTGACGGGGGCGGCCATCTTGCTGGCCTTCACCAACCCGCTGACCATGTGGCTGACGCTGGCCACCTTCATTGGCTATGCGGTGATCTACACCGTCATTCTGAAACCCGCCACACCCCAGAACATCGTCATTGGCGGCGCCTCTGGTGCCATGCCCCCCGTACTGGGCTGGGCCGCCATGACCGGCAATGTCGGCCCTGAAGCGCTCATTTTGTTCCTGATCATTTTCCTGTGGACACCCCCGCACTTCTGGGCGCTGGCGCTGTACCGCGTTGAGGATTACCGCAAATCCGGCCTGCCCATGCTGCCCGTCACCCACGGCCCCAAGTACACGCAGCTGCAAATCTTGCTGTACACCTTGGTGCTGTTCGCGGGTTGCCTGCTGCCCGTCATTTTTGGCATGAGCGGCTGGCTGTACCTGGCCGTGGCCTCGGTGCTGTGTCTGGGTTTCAGCTGGTACGCACTGCGCCTGTGGATGAACTATTCCGACGCTCTGGCCCGCAAGACCTTCCGCTTCTCTCTGATCCACCTGAGCGGTGTATTTGCAGCCCTGCTGATTGACCACTACATCGTGGGCTAACACCTCAGCACCCAGGAGACCGTTACGCTGATTCAGACTCCGATTCAGATTCAGATTCAGCAAGCGTTACCAGCTATAAAAAAAGGCCACAGATGTGGCCTTTTTTGTTGCGCGCATGTGCTGCGCGGCACCTGTGGTCAAGCTTCGGCGTCCCGAGCCTGTTTGCGCTTTTCATGGCGCACTACCAGCCACGCAGCAACCAGCACCATCAGCGCCAGGCCATACCAGGTCAGTGCATAGACTGCGTGGGTGTTGGTGAACTGAATCACCGTCAAGCCTGCCCTGGGCCAGGTGGCTGCCACCGGCTGGCCGGGTACGCCCTGGTCAACAAAGAACGGGGCCACACGGTCCAGCCCCTTGGCCTGTGCAATGGCTTGCACGTCGCGTGAATGCCAGCGGTCTTCGCTGGGTGCGTTCTCGCGCATGAAGCCCCCCTTGGGCTCGCTGAAACGCAGCAAACCCGTCACGGTCACGGTGTCGCCCGCAGCATCTGGTGATGCTGCCGCTATACGCTCTGCAACGGCTTTGCGCTCCTGCGTTGGGATGAAGCCTCGGTTGACCAGCAATTGCGTGCCATCGGCCTGCTGTAGCGGCGTGAGCAGCCAAAAGCCGGCACCCAGCTCCGTGACCGCCTGCGTCAGCACACTGCGCCCTTGCATCCACTGGCCCTGTGCCTGCACGGCCAGGTACTCGTGGGTATCGGGTGTCACTTGCGGCCATACAGGCTGCGTCGGAACGGCCACAGGCTGGCTATGTACCCGCTCGTTGACACGTTCAATCAAGTCCAGCTTCCAGGCGCGGCGTTGCACCTGCCAGGTCCCCAGACTGATAAAGGCAAAAAAAAGGGCGATGCCCGCTATTGCGAGCACCGCCTTTACGAAGGTGGAGCGAGAGCGCTCGCGCGCCCTCGCGGTATCAACCATCATTACTTGCCGTGGCCGCTGTGCTCAGCTGGCGCTGCAGGAGCAGCCTGCTCTGGCACAGCCTCAGGTGCTACAGATTCTTGCGCGGCTGCTGCTGCAGGCGCTGCCACAGGGGCAGGTGCTGCAGGCTGGCCCAGTGCAGGAATGTCCTTGTGTGCCGGCATCATGTTGGTGTTCATGTGGAACATCACCCAGAGCGTTCCCGCCAAGGTAATGATCACGAACACGATCGCAAAGATCGTGGACATCATGGTCCAGCCGCCCTGGATCTTGCCGTTCATGTGCAGGAAGTACACCATGTGCACCACCACCTGAACCACCGCAAACAGGCCCAGCACCATCACCACAGTGGTGCGGTTCTGGATCACATCAGCCATCACCAACCAGAAAGGAATGACGGTCAGGATAACGGCCAGGATAAAGCCCTTGATGTAGTCACCCGAAGTGACGTGCAGGTCGTCATGCTCTTCGTGGTGGTCACCATGACCAGCGTGAATATCGTGTGCGCTCATTTACAGCACCCCCATCAGATACACAAAGGTGAACACACCAATCCAGACCACATCCAAGAAGTGCCAGAACATGGACAAGCAGTTCAGGCGACGAACGTTGGCATGGATCAGGCCCTTTTGCTTGATTTGCACCATCAGCACGACCAACCAGATCAAGCCGAAGGAAACGTGCAAACCGTGGGTGCCCACGAGTGTGAAGAAGGACGACAGGAAAGCGCTGGTCTGGATCGTTGCACCGGTGTGGTAGATGTGCATGAACTCATAGATTTCCACACCCACGAAGGCCAGACCCAGCAAGCCAGTCACGGCCAGCCAGCCCAAAGTGCCATTCACATTCTTCTTTTGCTTTTGCAGCATCGCCAGACCAAAGGTCAGCGAAGACAACAGCAAGAAGGCCGTGTTGATGGCCACCAGCTCCAGGCTGAACAGCTCGGCGCCAGTGGGACCACCGGCATAGCTGCGGCCCAATACACCCCATGTAGCAAACAGTGCTGCAAAGATGAGGCAGTCGCTCATCAGGTACAGCCAGAAGCCCAGCGAGGTGCCGTTTTCTGGATGGGGTTCGTGCGCGGGATGGTACTCGCGCTGACCCGCTTGAATAGATGTATTAGACATGGCGTGCGAGCTGTTCAGTACGTGCGTCTTCTGTTGCCTGCACTTCAGATGCAGGAATGTAGTAGTCGCGGTTGTAGTTGAAGGTGTGGATGATCGAAGACACGACTACGCCAATGAACGACACGATGGCCAGCCACCAGACGTGCCAGATCAGCGCGAAGCCCAGCACCATGGCGATCATCGAGATAACGAAACCAGCGCCAGTGTTCTTGGGCATGTGCAGGTCTTCAAAGCCCGTTGTCGGACGCTGATAGCCGTGCTTCTTCATGTCCCACCAAGCGTCCACATCGTGAATCACAGGTGTCTTGGCGAAGTTGTACACGGGAGGTGGCGAGGAAGTTGCCCACTCCAACGTACGGCCAGAACCCCATGTGTCGCCGTTGTGGTCGCGCAGCTTGTCGCGCTGGAAGTAGGACACCACCAGTTGCAGCAAGAAAGCACCGATACCAGCAGCAATGATGGCCACACCGACGGCAGCAATCACGAACCAGATTTGCAGGGATTGGTCATCAAAGTGATTGGCACGACGTGTCACACCCATCAAGCCCAAGATGTACAAAGGCGTGAACGCAACCCAGAAGCCCACCAGCCAGCACCAGAAGGACACCTTGCCCCAGAACTCATTGAGTCGGTAGCCAAATGCCTTGGGGAACCAGTAGTTGATACCAGCCAGCAGACCAAACACCACGCCACCAATAATCACATTGTGGAAGTGAGCAATCAGGAACAGCGAGTTGTGCAGCACAAAGTCAGCAGGAGGAACAGCCAGCAGCACGCCAGTCATACCGCCGATGGCGAAGGTACACATGAAACCGATGGTCCACAGCATGGGCGGCTTGAACTCAATGCGGCCCTTGTACATGGTGAACAGCCAGTTGAAGATCTTCGCGCCCGTAGGAATCGAGATGATCATCGTGGTGATACCAAAGAAGGTATTCACCGCCGCACCCGAGCCCATGGTGAAGAAGTGGTGCAGCCACACCAACCACGACAGCACAGTGATACACACGGTCGCATACACCATGGAGGTGTAGCCGAACAGGCGTTTCTTGGAGTACGTTGCAACGATCTCAGAGAAGATACCGAACACAGGCAAGATGAGGATGTAGACCTCAGGGTGGCCCCAGATCCAGATCAGATTCACGTACAGCATGGGGTTGCCGCCCAGCTCGTTCGTGAAGAAGTTGGTGCCAAAGTAGCGGTCCATGGACATCAGCACCAAAGCTGCAGTCAAGATCGGGAACGAAGCCACGATCAGTGCATTGGTACACAGCGCAGTCCAGACAAAGACAGGCATCTTCATCAGATTCATGCCTGGAGCGCGCATCTTGATGATGGTGACGATCAGGTTAATACCCGAAAGCGTCGTACCCACACCCGATAGTTGCAGCGCCCAGATGTAGTAATCCAGACCCACCCCGGGGTTTTGATTGCCCAGGTTAGACAGTGCCAGCCAGCCCGATGTCGAGAACTCACCCAGGAACAAGGACACCATCACCAAAACGGCACCGGTGGCGGTCATCCAGAAGGAGAAGTTGTTCAGGAACGGGAAGGAGACGTCACGCGCGCCGATCTGCAGCGGAATCAGGTAGTTCATGAAACCTGTGACCAAAGGCATGGCCACAAAGAAAATCATGATCACGCCGTGCGCCGTGAAAATCTGGTCGTAATGGTGAGGAGGCAGGTAGCCCAGGTTGTCACCAAAGGCCATCGCCTGCTGGATACGCATCATCACCGCGTCAGCAAAGCCACGCAGCAGCATGACGATACCGAGGATGATGTACATGATGCCGATCTTCTTGTGGTCGATCGAGCAAATCCAGTCATGCCACAGCGGGCCCCAGAGCTTGAATTTGGTCAGTGCTGCGAGCATCACCAGACCGCCAAGCACCACGGCAATAAAGGTCCACAGCACGATGGGCTCATGCACCATCGGTATGGAGTCCCAGGTAATCCGCCCGAGGAGCGGATCGTGGGGCATTGTTGTTGGTTCAGACATATCGAGTCTCTTGCTAAATGGCCGAAAAACCGGCCGCAGCCAGCTTTCCGTCCGTCAAAACTGCTTACTGCTGTGCCAAAGCGCGTTGGTCCATCAGGGCCACGACTTGGTCAGCGTTTTCGACAGAGCACACATCGTCAGGCAGGTTCAAGCCTGCCGCCTTCATGTAGGCCGCGCCGCCAGCAGCGTCGATGGCCATCATGTGGTGCATGCACATCTTTCCTTCTTCCACGCACATGTTCAGTACGCGGTCGTACAAGCCTTCTTGCACGGAGGAGAAACGGGTCACTGGGTGACGTTCGCTAGGCTTGACCAGATTCAAATAACTGTCGCGGTCCAGCGCAGTGTTTTCGTCCTTGGCCTTTTGCACCCAGGCGTCAAAGCCTTCGTTGCTCAGGCCATGAAACTTGAATGTCATGCCAGAGAAACCAGCACCGCTGTAGTGCGAGTTCAGACCACGGAACACGCCTTCGCGGTTAATCACCGCGTTCAACTGTGTCTGCATGCCAGGCATGGCATAGATCATGCCGGCCAGATCAGGCACGTAGAAAGCACTCATGGTGTTGGTGGCAGTCAGCTTGAAGAGAATCGGGCGATCCACCGGTGCTGCCAGCTCATTGACCGTCGCAATACCTTGCTCTGGGTAAATGAACATCCACTTCCAGTCCATGGCAACAACCTGCACTTCCAGAGGCTTCACGTTGGGATCCAACGGTTTTGTCTCAGAAATACGGTCCAAGGGACGGTAGGGATCAAGCTTGTGGGTCGTGATCCAAGTCAGTGTGCCCAGCGCAATGATGATGATCAGAGGCACACTCCAGATAACCAGCTCAAGAGCGGTCGAGTGGTGCCACTCAGGATCGTATTCAGCTTCGTTGTTGGACTGGCGATACTTCCAGGCGAACAACAAGGTCAGTAGGATCACAGGAACAATGATGACCAGCATCAACAAAGTGGCTGTCACCACCAAGTCGCCTTGCTGAGCAGCAACGTCCCCTGCGGGATTAAGTACGACAGCTTTACTGCAGCCCGTCAGGGTCGCAAGTAAAGCAGCCGCAGCGAGCCAGGCTGGCCCGCGGGTTTCCGTGGATGTAGGCATGCTGTTAACGCGAAAAACGCGCGTTGTTAGGTGTAAACGCGGATTACAAAACCAGACGAATTTACTCCTCTCGACCATCTTCTTCTTGTCTACCAAAGCTCAACACAGTGCCGTGTGCTGTCTTTATGTAGGCATTCAACGCGCACCCGTGTCAATTGACACCCGTCAAACAACCCCTAAATCCTTGATTTTTCAGGACATACTGAAATAAGAGAAACCTCTTGATAAATGTCAATAGCTCCCCAGATTGGGGCAGCTAAACAACAGAGCAACACCCTGCTTGACCCGTGGTCTTTGCTACTTTTATGTAGCTTCGGCATCCCCACAAACCCTTTTCCTACACGGCTGACAGATAAAACTCGCTTGTTGACGCGAGTCAAGCCGCGTACAAGTGGTGCATCGTTTCGAGGAGATTTGCACCATGACAGGACTTGCACACTCTGGCCCCGTATCCGGCGCCGTCCCCCTGCACCCTCCAGTCCATCGTGACGAAGAAGTCACCCCGGGTGAAATTGCAGCGGGCGTGATCATTGGTCGCGCATCGGAGTACTTTGATTTCTTTGTCTTTGGTATCGCCTGTGTGCTGGTATTTCCGCACGTCTTCTTCCCGTTTCTGTCCACGCTGGACGGCATGCTCGCCGCCTTTGCGGTGTTTGCACTGGCGTTTATTGCACGCCCAGTGGGCACCGCATTGGGCATGGTCATACAGCGGCGCTGGGGCATGGCCCCCAAGCTGACCATCGCGCTATTCCTGCTGGGCAGCGCCACGGTGGGGATTGCGCTGCTGCCGGGGTATGACAGCCTTGGCACCACGGCAATCTGGTGGCTCATCGGACTGCGCATTGCCCAAGGCCTTGCCGTGGGCGGCTCCTGGGAGGGACTGCCATCTTTGCTGGCTATGAGCGCGCCCAAAGAAAAACGAGGCTGGTACGCCATGATTGGTCAGTTGGGAGCTCCCATCGGCTTTGTGGTTGCGGCCTCCATCTTTGCCTTCATCTACAACCAGTTGTCTATTGAAGAGTTCACCACCTGGGGCTGGCGCTACCCCTTCTGTGTCGCGTTTGCCATCAACGTCGTCGCACTGTTTGCACGCCTGCGCCTGGTGGCGGATGACGCTTACGCCAACATGTTCAAGAACATGGAGCTGACCCCTTCACGTACTTTTGAAATGCTGCATAGCGGGGAGGCGAAAAACGTCTTTCTGGGAGCCCTGGCAGCACTGGCAAGCTTTGCCTTGTTCCATCTGGTCACCGTGTTCCCCTTGTCCTGGATGACGCTGTATGGCGATGCTTCAGTGACCGCCATTTTGTGGATGCAGGTACTGGGCGCCCTGATCGCCTGCGCCGCCATGGTGTTGTCTGGCTGGATGGCTGACAGATTTGGGCGTCGCAACACGCTGGGGGCCATGGCGGTGCTGATTGGACTGTTCAGTTTTGCTGCACCCATGCTGCTCAATGGCGGCACAGCGGGCCAGAACGTCTTCATCTTGGTGGGCTTTGCACTGCTGGGGCTGTCCTATGGGCAGTCATCAGGCACGGTTACCGCCAACTTCTCACGCCGTTTCCGCTACGTAGGGGCGGCCTATTCAGCCGATCTGGCATGGCTGCTGGGCGCGGCCATGGCACCGCTGGTGGCCTTGTACCTGTCTTCGCATTTTGGCCCCATCGCTGTTGGCGGGTACTTACTGTCTGGCGCTGTATGCACGCTGGTGGCTTTGGGCATTAACCGCGCCCTGGAGACAGCGCGCAAGTAGGCATCTGCAGCGCCCATTTCCCCCAAAGGGCTTGCCACACTGGCAAGCCCTTTTTGCTTACCGGCATATCTGCAGGCACATTCCCTGCGGTGACCGACAAACAAGGTGCGCCTGCCTAGAATGATTGGCCGCTTTGTTTTTGCACCCAACACCGCACACCATGACCCAAGGCCTGATTCGCATCCGTGGCGCCCGCCAGCACAACCTGCAAAACATTGATCTGGACATTCGCACCGGCGAATTAACCGTGGTCACCGGTCCCAGTGGTTCGGGTAAATCGAGCCTGGTGTTCGACACGCTGTTCGCCGAAGGCCAGCGCCGCTATGTCGAAACCTTCAGCGCCTATGCGCGCCAGTTCCTCGATCGCATGGACAAACCCGCGGTAGACCGTGTGGAAGGCGTTCCGCCCGCGATTGCGATCGATCAGACCAATCCGGTGCGCAACTCACGCTCCACCGTGGGCACGATGACCGAGCTCAATGACCACCTCAAACTGCTCTTTGCTCGTGCGTCCCACCTGTTCGACAGCCAGACCACGCTGCCGGTGCAGCATGACACGGCGGAGTCGATTTATGCAGCGCTGCAAAAACGCGCAGAGCAGGCCGGTGATCCGCGCGTTGCACTCACCTTCCCGGTAGAGCTGCCAGCCAACACTTCTCAGGAAGAAGTGGAGCAGTGGCTATCGGCCAGCGGCTTCACCAAAGTACAGGCCGAGCGCGAGGTGGAACGCGCAGCCCCCACCGAAGAGCCCGCCAAGGGCAAAAAGCCGAAGGCAGCGCCTCCTGAAAAGATCAAGGTACTGGACGTGGTGGCCGACCGCTTCCGCTTGAGCCGCGTGGAACGTGCCCGCGCCATGGAAGCCATTGAAGTAGCACTCAAACGCGGCAACGGCCACCTGACCGTATATGTCATGCCCGAAGAGGGCGACGCATACACATGGCGCTTCTCTCAGGGCCTGCACTGCCCTGAGAGCAACCTCAGCTATACCGCGCCCATGCCTTCACTGTTTTCGTTCAACTCTGCTGTTGGCGCCTGCGATGCCTGCCGTGGTTTTGGCCGAGTCATTGGCGTGGACTGGGGGCTGGTCATTCCCAACGACAAGCTCACGCTGCGCACGGGTGCCATCAAACCCATCCAAACCCCAGCCTGGCAAGAGATTCAGGATGACCTCTTGCGCCACGCCGAGGCAGAAGGGATTCCACGTGATATTGCCTGGAGCAAGCTGTCTGCCGAGCACAAGCACTGGGTGATTCACGGCTCGCCACTATGGAAAGGTACCTGGAACAAGCAGTGGTACGGCATTCGCCGCTTTTTTGAATACCTCGAAACCAAAACCTACAAGATGCACATCCGTGTGCTGCTGTCCAAATACCGCAGCTACACAGAATGCCCGACGTGCTCAGGGGCACGTCTGAAAACCGAAAGCTTGCTGTGGCGCATGGGCAGCAAAGCACAGGCAGATGCCGTACTGCCACCCGGCCAGCGCTTTATGCCTGCGGGCGTGGCATGGGACCGCGCCCAATTGGAAGCACTGCCCGGCCTGTGCCTGCATGACTTGATGCGCTTGCCCATCACCCGCCTGCGCAGCTTTTTTGAAAGCCTGCACCTGGCCAACCAGACTGGTCTGGCAGAGGGTGAGCTGCAAGCGCTCAAACTGCTCAACGAAGAAATTGGCACCCGCCTGAAATACCTCGTGGATGTCGGTATTGGCTACCTCACACTGGATCGCCAAAGCCGCACCCTGTCCGGGGGGGAGGTGCAGCGCATCAACCTGACCACGGCCTTGGGCACGTCACTGGTGAACACCTTGTTTGTGCTGGATGAGCCCAGCATTGGCTTGCACCCGCGCGATATGGAGCGCATTACACAGGCCATGCACCGCCTGCGTGATGCGGGCAACACTTTGGTGGTCGTCGAGCATGACCCTGCCGTCATGTTTGCCGCAGACCGCATGATCGACATGGGCCCCGGCCCCGGCGCACGGGGTGGGCAGATTGTGTTTGATGGCACGCCGCAGGCACTGCGCCATGCCGACACACTGACCGGTGCCTATCTGGGTGGCCGCAAGCAAGTGGGCTTTGGCGTCAAACGCATGGTGACCGACGCCACGCCGCGCCTGATTTTGGAAGGTGCCCGCGAGCACAACCTGCAAAACCTGGAAGTGAACTTCCCCTTGCAGCGCCTCGTCACGATCACGGGGGTTTCGGGCTCCGGCAAATCCTCGCTGATTCAAGACATCCTCGCACCAGCGCTCATGCGCCACTTTGGCAAACCCACGGACAGCCCGGGTCTGTACGACCGCCTGCTGGGTGCCGATCACCTGGCCGATGTGGTGTTTGTGGACCAGTCGCCCATTGGCAAGACCGCGCGCTCCAACCCCGTGAGCTATGTGGGCGCATGGGACAGCCTGCGTGAACTGTTTGCACTGGCACCTCTGGCTGCACAGCGCGGCTACACCGCCAGCAAATTCAGCTTTAACAGTGGCGATGGCCGCTGCCCTACCTGCGGGGGCTCGGGCTTTGAACATGTGGAGATGCAATTTCTCTCCGACGTATACCTGCGTTGCCCCGATTGCAACGGCAGCCGTTATCGTGACGAAATTTTGGAAGTCACCATCGAACGCGGCGACCGCGCCTTCAATGTCAGCGATGTGCTGGAGCTGACCGTGGCTGAAGCCGCCATGCTGTTTGCACACGATGCTGACGTGATCCGCGCACTGCAGCCCATCGTGGATGTGGGCCTGGAGTACGTCAAGCTAGGCCAGCCCGTACCAACGCTGTCGGGTGGTGAAGCCCAGCGCCTGAAGCTGGCAGGTTTTTTGGCTGAGGCTGCCAAAACTGCATCCAAATCCAAGCAAAAGATTGCCCGCAAAGGCACGCTGTTTCTGTTTGACGAGCCCACCACAGGACTGCACTTTGAAGACATTGCCAAGCTGATGCGCGCACTGCGCAAGCTGCTGGAGGCAGGCAACAGCCTAATCGTCATTGAGCACAACCTCGACGTCATTCGCGCCAGCGACTGGCTCATTGACCTGGGCCCCGAAGGCGGTGACGCCGGTGGCCAGATCATTGCCCAGGGTACGCCCGAAGACGTACGCCAGGTGCCTGGCTCACACACGGCACAGGCGCTGCGCGAGTACGACCTGGCCATGGGTGTGGGCGGCCAGCTGGTGGAAGAAGTGGCCCCCATGCTCTATAAAAAAGAGCTGTCTGCGCCCGCACGCAAAGTGCAAGAAGGCAAAAATGCCATTGAGATCGTCAATGCACGTGAACACAATTTGAAGGGCCTGAGCGTGGAGATTCCACGTGGCAAGTTCAACGTGGTGACCGGGGTTTCGGGCTCCGGCAAGTCCACGCTGGCGTTCGACATTCTTTTCAACGAGGGCCAGCGCCGTTACCTCGAATCGCTGAACGCCTATGCCCGCTCCATCGTGCAACCGGCGGGTCGCCCAGAAGTGGATGCCGTGTGGGGCATTCCCCCCACAGTGGCTATTGAGCAGCGCCTGTCACGTGGCGGGCGCAAATCCACCGTGGGCACAACCACCGAGGTCTGGCACTTTCTGCGCCTGCTGTACGTCAAGCTGGGCACCCAGCACTGCGTGCATGACGGCGCAGCCGTCGAGCCCCAGACGCCCGAGCGCATTGCGGCGCAACTGCTCACGCAATTCAAGGGCCAGCACATTGGCCTGCTGTCGCCACTGGTGGTACACCGCAAGGGCGTGTACACCGAGCTGGCAGACTGGGCCCGCCCCAAGGGCTACACGCATTTGCGCGTAGATGGCGCTTTCTTGCCGACCACCGGCTTTCCGCGTCTGAACCGCTTCAAGGAACACACCATCGAGCTGCCCGTGGCCAGCTTCAAAGTCAGCGCCGCCAACGAAAAAGAGTTGCGTGCGCAACTGACCAAGGCACTGGAGATTGGCAAGGGCGTGGTGCACGTACTGTCAGGCATTGCAACGCTGGAGGCCGCCATCGCCGCCCCCGAACAGGGCAAAGGCGTGGGCACGCTGCAGGTGTACTCCACCCAGCGCGCCTGCCCCATTTGTGCCACCAGCTACGCAGAGCTGGAACCCAGCCTGTTCTCATACAACAGCAAGCACGGCTGGTGCCCGGATTGCGTGGGCACCGGCGTCAGGCTGACCAAAGAGCAGCGCAAGGTCTATGACGACAGCACGCTGGCAGAAGACAACCGTGGCCGCGAACTGACGCTGACTGCCAATGAAGTGGAAGACCTGGAGGAATGCACCTGCTCCACCTGCCAGGGCACGCGCCTGAACGCACGTGCGCGGGCTGTGCAGTTTCACGGCAAGAGCATCACGCAACTGGCGCAAATGTCGGTCACTGATCTGCGCCACTGGTTCAAGAACCTTTCAACCACAGGACGCGAAACCGATATCGCACGTGACCTGCTGCCAGAAATTCTGGGCCGTCTGGAGTTTCTGGAGGAAGTCGGGCTGAACTACCTCACGCTTGACCGGGGTGCACCTACCTTGAGCGGCGGCGAGGCCCAGCGCATTCGTCTGGCGGCACAGCTGGGCAGCAATCTGCAAGGCGTGTGCTATGTGCTGGATGAGCCCACGATTGGCCTGCACGCACGCGACAACCACATTCTGCTCAACGCCCTGCACAAGCTGGGTGAGAAGGGCAACACGCTGGTGGTGGTGGAGCACGATGAAGACACCATCCGCCGCGCCGACCACGTGATCGACATTGGCCCCAGCGCAGGCAAGCGCGGCGGCATGCTGGTGGCTCAGGGCAAGCCCGAAGACATCATGGCGGCCCCAGATTCGCAGACTGGCCGCTACCTGCTGCATGCCATGCGCCACCCCTTCCAGCCCCGCCGCCCGGTGCATGGCGTGGCCGATGCGGCATCGACCCCTGCGCAGGAAGATGCGCCCAAGCCCAAAAAGCGCAGCAAAAAACAAATCGCTGCCGATGCCGCAGCCGCACTAGCGGCCGACAGCGCTGCGCTGAATGCAGAGCTGCAAAACCCGGTCAAAGATACCGGTCCGCTGCACTGGCTGATCGTCAACGGTGCCAACCTGCACAACCTGCAAGACATTGAAGCCAGCGTGCCGCTCAAGCGTCTGGTGGCCGTCACAGGCGTATCGGGCTCAGGCAAATCCACCCTGGCGCGCGATGTGTTGCTGGCCAATGTGGCCAACATCGTCAGCCAGCGCAGTACCAAGGCAGGCCGTGAAGCCATGGCCTCAGGCAACACCCCAGCGCTGGTGGGTTGCGAAGCCGTATGGGGCACCGAAGGTATCGACCGTGTGCTGGAAGTGGATCAGACGCCGATTGGCAAAACACCACGCAGCTGCCCCGCTACCTATATCGGTTTCTGGGACACGATCCGCAAACTGTTTGCCGACACGCTGGAGGCCAAAGCCCGTGGTTACGGCGCAGGCCGCTTCAGCTTTAACACCGGCGAAGGCCGCTGCCCAGCCTGTGAAGGCCAGGGCATGCGCACCATTGAGATGAGTTTCTTGCCCGATGTGAAAGTGCCCTGCGAAACCTGCCGTGGTGCGCGCTTTAACCCCGAGACGCTGGCCGTGAGCTGGCGCGGAAAGAGCATTGGCGACGTGCTGCAAATGGAAGTGGATGAGGCCGTAGAGTTCTTCGCCAGCATGCAGAACATTGCGCACCCGCTGCAACTGCTCAAAGACGTGGGTCTGGGCTATCTCACCCTGGGCCAGCCCTCGCCCACATTGTCTGGCGGAGAGGCGCAGCGCATCAAGCTTGTAACGGAGCTGACCAAGGTGCGCGACGATGTCACCAAACGCGGCAACAAGGCACCCCACACGCTGTACGTGCTGGACGAGCCTACCGTGGGCCTGCACATGGCTGACGTGGACAAGCTCATCCGTGTGCTGCACCGTCTGGTGGACGCCGGCCACAGCGTGATTGTGATTGAGCACGATCTGGACGTGATTGCCGAAGCCGACTGGATCATTGATCTGGGCCCCGAAGGTGGCACCGGTGGCGGACAGATTGTGGCAGCCGGCACGCCAGAAGAAGTGGTGGCATTAGGCACACACACAGGCAGCGCCATCCAGCCGGTGCTTGCGCGCAGCAATACCTCAGCCTAAGGCAAGCACTGCACAAGGCTGGGTGTGCAGGGCCTGGCTGCAGCGATGCAGACCGGGCCACTCGCACCCCCATCTGTGCAGGACTTGTCCTTTTCTTTTTACCTTTTTCCTTCGCCTCTGCGCAGTGCTGGCACCCATGCTCAGCGCCACTGCGCACGGCCAACGCCCTCGCGTTGCCTTGCCAGACGACACAAGCTGCCGCTGTGGCTTAGCAATAAGTTTCAAAGGGCTGTGTACAGCGCCAGCGGTGCGGTGCAGATTGGTTCCAGCCATTCCGACTGACTTACGGAATGACGCAATGACTGGTTGTCGCTATAGCGAAATAACCTGTGTGCATGGGCATCTGGCTTCACGAACAAAAGCGCGGCCAATCCACGAAACAGCTAAACAGCTCAGCAGATATACGCAGCCACACCGCAGCTGGCACTGCCACGTGAAAAGACAGGATCCAGCCTCCCCCACTCGGCAAGGGCCACATCGCCAGAACCCGTGGCGCTGACGCCCTGGCGACAACACCCAAGGGATTGCCCCCACACCCCTGCTTGCGCTCCGTTCCTACAGTGCAAATGTCGCCTTGATTAATTCAAGAAGACATTTTGGGAGAGGCAGCACAGACTGCCTGCACAACACAAAAACTGGAGACATTCCCATGGCTTTCGTCACGCACCTTGGTCGCCGCACCACCTTCGCTGCCGCACTGGCACTGTCCACCTTGGCATTCGCCAGCCACAGCGTGGCACAAGACACTGCCAGCTGGCCCACCAAGCCCATCCGCTTGATCGTGCCTTACACGCCCGGTGGCTCTACCGACATCGTCAGCCGCACGGTGTTTGAAGCGGTGAGCAAGCGCCTGGGCCAGCCCGTGGTGATTGAAAACAAGCCCGGTGCCAACAGCACCATTGGTGTGGCGCAAACCTCTCGTGCACCCGCTGATGGCTACAACTTTGTGAGTGTGCTGGCGGCCTACACCGTGAACATGTCGCTGTACAAAAAGCTGCCCTACCAGCCCAACGATTTTGTGGCGGTCAGCCATGTGGCGGACCTGCCCATGTTCCTGTTCACCTCCAACAAGCTGCCAGTGAAAAATGCCAAGGAACTGGCCGAATACGGCAAGAAGAACCCGCTCAACTACGCCTCCAGCGGCACAGGCGCCAGCGCCCACATGATTGGTGCGCGCTTTGCACAGGAAAACCAGCTCAACGCCCAGCACGTGCCCTACAACGGCAGCGCGCCCATCTTGGCGGACTTGATGTCGGGCCAGGTGGACATGCTGTTTGACCCCTTGCTGGTGCCCATGCCCCATGCCAAGACCGGCAAGATCAAGGTGCTGGCCGTGGCCTCCAAACAGCGCTGGCCCAATGAGCCCGATGTACCCACCATGGAAGAAGCGGGCTTTCCCGGCTTCATCATGAATTCGTGGGTGGGCATTCTGGCCCCCAAGGGCACGCCCCAGCCCATCGTGGACAAGCTGTCCAAAACCATTGCACAGGCCGTGCAATCGCCCGAAGTGAAAACCAAGCTCACCCAACTGGGCTTTGGCGGCGTTGGCAGCACACCGGCAGATTTCCAGAAGCTGATTGACCAGGACTCTGCCATGTACAAAGGCGTGATTACCAAGGCCAACGTCAGCCTGGATTAATCTTTGCGCACACAAACAAAAGCCCGCAGCGCGATGCCTGCGGGCTTTTGTTTGATAGCTTCCATCACTTACACAGCAACGTTTTCAGATACAAAACTATTTGAAAACGTTACTTGGCAAGCGTTAACAGCTATTATTTATTAAGAAGATGGTCTGCCAGCTGCACAAAGCCGTCGCCACGTTCAGCCTCGGTCACGTAGCGGGGCAGGTGCTGCAGCTGCGGCACAAAGCGCGCAATATTGGCCACGCCTACAGACAGCGGCACGTTCTGAAACATCAACTGGTCGTTGGTGGAGTCGCCGATATAAACCCACTGGCCCAGCGTGGCGTCCAGATCCAGGTCAAACAGCTCACGCACGATCCAGCGCGCGCCTTCCAGCTTGTTGTGTTCACCAAACCAGCCGTTGATGTGAATAGAGCTGACCGTGGCATTCATGCCCGCGGCCTTCATGATGGCCACGCAGGCATCGATATGGGCTTGCGACATGGTGGTGAACTCACTGTGGTCCACCGCAATGTCGCACTCACGGCCATGCGAGTCGGTGGCGCGCTGCGCCCCGGGCACAGTGGCTTCGATCTGAGCCAGCACTTCCTGCATCTTGGCAAAGTTGTGCACCCGCGTGTCGTCGTCTTGCTGATACAGCTTGTCCAGCCCGCCTTCCGCGTTGCGGCGCAGCGCCACTGCGCCGTTTTCGGCCACGATGGATTCCACAGGCCAGGCACGCGCAAACGGCACGCTCCAGCCCACAGGGCGGCCCGTAATCGGCACCACTTTCAGCCCCGCATCCTTGAGGCGCGCAATCGCAGCCACTACGTGCTCGGGCACCACACCATCGGTGGTCAGCGTGTCATCAATATCGGTCAGCACGCCCAGCAAGTTGGCAGGAACGGGCAGCTCAGACAAAGGACGCAGAAATTCTTGGCTCACAGCAAACTCTCAATACAGGGCAGATGACGCCTGCACTGGGCACAGCCCATCGGCGAAACACCGAGCAAGGGCCGCCCCGCAGCGAGGGCGTCGCCCCCCTCCCGCATAGCAAGAAAGGGGCAAGCGGCAAAGCCGCTCAGGGGGGTGCTTTAGTTCGCGCTACCCAGCGCCAGGCCGGCGTGTTCGCGCAGGGGGTGGAAATGAATCTTGGGGAAACGCTCTTGCGCCAGACGCACGTCATAGGGGCTGGTGCACAGGTAAGCCAGCGTGTCGGCCGCATCGTGCGCCAGGCGCAACGGGTAGGCGTTTTCGAACTCGCGCAGATCGGCGGCGTTGTCGGCCGTAATCCAGCGTGCGCTGGTGTACTGGCAAGCTTCCAGTCGCACGTCGCAGTCGTACTCGGTCTTCAGGCGGTGCTGCACCACTTCAAACTGCAACTGGCCGATAGCGCCCAGCAGCATGTTGCCGCCGACGTCGGGCTTGAACACCTGAATCGCACCCTCTTCGCCCAGCTGCATCAGACCTTGCTGCAGCTGTTTGGTACGCAGCGGGTTCTTGAGCACCACGGTCATGAACATTTCCGGGGCAAAGAAAGGCAGGCCGGTAAATTGCAGATTGGGCCCGTCGGTGATCGAGTCGCCCAGCTGCACACCGCCGTGGATGGTGAAACCAATGATGTCGCCTGCGTAGGCTTCGTCGACGGCTTCGCGGCGCTGGCTCATGAAGGTCACCACGCTGGTGGGACGCAACTCCTTGCCGGTACGCTGCACCTTCATCTTCATACCCGGTGTGTACTTGCCCGAGGCCACGCGCACAAAGGCAATGCGGTCGCGGTGGTTGCTGTCCATATTGGCCTGCACCTTGAACACCACGCCCGAGAAGTTCTTGTCTTCGGGGTGAATGATCTTTTCTTCGCGGTTGCGGTTCACTTCCGTGAAAGCCACACGCGGGCCGGGCGGGGGCGACATGTCGACCACAGCATCCAGCACTTCCATCACACCGAAGTTGTTCACACCGGAGCCGAAGAACACGGGCGTGAGCTTGCCAGCCAGGAAGTCTTCATGGCTCCACTCTGCCGATGCGCCCACGGCCAGTTCCATGGACTCCAGCGCGTCGTCAAAAGCCTTGCCAAAGCGGGCGCGCAGGCGGTCGGCCTCGGTCAGAGGAATGACTTCAAAGTCCTTGGGGCCACGGTCGCTGCCGGGGGTAAACACCGTCATGCTCTGCGTGCGCAGATTGATGATGCCGCCGAAGCTTTTGCCCTGACCGACAGGCCAGGTGATAGGGCAGCAAGGCATGCCCAGCTCGCGCTCCACCTCGTCCAGAATGTCCAGCGGGTCGCGCACTTCCCGGTCAAACTTATTGACGAAGGTAATGATGGGCGTGTTGCGCTGGCGGCAAACCTCAATCAGACGACGGGTCTGCGACTCCACACCGTTGGCCGCATCAATCACCATCAACGCCGAATCCACGGCCGTCAGCACACGGTAGGTGTCTTCCGAGAAGTCCTTGTGGCCGGGCGTGTCCAGCAGGTTGATCACGTGGTCACGGTAGCTCATCTGCATCACCGATGAGGCCACCGAGATACCGCGCTGCTTTTCAATCTCCATCCAGTCAGAGGTGGCGTGGCGCGATGCCTTGCGCCCCTTCACCGCCCCGGCGATCTGGATCGCTCCCGAGAACAGCAACAGCTTTTCCGTCAGCGTGGTCTTACCCGCGTCAGGGTGGGAAATGATGGCAAAGGTGCGGCGACGCCGTGTTTCTGGTGCGTATGACACTGGATGGGGGACGGTTCTGGCGCGACTGCTGCCGCGCGTTGCAAGAGGGTGAAGGGCTGCAATTTTAAGGGAAACCACGAAAGCGCACCGGCACCAGAGAATGCGGTGTGCAGTGTCTTTGCCTGCACGGGCAGGGTCGGCACCAATGCCCATGCCAACACAGTCATTACACACTGAGAACATGCCCAGCTCCTCCACGCTCAGCCCCCACCGTATTCACCCCCTGCAATGGACCATGGCCGCATGCGGCGTGCTGGCCATGTTCAGTGCGCACTGGGGCTACTTGTCGGCCTACGCATTGTTCAAACCGCTGACCATGGTGCTGGCACTGGTCTGTGTGGGGGTCGTCGCAGGCCGCAGTCCGCTTAAAACAAGCATGTACCTGCTGCTGGCAGGGCTGGCGCTGAGCATGGTGGGCGATGTCTGCCTGCTCTTGCCACAAGGCTTTATTGCAGGGCTGGTGGCATTTTTACTGGCCCACGTTTGCTACATCGCCCTGTTTCAGCACGATGCACCATGGCTGGCCAGCCGATTAAGTCTGGCCGCCTGCATCGCTGTCGGGACCATGATCTATGCCTATTTGTGGACGCATGGCCTGCCCACGGCAATGCGCATCCCTGTGGCCGTCTACGTGCTGGTGATTGGCCTGATGGCGGCACAGGCGCTGGGCCGCGCCGCCGTGCTGCGTACCGCAGCGGCCCGTACGGTGGCGTGTGGCGCAGTCAGTTTCATGGCCAGCGACACCGTTTTGGCTTTAGACAAATTTGTGCAGCCCATTGCGGGCGTCTACCTCTGGGTGCTGGGCACGTACTACCTAGCGCAATGCCTGATTTTGCATGGCATGCTGCAAAACCTGCGCGCAACTTCACTCAAGCAATGAGCTGCCAGCGCTTTACAGATCCGCGTTAGCGACCCACAACACTAGGGATGTGGTGTGTGCGTATCCCGGGCAATCTGCCCATCCACCACCTCCACCAGCCGGTCACAGCGCTCTGCCATGCGCGGGTCATGGGTCACGATCAAGAACGCGGTGCCTTGGCTGGCGTGTATCTCGCGCAGCAACGTGAACACCTCCTGCGAAGCTTGCGTATCCAGATTGCCCGTAGGCTCATCGGCCAGCACCAAAGGCGGCTGATGCACCAAGGCCCGTGCAATCGCCACCCGCTGCTGCATGCCACCAGACAGCTCAGACGGTTTTTTGTGCAGCGCTTGAGCCAAACCTACGGCTTTGAGCAACGCACTGGCCCGCGCCTTGTCCTGCCCGGTGACCACACCATGGGCCATCAAGGCCGGCAGCGTGACGTTTTCCAACGCGGTGAATGCCGGTAGCAAATGGTGAAACTGAAACACAAAACCCAGCGCCTGACGGCGCAGCAGCGTCAGTCCTTCATCACTGAGCTGGCTGGTTTCTTGGCCTTGCAGGCAGTAGCGGCCTGCGGTCATCGGCTCCAGCAAACCAAGAATATTGAGCAAGGTACTTTTGCCCGAACCAGATGGCCCCACCAGCGCTACAAACTCTCCGGCCTGCAATTGCAGATCGATGCCATGCAGCACTTCCACCTCGCTTGCCAGCCCCACGTTGTACGATTTGCGCGCACTTTGCAGCGCCAGCAAACTAGGGGTGGTGGATGTAGTTGGGGGTTGCGTGGCCATGGTGCTGCGGCCCTTACATTCGAATGGCTTGCGCCGGATCCATCGCTGCCGCACTGCGCGATGGGATGACCGCCGCCAGCACTCCGCAGCAGGTTGCGGTCACTGCGGCAGCCAGTGCGTCTTGCCATGTCAGGGAAATTTCAAACAATGCACCGCCTTGTACGCTGCGGGCAAAAGCCGTAAATACCGCAACCAGCACCCACGACAGCAAAACCCCCAGCACCGAGCCAACTGCACCCACCACCGCACCTTGCAGCAGGAACACGCGCATCACCTGTCCGCGCGTGGTGCCCATGGCTCGCAAAATGCCAATCTCACGGCGTTTTTGCACCACGCTCACCACCAGTACGCTGGCAATGCCCAGTATCACCACGACCAGCACCACCGCACGAATCACGGTGGTGCTGATGGTTTGCGCCTTCAGCGCAGACACCAGTTGGGCATTGTTGTCCTGCCAGCTTTCCACCTTGTAGTCGTAGCGGGCGCGCAATTGCTGCGTCAGGGCATCGGCCTGCCAGACATCACGCACCTGCATGTCCAGCACCGTCGCCCCGCCGGGTACGCCCAGCAGGCTCTGGCCGCTGCGCAGCGGCGCAATCACTGTGCGTCGGTTTAAATCTTTCACCCCCATGTCCAGCAAGGCGCTTACCCGCAAGGTTTCGGTGGTGCGGCCTGTATCCAGTGTGAACCGGTCGCCTGCACGCACCCCCAGATCAGACGCCAGCTCCATGCCAATCATGGCCTCCCCCGGTGCCAGACTCCATGCACCCGAGACCAGCTTGTCCCGCAGGTTCACGATTCGCGCGTAGCGCTCTAGCTCCACCCCCATCAATGCCACGGACTGCGATGCCTCGCCCCGCAGCGCCAGGCCCGAGCCCGACACCATGGGCGACACAGCCACCACATCAGGCATGCGCTCTAGCACCGGCAACAGCTGCTGCCAGTTGGCCACCGAACGCAGACGCTGCGCACGGGGCTGGGTGTCGCTCAGCACCACGGAAAAGTTGGCGTCTGCTGCAATGGGCGTGACCACGTCATCCGGAGCACGCAAGCTGATGTGCGCCTGCGTACCTAGCGTTTTGGCAATCGTGTTGGCCTGCAGGCCATGGATAAGGGCCGTGATGTAGGTAATCACCGCCACACCCGCTGCCACGCCCGCCACAATCAGCAGACTTTGCATGCGCCCTTCACGCAGAAAGCGCAAAGCCACGCGCCACTCAAAACCAAGGGGTACGGCTGCCATCAATCGGCACCGCCTTGCAACTGGAGTTGGGCGCGCACCCGCTGGTCTGCCCTGGCAGGTGGCAGCAAGACGGTGTCACCAGCTTTCAGGCCCTGGGTTACTTCTGCCGCCTCCAGGGTGCGCAAGCCCACCTGCACGGACTGGGCGGTGGCTTTGCCATCCACCAGCAGCAAAACCTGCGCTTGCAGACTGCCTGCACGCGCACCTTGCAAGGCTTGCAGCGGCAGCACCAGCGCCTGTGCGGCTCGCCCGGTCTCCACCGCCACCGACAAGGTCATGTCTTCGCGCAAAAAAGCGGGCAGTGCAGCATCCAGCGCCAGCTTGACCTCTACCGCGCCCCGCTGCGCATCTACGCTGGGGGCAATAGACACCACGCGGGCCACCAATGGCTGGTCAGCAAACGCATCCGCTACGACTTGCGCGCTTTGTCCCTCGCGCAACTGATCCAGAAAACGTTCATCCACCTGCGCCACGATCAAAGTGGGCCCCTCCAGCGCCAGTTGCAGCAACGCCGTTCCGGGTTGCACGATTTGCCCCGGCTCCACATCGCGCAGCAACACCTTGCCCTGACTGGGTGCAGTGATGCGGGTTTGGTCGAGCTTTGCCCGGGCCACAGACAGCGCGGCCTGTGCTTGCCCGGCCTGCGCCTGTGCAGCCTTGAGTTCTGCGCCGCCATCGGCCGAGGCTGCTGCCTGTGCCTGCGCTGCCTGCAACTGCGCCTGTGCAATCTGCAGTGCCTTGCGCTTTTCGTCCAGCGAAGCCTGGCTCAAAAAGCCTTGCTGCACCAGTTTTTGATTGCGCATCCAGTCTGATTGCGCCTGCATGACTGAGGCCTGCGATTGCGCCACCTGTGCCTGATTGCCAATGCGGCTATTGGTGCGCACATTGGCCAGTTGCGCCTGTGCTTGCTCCAGGCTGGCTTGCGATTGCTGCAGTGCCGCTTGCAGCTCGGTTTGCTCCAGTTGCACCAGCAGTTGCCCCGCATCCACCGCGTCCCCCTCGCGCACAGCCACACGCTCAACACGCCCCACCACCGTACTGCCCACCCCCACGCGAGACCGTGTCTCCACCCGCGCCGAAAACTGCAGTGTCCGCACCAGTGACTGGGCATGCACCTGCACTGCAGGCACCTGCGGGCCACGCCACTTTTGTACGCCCCAGACAGTCCCCGCCAGCACCACCACGGCAGCGCACGCCAGCCACCACCAGGATGGACGACGGGTGACAGGTGAAGTGGGGGGGGTTGATGCAGGCTGATTCACAAAAATCCTTGGGGTCAAACCCAGCATGGCACAGGCCAGCGCTGCACCCACGCCAGACAAGCGCTTTATTCGTTAAACAGATTGCCTTCCGTTTGCGGCACTACCAGCCCCAGATGCTGGTAGGCAGCCTTGGTGGCAATACGGCCACGCGGCGTGCGCTGCAGATAGCCTTGCTGGATCAGATACGGCTCAATCACATCTTCGATCGTGCCCGCGTCCTCGCCAATGCTGGCGGCAATGTTGTCCACCCCGACGGGGCCACCATCAAAACGGTGCACCACGGCCTCCAGCAGTTTGCGGTCCATCACATCAAAACCACGCGGGTCAACGTCCAGCATGGACAAGGCTTTTTGCGCAATATCCTGGGTTATCGTGCCGTCCCCCTTCACGTCTGCGTAGTCACGCACACGGCGCAGCAAACGGTTGGCAATGCGCGGTGTACCGCGGGAACGGTTGGCCACCTCCTGCGCACCTTCGGCATCAATGGGTGCGCCCAGCAAGCCAGCACTGCGCTTGACAATGCGCGCTAGCTCTTCGGTGTTGTAGAACTCCAGCCGCGCCACAATGCCAAATCGATCACGCAACGGGTTGGTCAGCATGCCTGCTCGCGTGGTGGCCCCCACCAGCGTAAACGGCTGCAAATCCAGCTTGATGGAGCGGGCCGCTGGGCCTTCGCCAATCATGATGTCGATCTGAAAGTCTTCCAGTGCGGGGTAGAGAATTTCCTCCACCACAGGGCTCAGGCGGTGAATTTCATCAATGAACAGCACATCGTTGGCCTCCAGATTGGTCAGCAGTGCCGCCAGATCCTTGGGCTTTTCCAACACGGGGCCACTGGTCTGGCGCAGGTTGACCCCCAGCTCCGCCGCAATGATGTGGCTCAGCGTGGTCTTGCCCAGCCCTGGTGGGCCAAACAGCAAGACGTGGTCCAGCGCTTCGCCACGTTTTTTGGCCGCACCGATAAAAATCTCCAGCTGCTCACGCGCCTTGGCCTGCCCCACATACTCATCCAGCAATTTGGGGCGCAGTGCACGCTCCATCACTTCTTCGTGCTTGTTGACAGGTGCTGGGGAGATGGTCTGGCTGCGCATGGCCGCTTCAGGCGTGTCACGTACATCATGCGCAGCCGCTGCGGGCTGCGCCTTGGCGCGTGGCTTGCGCTGGGGTGCTGCGGCAAAGCCTTCGCCGAAATCTTCGGTGTGAATGCTCATGGCGGCTTACTTGGCCAGGGCTTTGAGGGCCAGTTTGATGCCGTCGCTCACCCCCACATCGGCAGGCAGGGCTTTGAGGCTGATGGCCGCTTCCTTGTCGGAGTAACCCAGTGCCAGCAGCGCCTGCAAAATGTCGGACTGCGCATCACTCTTGACCTGCGCGCCTGCAGTACCTACTACCGCATCACCCAGCTTGCCCTTGAGCTCCAGCAGCAGGCGCTCCGCCGTTTTCTTGCCAATACCCGGCACTTTGACCAGACGAGCCACTTCCTGCAGCGCAATGGCCTGTACCAAATCGTCAATGCCCATGCCTGACAGCAACGACAACGCCATGCGTGGGCCCACACCGCTGACCTTGATCAGCTCACGGAATGTCTGACGCTCTTGGGGGGTGGCAAACCCATACAGCAGCTGGGCATCCTCACGCACGATAAAGTGCGTCAGCAGGCTGATCTTTTCGCCCAGCCCGGGCAGGTTGTAAAACGTGCTCATGGGCACCTGCACTTCATAGCCCACGCCATGGCAGTCCACCAGGACTTGGGGGGGGTTCTTCTCGAGCAGAGTGCCAGTCAATTTGCCTATCATTGCGATCCTTTGCCGCCAGCAGCGGCAGTCTTCCTAAGGGAATTATCAGCGTGATCTTGCGCCACACTTTTACACCGCACAACAACCTTCGTCTGAGCAACCTTTGTGGCTCAGCCGATGCGCACCTGCGCACCATCGAAACAGGCCTGCAAGTCAAGATTGCACACCGCCATGAACAGTTCAAGGTGGACGGCCCCAAAGCCAAGGCCCAGCAAGCCATGGAATTGCTGCAAGCCTTGTATGAGCAGGCAGACCGCCCACTTAAAGAAGAAACGCTGCAGCTGATGCTGGCCGGTGATGCCGAGATGATCGAGGTCAACCCCGATGCCATCCAGCTCACCACCCGCCGTGCAGACCTGCGCGCACGCACGCCCAATCAGGCGCTGTATCTGCAGAACATTGCTGCGCACGACATCACCTTTGGCATTGGCCCCGCTGGCACGGGTAAAACCTATCTGGCCGTGGCCTGCGCAGTTGATGCGCTGGAGCGCAGCGCCGTGCAGCGCATTGTGCTGACCCGCCCTGCCGTCGAGGCTGGTGAACGCCTGGGCTTTCTGCCCGGTGATCTGACACAGAAGGTGGACCCCTATCTGCGCCCCCTGTACGACGCGCTCTACGATCTGATGGGCTACGAAAAAGTGCAAAAGGCCTTCGAGCGCAATGCGCTGGAAATTGCACCGCTGGCCTTCATGCGCGGCCGCACGCTGAACAATGCGTTCATCATCCTGGACGAAGCACAGAACACAACGCCCGAGCAGATGAAAATGTTCCTCACCCGCATTGGCTTTGGCGCCAAGGCGGTAGTCACCGGCGACATCAGCCAGATTGACCTGCCCAAGGGAGCGATGAGCGGACTGATTGATGCCGAGCGCGTGCTCAAACGTGTCAATGGCATCTCCATCAACCGCTTTACCAGCGTAGACGTGGTACGCCACCCCATGGTGGCGCGCATTGTTGATGCCTATGACGCCAGCAGTGGTGGCCGCTCTGCCCGCTAAGGCAGGCACAAATCATCAATACCATAGCTATCAGCGCTTTATGAACAAGCGCTAGAGCCAAAAATGACATTTAACAAGCTTGACCTCTCTTTGCAGTTTGGCAACTTTGACAACGTGGCTGAGCACCGCGCCCTGCTCAGCCGCGCCAGAGTCACCAAATGGATTCAACACGCCTTGGCTGTGGATGCCGAAATAACGGTACGCATTGTTGGCACCGAAGAAGGGCAAGCCCTGAATGCGCAGTTTCGCAAAAAGGACTACGCCACCAATGTGCTGACCTTTGACTACCAGCAAACACCTACGGTGATGGCCGATCTGGTGATCTGCGGCCCCGTCATCGAACGCGAAGCCAAGGAGCAAAACAAGTCACTGCAAGAGCACTACGCCCACATGCTGGTGCACGGAACCCTGCACGCCCAAGGCTGGGACCACGAAACCAGTGAAGAAGACGCCAACGAGATGGAAGCGTATGAAACCGACATCATGGCCGAGCTGGGTTACGCCGACCCCTACGCCAAAGACTGAAAAACGTTTTCTCATCTATCAAAAAGGACTCCCTGCGGAGTCCTTTTTTGTGGCCTTTGGTAGTGCGTTTCTGAAAAGTTCTTTTCAACGATCAATGCCGGTTGCCAACACAATCAGCAGCACCACGGCGGCCACCAGCCCTACCCACGGCAAGATGCCCACCAGCAGCACGGGCACACACCACATCAAAAGACGCACTGACAGCGCGTAGTAATACCCCGCACGGCGAATGCTGCGCTGCCCAACATCCAGCCACTTCATCCGCTGGGGGCTGTCAATCGGCATGCCAGCCACAAAACCTGCGTGGTGCCACTGCCGCGCCGCCAGCATGGCACTGATAAACGACAAACCCAGCAGCACCAGCACCGCCAGCGTGTGCAACTGCAAAACATCGGCACGGCCAGCGGCCAGCGCATCGCCCCAGCCGCTGTGCAGCAGCGTGACGCCCCCCATCAGGCCCAAGGTGGCCGTGGTTGCCGTCATGGTGCAGGACATCAGCGAGTTGCGGATGGTCTGCACGGCCAGCACCTCAGTGCCTTTGCTGTTGGAGACCGCCTGCAACCAGTCCTGTCGCAGCTGGTCATGCAAGCGCGTCGCCCGTGCAGGACGCAACCACTGCTTGACAAAATACACCAGCGCCAAGCCCAGCGTGACCCACATGGGCCAGAGAGATTCATACATACACGCCCACTCCATGCTTACACCTGCCAACCTTCATTCCGCAGCATATTTTTATACTCACCGCCGTGATTCATACTGGATCAGCGTCGCTCACTTTGGCTGCTTTCTGGCACGTTCCCACCCATGCTGCGCCAGCATACCCACCAGCATTGCTGCCACAAACAACCAGACCTCGCTGTGCCCTGTCAGCAGATTCATCACTGCGGGCCCGGGGCAAAAACCTGCCAGACCCCAGCCCACTCCAAACATGGCGGCACCACTGAGCAACCTGACGTCCAGGGCCGTGGATGTTGGCAGCTGCATAGGTGCACCCAGCACCGAGTTTGTCCGTTTTTTGGCCCAGGTAAAAGCCATCAAACCTATCGCAATCGCCCCGCCCATGACCAATGCCAGCGATGGGTCCCACACCCCAAAAAAATCCAGAAAATTCTGAACTTTGGCCGGGTTACCCATGCCCGAGAGGATGAGTCCCAGACCGAAAACCAATCCTGCCGCCAGTGCAACAAAAGCCGTCATGCTCAACCCCCTATCACGTGGCGCACCACAAACACCGTGGCAGCCCCCGTTGCCATGAACACCAGCGTGGCAGCCAGCGAACGCAGTGACAGCCGCGACAGCCCGCACACGCCATGGCCGCTGGTGCAGCCAGAACCCAGCCGGGTGCCAAAACCCACCAGCAGCCCAGCTGCGATGATCAGCACAGGATTGCTGGGCATGGTGACCTCTGGCAGCGGCGCAAACCACTGCCACACCCATGGCGCGGCCATCAGGCCAGCTACAAATGCGGCACGCCAGCCCCACTGCGAAGTGCTGCGCCACGTCTGCGCTTGCAACAAACTACCCACCATGCCACTGATACCGGTAATACGGCCTAGCAGCACCACCATTGCGGTGGCAGACAGGCCAATCAAAACACCACCGGCCAGGGATGTAGCCGGCGTAAATGTGTCCCACGCAATGCTCATGACTGAGCTCCTTCACAAAATAGCTGGTGCACCACCTGCATCAGCTGCAGTGCGCGTGCATCAGCGGCTTGATAGCGAATAAATTTGCCTTCGCGCTCGGTGCTCACCAAACCCTCACGGCGCAACACCCCCAACTGCTGAGACAGCGTCGGCTGGCCAATACCTGTGAGCTGCTCCAGCTCTCCTACGGTACGTGGTTGCTGGGCAATCTGGCACAGCAGCAGCAGACGGTCTTCATTGCCCAGCACCTTAAGCATGGCGACCGCTTCGCCCGCATGGGCGCGCATGGCGGCCATATCAATCTCAGCAGCAGACGGGGCAGCAGGGTGGGAATGCAAGGTCATGACAATGGATACAAAAAATGGTGACAGGCAAACACTGCGTCAACCCCTTGGATAGAAAGCGAAATCCAACATCGCTGCTTTCAGTAAAGCCAAGCAGCAAAGTCTTCAGGGCAGCGCGATTTTATTTGTGCAACTCCAGCGGGCAGGTTCGAAAGCCCAGCAGCGGATACAGCGGGCAAAAGCGCACCAGCCCGGTCACCAGAGGCACTACACCCAGCCAACCCCACCAGCCCACCGTGCCTGTGGCGGCCAGCACCAGCAGCACCAATCCCACCAAAATACGCAGCACGCGGTCAATGCCGCCAACATTTGCCTTCATGGTCTTTTCCTTTACAACTGATGTCAAAACCCAGACACGGCTTGCGCCCGATGCGCCAACCTGTCTCGTCTGATCGCTTGATAAAAACAAAATCGCGTCAGACAATCTGTTTTTATATATTATATTGAAAAGTAAATTATTACCATATTGAGCACAAGCTTTATCCATTCCTTAGTCTTCCGCCAGAAAGTCAGCGCCATGCACATCGAACCTTTTTTTGACGCAACCACCGGCACCGTGAGCTACGTGCTGGCCGACCCCGCCAGCGGACAAGTCGCCGTGATTGACCCGGTGCTCGACTTTGAGCCCAAGTCGGGCACGCTGACCAGCGCCTCATCCGACCGCATCATTGACTACGTGCGCGCCCAAGGATGGCAGGTGCAGTGGATTTTGGAGACGCACGCCCACGCCGACCACCTCTCGGGAGCACAGCACATTCGCCACCATCTGGGCGGCCAGATTGCCATTGGCGAGCACATTCGCGAAGTGCAAAAAATGTTTCGCAGCATCTTTCACTTTGAGCGTTCTTTTCTGCCAGATGGCAGCCAGTTTGACCACCTGTTCGCAGACGGTGAACAGTTCCTGGTGGGCAAGCTGACCGTGACTGCCCTGCACGTACCTGGCCATACACCGGCCGATATGGCCTACCACGTGCAAGACGCAGTATTTACTGGAGACACCCTGTTCCTGCCCGACGTTGGCACGGCTCGCGCTGACTTTCCCGGAGGCAATGCCTCGCAGCTGTACCGCTCCATCCAGCGCCTACTCAATCTGCCGGACAGCACCCGCTTGTTCATCTGCCACGACTATCCGCCGGCCAGCCGCCCTCCTGCCTTTGTGTGCACCGTGGCCGAACAAAAACAGCACAGCATTCACGTGCACACGGGGGTGAGCGAGACAGATTTCATCGCCATGCGCACCGCTCGCGACGCCACTCTGGACATGCCCACCCTCATCCTGCCTGCGGTGCAAGTGAATGTGCGAGCAGGCAAATTACCCCCGGCAGCTGACGATGGCCGCACCTATATGCAAACACCGATCAACGCCTTCCTGCGCGGAGCGAGCGCGCCTGACGGTGTATTCCAAGCCCCTGCGGCATAAGCTGTTTCCGGTTACAAACAAGCATGCCTACACCACTTCATATCCTGCTCCACGCCCCTGACGCAGAAGGTCTGCAACGCGCCCGCATGAACCTTGTTAACGCCCTGCGGGCTGACCCCAGCTGCCAGGTGCGCATCATTGCCAACGCAGCCGCCGTCGCCGTGGCGCTGGACACACCGCACGAGCAGGCCGATGCACTGACGCATGTCTGCCCCAACACCCTCACCAACCTGCAGCGCGAATGCCGCGCCCCCCTGCTCCTGCTGAACGAGCCCGCCGTACTGGCGCTGGCACGATGGCAGACACAAGGCTGGAATTACATCCGCTCCTAGAAGCACGCAGCACTCCCGCTGCAAGTGAAAGCACACCGGATCTGTAGCCCCCAGCAGTGCTGCTTTCTCATCCCACGCAGACCTGCAGGTCTGCGTCTTGCACTGGCCTTCAGCCAGCTCGTGCTCCCCACACTAAGCACCTTCATGTCTCAGGTGCTTTGCTTTTTTGTGCGTACAGAGCACCCCGTGTCTACCCCTAAGATCACGCCATGGCCGCACCACACCGGTGCAGCAGCCCCGCCTGTACATAACAACATTAGGGAGACAACCCCATGGACATCTTAGGCATCGGCCCCTGGGCCCACATCGCTTTGCTTCTGGCCGCAGCTTTTGTGGCCGGCGCGCTCAATGCCGTGGCAGGCGGTGGCAGCTTTCTGACCCTGCCCGCCCTCGTCTTTACCGGCATGCCCCCGGTGGCCGCCAACGCTACCGGCACAGTTGCCCTGCTGCCCGGCTACGCAGCCAGCGCCTGGGGCTTTAAAGAAGACATGGCAGCCCCTCCGGGCTTGACCATGGGTAAAGCCATTGCCCTGTCGCTGGTGGGCGGCGCTGCCGGAGCTGCCTTGCTGCTGTTTACCCCTGACGACATCTTCCGCAAGGTCGTACCCTGGCTGCTACTGGCCGCTACCGCCCTGTTCGCTTTCGCCCCCCAGATCCGTGCCTGGGCCGCAGGTAAAAATGCCACCCACGCCCCCACCAGCACCACCAAAGCCACACTGAGCATGCTGGCCGTCGCCTTCTATGGCGGCTACTTCAATGGTGGTCTGGGCATTTTGTGTTTGGCGCTGTTTGGCCTGCTGGGGCAAACCCAGCTCAATGCCATGAATGGAATGAAAAACCTGGTCTCAGCCCTGCTTACCGCGATTGCCGTGGCTATCTACGCCGCAGGCGGCATCGTCGAGTGGAAGCACGCATTGCTGATGATGGTGGCTGCCACCGCAGGTGGCTATGGCGGTGCACGGGTGGCGCGCAAGATTCCCGCCAATGTCTTGCGATGGGGGATTGTTCTGACCGGGTTGATCATGGCAGCCCTGTTCTTTGCTAAGGGCTAAGAGCAGCCAACACCACCCTTGATACGTCGTTGCTTCGCCCTGTCGTACACCAGTACCCTCATCCCAACCGCAAATCGAAGATTCACAGGGTGGTGTGGCCTGCTCTAAACACGCTGCGCCACGCCGCCTCACTCGACAGCAATTGCACGCTGTGTGCACGCAGCAGCGGGTGATGCCACAATCGCCGCCATGACATGGATGAAGCCTTGGCAGGGCTGGCTGCTAGCCTGGATCGTGACCGCAGCAGCCGGCGCTGGCTGGCTGGCACAGCAGCGGCTACAGGCGCTGCACGAAGCCTTCACCACCAACGCCCGGGTAGCCCACCGCCTACTCAGTCAGCAAATGGTGCAACACGACGCCATCTTGGCCACCTTGGCGCTGCTTCAGCCCCCACTGACGGCCGATGCCCGCGCAAATGCTGCTACCAGCGAACTGGCACGCCTGTACCCGCAGATTTTGGGCGTGGCCCAGCACCGCCCCGACCAGCCTTGGCCCACGCACTGGCCAGCGACACTTTCCTGGCTGGAGCAGCAATCCCGTGCCAGCGGCCATGCCCATATGGACACGAGCCAATTGGCACAAGGCACGCTGTTTCTCGTGCAGGCTGGCTCCCCTTCCAGCTACGCACTGCAACTGCACCTGCCTGCCACCGTTCCGGCTGAAGAATGGCCCTATCCCGCCAACCGCAGTCCCGTGCGCATCTGGCTCACCCAGGGTGACCAAGCACTGATCCTTCAGGCAGGCGAGGCTAAAGCCACAACCCATGGGTGGGCATGGACGCTAACCAAAACCCTGGCCTCTCCCAGCCAGGCGTTGGACTTACACGAACGCTACAAGCTGCACGCCCGTTTGCTGCCGTGGTGGCCCATGCTGGCCTGGGCCGCGCTGTGTGCGCTAGTGCTGGCCGGGCTGCGCGCCGCGTGGCAGCAACGCACCGCCCGGCTGCGGGCCGAGCAACTGCTGCAGCACGGCCATGTCGCACGCCTGAACACACTGGGCGAGCTGGCAGCTGGCATGGCGCATGAACTGAACCAACCGCTAACCGCCATTCTCTCCAACAGCCAAGCCGCGCGCCGCCTGCTGGACGACACCGAACCCGACCTGGACGCCGCACGGCAAGCCATGGCACAGGCGGCAGAGCAAGCCAAGCGTGCCTCAGGCGTTGTGGGCCGGCTGCGGCGTCTGGTGGAGCGCCCAAATACCACCGCCCACACCCAGCAGCTGTCGCTGCAGCATGCCGTGAACGACGCCCTGCACCTGCTGGAGGCCGAACTGCGCCAGCACCAAACTCAGGTGCAGCACGTGGTGCCCGCACCGCTGCCACCGCTACAGATCGACCCCGTAGCACTGCAGCAAATTCTGCATAACCTGCTGGTCAACGCCCTGCAGGCCATGGACAAAATTCCGCCTGCAGAGCGGCGGCTGGAAATTGAGCAAACCCAGCAAGGCCCGTGGGTGTACTTGCGCGTGCAAGACAACGGCCCTGGCATTGCGCCCGAAATCCGCGATCGTCTGTTCACCCCGTTCACCACCACACGCAGCCAAGGGCTGGGTCTGGGGCTGACACTCAGCGAAAGCTTGGCCGAATCCATGGGCGGGCACCTGCGGCTTGTAGAACGTGCCGCCCTGCGCGGTGCCTGCTTTGAGCTGACCCTGCCTGCCCGCATCACCGCGGCACCTATCACCCATGCCCAGCCCTGAAAACCTGCAACAGTCCCCCTTGATTCACTTGGTGGACGACGACCAAGCCGTGCGCGATAGCCTCTCGCTGCTCATCAGCACCGTGGGCCTGCGCGTACAGA
This sequence comes from uncultured Comamonas sp., assembly GCA_963520865.1. Taxonomy (GTDB): domain Bacteria; phylum Pseudomonadota; class Gammaproteobacteria; order Burkholderiales; family Burkholderiaceae_C; genus Comamonas. Next base: position 61,653 of record CAUQST010000019.1, read on the forward strand.
CCTGGGCTGACCCGCTGGCCTTCTCGGCCGAGTTTGACCGCCAGTCCATCGGTGCCATCGTGCTTGATGTGCGCATGCCCGGCGTAGGCGGCTTGGCCCTGCTGGGTCAATTGATAGAACAAGGGGTGGACCAACCCATTCTCATGCTCACCGGCCACGGCACAGTGGACATGTGCCGCCGCGCTTTTAAAAGCGGAGCAGCGGAATTTCTGGAAAAACCCGTGGACGATGAAGTTCTGCTCGAAGCCCTGCAGACCGCCGTGCGCCAACACGTGCGCCTGCGCGCCCAAACGCAGGCCGACCGCGACGCCCTGCAGCGCTACACCCAGCTCTCTCCACGCGAGTGCGAAGTACTGACCCTGATCGTGCAAGGCCTGACCAACAAGGAAATTGGCCGTGCACTGGACCTGTCTCCTCGCACCGTCGAAACCCACCGCGCCAACCTGTTTGCCAAGCTGGAGGCCCCATCGCTGGCCTGGCTCATCCGTCGCTACGCCCCGCTGTCTGACAACGACTGCGCCAGTCCTGCGCCGTCGCCACTCCGTAGTTCTACGCAACCCCGCACGTAGCCGCACGCATGGTGCGTAGCACGCAATTTTTCTACAGTACCCCACAGGCGCTGCAACCGGCCCGCGCCCCCCATTTAGTAGAAAGCTTTGACCATGCCACGCATTTCCACCACAGCCATCGCCATCACCCTGTGCCTGCTGGGCACCGCCGCGCAAGCGCAAGCAGTGCGCACTGAAAAGAACATGTCGCTGGAGCTGGCCAACGACATCGCCGCCCGCAGCGTGGCCGCCTGCGCCGCCAACGGCTACGCCGTCACCGCCACCGTGGTCGACCGCGCCGGCACCGTGCGCGCCGTGCAGCGTGCCGACAACGCCGGCCCCCACACACTGGAAGGCAGCCGCCTGAAGGCATACACCTCGGCCTCCGCCAAGAACAGCACCCTGGCCATGATGGAAGGCAGCCAGAAAAGCCCCGGAGCCGCCAACTTGGTACATATTCCCGGCTATCTGCTGCTAGGTGGTGGCTTGCCAGTGAAAGTGGGCAATGAAGTGATCGGCGCCGTAGGAATTGCCGGTGCTCCCGGCGGCCATCTGGATGACCAATGCGGCCAGACAGCTTTGGGCCAAGTGCAAGATTTGTTGAAGTAATTTTCTCAGCACGCGTGCTGCGGCGACTTACTTTTCTTGCTCGCATAAGAAAAGTAAGTAAAAGAAGGGAACCCTCTGCCCGGGTCCCTTCGCTTTCGCTGCGGGCAAGCTGCGCTGCTCGATCCCAGGGAGGTGCTGCAGAACTCGCTACGCGCTTACAGCGCTGCGCTCAAACAACTGTGGCCAGTCAGATGACGATGCATGTGTGCCACTTGGCACCCATGGCCCCTGCGCTCTGCCCCGGCACGTGTAGAAGGGGTTAGGAGTAGCTGCCTCATCGCACCCAATAACCCAAGCCAGTTGCGGTGTTCAGTCGGCCAACTTTACGCCTGTGCCCTTCGCATCGATGTAACCCCAGGTTGTAAATCCCACACCGCTTTTATATGTTGTATTAATTACCGCATCAGCACCAATTGCACGTGCTTTTTCAGTTAATGCTGCATTGGCCTGTTCCTTGGTTGGATCCTTGTGAAATACAGTCAATTTTTTAACACTGACGTCAATAGAAGCAATTTCTTTGTACTTTCGATCAGGCAGAGAGCCTTCAGAGATAAGCACGTTGCTATTTGCAGACTGGGTAGTTGATGCTTCTGACGCAATGTTTGAGCTGGTTCTATAGGATGCGCAACCCGAAGTAAGTAAAGCGACGACTACAGATAACAGGGCAACTTTATTAAATTTCATAAGCTCTTTCACGCTGAACAAAACGTAACTATATGCAACGCAAACGAATGAAATTTAGATACCATGCCAGCCGCGTGTGGCATGCCACCTAAGACTTTAGAAAGCCTGTAGTACCGCCAAAACACAGCGCTTAGTCAGAAAAAAACCGTGCTCTACCTTTGTGGAAGTCCTTCATATCTCCGGCGGCTGTTTGAACGTAGCGCTGCAAGCGCGCAGTGAGTTCCGGCGGAAGCCGTCGGCAGACGCGCTTCTTTGGTTACTTTCTTGTCGCGGACAAGAAAGTTACTCGCCCGTCGGTGCGACAAACCGACCTCTGCCCACAAAGCAAAAGCCACCCTCCGCCAAGACCGACCAAACGACGCGACAGCAAGCCAGTCAAGCCAGTCAAGCCAAGTAAAAAATACAAAAAAAATAGCTGCTAATGCCTACTGAATAAGCGCTAACAGCCATTTTTAGCAATAACTTTTAAAAGTTATTTACAGCACCCGGGCACGTACGCTCTTACCCTTCACCCGCCCATTGTTGAGCTTCTCGCAAGCAGCAGCAGCAATCCGTCGATCCACCGCCACATACGTGGAAAAGTCATTCACGCTGATCTTGCCAATCTGGTCGCGGCTGTAGCCGAAGTCAGCGCACATGGCACCCATAACGTCGCCAGCACGGATTTTTTCCTTGCGTCCACCGATGATCTGGATGGTGCTCATAGGCGGCAGCAGCGGGCCGCCTTCGGCAGGTGTCAGCTCTTCTACCGGGAACCACTCCGAAGCACGCTCCTGCATTTGCTCGATCTTGGACACAAACACCATCTCGTCCATGGAGACCAGGTTCAGCGCCAGACCCTCGGCATCACCGCGGCCCGTGCGGCCAATGCGGTGGATGTGAATTTCGGCGTCCGGGGTCACATCGACGTTGATGACAGCAGACAGGTTGGCAATGTCCAGCCCGCGTGCGGCCACATCGGTGGCAACCAGTACGCTGCAGCTCTTGTTAGAAAACTGCACCAGCACTTCGTCGCGCTCGCGCTGTTCCAGCTCGCCAAACAGGGCCAAGGCGCTGATGCCCTGTGCTTGCAACTCAGTGACCACATCGCGGCACTGCTGCTTGGTGTTGCAGAACGCAATGGTGGATTCAGGGCGAAAATGCGCCAGCATTTGCACTACCACGTCGATCTTTTGCTTGGCTGGCACTTCGTACCAGCGCTGGGCAATCTTGTGTGCGCTGTGCTGAGCGGCCACTTTGACCATCTCAGGCTCGCGCATGAAGCGCTTGGCCAGCGAGGCAATGCCATCGGGGTAGGTGGCCGAGAACAACAGGGTCTGGCGCTGCTCGGGGCATTGCTCAACCACGGTTTCGATGTCGGCGTAAAAGCCCATGTCCAGCATGCGATCGGCTTCATCCAGCACCAGCGTTTGCAGGTTGGAGATATCGAGTGCACCCCGGTCAATCAAGTCCATCACACGCCCGGGAGTACCCACCACAATGTGGGCGCCGTTTTCCAGACTGGCGATCTGGTTACGCGAAGGCACGCCGCCGTACACGGTGACGACCTTGATGTTTTCTTGCGCACGCGCCAGACGGCGGATTTCAGTGGCCACCTGGTCAGCCAGCTCGCGCGTGGGGCACAGCACCAGGCCTTGCACGGCAAACCAGCGCTGGTTCAGTCGCTCCAGCAAGGGCAAGCCAAAGGCGGCGGTCTTGCCACTGCCGGTGCTGGCCTGGGCGATCAGATCGCGCCCGGCCAGTGTCAGGGGCAGGCTGGCAGCCTGAATGGGGGTCATCTGCACGTAGCCCAGATCTTGCAGGTTTTGCAGGGTCGAGGGCAGCAGCGTCAGCGCCGAGAATGCGCCGGAGTTTGCGCTAGGGGCGCTGGTCGATGTAGTCATAGGTGTAATTATCCCGGGGCAGCCCTTGCCGCGTTGGGGCTGGGTCAATCGGCGGCACTTTTCTGGCGCTCATACACGGTGTCTACGCCACGCGGCAGCAGCTCAATGCGGGCGCGCAGACCGGGCACGCGGGCCATCAATGCTGCTTCAGTGCGATCGCGCCAGCGGGCGGCCAGCGACAAGCTCCATGCCCCGGGCACGTGCAGGTGCAGATCGACAAAGCTGCGCTCACCCGCCTGCCGGGTGGTAAGGCTGTCAAACACAATTTGCTCACCGGTTTCAGCCTGCGCTGCCGCCGCTTCTTGTGCCAGTACAGCTTCAATCGCTTGCAACTGCGCGGGCTCCACCGCTACATCCATCAACCCCTGCGAAGAATTCCACACCAGTTGCCCACCGTGCCACAGAATATTCAGGCCTACCAGCAATCCTACGGCGGCATCCAGCCAGACCCAGCCTGTGGCATGGGCCAGGCCCAGCCCCAGCACCACGCCCAAAGAGGTGTAAACGTCGGTCATCAGGTGTTTGGCATCGCCCTGCAAGGCCATCGACCTGTGCACACGTGCACTGCGGAACATGACCCACGCCAGGCCACCATTGAGTACCGTGCTAACCATAGACAGGCCCAACCCCCAGTCCAGGCGCTCCAGCGGCTGGGGGTGCAACCAGCGGTCTACGCTGACCCAAATGATGGCCACACTGGCCCCCACCACCAGCAAGCCCTCAAAGCCTGCGGAAAAATACTCGGCTTTGTGGTGGCCGTAAGGGTGTTCTTCATCGGCTGGGCGCTGGGCAATCGTGACCATGGCCAGTGCAAACATGGCACCCGCCAGATTCACAAATGACTCCAGCGCATCGGACAGCAAACCGACCGAGCCGGTCAGTTGCCACGCCATCATCTTGAGCACGATGGTGACCAGCGCCACCACCACAGAAATGCGCAGCAGACTGCGCGGCGTGAGCCAGTGAGAGAAAGCACTGGCAGGGGCAACGTTGGACATACAACCTCAAACAAATATTTTGAAAGCCTGGTAGAGCTCTGACGCGGGTACAGCGGGTGCTACCAGCTATGGTTTTCTTGGGGCCAATGCCCCCCAGTGTGGCACAGCGCCAGCGGCCTTTGGCTTTAGCGCCCGCGCTGCGCCTGTCGGTAGGCACCGGGGGCTTGCCCTGTCCACACATGGAAAGCGCGGATAAAGCTTTTCTCGCCCGCAAAACCACAGGCCTGGGCAATGCGCTTGATGGGCATGTCGCTGCGCTGCAGCAAATGCAGGGCACGGTGCTGGCGCACATCGTCTTTAAGCTGCTGCAGGCTGCTGCCCTGCGCCTGCAACTGCCGGTGCAGGCTGCGCGGCGCGATGTGCAACTGGGCGCACACACTGGCCGCCGTATGCAGACACTGCGGGTGCGCGGCCAGCACCTGCCGCACCTGCTGCACCAAAGGTTGTGCAGGTTTGTAGGGGCGTACCTGCAGCGGCAAGGCGCGCTGCAGCATGGTGTTGAGGGCTCCCTCATCGCGCACTACGGGCAGTTGCAGCCATTGCGCATCCAGCTCAATACAGGCCATTGGGGCAGCAAAATGCACCGGAGCCCCAAACAACCGCCCATACACATCGGCATGTGCCGGAGCTGGGTACGGGAAACTGGCCTGGTGCACTGGCAGATGCTTGTCTACCAGCCAGCTGGCAAAGCCGTGCAGATTGCGCAGCACCGAAAGTACGCAAAACTCCCGCAACTCCCCCAGATCGCGCTCCTCACGCAGGGTGATGCGTGCCTGGCTGCCATCCACCTGCAACTGCAAGGTGATGTCGGCGGCCAGCAGACCATGGTGGCGGCACCAGCGCGCTATCGCCAGCCCCAGTGACGGACTGCTGATACTGGCCCGTGCCAGCAGGCCATAGCTGCCCCAAGGCAGGCGGCGGCTGAACCAGCCCAGCCCCTCGTCATCCAGCTCGCGCATGGCCGTGCCGCACAAATGCTCCATCTGCAGCGCGGTAATGCGCGCCTGCGGGTCTTGCAAAGCGGCTGGCGCAATCTGTGCCGCCTGTAAGGCAGCGTCCGGAACGATGCCGCGCTGTGCATACGCCTGCAATACCGCATGCACAAAGGCCATGGGCGTTACGGCGGGGTGGATACCGGCACTTTCCGGAATCAGCAAAGGGGTACTCATGTGGCAATTATTGCAACCTTTGCGACGTCTTCTGCCCCCTGACTTGCCCTAAGCTGGGGGCATAAAAAAGGCGGCAGGTTTTGCAACCTGTCGCCCTCTTCCTCAGGAGACACCGCCGTTTATGTGCAGCGCCCCCGTCATGGCCATGGCCCCAGCCTCAGTGCTCTGCATCTGTGGCGGGGATACCTGCGGCTTTGCGCGACACGGCCAGACGCTTGCGCAGCGACACCTCGGACATGTCCAGCTCGCTGACCATGCCGCGCAAGGTTTCATCGTTGATGCGGTGTGCCTGTCGCTCGGCATACAACGTGTCACGCTCCACCTGAATGCAGTGCAGGCGCAGCTCCATTTCTTTCACATAACGGTGGCGACGCTCATGCACCATTTCCGGCGTATCGCGCTGGGCCTCGGTGGAATTGGCTATGCCCGTGTCATCCAGCAAGTGAATGCGGTTGCGGTACTCCTGCGTGATACGCCCCACCACCTCTTGGTACTGGGCCACCCATTGCTCGTCGTGCTGTTGCAAGTCTTCTTCGGTCATCGTCAGGCTGACAATCGCCGCCTTGCACGCCGCCGTGCGCGCAAAGCGCTCTTCTTGCTGCGTTTCGGTGTCTTCATGCGGGGGCATGCTGCGCAAAATCAAGGGCAGGCTGATAGCTCCCAGCACGAGCGTGAACAAGATCACGCCAGTGGCCAGAAAGATCAGCAAGTCACGCTCAGGGAACGGAGTGCCATCACTCAGTGCCACGGGAATCGACAAGGCCGCAGCCAGCGTGACCGCACCGCGAATACCAGCCATGGTGGTGGCCAGATTGAGCAATTTGGAGGGAGCCTCGGCCATCTTTCCTTCTTGGTGCGCCTTGCGCAGCGCGCGCTGCACGCCAACGGTAATCCACAGCCAGCGCACGAACAGCAGCGCGAACGAAATGGCCGCCACATAGCCCAGCAGTGCCCACCATTCATGGCCGGAGTGCAAGATGGTTGTGCCCATGATGGAAGGCAGCTGCAGGCCCAGCAGCAAGAAGATGGCCCCGTTGAAAGCGGATTCCACCATGCTCCAAGTGCCCTCGGTCTGCAACCGCTCCGAGATGAAGTTGGAGCGATCCAGATCAGCAAAATTGGTAGCAATACCCGCAGCCACTGCGGCCAAAATGCCCGAAACACCAATTTTTTCGCCCACGATGTACGAGGCAAACGGCAGCAGCACCAGCAGCAGCACCATCTGGGTTGCGGCCACATCGCCCACCCGGCGGGTGATGGTGTCACGGGCATAGCTGAAACCCCAGCCCATGGCAGCGCCCACGCCCAGGCCGCCCAGGGCCATCCACATGAAGTCCTTGGCGACATTGCTCCACGAGAACACGCCAGTGAGCACCGCCGCCACGGCAAACTTCACGGCTACCAGACCCGATGCATCGTTGAGCAGCGATTCGCCTTCCAGCATGTGCATGGTCTTGTGCGGCATGCCCAAGTTGCGCGTGATGGCCGATACAGCCACTGCATCGGTGGGCGAGACCACGGCAGCCAGTGCAAACGCCACCAGCAGCGGCATGCTGGGAATCATCCAGTGGATGAGATAGCCCAAACCAATGACCGTGAACAACACCAGCACCAGCGCCAGCAGCAAGATGGGTTTGGCCAGGGCAAAAAATTCGCGTTTGGGAATGCGCCAGCCGTCGGCAAACAGCAATGGCGGAATGAAGAGCAGCATGAACAGCTCAGGGTCAAACGCAATGTGCAGGCCCTTTTGGGGCCAGGCGATCAGCGCACCGATGGCAATCTGAATCAGGGGCAACGGGATGGCTCGGACATAGCGCGCAGCGATACCCGTAAGGGCACCCAGCATCAGCACGAGCAAGACGGTTTCAACAGTATGCATAGAACATTTTTGGGCGTGCACTCGCGCGCCAGTGTCAGACGGGCACAAAGACCATGGGTAAATATCGGGTAAACCCGAGGAAGCACCAGGAGACAGCATGAGCATTTTGACCAGCCAACTCAATCCGCGCTCAGCGGACTTTCAGTCCAACGCACGCACTATGCAGGCCGTTGTGGATGAATTGCGCACACGTTGCACACAGATAGCGCAAGGTGGGGGCGAAGCCGCACGCGCCAAACACCTGGCACGTGGCAAGCTGCTGCCGCGCGACCGCGTACAGCAACTGCTGGACCCCGGCACGCCCTTTTTGGAACTGGCACCGCTGGCTGCGCTGAACATGTACAACAACGATGCCCCGGGCGCAGGCCTGATTGCGGGCATTGGCCGCGTCAGCGGCGTGGACTGCATGGTGGTGTGCAACGACGCCACCGTCAAAGGCGGCACCTACTACCCAATGACGGTCAAAAAGCACCTGCGCGCCCAAGAAATTGCCCAGCAAAACCAGCTGCCGTGCATTTACCTGGTGGACTCCGGCGGTGCCAACCTGCCCAATCAGGATGATGTCTTTCCTGACCGTGACCACTTTGGCCGTATCTTCTTTAACCAGGCCAACATGAGCGCGCAAGGTATTGCGCAAATTGCCGTGGTGATGGGTTCATGCACGGCGGGCGGGGCCTATGTGCCAGCCATGAGCGATGAATCCATCATCGTCAAAAGCCAGGGCACCATCTTCTTGGGCGGACCACCCTTGGTGAAAGCGGCCACCGGCGAAGTGGTCAGTGCCGAAGACCTGGGCGGCGGTGATGTGCACACACGCCTGTCCGGCGTGGCCGACCATCTGGCAGAAAACGACGTGCATGCACTGGCACTGGCCCGCACTGCCGTGAAGAATTTGAACAAAAACAAAGCTGCCAACCCATCAGATCACGCACCAGCAGCGCCACTTTTTGAGGCGCAAGAGCTGTACGGCGTCATCCCCACCGACACCCGCAAGCCGTTTGATGTGCGCGAGATCATCGCCCGCGTGGTGGATGGCAGCGTGTTTGACGAATTCAAGGCCCGTTTTGGCAGCACGCTGGTGTGCGGCTTTGCCCGCATCGAGGGCATGCAGGTGGGCATCATTGCCAACAACGGCATTTTGTTCAGCGAATCTGCCGTAAAGGGTGCGCACTTCATCGAGCTGTGCTGTCAGCGCAAGATTCCACTGGTATTCCTGCAAAACATCACAGGCTTCATGGTGGGCCGCAAGTACGAAAACGAAGGCATTGCACGCCACGGCGCCAAGCTGGTGACTGCGGTGGCGACTGCGGCGGTGCCCAAGTTCACCATCATCATTGGTGGCAGCTTTGGCGCAGGCAACTACGGCATGTGTGGTCGCGCCTTCAGCCCACGCTTTTTGTGGATGTGGCCCAACGCACGCATCAGCGTGATGGGTGGTGAGCAGGCCGCCAGCGTGCTGGCCACCGTGAAGCGTGATGGCATTGAAGCCAAAGGCGGTCAGTGGTCACCCGCTGAAGAAGAAGCATTCAAAGCCCCTATCCGCCAGCAGTACGAAGACCAGGGTCACCCCTACTTTGCCAGCGCCCGCCTGTGGGACGACGGCGTGATCGACCCTGCTGACACCCGCCGCGTGCTGGCGCTGGGGCTGTCTGCCAGCCGCAATGCGCCGATCGATGACACGCGTTTTGGCGTGTTTCGCATGTAATCGACCTCAGCCACCAGGAGCAAGCCATGACCCGCCCCGTTACCCTGACCATCAACGCTGGCGCTGCCACCATCACGCTGAGCCAGCCTGAAATTCGCAATGCGTTCAGCGACGAAGTGATTGCAGAAATCACCGCTGCCTTTGAAACCGTGGCCCAGCACGTTGATGTGCGCGCCGTGATACTGGCCGCTGAAGGCCCGGCCTTTTGTGCTGGAGCCAACCTCAACTGGATGCGCCGCATGGCGGATTACAGCCGCGAAGAAAACGTGGTGGACGCAGGCAAGCTGGCCGCCATGATGCACACCATCTACACCTGCCCCCACCCCACCATTGCTCGTGTGCAAGGCGATGTGTATGCCGGCGGCATGGGTCTGGTGGCCGCGTGCGATATGGCAGTGGCGGTGGAGACAGCCCACTTTTGCCTGAGCGAAGTGAAGATTGGCCTGATCCCAGCCACCATCGCCCCCTATGTGCTGCGTGCCATGGGCCCGCGTGCCGGGCACCGCTACTTTTTGACCGGCGAGCGCTTTGACGCCGCCGAGGCGCTGCGCATGGGCTTTGTGCATGAGGTGGTGGGCGCAGACGAGCTGGATCACGCTGTAGATAGCCTGCTCAAACACCTGCTGCAAGCCGGGCCAGCCGCTGTGCGTGCCTGCAAGCAGCTGGTGCTGGACACAGCCGAACGCGAGATCACCCCCCAACTCACACGCCAGACCGTTGAGACCATTGCCGACCTCCGCGCCAGCAATGAAGGCAAAGAGGGTGTGCAAGCCTTTCTGGGCAAACGCAAGCCGGCCTGGTTATCGTGATAAGCGTACTAACTGCCTGAGAGCACCCCACCATGAACAACGTCTGGGACTCCATCCTGCAATGGCTGCACAGCGTAGGCCTGCACCCCAACCGCGAAGCCGTAGAGCAAGCGGGCACAGCGGTGCTCAACAGCGCCAGCGATGTGGCTGTCACCGTGGGCCAGGCGGCCAGTGGCATGGACGTGGCCAGCTTGCTGGCCTTGGCAGCGGCCTTGGGCTGGGCCAGTGGCTTTCGCCTCTATGTGGTGGTGTTCATCGTTGGCATGTTGGGCGCAACGGGGTGGATGGTATTGCCCGGTGGCCTGCATGTGCTGGAGCATCCACTGATGCTGGTGGCCAGTGGCGGCATGTTGTTTGTGGAATTTTTCGCCGACAAGATACCGGGCGTAGATTCGCTGTGGGACTTGCTGCAAAGCGTGCTGCGCGTACCAGCGGGTGCGGCGCTGGCCGCTGGCGTATTTGGTGCTGACAACGCCACCATGGCCACCTTTGCCGCACTGATGGGCGGCACGCTGGCTGCTACCAGCCAGGCGGCCAAGACCACCACCCGCGCCTTCATCAACACCAGCCCCGAACCCTTCAGCAACGTGGGTGCCAGCTTGGCAGAAGACACCGCCGCTGTGGGCGCGGTGTGGCTGGCGCTGACCCACCCTGCCGTGTTCGCCGTGCTGCTGGTGGTGGCCGTCATTGCCATGTGGATCGTCACTTGGCTGCTGTGGCGCTTTCTCAAAGCTGCCATTCGCAGGTTCAAAGCGTGGATGGGATCGAACGATTCGCACCCTCCTCCTGCCTTGCCCAAAACATAGCTACTAGCGCTTTTTTACATCAGCGTTAGAGGCCAAAAATACTGATACACGGAGACAAAGCATGTTTAAAAAGATTCTGATTGCCAATCGCGGTGAAATCGCCTGCCGGGTTGCCGCAACGGCACGCCGTCTGGGTATCCAGACCGTCGCGGTGTATTCCGATGCCGATGCCCAGGCCAAACACGTTGCAGCCTGCGACGAGGCCGTGCACATTGGCGGCAGTGCGCCCAAAGACAGCTATTTGCGCTGGGAGCGCATTCTGCAAGCTGCCCAGCAGACTGGCGCACAGGCCATCCACCCCGGTTATGGCTTTCTGAGCGAAAACGAAGATTTTGCCAACGCCTGTCAAGCCGCAGGGTTGGTATTCATTGGCCCCCCAGCCAGCGCCATCCGCGCCATGGGGTTGAAGGCCGAATCCAAGCAATTGATGGAAAAAGCCGGCGTGCCGCTAGTGCCCGGCTATCACGGAGCCGACCAGGACCCCGCCCTGCTGCAGCGCGAGGCCGACCGCATGGGCTACCCGGTGCTGATCAAGGCCAGCGCCGGTGGTGGCGGCAAGGGCATGCGCCTGGTCGAGCACAGCCAGGACTTTGCAGCAGCCTTGGCCAGTTGCCAGCGCGAAGCCATCAACAGTTTCGGCAACGACGCCGTGCTTGTGGAAAAGTACGTGCTGCGCCCACGCCATATCGAGATTCAGGTGTTTGGCGACACCCAAGGCAACTGCGTGTACCTGTTTGAGCGCGATTGCTCAGTACAGCGCCGTCACCAAAAAGTACTGGAAGAAGCCCCCGCCCCCGGCATGACCGAAGCGCTGCGCCAGAAAATGGGCAACGCTGCAGTGGCCGCCGCCAAGGCCGTGAACTATGTGGGCGCAGGCACGGTGGAATTCATCGTTGAGCAGCCAGGCGGCTACGACCAGCCCGATGCCATGCAGTTTTATTTCATGGAGATGAACACGCGGCTGCAGGTGGAGCACCCGGTAACCGAAGCCATCACCGGCGAAGACCTGGTGGAGTGGCAATTGCGCGTGGCAGCAGGGCAAGCCCTGCCCAAGCAGCAGTCAGAGCTGAAAATCATTGGTCACGCCATCGAGGCGCGGATTTGTGCCGAGAACCCGGACAACGGCTTCTTGCCCGCCACAGGCACGCTGCAGGTGTACCGCAAGCCCGCGTGCAGCAGTTTTTCCATCAGTGATGTGCGCGTGGACGATGGCGTGCGCGAGGGCGATGCCATCAGCCCGTTTTACGACAGCATGATTGCCAAGCTCATCGTGCGTGGCGACACGCGCGGGCAGGCGCTGGCACGGCTGGAAACGGCACTGGCACACACGCAGATCGTGGGTCTGGCCACCAACGTGCAGTTTCTGCGCCATGTCGTCAAGAGCAACGCTTTTGCACAGGCCAAACTGGACACCGCCTTGATCGAGCGCGAGAAAGCCTCTCTGTTCGAGCAGACCGCTGTGCCGCTGCCGCTGGCCGCTGCGGTGGCCGTGGCACACCAGTTGCAGGCTGAACAAGCGTTGCAAGGCAATGACCCCTTCAGCCGTCGCGATGGCTGGCAGTCGCACGCCACCGTGCAACGCGGCTTTGAATGGCTGCATGGCAGCACCACCGTGTCTGCCGTGCTGACCTACGGCCGCCACGGCACATTGCAACTGCAGGTGGCCGAGGGCGGCAACACCACCCAAGGTGATCTGCAGTGGCGCGCGGCCACTGAGAATGCCAGCGGCGGATTGCAAGTCATGCTTGCCGATGAGCGCACCAGCGCCCACGTACATGTAGCGGGCGACGCACGCCACATCTTTACGCCCCGTGGCGCGGTAATGCTGGAGCTGCAAGACCCGCTGGCCCACGCCGGCGAAGGCCACAGCGAAGGCGGTCGCCTGACAGCGCCCATGCCCGGCAAGGTGGTGTCGTTTGCCGTGCAGGCTGGCGACACGGTCACCAAGGGCCAGCCTCTGGCTGTGATGGAAGCCATGAAGATGGAGCACACCATTGCCGCCCCTGCCGATGGTGTGGTGCAAGAGCTGCTGTATGCCCCAGGCGACCAAGTCACCGAAGGCGCGGAGCTGATCCGCATTGAAGCCACCGCTGCCGCCTGAGAGTCCTTAAAAAATGAGAGCTTCTAGCGCTTGATGACAGCCATCTTCAAATACAAATGCATCTGAAATGCCTGTAACAGAAGCGCTAGTAGCTCCTTTTTTTGAAAACCATAACCAGCATGACAGACGGCGAGCGCACCAGCCTGTACCCTCAGCGGCCATGAAAGTCACTTTTTGCTGCACGGGCACCAAGGCCGAACCTTGGTTGGAGGGACTGCGTACGGCCTTGCCGCATGCAGAGGTTGACGTTTGGGCGCCCGGCGCACCACAGGCAGATTACGCAGTGGTCTGGGCACCGCCTCAGCAATTCATGGATGAACAGCCGGGCCTCAAAGGCCTGTTCAACATCGGTGCAGGAGTGGATGGACTGCTCAAGCTGCAGCTACCCGCCAATGCCAAGGTGGTGCGGTTAGACGATGCGGGCATGTCGGTACAGATGGCTGAATATGTGACGCAAGCCGTCATTCGCCATTTCCGCGAACTGGATGGCTATGAGGCCGACATGAAAGCGGGCAACTGGGCCTTTCGCAAGCCCCAGCTGCGTGCTGACTTTCCTGTCGGCGTAATGGGCCTGGGGGTGCTGGGCGAGCGCGTGGCCAAGGCACTGGGCGTGTTTGAGTTTCCCGTGCGCGGCTGGAGCCGTTCGGCCAAGCAGATCGATGGCGTACATACCTTCAGCGGCGAAGCGGGCTTTACCGAGTTTTTGCGTGGCACACGTATTTTGGTCAATCTGCTGCCCCTGACACCAGACACCGAAAACGTCATCAATCGCAGCACACTGCAGCAACTGCTGCCCGGTGCCTACGTCATCAACGTAGCGCGCGGCGCGCATTTGGTCGATGCAGACCTGATCGCCCTGATTGAAGAAGGCCACGTGGCTGGCGCTCTGCTGGATGTGTTCCGCCAGGAACCTTTGCCTGCCGACCACGCTTTCTGGACGGTGCCGCAAATCACCATGACCCCACACACCTCTGCCCGCACCCTGCGCGAAGAAAGCATTGCGCAAATTGTGGGCAAAGTGGCCGCTATGAGCCGCGGCGAAACCGTGCAGGGCATGGTCGATACACAACGCGGCTATTGATGCCAGAGAGGGGCCACACGCCAATGGAGTGCATGACAATGTTGCGTTGGCCTGTTTCTGAATCTTTATGAACACTTTAATTTCGCGCACCATGTCACCCCGCTGGGTGACTGTTCTGTCGGTATTGGCCTGGCTATGGCTGTTTGCCCCGATGCTGTGGATGTGGCCCAGCCGCCGCAGTGCACTGGAAACGGTGGTGTCGAGCTTGCTGTTTCTCTTTTGCCTGCTGTGGCGTGGAAGCACGCGCGCAGCCGTGTTGATATTGCTGCTGGCGGGGTGCAGCTTTCTGGGGTATTTCTTTGCCGTTCGTTCGGCCCCAGACGAGTTTTTCTGGTATTCGGTCTTAGGCTCCAACCCTACGGAGGCGTGGGAGTACGCATACTCTTACCGCCTCAAGGATTCTGCACTGCTGCTCAGTTGGCTGTTGCCCGCCATCGCTGCAGCTATGTATCTGTGGCGAGCGGCACCCGCACTCCAGAACAAATGGATGCGCCGTCTGGCATGGCTGGGCCTCGTAGTCTGGGCGCTTTGGATGGCAGTGAGCCTTGTCAAGGGCTACTCCATGACCAAGGCCATCGCACGCGTGGAAAACGTGTACCCGCTGACCATGGTGAAAGCCTATATGGACTACCAGGGCAACAGCCAAAGTCTCTACACCATTCCCAAAGTGCCAGCGCCCATGGCGCCACCCATGGTTGATGTACTCCTCGTGGTACTGGGTGAAAGCAGCAGCGCCCACCGCTGGTCTTTACTGGGCTATCAGGACAATGACACCAATGCGCCACTGCAAGCTGTGCGCGATCAAATGGTGGTGCTGCCAGTGACCACCAATGGCAACAACACGGGCAAGACCCTGCCTGTGCTGATGACTGGACAGCGCATGCACCCATTGCCTGCAGAAGGCGTAGACACCTATTTGGATTGGGCGGGCGCAGCAGGCTTTCACCGGGACAGCATGACCAACCAGATGGCCGCCGGCTTTGTCAATTTAGCGTTGCGCCAGCGGTCTGAAAAATTTCTACAGCTACAAGACGGTTCGCTGGATGGGGCGCTGACGCACCATTTCAGCAATAGCCTGGCCAAAGGGCAACAGCCATTACTGATCACTTTGCATATGTATGGCAGCCACCCTCGCGTGGAAAGGCGTACGCCCCCGCAGGCAGCGCGCTGGGCTGATCCGTATGACAACAGCATCCTCTACACCAGTACATTGCTGGCAGACTGGATTGAGCAACTGAATGCACTGCCTCACGTCCGAGCAGCTGTGGTCTATGCCTCAGACCACGGCCAAGACTTCCCTGTCTGCGGCGGCAGCTATACCCATGGTGTCACACGCAGTACCTATGAGGTTCCCCTGATGCTGTGGGCCAATCAAGCCTTGCGCCAAGCCAATCCCGCATGGTGGGCGAACCTTCAGCGCATGCAGTCTTCGGCGGTAGATGCGCAAGGCATTCCGCGCTACAACACCTTGCTGATGGCCGATTGGCTGCAAACCTTGCTGGGACAAACCGCATCGGTGCAGCAGCCGCAGCCAGCAGCGCTTGCGGCAAGTGCAACCAGCCTATATCCCCCGCAGGAAAGCAATGCTGATTGCGGCAACTGGAATAACCGCGTGCAAGAACTGCACCCTGCGGCTGTCCGGTGATTTTGTACACGTGATTTCGGCATACACGACCCAAAGCCAGAGGAGACATCCATGAAAAGCTATCCCACCCGCGTCAAACTGGTTGAAGTTGGCCCCCGCGACGGTCTGCAAAATGAAAAGCAGCCCGTATCTGCGACGGTCAAGATTGAGCTGGTGCACCGCCTGCAAGAAGCTGGGCACAAAGAGATTGAAGTGACCAGCTTTGTCTCGCCCAAATGGGTGCCTCAGATGGCAGACAACGCCGAGGTCATGGCAGGCATCACACGCCGTGCAGATGTGCGCTATTCGGTGCTGACACCAAACATGAAAGGCTTCGAAGCAGCGTTGCTGTCTCGACCCGATGAAATAGTAGTGTTTGGCGCTGCCAGCGAGGCTTTCAGTCAAAGAAACATCAACTGCTCGATCGCTGAAAGCATTGAACGCTTTGCGCCAGTGGTAGCCGCCGCCCGTGCTGCGGGCATTTATGTGCGTGGAGCCATGAGCTGCACGGTAGGCTGCCCTTACGAAGGCGATGTCGCCCCCGCGCAAGTGGGCTATCTGGCCAAGCTCATGAAAGACATCGGTGTGCAGCATATTGGCGTAGCAGACACCATTGGCGTGGGCACCCCCATCAAGGTGCGCAAAGCCCTGGAAGCCACTTTGCAGCACTTTGATATCAATGACGTGTCAGGCCATTTCCACGACACCTACGGCCAGGCTGTTGCCAATACTCTGGCAGCGCTGGCCATGGGTGTTTGGCAGTTTGATACCGCTGTGGCAGGTTTGGGCGGCTGCCCCTACGCCAAGGGTGCCACAGGCAATGTCGCCACCGAAGATGTGGTCTACATGCTGCATGGCATGGGTATCGAAACCGGAGTGGATTTAGACAAGCTGGTAGATGCCGGCGAGTTCATCAGCCAGGCACTGGGCCGCCCGACCCAGTCGCGTGTCGCCAAGGCCTTGCTGGCCAAGCGTGCCAGCGCTGCTGTGTGCGAGGCCGTTTGATGTGCGGCGCTGAAGTACATCCTCTACCAGAAAGTGTGCAGCGCGTTGCACGCTTTCTGCAGACGGCCAGCCACCCTCACAGCCCTCGGATGCTCAATGACGCGGCACGTACCGCCCAGGAGGCGGCAGACCAGCTCGGCATTTTGGTCGGGCAAGTGGCGAAAAGCGTCATCTTCAAACGCAAGGAAGATGGGGCCCACGTACTGGTCATCACCTCAGGTGATCGCCGTGTGGACGAAAAGAAGCTGGCTGCCTTGACTGGAAAAATTGGCCGTGCAGATGCCGAGTTTGTGAAAGCACGAACAGGTTTTTCGATTGGCGGCGTGAGCCCTGTCGCGCACCTGCATCCTCCCGTGACCTTGATCGACAGCACACTGGAGCGCTTTGATGTGCTGTGGGCTGCTGCGGGCCATCCTCATGCCGTATTCGCGCTCAGCTTGCAGGATCTGCAATCACTGACCCAAGCGCCCATTGTCGATATCGCACAACCCCTTGCGGTGGAGTCTGTATAAGTGTCCTATGTCATCCCCCCTGCGCCCAAAGCATTGCTGCGCAAGCTACGCACGGTCGAGTTAGACCGTCTGCTTGCGCCCGATGCCACGGTTGGGCCACCGTCGCCCTGCGTCTCTGTGTGCCGCATGGATACGGCACGGCAGTATTGCGAAGGTTGCCTGCGCACGCTCGAGGAACTGCGTGCCTGGGGCAGCAGTGACGCTAGCGCCCAGCGCCAGATCTGGCTGAAGATCAAAGAGCGCTGTTATCCAACAGTCTGATCCATCCCCCGAGAGGAATGCCGACATGCACCACATCACCATGCACTTGGATTTTGTGTCGCCCTATGCCTGGCTGGCTTTCCAGCAGCTACCGCAAACCTTGGCGGGTTTGAGCTACCGGGTGGAGTACCGCCCTGTGCTGCTCGCAGCCTTGCTGCAACAACACAGCAATCCAGGCCCCGTGGGAATTCCTGCCAAGCGTGTATGGACCTATCGCCATGCCACATGGCTGGGCCAGCAGATGGGCATACCCCTGCAAATGCCTGCTGCACACCCATTCAATCCCCTGCCTTTACTGCGTTTGGCGCTGCAAACCAGCACCGATGGCAGTGTCAACCGTTTTGTTACTGAAACGATCTTTCGCCATGTCTGGGAAGGTGGCAACGATGCCACCGCCACTGAACGCTTGCAACAACTGCAAACGCAGCTTCAAACGCGACTACTAACCACCCCAGAGGCTGTAGAACAAGCCAAACACTGGTTGCGTAGCAATACCGAAAAAGCCTCCGAACTGAGCCTCTTTGGCGTCCCCGCATTCGAGGTACAAGGTGAGATTTTTTGGGGCTTAGACAGCTTGCCCATGCTGCGCGATTTTTTAGATGGCAGCCCCTGGTTTCAATCCGAGGCATGGGAAAACGCCAACACCATTTCCTCGGGTTTGGCCTGATTTCAGATCCAACCATTGCCTCTAGACAATTTACCGTTTGTCACATTGCGAAATAGCAAGCGCGGGTTAGACCTGAAATTGTCAGAGCCGCGTCAGTTTGACGCAAGCCCATGTTGGATTCGCGTCAGAAGCCGGTCAGTACTGACTCCAAAAATGTGGTTGCCCGCACATAGCGGCTCACATAAACACATTCAGGAGACAACAACATGGCCATCAACGCTGCAAACGGCGTAGGACCGAAGGGCGCAACCGCCCACCGGCCCATGACGCCAGAAGAACGCAAAGTGATCTTTGCTTCATCCCTCGGCACCGTGTTCGAGTGGTATGACTTCTACCTCTACGGCTCCCTCGCCGCCATTATTGCCAAGCAGTTCTTCAGCGGTTTGGATGCAGGCTCCGCCTTCATTTTTGCGCTGCTGGCATTTGCAGCTGGCTTTATCGTTCGTCCCTTTGGTGCGCTGGTGTTCGGCCGCCTCGGTGACATGATTGGTCGCAAATACACCTTCTTGGTCACCATCCTGATCATGGGTATCTCCACGTTCATCGTGGGTATCTTGCCAACTTACGCCAGCATTGGCGTTGCAGCTCCGGTGATTCTGATCGCCCTGCGCATGCTGCAAGGTTTGGCGCTCGGCGGTGAGTACGGCGGTGCAGCCACCTATGTGGCAGAGCACGCTCCTCACGGCAAGCGCGGTGCCTACACATCGTGGATTCAAACTACTGCAACGCTGGGCCTGTTCCTGTCGCTGCTGGTAATTTTGGGTGTACGCACTGGCCTGGGCGAAGAAAAGTTTGTGGACTGGGGCTGGCGCATTCCTTTCCTTGTCTCCATCTTGCTGCTGGCGATTTCGGTGTGGATCCGCATGACCCTGCACGAGTCACCAGCCTTCCAAAAGATGAAAGCTGAGGGCAAGACATCTAAGGCACCGCTGACCGAGTCCTTCGGCCAATGGAAAAACCTGAAAATTGTGCTGCTGGCTTTGGTCGGTCTGACGGCTGGTCAAGCCGTGGTCTGGTACACCGGTCAGTTCTACGCGCTGTTCTTCCTGACACAGCAACTGAAAGTAGACGCCGTCACGGCCAACCTGATGATTGCAGCAGCTTTGCTGTTGGGCACGCCTTTCTTCGTGGTCTTCGGTACCCTGTCTGACAAAATTGGCCGCAAGCCCATCATCATGCTGGGCTGCGCGCTAGCCGTATTCACCTACTTCCCCGTGTTCAAGGCGCTGACTCACGCAGCCAACCCAGATCTGGCTGCTGCACAAGCCAACTCGCACGTGGTGATCATCGCCAACCCAGCTGAATGCTCGTTCCAGTTCAACCCCACTGGCACAGCCAAGTTCACCAGCTCCTGCGATGTGGCCAAGCAAGCCCTGGCCAGCCGTTCTGTGTCGTATGACGCGGAAGATGCACCCGCAGGCAGCACTGCGGTTGTCAAGGTTGGTGATGTCAGCATTCCAAGCTACAGCATCGTCGGTTTGAGCCCTGACGAAGTCAAAGCAAAGAGCGCAGAGTTCAGCAAAGCCGTCTCTGAAACACTGAAGGCAGCAGGCTACCCAGACAAGGCCGACCCTGCCAAGATGAACAAACCGCTGATGATCGGCATCTTGTTCTACTTGGTACTGCTGGTCACCATGGTCTACGGCCCCATCGCCGCCATCTTGGTTGAAATGTTCCCCACCCGCATCCGCTACACCTCCATGAGCATGCCCTACCACATTGGTAACGGCTGGTTTGGTGGTTTGCTGCCCACTATGTCGTTTGCCATCGTTGCCCAGACCGGCAATATGTACAACGGCTTGTGGTACCCCATCATCATCGCCGGCGTGACCGTCGTTGTTGGCACACTCTTCTTGCGTGACACCAAGGATGTAGACATCTACGCAGACGACTAATCAGTCGCTCAATACACCAAACCTTTTTGGTGCGCCCCGCTCTTTAGCGGGGCGTTTTATTGATAGCACTGAATCTTGATGGTGCATGCCCAACTGCTTTGTTGTTGCAATGCATCACATGTCATCAAATATTCATCCGAACTCCCCCTATCAGGTCGCACAAAACTAGAATTTGTCTAGCCCGGTGAACGTATCTAACACCTAAGTTACTGGCTACCTTCAAACCCACCTAAGGAAATAACATGACGAAGACAACTCGCCTGATGTTGGCCGTTCTGGCCGTCTGCGGCACCTCTGCAGCCCTGGCACAAAGCAGCGTGAATGTGTATGGCCGTATCAACACCACGGTCGAGCACCAAAAAATTGGTAACCAAAGCCGCTCGGCCATGGAAAGTAACTCCTCGTACATCGGTTTTCGCGGTGTCGAAGATCTGGGTGGCGGCCTGAAGGCAGGTTTCCAACTGGAAGGTAACTTTGGTTCTGATAACGGCACAGGCAGCACAGGCGCAGGCGTCAACTTCCAACGCCATTCTGAACTCAACCTGTCCGGCAGCTTTGGTACTGTCCGCTTGGGTAAGTTCAACGTAGGTTCGTACTTGGCTACTGCTGACTTCATCAGCATGCACAACCACGACACAGGCACTTCGTCCGATGCCCTGTATGCCTATGTGTTCCCAGAAGGCAATCAAATTTCTTACCGTTCGCCTGTATTTGGCGGCGTGACAGCCGAGTTCAACTATGGCTTTGGTGAAAAAGCGCAACGCGAAACTGGCGTCCCCGGCGTTAATCTCACCCCTGTGCTGGGTACTGCTGGTGTAGATGGTGAGCACAAAGGTGCTTTTGATGCATCCTTGAACTATGCCAATGGTCCCTTGGGCTTGGGCTTGGGCTACACACAAGCCAAAACTGACGCTGCTGCTTTTAACGTCAAAGAACAGCAGTTGGGTCTGCGTGCCAGCTATGCTCTTGGCGATCTGACACTGGGAGCCTACTACCAGTACTACAAGGCTGACGCTGGCGTGTTTGATACCAAACGTCACGCTTACCGTCTGGCAGCTATGTACACCTTGGGTGCATCGGAGTTCCACGCCAACGTTGGCCGTGCACAAGGCTACAAGGGTGACCTAGACGGCGCCAAGACTGCTGCCACCCAATGGACGCTGGGCTATAACTACAACCTGAGCAAGCGCACCAAGGTTTACGGTTACTTCACCAAGATCAACAATGGCAATGACGTTGCGTACGGTCCTAGCACCAACCCTAAACTCACAGCAGGCGACAACTTCCGCTCTATCGCAGTTGGTGTTCGCCACCTGTTCTAAGCGAGCGTAAGCTCTCTGCAATTCCTGCTTGGTTTAATTCAAGCAGGGCTTGCTCCAAGGTTTAGCCTCAACTCTTTCGAGTTGGGGCTTTTTTTATGGCCTGCTCGCAAATTTTTAAATACGATATTTAGGAGACTGATATGTGGAAAATTGCTGTAGGTTTCGCCATTTTTGCGGCCATTTCTCTTTATATGATCATGCAATTTGGCGACCAAGTAGATATGAGTGGAGAGAAACATGGCGCTGATGCCATCCACGCACCTGCAGAAACCAAATAAAAAAGGAGCGCCTTGCGCGCTCCTGTATTCGACTTCAGATAGTTA
>CAUQST010000020.1:0-81139 GCA_963520865.1 uncultured Comamonas sp.
AGAAACATCCCAAAAATCTCTTCTTGGAACTTAACCCCGCTGCGATCAGCGAAGCTTTGTATTGTAGCACCGTTTTCACAGTGCTTGCAAAAGAATTTTCAAACCTTCTTTTGCCTCACTGTACCGTCGTCGTTAGCAGCGAAGATCGCAATTCTAACCTGACTTTTGACACCCGTCAGGGAATTCCCTAGAAATTCCTGCACCCGCCTTACGGCGGGTGCTTTGCAGGCGCAATCAGGCAGCCAAAACAGCCTGCTCCAAAGCATCGACGAACAGCGCCGGGACATCACAACCCGTCTGCTGCTGGATCTCCTGGAAGCACGTTGGGCTGGTGACGTTGATTTCCGTAACTTTGTCTCCAATCACATCCAGACCCACCAGCAACAAACCACGCTGAGCCAAGATAGGGCCCAGTTTTTCAGCGATGGCTTTGTCGCTGTCACTCAAGGGCTGCGCCACACCTTTGCCACCCGCTGCCAAGTTACCACGCACTTCATTGCCCTGAGGGATGCGGGCCAGGCAGTACGGCACAGGCTTGCCGCCAATGATGAGGATGCGCTTGTCGCCCTCAGCAATCGCAGGCAAGAACTTTTGCACCATGACGCTGGTGGTGCCTTGCTGGTTGAGGGTCTCAATGATGGAGCCCAGGTTCATGCCGTCAGCGCCGACCCGAAAGATGCCCATTCCACCCATGCCATCCAGCGGCTTCAAGATGATGTCTTGGTGCTGGGCGTGGAAGGCGCGAATGTCTTGGGGGTTGCGGGTGATGAGCGTGGGGCCCAGCACCTCGGGAAATTCCATAACCGCCATCTTCTCAGGGTGGTCACGCAGTGCAGCTGGCTTATTGAAGACCTTGGCGCCTTCTCGCTCCGCCTGCCCGAGCATGTGGGTGGTATAGAAGAACTCGCTGTCAAAGGGAGGATCTTTGCGCATCAGTACGCCGTCAAAGCCGGCCAAGGGCTGCTGCTCCACCAACACTTCTTCGTACCAATCTTGAATATCGCCCGTTAAACGCAGCTGGCGCACCTGCGCCATGACTTTGCCACCAACTTGCCAGCTGATGTCTTTAGGCTCCGTCGCAAACACGGTGTGGCCCCGCTTTTGCGCCTCGCGCATCATGGCAAAGGTGCTGTCCTTTTTGGTGTTGAAGGTATCCAGCGGATCGGCAACGAAAAGAAATTGCATGGCTTGCAGGGGATAAACCCGTTCAGTGAAAAACAGAAAACGCAGCGTTACTTTGTACGCCAAGGGTTGTACTGTTGCACAAACAAGGCCAAACCACCGGCAACCACGCCCCAGAATGCAGAGCCAACCCCGGCAATCACGATGCCGCTGAGCGTGACCAAAAAGGTGATGAGTGCGGGCTCGCGGCTGCTTTCTTGCTGCAACGCAACGACCAGGCCACCACCGATACTGCCCAGTAATGCCAAACCCGCAATCGCCATGACCAACTCTTTGGGAAAAGCTGCCAGCAAACCCGCCACAACGGCACCAAAGATGCCGATCACTACATAGAACAGCCCACACCACACTGCGGCGGTATAGCGCTTGGCTTTGTCGGTATGCGCCTCTGGCCCCATGCACATGGCGGCGGTAATGGCCGCCAAGTTGATGCCAAAGGCACCGAAAGGCGCGAGCAGCAAGGTGGCAATTCCCGTCATGCCCACTAATTTAGAGATGGGCAGGTCATAGCCAGCAGAGCGAATGACCGCGACACCCGGCAAGTTCTGCGATGCCATGGTCACCACAAACAAAGGCAATGCCAAGCTGATGCTGGCCTGCCAAGAGAACACGGGTGCCGTCCACACAGGCATGGCCAATGACCACTGCACTTGCTCCCACTGCATCAGCCCGCGGCTTGCGGCGTAAGCAACGCCTGCCAGCAGCGTAGTCATGACGGCATAGCGTGGCAGCACGCGGCGCGAGAGCAGATACACCACCAGCATGAGCAACACCAAAGGCAGTGCGGTTTGCGCCGATTCAAACACCTGCAAGCCAAACCGGGCCAGCACACCGGCCAGCAAGGCGGCAGCAATCGATGCGGGAATGCGATCCATGAGCTTTTCAAACCAGCCACTCAGACCAAACAGCGCAATCAGGGCCGCGCTGACCATGAAGGCTCCGACGGCCTCGGCCATCGAGAAACCGCCCGTTACGCCTGCTGCCGCCAAAACGGCCGCCCCGGGCGTAGACCAAGCCACCATGACCGGCTTGCGCAAAATGAGTGATGGCACCGCGCAACACAAGCCAATACCCCAGCCCAGCGCCCACATCCAGGAGCTGATTTGCGCAGGAGTGGCCCCAAAGGCCTGCGCCGCCTGAAAGATCAGAGCCACCGAACTGGTGACCCCCACCAGTACTGCCACAAAGCCAGCGCTCAGGGCGGAAAGGCTGAAGTCTTTAAAAAATTGCATAGCTGCACATTGTGCGCAGACCAGCAGCTGTACGCCATAGCCGCAGGCGCACCGCAGCACACAAGCCATAAAAAAAGCGCGGGGCTTGCACCACGCGCTTTATAAAACAAGAGCTACCAGCGCTTTCTATATATAGGTTTCAAATAGTTTTCTATTTAAGACCTAAGCCACATCAGCGTTAACAGCTATTGTTTTTCAGAACCGCCCGCAGTCACACCCCAGCGTTAGTCGTAAACCTCGGCGTCAGGGTTGGTCGCTTCCAGCTCATAGCTGGCAGACAGCATGGCCAGACGTGCAATCACGCCATACATGTAAAAACGGTTGGGAGCGCTGGCACCGGGATGCATGCCGGGCTGGGGCATGTGGGTGCTGTGCGCAAAGGCCAAAGGCACATAGCTGGAGCCGGGCGCGTTCAGGTTCTCATCGACCCCACGCTCGGGATGCATGCGGTAAAAGCCCCCCACCACATAGCGATCCAGCGTGTACACCACAGGCTCGGCCACGGCATCGTGCATACGCTCCGAGGTTTGAACGCCCTCCTGGATGATGACGTCCTGCACCATCTGGCCATCTTTGATGATGCCCATCTTGTTGCGCGCTTTCTTGGTCAGCTCATCGAGCTCCTTGGCGTCGCGCACTGTCATGACGCCCATGCCGTAAGTGCCGTTGTCCGCTTTCACGATGGCAAACGGCTTTTCCTTGATGCCGTATTCCTTGTACTTGCGGCGGACCTTCGTCAGCAGCGCATCTACTTGTGCGGCCAGATTGTCCATACCGGTGTTTGCACCTTCGGTGAAATCCAGGCCTTCGGCTTTGGCAAACAGGGGGTTGATCAACCAGTGGTCAATACCCAGCAACTTGCCAAAACGCTTGGCCACTTCTTCGTAGCTCTGGAAATGACGGCTCTTGCGGCGCACGCTCCAGCCTGCATGCAATGGGGGCAGCAGGTACTGCTCGTACAGCTCTTCCAGAATGCCCGGTGCACCGGCCGACAGGTCGTTGTTGAGCAAAATTGTGCACGGGTCGAAATGCTTGAGCCCAATGCGACGCTTGGTGCGAATCACCGGCTCCAGCAGCACGGTTTCGCCATTGGGCAGCTTGAGCTCTGTGGGCTTTTTGATGTCCGGGCTGATCGAACCCAAGCGCGCATTCAACCCAGCCATCTTGAAGATGCGCTGCAGCTGTGCCAAGTTGCTCAGGTACGAAGGATTACGGTTGTAGTTCTCCGGAATGATCAGGAGGTTGCGCGCCTCGGGGCAGATCTTTTCGATCGCCGCCATGGTGGCCTGCACTGCCAAAGGCAGCATCTGGTCGGTCAAATTGTTCCAGTTGCCGGGGAACAGATTGGTATCCACAGGTGCCAGCTTGAACCCCGAGTTACGGATATCCACCGAGCTGTAGAAGGGCGGCGTGTGCTCCATCCACTCCAAACGAAACCAGCGCTCAATCGCAGGCATGGAATCGATGATGCGCTGTTCTAGCTCGTTAATCGGGCCGGTCAAAGCAGTAATGAGATGTGGAACCATTTATGTCCTCAAACGACGGTGGTTGTGTAATTGTAGGGAGTCACAATAAAATTAAGTACTAACCCTTATTCCCCGAATCATACGCATGTGCTCACTCACCTTCTCCAGAATGCCGGAGTTAGCAGTGCCAGAAAGCTCAAAATCTCAAGCCTTCCTAGCAACATACCTAAGGTGCAAACCCAAATTTGCAAGTCTGTCAGCGCCGCATAAGAGGATGTTGGCCCCACAGCCCCCAGCCCCGGCCCCACACAGTTCACACTCGCCACAACAGCTGAAAATGCCGTGAGCGGATCCAGATCGGTCAGCATGAGCACCATGCTCAGCAGCACAATCGTGCCGCCATAGACGAGCATAAAGGCCATAACCGCAAAAATCATGCGGTTATCCACAACGCGCCCACCCATTACAACGGGTTGTACTGCGCGCGGGTGTACCAGTCTTGTCAGCTCACGCCGCGCCTGACTGAACAAAATCAGCATGCGCATCATCTTGATGCCGCCGCCCGTCGAGCCCGCGCTGGTTGCCATGCCTGACAAAATCAACATGAACACCGGTGCAAAGACCGGCCAGGTCAAATAGTCTGCCGTTACAAAGCCGGTGGTGGTTGCCACGGACACGGTATTAAACATCCCGTAGCGCAATGCATCCAGCGGGCTATATATCCCCTTGACCCACAGCAGCAGCGCAACAAACAGACCGCCTACCAGCAGCACCCCGACGGTGGCACGCATTTCAGGGTCACGCCAGAACCCCCGCCAGTTGCCTTTGCGCATGGCCACAAAATACAAGGCAAAGTTGCAGCTGGCAGCCACCATAAAGACAAAGGTAATGCCTTCCAGCAACGGTGATTTGAAATACGCAAGGCTAGCGTCATGGGACGACAGGCCACCCAGGCTCACCGTGGTGAACATGTGCATCACAGCGTCCAGCGGTGTCATGCCTCCCAGCCAAAATGCCACAAAGCAACTGACAGAGAACACGGCATACACCCCCCACAGCCCCTTGGCTGTACCGGTGATACGTGGTGTGAGTTTGGTGTCTTTGACCGGCCCTGCAGCCTCTGCACGAAACAGCTGGCTGCCCCCCACTCCCAGCAACGGCAAGATGGCCACCGCCAAGATCAAAATACCCATGCCACCAATCCATTGCAGGAAGGTGCGCCAGATATTGAGCGACACCGGCAGCGCGTCCAGATTGGACAGCACCGATGAGCCAGCTGTAGTCAGCCCCGATACCGCTTCGAAATAAGCGTAGGTAAAAGACAGATCCAGACCGAGCTGATTGTAAATCAGCATCATGGGCAAAGCGGCGCTCAAAGGCAGGCATACCCAGACCAAAGTCACCAAAATCACGCCGTGCCGCGGTTGCAGCTCTTGCTTGTGGTGGCGCATGCAAAACCACATCAATAGCCCCAGTACCACCGTGACTGCCATGGCACTGGGCCACGCTTGCCACATGCCATCTTCTAAAAACCAGGAAGCCGCCATCGGCACATTCATGCTGAGGGCAAAAAACACCAGCAGCACGCCCAAGACGCGCAGAACTGGAAAGAGGTCTCGCATGGAGGACTCCTGCGCTTAAAAGAAAGTGGCGCTCACGCGGAACAGGCGCTCTACCTCCTGCACCAACCGCTTGTTGGGCAGAAAGAACACCACATGGTCATTGCTTTCAATCACCGAATGGCTGCGCGGAATGATGACCTCGGGCTCCACCCCATCCGCCTGTGCGCGAATGTCTTCGGTATCCGGCAGGCCGCGAATGATCAGGCCGATATGCACCTCGGGCGGCAACTTCAAATCGCCCACCTTGCGACCCACCACCTTGGAGTTTTTGCGATCTCCGCGCGCCACAATTTCCAGCGCTTCGGCAACGCCCCGGCGCAAGCTGTGCACGGCCTGCACATCCCCCTTGCGCACGTGGGCCAAAAACTCACCCAGCATGGCCTGCGCGGGCGACAGCGCAATATCAATCTGCGTGCCGTGCATCAAATCGGCATAGCTGCGCCGGTTGATCAGCGCCAGCACACGGCTGGCCCCCATGCGCTTGGCCAGCAGGCTGGCCATGATGTTGTTTTCGTCGTCTTCCGTCAGGGCCAGAAACAGATCGGTCTCTTCGACGTTTTCTTCAAAGAACAAATCCTCATCCGTGTGACTGCCCTGCAGCACCAGCACCTCGCTGGGCAACGCCGCCGCCAACTGCTCGCAGCGCCGGGGGTCGTCTTCAATGATTTTTATGATGAACTGATCAGACTCTGCCGCCAGCTCTTGTGCCAATTGCAGGCTGACTTGCCCGCCTCCCGCTATCAAAATGCGCCGCACTGCCCGCGCAGGCTGGTCGCTGGGGCGGTGAAAGGCATTCAGTACTTCTTGCAAATGCTCGCGGGCCGCCAGCACAAAGACTTCATCGCCCGGCTCAATGCGCGTAGCACCATCGCAGCGCACAAAGCGGTCAGGCTCGTCGGCAAAACGGCGGTAGATGGCCACAACGCGCAACCCCAGATCTGGGTTGTGGAGGCGCAAATCTCCAATGCGCATGCCTACTGCGGGCGCCCGCGCACGGGCGCGCACTGAAGACAGACACGCCCGCCCACCGGCAAACTCACGCACCTGCAAAGAGTCGGGGTACTCAATCAGTTTGCGGATGTAGCGGGTCAGAGAAGCCTCAGGGCAAATGATGGCATCTACGGCAAAGCCATCGGTCCCCATCAAGGGCTGGTTCACGTCAAAACCTAATGAACGCACGCGCGCCACTCGGGTGGGAATGCCAAAGACCATGTGCGCGATCTTGCAGCACACAAGGTTGGTTTCATCCTGGGCAGCGCAGGCAATCAGCAAGTCGGTATCTGCCGCGCCCGCCTCGGCCAGTACCTGCTGGTCAATGCCATTGCCCACCACGCCACGCAGATCAAAACGGTCTTGCAACTCGGCCAGCCGCGCTGCATCGGTATCAATCACTGTGATGTCATTGCGCTCAGAGACCAGACTCTCTGCCACGCTGTAACCCACACGCCCCGCCCCCAAGATGATGATCTTCATGCCATTTTTCCGTCTTGCGCCGATGGCCAAAGAAAAAGGCAGCCGAAGCAGCCTTCTGGTTTGGAGCCTTTAACTGCGAACGTCGCCTTCGCCCAGTACCACGTATTTAAGGGATGTCAGCCCCTCAATGCCCACCGGACCACGCGCATGGAATTTGTCAGTGCTGATGCCGATCTCTGCGCCCAGACCGTACTCAAAGCCATCGGCAAAGCGTGTGCTGGTGTTGACCATGACGCTGGCCGAGTCCACCTCGCGCAAAAAGCGCTGGGCATGTACATGGTCGCGGGTGAGGATGGCCTCGGTGTGACCGCTGGAGTACTGATTGATGTGCGCAATGGCCGCATCCACACCGTCCACCACCTTCACGCTGATGATGGGGGCCAGGTATTCCTCGCTCCAGTCCGCCTCGGTGGCGGGCACCAGTTTCAGGCCCTCCACGGCCTGCAGCATTGCCAGCGATTCAGGGCAGCCACGTATCTCAACTCCCTTGGCAGCAAAGATGGCGCCAATCTTGGGCAAGAAAGTCTGCGCCACCGCACGTGCCACCAGCAAACTTTCGGTGGCATTGCAGGGGCTGTACTTGTGAGTTTTGGCGTTGTCGGTCACCTTCACCGCCAGATCGATGTCGCAAGGGTCGTCCACATAGGTGTGGCAATTGCCATCCAAATGCTTGATGACCGGCACCTTGGCTTCGCGGCTGATGCGTTCAATCAGGCTCTTGCCACCCCGGGGAATGATCACATCCACATAAGCGGGCATAGCAATCAATTGGCCAACCGCTTCACGATCGACAGTAGCTACCAGCTGCACGCCGTGCGCGGGCAAACCGGCCTCTTGCATCGCCTGCGCCACCAGCTTGGCCAAGGCCTTGTTCGACTCAATCGCCTCGGAGCCACCGCGCAATATGCATGCGTTGCCGCTCTTGATGCTCAGGCTGGCCGCCTCAATGGTCACATTGGGGCGGCTTTCAAAAATCATGCCGAACACGCCAATAGGTACACGCATCTGGCCCACGCGGATACCGCTGGGCTGCTGCTTCATGCCCGAGATTTCGCCAATCACATCAGGCATCAGCGCCAGTTGCTCGCAGCCCTGGGCGCAGGTTTCCAGCACCTTGGGCGTCAGCCGCAAGCGATCCACCATAGGGGCAGCCAAGCCGTTGGCCATGGCACGCTCCAGGTCTTTGGCGTTATCGATCTGCAAAGCTTCTACGCTCTCGCGCAGCAGGCGGGCCAAGGCCAGCAGGGCTTTGCTTTTGGTAGCTGCATTGGCCCGTGCCATTTGGGCTGCAGCCACTTTTGCTTGCAAACCCAAGGTTTGCATGTATTCGGCAATGTTCAGCGCATTCATGCCGCCATTCTCGCTGAGAAGTGCGTGGCGTTGCTCAAACAAGGATGCGCCACTGGTTCTACACTGCAGCCACACCACCATTGCGCAGGAAACACCCATGACCGCCGAGACCAACGCCATTGCTCAGCTCCAAGCATTGCAAGATGCCTTGCTGCGCCTTGAAGATGGCAGCATCAGTGCCTCTGCCCTCAACGAGCAAGCGCGCGCCTCACAGGCACTGCTTGCGGCGCTGCCCGAGCGCTACGGCCCCGTGCTGCTGCAACTGCTGGACCGGCTGGAGTCCAGCGCCTTGTTTACCGAAGAAAGCTGCTCTTTCAGTCAAGCTGATTTACACGAGCACTTGCGCGGCTGGCTGGGCAAAGCACGGGCACAGCTAGGTATGTAAACCACAGGTGCCAGCGTTTGCTAGATATGCGCCAACAGTCGATTTGATCAAAACTTGATCAAAAAAAGGCAGCCTCAGCTGCCTTGGATGTACGAAGGAGTCGGTCAATCCTTGGGGTCAACCGCAGCGATGATGCCGCCGCCCAGGCACACCTCGCCGTCATACAGTACGGCCGATTGTCCAGGCGTGACGGCCCACTGTGCCTCGGGGAAATCCAGGCGAAAGTGACTGTTGGTTGATGCGCTCGTGATGAGAGCTGGTGAATCCGGCTGACGGTAACGGGTCTTAGAGCCATAGGTGCCCGCAACCGGTGGGTGACCGGCCACCCAGCTGGCGCTGTCCGCATCCAGACGGTGCGACAGCAGCATCGGGTGGTCATGCCCTTGCACTACGCGCAGTACGTTCTTTTCCATCTCTTTAGCCGCTACAAACCACGGTGCGTGATCGCCCTCGCCGCGGGCTGCACCCTTTTCCTTGACACCGCCAATACCCAGGCCCGAACGCTGGCCCAAGGTGTAAAAGCTCAACCCCACGTGCTTGCCCAGGCGGCGGTTGCGGTCATCCAGCATCCAGCCCGGTTCTTTGCTGATGTAACGGTTCAAGAACTCGCGGAAAGGGCGCTCACCAATGAAGCAGATGCCGGTAGAGTCTTTCTTCTTGGCATTGGGCAAGCCAATTTCTTCGGCAATGCGGCGCACTTCGGTCTTGCACAGCTCACCCACAGGGAACATGGCCTTGGACAACTGCGCCTGGCTCAGGCGATGCAAGAAGTAGCTTTGGTCCTTGCTGTTGTCCACGCCCTTGAGCAACTCGAACAGGCCGGTGTCAGCATTCTGGCGCACGCGGGCGTAATGGCCGGTGGCTATTTTGTCGGCGCCCAAGCGCATGGCGTGGTCCAAAAACGCCTTGAACTTGATCTCGGCATTGCACAGCACATCGGGGTTCGGGGTACGCCCGGCTTGGTACTCGCGCAAAAACTCGGCAAATACGCGGTCTTTGTAGTCGGCTGCGAAGTTAACGTGCTCAATTTCAATACCCAGCACATCGGCCACGCTGGCCGCATCCAAGAAGTCTTGCCGGCTGGAGCAAAACTCGCTGTCGTCGTCATCTTCCCAGTTCTTCATGAAGATGCCGACCACGTCGTGCCCCTGCTGCTTGAGCAAATGGGCCGTCACTGCTGAATCTACGCCGCCGGACAGACCAACGACTACACGGTGCTTAGTCATAGCTTGAAATTATCTCTGGGCACCCACTTATGCGTGCGGGTGCGGGTTTAGAGCCACTCTTAGGGATGTTCGGGCTCGTCTTGGCTCAACGCATGCACGATCTGGCGGTTGCTGTAGTCCGATGAGCGCTGGTACAGCGACAGGCCAAACAGCGGCAGCACCCCAATCAGGTGGTCAAAAATCTCGCCTTGAATGCCTTCGTACTCCACCCACACCGTGGTGCTGGTGTAGCAAAACAACTGCAAGGGAATGCCTGTGGGCGAAGGCTCCAGCGTGCGCGCCAGCAAAAACATGCCCGGGCCCTTTGCAATGCGCGGATGCGCCAGCAAATACGCATACGCATAGGCTTTGAAGGCCGCCAAATTGGTCACCATCTCTGGTGCAATCGCCTGCAGGGGCATGGCGTGCTCAGCCGACTCAGGCTGGGCCAGCAGCCCATCGCGCTCATTCCAGTAGCTTTTGAGCAAGTTGATGCCTGTTAACGCCCTGCGCTCTTCGGCGGTCAGCAAATGCACAGTGGCGGCATCAATATGCAGCGCACGCAGAATGCGGCGGCCACCAGCATCAAACATGCCACGCCAGTTTTTAAAGCTTTCGCTCATCAGCTTCCACGTGGGAATGGTGGTGATGGTCTTGTCCCAGTTCTGCACCTTGACGGTGTTCAGTGCAATCTCCACCACAAAACCGTCCGCCCCAACCTGAGGCATTTCAATCCAGTCGCCCACGCGCATCATGTCGTTGGACGACAGCTGCACCCCAGCCACAAACGACATGATGGTGTCCTTGAACACCAGCATCAGCACGGCCGACATGGCACCCAGCCCCGAGAGCAGCAGCAGCGGCGAGCGATTCAAAATACTGGCCACAATCAGCAGCGCACCCAGCCCATAGGCCAGCAGCTTGCCCAGCTGTACATAACTTTTGATCGAGCGCGACTGCGTGGCCTTGGGACCATCATGGCGGTCATGGGCCTCATTGATCTCGCTGAGCAAGGCCGTGAAGGCGCGCACGATGTGATAGATGGTGAAGGCCGCTGCCGCATTGCCGATTGCGGTGGTTGTCGTAGCTGGCAATTGCTGCACCCAGCCGATACCCAGTTGCACCACCACCGACGGCACAATCTTGGCAATGCGCACCAGCACATGGTCGTGCAGCAGAATTTGCGCCCAACCCAGTGGCATGGTGTTACGCCACATGCGCACAAAATGAAACAGCACGCCCTGCGCAATAAAGCGCGAAACGATCGCCAGCAGGGCCAACAGCATCAAACCGCTGGTCGCTTGGGCCCAAGGCTCCATATCGGCATACAGGGCAAAAATAGACGAAGACACACTCACCGAAGCTCACCTCTTTACCGCAGCACTCACCCACTGCGGGTTAACAAAACATAAAAACAGCCATGAAAAAACGGCCATTCGGCCGCAGAGGCGCAGAGGGCTGCGGGGGTGTCAGCCCACAACAGCGGTAAGCTGCGCCCAAGCGCCTAAAATCTACGCGAAGCAGTATTGTGACTGCAGCACCACCAACCAGTTCCATGCAAGACAAATACAACCACATTGAGGTCGAGCGCGCCGCACACGACCACTGGACCGCCACCGATGCCTATCGCGTCGTAGAAGACAGCAACAAGAAGAAGTTCTACGCCTGCTCCATGCTGCCCTACCCCAGCGGCAAGCTGCATATGGGCCACGTGCGCAACTACACCATCAATGACATGCTCACGCGCCAGCTACGGATGAAGGGCTACAACGTCTTGATGCCCATGGGCTGGGATGCTTTTGGCCTGCCCGCAGAAAACGCAGCGCTCAAGAACAAGGTGCCGCCGGCCAAGTGGACGTACGACAACATCGCGTACATGAAGAACCAGATGCAGGCGATGGGTCTGGCCATCGACTGGAGCCGTGAAATCACCACCTGCGACCCCGAGTACTACAAGTGGAACCAGTGGCTGTTCCTGAAAATGCTGGAAAAAGGCATTGCATACCGCAAGACCCAGGTGGTGAACTGGGATCCGGTGGACCAGACCGTGCTGGCCAACGAGCAGGTGATTGACGGCCGCGGCTGGCGCACCGGCGCGCCCGTTGAAAAGCGCGAGATCCCAGGCTACTACCTGGCCATCACCAACTACGCCCAAGAGCTGCTGGAGCACGTGCAAGTCGGCAACGACAAGGCCACGCTGACTGGCTGGCCCGACAAGGTGCGTCTGATGCAGGAGAACTGGATTGGCAAGAGCGCCGGCGTGCGCTTTGCGTTCACCCACGACATCAAGGACGCTGCTGGCGAGCTGATTGGCGACGGCAAGATGTACGTCTTCACCACGCGTGCAGACACCATCATGGGCGTCACGTTCTGCGCTGTGGCCGCTGAACACCCCTTGGCACAGCACGCTGCAGCCAGCGCCCCCCAGCTGGCCGCCTTCATTGAAGAGTGCAAAAAGGGCGGAACGACTGAGGCAGAGCTGGCCGTCAAGGAAAAAGAGGGCATGCCTACGGGCCTGTTCGTCACCCACCCCATCACTGGCAAGCAAGTGGAAGTCTGGGTGGGCAACTATGTGCTGATGAGCTATGGCGACGGCGCCGTGATGGGCGTGCCTGCCCACGACGAGCGCGACTTTGCCTTTGCCAAGAAGTACAGTCTGCCCATCGAGCAAGTGGTTGCGGTAGAAGGTCAGACCTTCAGCACCGACGCTTGGCAAGAGTGGTATGGCGACAAGCAAAAGTGCGTCTGTGTCAACTCTGGTGCGCTGGACGGTCTGAACCAGGTGCAAGCCGTGGACAAGGTGGCCGACCTGCTAGCCGCCAAAAATCTGGGCGAAAAGAAGACCACCTGGCGTCTGCGCGACTGGGGCGTGAGCCGCCAGCGCTACTGGGGCACGCCCATCCCAATCATCCATTGCGAAGATTGTGGCGCCCAGCCTGTGCCTGAAAAAGACCTGCCCGTAGTGCTGCCGCAAGACCTGGTGCCCGATGGCTCAGGCAACCCGCTGGTCAAGTCAGAGGCCTTCCACGCTGGCGTGGTCTGCCCCTGCTGTGGCAAGAGCGCCCGCCGCGAGACCGACACGATGGATACCTTCGTGGACAGCTCGTGGTACTTCATGCGCTATTGCGACGCACAGAACAGCGAAAAGATGGTGGCCGACGGCGCCGACTACTGGATGCCCATGGACCAGTACATCGGTGGCATTGAGCACGCTATCTTGCACCTGCTGTACGCCCGTTTCTGGACCAAGGTGATGCGCGATCTGGGCTTGGTGAAGGTCGACGAGCCCTTCACCCAGTTGCTGACGCAAGGCATGGTGCTCAACCATATCTACAGCCGCCGCACCGCCAAGGGCGCCAAGGAATACTTCTGGCCCAAGGACGTGGAACACGTGCTGGACGAAGGCGGCAAAATCATTGGCGCCAAGCTCAAGGTGGCCGTGGACAGCGCCGACGGCATGCTGCCCGTGGGCACAGCCATTGACTACGAGGGCGTGGGCACCATGTCCAAGTCCAAGAACAACGGCATCGATCCACAAGAGTTGATCGAAAAGTACGGCGCCGACACCGCACGCCTGTACACCATGTTCACAGCGCCGCCTGAGCTGACGCTGGAGTGGAACGACGCCGGCGTGGAGGGCAGCTACCGCTTCCTGCGCCGTGTGTACAACTTTGGCCACAAGCTGCTGGGCGTGAACTACACCCCCGCCATCATGCTGGCGCTGGGCCTGGACAGCCTGGACGATGTGCAGTTTGACAAGGATGCCAAGGCCCTGCGTCTGGAAATTCACACCGTGCTCAAGCAGGTGGACTATGACTACCAGCGCATGCAGTACAACACCGTGGTGTCAGGCGCGATGAAGATGATCAACGCACTGGAAAGCTTCAAGTCGACGCACACCGCCGACGGCCAGATCGCCATGATCGAAAGCTTTGGCATCTTGCTGCGCGTGCTCTACCCCGCCACCCCTCACCTGACCCACATGCTGTGGAAGGCGCTGGGCTACGCCAACAAGCAAGGCGACATTCTGGATGCCTCTTGGCCCGAGGTCGACCCCAAGGCGCTGGTGCAAGACGAGCTGGAGCTGGTGCTGCAGGTCAACGGCAAGCTGCGTGGTTCGATCCGCGTGCCGGCCTCTGCCGACAAGGCGCAGATCGAAGCCGTGGCCCTGGCCAACGAAGACGCGCTGAAGTTCACCAACGGCGCGACACCCAAGAAGGTGATCGTGGTGCCTGGCCGCTTGGTCAACATCGTCGTCTAACGCAACCCCAAGGATGCACGCCATGCGCAAACGTACGCTGCTTTCTCTGATGGCACTGGCCCCTGTAGTCAGTGCCTGCGGCTTTCGCCTGCGTGGCGCGCCGTCCTTTCCGTTTTCGACCCTGTATGTCCAAGCGCCCGAGGGTTCGCCCTTCACGCGTGAAGTACTGCGCAACCTGGCCACCGCGGGCGGCAACCTCACCGTGGTCTTGCCCCCTGCCAAGGCCGATACCGCAGAGGTCACCTTGTTTCTGCTGGGCGAGCGCCGCCAGCGCGTAATTTTGGCCAAAACCGTCTCAGGCCAGGTGCGTGAAGTGGAGCTGCGCCTGTTTGCCCGCTTCAAGCTGGTCGACAAAGAAGGCCGCGTCTGGATTGAAGACACAGAAATGCAGCAAAAGCGCGAAATGAGCTACAGCGAATCCTTGGCCCTGGCCAAGGACGAAGAAGAAGCCACGCTCTACCGCAACATGTACTCCGACCTGGCACAGCAGCTGCTGCGCCGTCTGGCAGCCGCTCATGCGCCTGCGGCTGATTAACACCGCATGCAACTGGCTCTGAACCAACTGGCCGCACACCTGCAAAAAGGTTTGCGGCCTTTGTATACCTTGCACGGCGACGAACCACTGCAAGCGCAAGAGGCGGCGGATGCCATCCGCGCTGCTGCACGTGCTGCTGGCCACTCCGAGCGCAGCGTACACACCGTGCAAGGCGCGCATTTTGACTGGAGCAGCGTGCTCGCCGCTGGTGGCTCGCTCAGTCTGTTTGCCGACAAGCAGCTGGTCGAAATTCGCATTCCCTCCGGCAAGCCCGGAAAAGACGGCAGCACCGCCATCCAGCAGTTGGCCAGTTCGGCTGCCCACGATGAAAACACGCTGACCATCATCACCTTGCCCCGCATGGATGCGGCCACCAAAAAAGGCGCATGGTTTGCCGCGCTGGATGCCAATGGCGTCACCATTCAGATCGATGCGATCGAACGCGCTGCACTGCCCGGGTGGATTGCACAGCGCCTGGCGCAGCAGAACCAGCGTGTGGCTTCGGGTGAAGAAGGCCAGCGCACACTGCAGTTCTTTGCCGACCGCGTTGAAGGCAACTTGCTGGCGGCGCACCAGGAGATTCAAAAACTCGGCTTGCTGCAGCCCGCTGGCGAGCTGGGCTACGAAGTCGTGGAGCAAGCCGTGCTCAACGTGGCCCGCTACGACGTCTTCAAGCTGTCTGAAGCCGTGCTGTCGGGCAATCTGCCTCGCGTGGTGCGCATGCTCGACGGGCTGCAAGCCGAAGGCACGGCCGAGGTACTGGTGCACTGGACGCTGTCTGAAGACATTCGCAACCTCAAGCGCGCGAAAGACGCACTGACCAGTGGGCAGCCCCTGCCCATGGTGCTGCGCAGCTTGCGTATCTGGGGCCCCAAAGAAAAGCTGTTTGAGCGCATCGTGCCTCGCCTGACGCCCAATGCTGCCGTGCGCTTGCTGCATTCAGCCCATGTGGTCGATGGCATCGTCAAAGGCTTACCCGCTGACGGCTGGCCCCGAGACGGCTGGCAAGCGCTGCGCAAACTGGCCACCGACGTCGTGGCGGCCTTGCAAGCCGCACCCGCGCGAAGATAAAAAGAGAGCTGTCATCGCTTGCTTAATAAGCTTTTCAAATACTTTTCATATTGAAAACAAGGCTGGATAAGCGCTAATAGCTCTTCTTTTAAAAAATCTTTCGTAAAAAAAGCAGCCCTGAGGCTGCTTTTTTTATGCACCTGCGAGAGTGAGTGCTCAGGCAGTCAGGCGTTGCAGCGCTTCGCGGTACTTGGCGGCGGTCTTGTCGATCACTTCCTGCGGCAGACGCGGCGAAGGCGCTGTCTTGTCCCACAGCTTGCCATTGACCTTGGCCTGTTCCAGCCAGTCACGCACAAACTGCTTGTCGTAGCTGGGCGGATTCACACCAGCCTTGAGCGCGTCCTCATAGCCTTCCACGGGCCAGTAGCGCGAGCTGTCAGGTGTCAGCACCTCGTCCATCAGCACCAACTCGCCGTCATCGGTCAGACCAAACTCAAACTTGGTATCCGCAATGATCATGCCCTTGGTCAGCGCAATCTCTGCCGCTTCTTTGTAAATACGGATCGCGGTATCGCGGATTTTGGCGGCCAGCTCCTCGCCCACCATTTCTACCGTGCGTTCGTAGGTGATGTTTTCATCGTGATCGCCCATCTCTGCCTTGGCAGCAGGGGTATAGATGGGTTCAGGCAACTTGGCCGAGTTCACCAAGCCTGCGGGCAGCTTCACGCCGCATACGGCCTGGTTTTCCTGGTATTCCTTCCAGCCGCTGCCGGCCAGATAGCCGCGCACCACCGCTTCAATCATGATGGGCTTGAGGCGCTTGACCAGCATGGAGCGGCCTTGCACTTGCTTGACTTCCTCGGCCGTCACCACGGACTCGGGGGCTTCGCCCGTCAGGTGGTTCGGGCAGATGTGGCCCAGCTTGTCAAACCAAAACAGCGCCATCTGCGTCAGCAATACACCCTTGCCCGGAATGGGTTCACCCATGATCACATCGAAAGCCGACAGACGGTCAGACGCCACCATCAAAATGCGGTCATCGCCCACGGCGTAGTTGTCACGCACCTTGCCGCGAGCCAGCAGCGGCAGCGAGGTGATGTTGGAAGTGTGCAAAGCAGAAGTCGTGGACTGTGTCATGAGAGGGCAGGCAAAAGGAGGTCGGAACGTGGCAAGGCCATCAGCTACAAGCTAACTGGCGGTGCTCCGATGCAGGATTTTAGAGCCGGACTGCCGCGCATAAAGCTGACAATTGCGACTGCTTCGATGTCAATGCCGAACATGAATGGCTGCAAACGCACAGTGCGGCCCTCAGCAAAAACAGCTTATTTTGCGCTGAATTTGCGCTGGCGTCTGTAAGCAGTTCATTCCCCAGCAAAGCATGCCGAAATGCCGTTGCACAGCCCCGGCAACAGGCGCATAGTGAACCCAAGCGACGAATGCGCATTCAACCGCCCCTTTCCGCACAGCACATTGGTGTGCGGTCACAGCTTTGCGAACCTGAAAGCACAGGAGGTTGATTCATGAACCTAACCATCAGTGGCCACCATCTCGAAGTAAGCCCCGCGCTGCGCGCCTACGTTGTCTCCAAGCTGGAGCGCGTATTGCGCCACTTTGACCAAGTCATCCATGTCAGGGTGCTGCTCTCCAAGCACAACGAATCGCAGAAAGAGCGCCGCCAGCGTGCCGAATGCAGCATTCACATCAAAGGCAATGCGCTGCATGCTGGCAGCAAGCACCTTAACCTTTACGCCGCCATTGACGAACTGGTAGACAAACTGGACCGCCAGGTAATGGGACACAAAACCCGAGTCCAAGGCTGGCGCACCGCCCCCGTTAAGCGGGAATTGGGTACCATCGACATTCATTGAGGCGCAAAGCCTTTTGCTTGTGCGAAGATTTAGGTAAAGTCCTCAATGACAGGCCGCCGGTTGGCGGCCTTTTTGCTCCCACGCACCTGCCAGACATTTTCGGCTCGGGCGATGCATAATAGTTTTCAAATGAACCGTCTTGCCTCCATTTTGTCGCCCGCTCAAGTGCTTGTGAGTGTTGATGCCACCAGCAAAAAACGCGCTTTCGAAGAAGCTGGGCTCTTGTTTGAAGGGCTGCATGGTCTCTCGCGTGCATTGATCACTGACAGCCTGTTCGCCCGCGAACGCCTGGGTTCCACAGGTTTGGGCCATGGCGTAGCCATTCCCCATGGCCGCATCAAGGGCTTGAAGGCCCCAATGGCCGCCGTATTTCAACTGGCGCGCCCGATTGGTTTTGATGCACCTGACGAGCAATCGGTGCAACTGCTGATCTTTCTGCTGGTGCCAGAAGCAGCCACCCAGCAGCACCTGGAAATTCTGTCTGAAATTGCCGAGCTTCTGAGCGACAGCAATCTGCGCGAATCGCTCAAAAACGCCACTTACGCTGAAGCCCTCTACCAGTTGATCGCCGACTGGAAATCAACCGCAGCTTCCTAAACCCCAGCCTTGCCGGTGCATCAGGCTGGCAAGGCCTTTAAGCCTCGCCCATGCGCCACAAAGCCATCAATGCCAACCGGCTTTTCGAAGCTTTCCGTGAAACCTTACGCTGGGAATGGCTGGCAGGCCTGGGAGCTTCAGAGCGCCGTTTCGATGAAATAGCGGTGCGCTCTGCGCGCTCTGGCGCAGACCTGGTTGGCTACCTCAACTACATCCACCCCTACCGCCTGCAAGTGCTGGGCGAACGCGAGGTGGCATACCTGCTCAACGCCACGCCCGAAGACTGTGCACGTCGCATTGGCCGCATCGTCAATCTGGAGCCTCCCGTTTTAGTGCTGGCAGATGGCCAGCAAGCGCCTCCAGCGCTGCTCACCATGTGCGAGCAGGCACAGATTCCCATGTTCTCCACGGCCGAAGCATCTGCGTTTGTGATTGATGTGCTGCGTGCATATTTGTCCAAGCACTTCGCTGACCGCACCACCATGCACGGCGTGTTCATGGATATCTTGGGCATGGGCGTCATGATCACTGGCGAGTCTGGCCTGGGCAAAAGTGAACTAGGGCTTGAGCTGATCACGCGTGGCAACGGACTGGTGGCTGACGACGCAGTAGACCTGTACCGAATCAACCAAACCACCATTGAGGGCAAGTGCCCTGAACTGCTGCAAAACTTGCTGGAAGTACGCGGGATTGGCTTGCTCGACATTCGAGCCATCTTTGGGGAAACGGCCGTGCGTCGCAAAATGCGACTCAAGCTCATCGTTCATCTGGTGCGCAAAGAAACCATGGAACGGGAATATGAGCGCCTGCCGCAAGAACCACTGACCCAGGACGTACTGGGCATTTTGGTGCGCAAAGTGGTGATCCCCGTGACTGCGGGCCGCAACATTGCGGTGCTGGTCGAAGCCGCCGTGCGCAACAGCATCTTGCAACTGCGTGGCATCGACACCTACCAGGAGTTTGTAGAGCGCCACCGCAAAGCCATGGAACGCGACATGGGCAAAGGCTCAGGCCACTGAGCTCCAAAAGACAAAAAGGCATTCCGTGGGAATGCCTTTTTTCGGTGCGGGCTATCGAGCCAGTTAACGCTTGTTAGTCGCCTTGCTGGAACACACTGCGCACTGTCCATACAAGGACATGGAGTGGTCTTGAATGCTCCAGCCCATCTGATCGGCAATCATTTGCTGGCGTTTTTCAATTTCAGGGTCGTAAAACTCTTCCACCTTGCCGCAGGATGTGCACACAAAGTGGTCATGGTGCTGACCCTCATTTAACTCATAGACGGCCTTGCCGCTTTCAAAGTTGCTGCGCAGCAAGATACCTGCTTGCTCAAACTGAGTCAGCACACGGTACACAGTTGCCAAGCCAATGTCTGAGCGCTCATCCAACAGCACACGGAAGACATCTTCTGCGGTCATGTGGCGTTGCTTGCCAATTTGGAAAATCTCCAAAATTTTCAGACGCGGCAGTGTCGCTTTCAGGCCTGTGCTTTTAAGGTCTTCAATGTTCTTCATGGCGTAATTGGAGAGTGGCTGTGTGGCGCTAGCTTACGACAGCTAGCCTCAGACATCAAAACGGCCAGTTCATCGCAAGGCCAAACATGCGTAAGCCCAAACAAAAACCTGCCGCTACAATGGTGCAGATCATATCCTCTGACCGATTACCCATGCATGTACAAGCTCGTTGTCGCCTCCGTGTGGCGTTGACTCTGTCTCTAGCCTCACTCTTGGCTGCATGCAGCAGCGTTGGCGAAACCACACGCAATGCCATGAGCGCCATCACACCTTACAAGGTGGAAGTGGTGCAAGGCAATTTTGTTTCTCGTGAACAGGTGCAAGCTTTGCAACCGGGCATGAGCCGTCAGCAGGTGCGCGAAATCTTGGGCACACCGTTGTTAACCAGCGTGTTCCACAACGATCGCTGGGAATATGTGTTCACCATCAAGCGCCAAGGTGTACAGGAGCAAAACCGCAAGCTGGCCGTGTTCTTTGATGGAGAGCGATTTGTCCGCGCAGAGGGCGATGAGATGCCCTCCGAGTCCGAATTTGTTGCCGCATTGGGCAAGCCCATCGGCAAGCTCAAGATTCCGAACCTGCAAGCCACTGAAGAACAGCTGGCAAAGTTTCCGGCAGCCAAAAACAAAGCGGCAGATACCGCTGCTGAAGCAACCGCACAGCCTCAGCGCAGCTACCCTCCGCTGGAAAGCCGCTAACCGCAGCAGCCTCTGCTGCTGTGCACAAGCCGCTCCGCCATCTGGGCTGAGCGGCTTTGTACGTTTGACACACTGACTGGATTGTTATGACCTCGACTTCTTCCCCCACCACCCCTTTGCGTGTCGCTGTAGCCGGTGCCTCAGGCCGCATGGGCCGCATGCTGGTGGAGGCCATTCAGAACAGTGGCGACTGCGTACTGACCGCTGCACTGGACTTGCCCGGTAGCCCGGCACTGGGCATGGATGCAGCCGCCTTTTTGGGCCAGACCAGCGGCGCGGTGATTGAAAGTGACTTGAAAAGCGCCTTGTCCAAGGCTGATTTTCTGATCGATTTCACACGCCCGGAAGGCACGCTGGTTCATCTGGCCGTGTGTGCAGAGCTGGGCGTGAAAGCGGTGATCGGCACCACAGGGTTCAGCGAAGAGGAAAAGACACAAATCGCCGCCTTCGCACAGCAGACAGCCATCATGCTGGCACCCAACATGAGCGTGGGCGTCAACGTGACATTGAAGCTGCTGGAGATGGCCGCCAAGGCGCTGGATACGGGCTACGACATCGAAATCGTTGAAGCCCACCACAAGCACAAGGTCGATGCGCCTTCTGGCACTGCTCTCAAGATGGGCGAGGTGATTGCACAAGCCCAGGGCACACAGCTGCAAGACCGTGCGGTGTATGAGCGCTTTGGCCATACGGGCGAGCGCAAAGAAAACACCATTGGCTTTGCCACCGTGCGGGGCGGAGACATCGTGGGCGACCACACTGTGCTGTTTGCCGGCACGGGAGAGCGCATCGAGATCACCCACAAGTCCAGCAGCCGCTCGACCTATGCACAAGGCAGCTTGCGCGCCGTGCGCTTCTTGGCCAGCCAAACCACGGGCCAGTTCGACATGTTTGACGTGCTCAGCCTGCGTTAAGCACGCAGAAGCCTTCAGCAACGACAAAGCCTGCAACAGTGATGTTGCAGGCTTTGTTTTTAGCCGCTTAGATCGCTTTGCTCGCGTGGGCTGCTTTAGGCGCTGACCACACGATTACGGCCTTCGTTTTTGGCCCGGTAAAGCGCCTCATCACTTTCACGCAAAATCCGCTGGTAGTCCGGATGGCCATCAAAGGAGGCCACCCCTGCACTGATCGTGATGTTTCTGCGTTCGTTTTTGGGCAGATGGAACACCTCCCGCTCAATATGGGCGCGCAGCTTTTCGGCCACGCTGGCTGCACCGGCGGCGGGGGTGTCCACCAGCAGCATCAAGAACTCTTCGCCACCCAGACGGAAGAGGTAATCGCCACCCCGAATATTGTTGCTCAGCGTCAGGGCCACCTGCTGCAGCACCATGTCACCGCCTTCGTGGCCATGCTGGTCATTGATGCGCTTGAAATGGTCGATATCCATGCTGACGACACTGAACGTCGAGGCATGCTTGCGCGCGTAGGCCACCTCTTTGGAGAGCACCACGGGTAAGAATTTGCGGTTGAGCAACTGGGTCAAGACATCACGCCCTGCGTCCAGCTCGCTGTTTTGGGTGAACAGCGACTCCAGGCTCATCGCAATGTGGCGCGATTGCTCACGCAACTGCAGCAGCGGCAAAGCCACATCAGCTCCCTTGGCCTGCATCAGCGCCGGCAGCAAGTGGCTGTCAATCTGCTCAATCGCATCCAGAATGCTTTGCGTCGCCGGTGCGCCGTTGAAAATATCCACGCCTTTGTGCCGAAACCACAGACCAAAATCAGAGGTCGACAAGCTGCTCAGCGGCTGACTGCCAGCCCCCATGGCATGCAGATACAGGCATTGGTTTTCCCAATCCAGCAGCTCCGCACGGCGCTGCTCGCGCACGGTTGCCAAGTTTTGCGTGACCGAAAATAAACGGTAGGCCTCTGTAGTGCGTGCGTTGCGGTCGCGTGAGACAGCATAGCCTTGCGACATGGCCTCCATGGCGTGGTCAATCAAGGTAGCCGCCATTTGTATCGTCTCGGCATAGCAAGCGGTTGCCTCTTGCCGCAACACGGCCCGCAAACCTTCTTTCAGACTGCGTGCGCCACGCAGCACCAAATGCACCGGGACATCAATGCGTGCATGGACTTCGCCAATCTTCACTTGGTACGCAACCAAGGCACCCAAGTCATCGTCAACCTTGGCACTCAAGACTT
Organism: uncultured Comamonas sp.; assembly: GCA_963520865.1. Classification (GTDB taxonomy): domain Bacteria; phylum Pseudomonadota; class Gammaproteobacteria; order Burkholderiales; family Burkholderiaceae_C; genus Comamonas. Next base: position 22,542 of record CAUQST010000020.1, read on the forward strand.
GAACAATCCAGCGGCGCATAGAACCCATCAAGCGGGACTGCACCTGCTCATGGGAAAGTAGCCCTGAGGCGGCTTCATCTTCCAGCATGGCGCTGTAAAAATGCTCTGCCAAGACTTGATTGTGGGTTTGTGCAATCTGCGCCAAGACAGCGCTGGATTCGGTATCAAAGCCCAGCAGCAAGCGGCGCCATTCGTTGGCGTAGAAAGAAAACATGGCAACAGCACGCAGAACGCTAACGTAAATAGAGCAGACAGTCTGGCGCAGAAGCCGTTGTGCCGATGTCGCCACAAGCTAAACCCCGCACCCGCGCAGGACTAAAACCTGCGCTGCCATGCAAAAAGCCCATACGGACAGCCGTATGGGCTTGAGAGTTCACGCAGTCAAAGTGTGAAATTAAAACGGGATGTCGTCATCCATATCGTCAAAGCCTGAAGCCGCACGCTGTGGAGGCGGTGCCATTGGGGCGGGTGCTGCGGCTGGCGAAGCCATGCGCTGCTGTGGAGCTGCTTGGCGGGGTGCTGGGGCTGCAGCCGGGCGACGGGGCGCTGGAGCTGCGGCTTCATAGCCGCCGTTGTCGCCGTAGCCGCTGTCTTCTGCATAGCCACCGCCCTGGCCCTGGTTGCCGCCTCCCATGCCTTGTCGGCTACCCAGCATCTGCATGCTGTCAGCGCGAATTTCGGTGGCGTAACGCTCTTGGCCGGTAGCTTGGTCGGTCCACTTGCGGGTGCGCAGGCTGCCTTCTACATAGACTTGGCTGCCCTTGCGCAGGTATTGACCCACGATTTCAGCCAGACGGCCATTGAACACAATGCGGTGCCACTCGGTGGATTCTTTGTTCTCACCGGTGTTCTTGTCGCGCCAGCGGTCGGTCGTAGCGATGGTGACGTTGGCCACTTGGTCGCCGCTTGGGAAGGTGCGCATTTCGGGGTCGCGACCCAGATTGCCGACGATGATGACTTTGTTGACAGATGCCATGGTGTGAAAAATCCTGTGCAGGTAGTTCGGGTGTGAAGGGGGAGGGCCCCGAACCAGATCAGTAATTGCGGCCCCTCCGGCAGGCTGCAGGAACGCAGCTTAACTGATGTTTTTAACGCCTGCACATCCGTCCAAATTCCCGCTGCGCAGCGTGGTGGATGAACGACGATTTTCCAAAAATGAGAGCTTTAAGCGCACATAGAACAAAGGCTTCAAAGCTAAATCACTTTGAAACCTTTAATAAATATACGTTAAGCGCTCATGTTTTCACGAGCGTACTGGTCGCCCCACTGGCCGCAGCGGCCAGGTGATCACCAACCACAGCACCATCAGCACCGCGGTGCTGGTGAACAAGGCGGGCGTGCCGCCCCACTTGGCCAGCGCGCCGCCCAAGAAGCCGCCAGCAAACAAACCCAGCGACTGCAGCGTGTTGTAAGCCCCCAGCGCAGCACCGCGCAGGTGTGCAGGGGCCATGCGCGAGACCAGGCTGGGCTGGCTGGCCTCCAGCACGTTAAAGCCGACAAAAAACAAAAACATCAGCACGCCCATCAGCGCCAGCGAGGGTTGCGCGCTGGTCTGCGCCACCACGCCCAGACCGATCTGCACAACCAGCACCAAGCTGATGGCCCCCAGCAAGGCTGCGCGCAGCTTGCCTTTGCGCTCCATGGAAAACAGCCCGCCCATGGCCACAAACGACAGCACCACCGCGGGCAGATACACCTTCCAGTGCGCATCTTTCAGCAGCCCGGCAGCCACCAGCAAGGCGGGCACGGCCACCCACATGGCCATCTGCACGGTGTGCAAAATAAACACACCGGCATTCAAACGCAGCAAATCTTTGTGCTGCAGCAGCTCTGGCGGCTTGCCGCGCTGCTCACTGTGGTGCTGAACGGGCTCGGGGGGCACCACCCAGATCACCACGGCAACACCGCACAGCGCCAAGGCAAAGGTCAGGCCAAAGATACCCGACAAACCACCCCATGCGGCCAGCAGCGGGCTGAGCACCAGTGCCAGCGCAAACATCAAACCAATGGAGCCGCCCACCATGGCCATGGCCTTGGTGCGCACGCTGTCGCGCGTCAGATCCGACATCAGCGCCGTCACCGCAGCCGAGACCGCACCCGCACCTTGCAGGGCGCGGCCCACCATCAAGCCCGTGAGTGAATCGGCCAGTGCCGCCACCAGGCTGCCAATGGCAAACACCACCAGACCGCCGACGATGATGCGCTTGCGGCCAAAGCGATCCGAGGCCATGCCCAGCGGCAGCTGAAACACCGCCTGCGTCAGGCCATACAGCCCCATGGCCAGGCCCACCATGACGGGGTCGTCACCACCAGGGTAATGTGCCGCTTCCAAGGCAAACACCGGCAGCACCAAGAACAGCCCCAGCATGCGCAACGCAAAAATCAGCGCCAAGCTGGCGCTGGAGCGGCGTTCTTGCGGGGTCATCTTGCTGCTGACAGCAGTATCGGCGGCGGTGGTGAGGGGGTCGTTGTGGGACTTAGACACGCAGTAAAACTAAAGTGGGAAGGGCGAAAAGCCGCGCATTGCAAGCCGCTAGAGCGGGCACGCGCTGGCTGCGCCAAACCCTTATTGTCTGCGATTGGGGGCATGGCCGCTACACATGGGGCGTGCCAAATCTCTATGATGGGCGATTTCCCTTCGCACATACCGCCGCCCTCCCGTGACTGCAGCTTCTCCTCCCCCACTACCAGCAGATGCGCCAGACACCACCGGGCGCTATCTGGGTCATGCCATTGGGCACACCCGCATCAGCATTCGCGGTGCGCGTACGCACAACCTCAAAAACATTGATCTGGACATTCCACGCAATCAGCTGGTGGTGATCACCGGGTTGTCGGGTTCAGGCAAGTCCAGCCTCGCGTTTGACACCTTGTATGCCGAAGGCCAGCGCCGCTACGTGGAAAGCCTGTCGGCCTATGCGCGGCAGTTTCTGGGGCAGCTGGACAAGCCCGATGTGGACTTGATTGAGGGGCTGTCACCGGCTATTGCCATCGAGCAAAAGGCGGCCAGCCACAACCCACGCTCGACCGTGGGCACCATCACCGAAATCAACGACTACCTGCGCCTGCTGTTTGCCCGCGCTGGCACGCCGTATTGCCCCGAGCACGAGTTGCCCCTGCAGGCACAAACCGTGAGCCAGATGGTGGATGCTATTTTGGCCATGCCCGAAGGCACCAAACTCATGCTGATTGCCCCTGTCGCGCGCAGCCGCAAGGGGGACTTCACCGATTTATTCACGCAGATGCAGGCCCAGGGCTACATCCGCTTTCGCATCAACGGTGCCGTGGTGGATGCGGGCAGCCTGCCTGTGCTGGACAAGAACAGCAAGCACGACATTGATGTGGTGGTCGATCGCATCAAGGTGCGCGCCGACTTGCAGCAGCGCCTGGCCGAAAGCATTGAAGCGGCACTGCGCATTGGTGGCGACGCCTCCAGTGGCCGCGTGCTGGCGGTGGACATGGACTCGGGCGAAGAACACGTTTTCAGCAGCCGTTTTGCCTGTCCGCTGTGCACTTACTCGCTGGAAGAGCTGGAGCCACGCCTGTTCTCGTTCAACTCGCCCATGGGTGCCTGCCCCACCTGCGATGGCCTGGGCGTGAGCGAAGACTTTGACCCGGACAAGGTCGTACCCTTCCCTACCGTGAGCGTGGCCAACGGGGCGATTCATGGTTGGGACAGCCGCAACAGCACCTACTTCACGCTGCTGCAAAGCATTGCCAAGCACTACAAGCAAGACGTAGCCGCCTCGTTCGAGAGCTGGCCCGCAGACGTGCAAAGAGTGGTGCTCTGGGGTTCGGGCACCGAAAAAATTGCCTTCACCTACGAGAGCGACGGCAAACCCACGGTGGTCGAGCATGTGTTTGAAGGCGTGATTCCCAATATGGCGCGACGCCTGCGCGAGACCGATTCGCACATCGTGCGCGATGACCTGGCACGCCTGCGCAGCATCCGCTCCTGCCCCGACTGCAAGGGCACGCGCTTGCGCCGCGAAGCACGCTTTGTACGCGTGGGCGATGGCGATCAGGCCCGTGCTATCTATCAAGTCAATGCGCTGACCCTGTCAGAGGCACACCACTGGTTCACCACACTCAAGCTGCAGGGCAACAAGGCTGACATCGCTGAAAAGGTGGTCAATGAGATCGCCTCGCGCCTGCGCTTCTTGCTGGACGTGGGCCTCAATTATTTGAGCCTGGACCGCAGCGCCGACACGCTCTCGGGCGGTGAATCGCAGCGCATTCGCCTGGCACGCCAGATTGGCAGCGGCCTGACGGGCGTGATGTATGTGCTGGACGAGCCCAGCATTGGCCTGCACCAGCGCGACAACGACCGCCTGATTGCCACGCTGGAGCACCTGCGCAACATTGGCAACAGCGTGATCGTGGTGGAGCACGATGAAGACATGATGCGTGCCGCCGACTGCATCATCGACATGGGCCCCGGCGCGGGCGTACACGGCGGGCAGGTGATGGCGCAGGGCACGTTCGAGCAAGTCAAGGCCAACCCGCAGTCGCCCACCGGCCAGTACCTCAGCGGCACCAAGTGCATTCCCGTACCCAAGCGCCGCACACCCTGGCAGCCCGTGAAGGTGGACGAGGCGCAAAGCAAGCCATCCACCGGCTTTCCTGCGGCGCCCAGCACCAGCGCACCCAACCACCATGCGCTGCAAGCTTTGCGCGTAGTGGGTGCCAGCGGCCACAACCTGCAAACGGTGACCGCCGAATTCCCTGTCGGGCTGTTCACCTGCGTGACTGGCGTGTCTGGCTCAGGCAAAAGTACCCTGGTCAACGACACGCTGTACGCCGAAGTGGCACGCCAGCTGTACCGCGCCAGCGCCGAACCTGCCCCCCACCAGGCGCTGGAAGGGCTGGAGCATTTCGACAAGGTCATCAACGTGGACCAGGCCCCCATTGGCCGCACACCACGCAGCAACCCGGCCACCTATACCGGCTTATTTGCCCCGATTCGCGAACTGTTTACCGAAACCAATACCGCCAAAGAGCGTGGCTACGGCCCCGGTCGTTTCTCGTTCAACGTGGCCGGAGGCCGCTGCGAAACCTGCCAGGGCGACGGCATGATAAAGGTAGAAATGCACTTTCTGCCGGATGTGTATGTGCCCTGCGATACCTGCCACGGCAAGCGCTACAACCGCGAAACACTGGAAGTGCAGTGGAAGGGCAGGAACATTGCCGACGTGCTGGGCATGACGGTAGAAGAAGCGCACGCCTTTTTCAAGGACGTGCCCAGCATTGCGCGCAAGCTGCAAACGCTGCTGGATGTGGGGCTGGGGTATATCCGTCTGGGTCAAAGCGCCACCACGCTGTCCGGCGGTGAGGCCCAGCGCGTCAAGCTGGCCCAGGAACTGTCCAAACGCGACACGGGCCGCACGCTCTACATCCTGGATGAGCCCACCACCGGCCTGCACTTTGCCGATGTGCAACTGCTGCTCAAGGTGCTGCACCAGCTGCGCGATGCGGGCAACACCATCGTGGTGATTGAGCACAATCTAGATGTGATCAAAACCGCTGACTGGATCATCGACATGGGCCCCGAAGGCGGCTCTGGCGGCGGACAGGTGGTGGCCGTGGGTACGCCCGAGCACATCGTCAAATCTGCCAAGAGCCATACCGGGCACTACCTCAAGAGTTATCTGAAAACTTGAGTTTCCGGCGGCACACGGGCGCACCAAGCGCCCAAAATTTCAGCTGCCTGCATCTGAATACCGCCCATCTGAACGCGTGGTTGCGGCCATGCGTTCACGCTTGCATGGCGCGGGGGCCCTGAGCGCGGTGCAACTTGCCTGCATCTGGCCCACAGGCCTTACTGGCCCCGCATGAATTCTTGCTGGCCTGCACGCCATGCCTTTGCACCGGGTGTAAGGTGGCAGCATGGATCAAAGTGAAGGAAAAGCAGTGAACGATCAAACATGGGATGTGATTGTGGTGGGTGCCGGCATGGCGGGTGCCACCACCGGCTGGCACCTGGCGCAGGCCGGCCAGCGCGTACTGGTGCTGGAGCGCGAAGCACAGCCCGGCTACCACACCACCGGCCGCTCTGCCGCACTGTTTGAAGAGCATTACGGCCCCAAGCAAGTGCAGGCACTGACCCGTGCCAGCCGTGCGTTTTACGAGCACCCGCCAACCGGCTTTACCAACACCGCCCTGCTGCGCCCCCGGGGGGTGATGTATGTGGCCACCGCCGCGCAAAAGCCTCTCATTGATGCCGCCTTTACTGAGGCCGCCAAGCACTCCACCCACGCACAGCGGCTCAATGGCGATGCGCTGCGTGCACTGGTGCCTGTGCTCAACGCCAGCATCGTGGACGGATTTGTAGACGATGGTGCACGTGATATTGATGTGCACGCCCTGCACCAAGCTTTTTTGCGCGGCATGCGCCAGCAAGGCGGGCAGCTGTGGTGCAGCGCCGAGGTGCAGGCTTTGGCGCACGACAGCGCCACGCACACCTGGACCATCACGCTGGCCGACGGCCGCAGCCTGCAGGGCCACACCCTGGTCAACGCTGCGGGGGCCTGGGCCGACGACATTGGCGAGCTGGCCAGAGCCCGTGCCATTGGCCTGGTGCCTGCACGGCGCAGCGCGTTCACCTTCCCCCCGCCCGAAGGCATGGACGCCTCACACTGGCCTGCCGTCATCAGTGCCGATGAAAGTTTTTACTTCAAACCCGATGCGGGCCAGTTGCTGGGTTCCCCCGCCAACGCCGATGCCACCTACCCCCACGATGTTCAGCCCGAGGAAGAAGACATCGCCACCGGCATCTGGAGCATTGAGCAAGCCACCACGCTGCAGATTCGCCGCCCCACCCACACCTGGGCAGGCCTGCGCTCGTTTGTGGCTGACGGCGAAATGGTGATTGGCTGGGATGACCAGATCCGTGGCCTGTTCTGGGTGGCCGCCCAGGGTGGCTATGGCATCCAGAGTGCCGCCGCCTACGGACTGCTGGCGCGCAACCTGTTGTTGAACGAGCCGGTCGACGAACAGCTCCTGGCCCAAGGCGTTGAGAGCGACCTGCTCAAACCTGTGCGCCTTCAACAATAAGAGCTACCAGCGCCTACCAGTGCTAGTTTTCAAATACAAAATGCATTGAAAACAAGGAACAGCAAGCGCTGATAGCTCCTGCTTTATTCAGGCCATAAAAAAAGCCCGCATGATCGAGTCATTGCGGGCTTTTTGACAGACGCTGTCAGATCTGATTACAGCTCGATCTTCGCCACGTCGATGATCTTCTTGTACTTCACGATTTCACCGTTGATGTACTTGCCAGCATCGGTCTTGCTGTCCATCACGGCAGCGCCCGCATCTTCCATCTTCTTGCGGAACTCAGGCGAAGCCATGGTCTTGTCCAGTGCGGTCTTGAGCTTGGCTGCGATAGGCGCAGGCAAGTTAGCAGGGGCCAGCATGGCGAACCACGAGTTGATGTCCACGTTCTTGAACTCAGGCTGCTCAGCCAGCGCCGGGATATCTGGCGTTGCGCCGTAGCGCTTGGCTTCGGTCGTGGCAATGGCAGTGACCTTGCCAGCCTTGATCAAAGGCAGACCCGAAGACAGCACGAAGATGCCGTATTCAATGTTGTTGCCCATCACATCGTTGGTCAGTGCAGGCACGCCACGGTAAGGCACGTGCTGCATGTCAATCTTGCCCTGGTCCTTCATCATTTCGCCAGCCAGGTGCAAGGCAGTGCCCACGCCCGAGGAGCCGTAGCTGAACTTGGCAGGGTTGGCCTTCACGGCAGCCACAAATTCCTTGGTGTTCTTCACGCCAGCCTTGGCAGAAGCCACCAGCACCATGGGCTGCGAAGCCACCAGACCGATCGGTGTGAAGTCAGTAATCTTGTACTTCACCGACTTGTTGATCTGGTTGGCAATGGCGATTTCATTGTTCGCACCCACCAGCAAGGTATAGCCATCGGGCTTGGCATTTGCCACCTTTTGCGCACCAATTGCGCCACCAGCACCGCCCAGGTTTTCCACCACGACCGATTGGCCCAGGTGCTTTTCGATCTCGTTGGCCACCAGACGGCCCACCAGGTCGGTCGAACCGCCTGCGGGGTAGCCCACGACGATGGTCACAGGCTTGTTGGGGTACGAAGCGGCATCGTCTGCAAAGGCAGGACCGGCGGCCAGCATGGCGGCACCGCAAGCAATCAGCGTGCGGCGAAGAATGTGAGTGCTCATAAAAAAATTCCTTGTTGCTCGAATTGTGAACAACTTTTCACTAATTTTGCATGAATTTATGCAATACGAACATGCCTAATCGGCAATAGTGGCTTTCCCTTGTTTGTTGCATAAGTTAACAATTTCGCGTAAAGCGTCACCACCAACTTCGCAGCATAAAAAAGCCCGCATGGCAAAACCATGCGGGCTTTCACGCAAGAACAAGGCCAGTTTGCCTTGCTGCTGTGATTACTTCACCAATTGCGCCAGCTCACCTGCTGCGTACTTCTTGGCCATCTGCTCCAGGGTGTAGCCCTTGATCTTGCTGCCCTGGCCTTCGCAGCCAAATTGCAGGTAACGCGCCTTGCACACTTGCTTGGCGGCTTCGCGGGCGGGCTTGAGCCACTCGCGTGCGTCAAACTTGTCGGGGTTCTCAGCCAGGAACTTGCGCACCGCGCCGGTCATGGCCAGGCGAATGTCGGTATCAATGTTCACCTTGCGCACGCCGTACTTGATGGCTTCCTGGATTTCCTCGACGGGTACGCCGTAGGTCTCCTTCATCTTGCCGCCGTACTGGTTGATCATGGCCAGCAGCTCTTGGGGCACCGACGAGGAACCGTGCATCACCAGATGGGTGTTGGGGATGCGGGCGTGGATTTCCTTGACGCGCTGGATCGACAGAATGTCGCCTGTAGGGGGGCGGCTGAACTTGTACGCACCGTGGCTGGTACCAATGGCGATGGCCAAAGCGTCCAGCTGCGTGGCTTTCACGAACACAGCAGCTTCTTCGGGGTCTGTCAGCATCTGGCTGTGGTCCAGCTTGCCTTCTGCACCAATGCCGTCTTCTTCACCGGCTTCGCCGGTTTCCAGATTACCCAGGCAGCCCAGCTCGCCTTCAACGGTCGCGCCGATGCGGTGGGCCATGGCCACCACCTGCTGGGTCACGTCCACGTTGTATTCAAAAGAGGACGGTGTCTTGCCGTCACCCATCAAAGAGCCGTCCATCATCACCGAGCCAAAGCCCAGGTTCAGCGCGCCCTGGCAGATATCGGGGGTGGTGCCATGGTCCTGGTGCATGACCAGCGGAATGTGGGGGAACATCTCTGCGGCAGCCTGAATCAGGTGCTTGATGAAGGGCTCACCAGCGTATTTGCGGGCGCCAGCGCTGGCCTGCAGGATCACGGGCGCGCCCACTTCGTCAGCCGCCGTCATCACGGCCTGGACTTGTTCCAGGTTGTTGACGTTAAAGGCGGGGATGCCATAGCCATTTTCGGCGGCATGGTCGAGCATTTCGCGCATCGAGATGAGAGGCATGATCGTGTTCCGGTAAAAGTTGGTCTTAGGGTGACAGTCAGGCTGGTGCTGCCGCTGTAACCGATTGGTAACCTTCGATTTTACCCGCCTAAAGCAAGCCCGCACACTGCGCTTGCCAGCCCAGCCTTGCGCCACCCATCCAATCCATATGAAACACAGCATGCATATGCGCAAACCGCATTTGCATGCGCGTTTTGATTCGTAGCCACAAGCGGCTCGCATTTTTAGACTGCCCTTTCTTTTACGCAGGGGTTGGTATGAAACGACGGGAATGGTTGGCAGGTGCAGCACTCACAGCAGTGGGCGGTCTTTGGGGTGGTGCTGTGCAGGCATCCGTGTTTCCTAACAAAACCGTGCGCATCGTGGTGCCGGTGGCGGCCGGTGGCAGCGCCGACAAGCTGGGGCGCACGCTCTCGCAAAAGCTGACCGAGCGCTGGGGGCAGTCGGTGGTGGTGGAGAACGTGCCCGGCGCAGGCGGCAGCATTGGCGCAGCGCAAGTCACCAAATCACGCCCCGATGGGTACACCCTGCTGCTGGCGGGTGACGGTCTGGCACTCAATGCCCTGCAAGGCCGCCGCGTGCCGTATGACGTGGAAAAAGATTTTTCAGGCGTAGTCAAAGCCGTGGTCAATCCACAAATTTTGGTGGTGCGCCCGGACCTGGGGGTCAGCAACCTGCAGCAATATGCTGCCTTGCTCAAAAGCAAGCCCGGCCAGATTACGCTGGGCCTGCCCGGCAGCAAGGGCAGCTTGCAGCACCTGGCGCACGAAATGCTGAGCCAGCGCATTGGCGCCAGCCCCAACTACATTGCCTACCCCGGTGGTGGCCCCGCTGCGCTGGATGTGCTGGGCGGTCACATTGACGGCACGCTCATCACACTGGCTGCCGTGACCGAATATGTGCGCGCTGGCAAGCTGGTGCCAATTGCTGTCACCACCGCCCAGCGCTCCAAAGCGCTGCCCAACGTACCCACAGTGGCCGAGTCTGGCTTTCCCGGTTACGCGGTAGAGAGCTGGCAAGGCATCGTGGCCCCTTCTGCCACCCCCAAGGCCGTGGTTGAGCAACTCAACCGCGACATCGTGGCCGTGCTGCAGCAGCCAGAGATTTCTGCACAGCTCGAAGCACTGGGTTTCACGCTGGCCGGTGGCTCTGCCAAGCAACTGGATGACACCCTGCGCGAGAACCTGGCGGGTTACGCCAAGGTGATCGCAGAAACCGGCATTCAACTGCGTTGATCGCCATGGCTGTGACGATTCGCAATCAGCGTGACTTCGCCGTTGGCGCAGCCTACATTGCCACGGGCGCAGCGTTCGCCGTGGTCTCCTGGGGCTACGAGCTGGGCAGCGCCTCGGCCATGGGCCCGGGCTACTTTCCGTTCTGGCTGGGCATCGTGCTGGCGCTGCTTGGCCTGGTGCTCTGTGCGGGGGCCACATCAGCCAAGACCCAGCGTTTGCCGCTGCAGCGCTGGGACTGGCGCACGCTGGCCTGGATGACCGGATCGGTCGCCGCCTTTGGTCTGGCGCTCAAACCCCTGGGCCTGGTGCTGTCGGTTTTTGGGCTGGTGGTGGCGTCCAGCCTGGCCAGCCGTGAATTCACCTGGCGCGGCACGCTGCTCAACGCAGCAGCGCTGGTGCTGCTCAACACCGTGCTCTTTGTCCTGCTGCTGGATCTGCCACTGCCGCTGTGGCCCGCCTAAGTTTTCTTCTTTTTTCTCCCTGTTTTCTTGCCTCTGCGTCTGCCTTGCCATGGAATTGCTCAACAACCTCCAACTTGGATTTTCCACCGCCTTGTCGTGGCACAACCTGCTGTACGCATTCGGTGGCTGCTTGGTCGGCACGCTGATCGGCATCCTGCCCGGGCTTGGGCCTGTGGCCACCATCGCCATGCTGCTGCCGGTCACGTACAACCTGCCCCCCGTGTCGGCCTTGATCATGCTGGCCGGCATTTATTACGGTGCACAGTACGGCGGCTCGACCACGGCCATTTTGCTCAAGCTGCCCGGCGAGTCATCGTCGGCGGTGACCGTGATCGATGGGCACGCCATGGCTCGACAGGGGCGCGCAGGGCCGGCACTCACGGCAGCAGCCATTGGTTCGTTCGTCGCAGGCTCTTTTGGCGTGCTGCTGACTGCCGCGCTGGCCGCGCCATTGTCTGAAATTGCTTTCCGTTTTGGGCCTGCGGAGTATTTCTCTTTGATGCTGCTGGGTCTGGTGGGCTCGGTTGCGCTCTCGCCTGACTCCATCGACAAATCACTGGGGCTGATGATTCTGGGCTTGCTGCTGAGCCTGGCAGGCGTAGATGTCAACTCCGGGGCCCTGCGTTTCACGGGCGACATTCCCGAGATGATGGATGGCATTGAGTTCACCGCGCTGGCCATGGGCGTGTTCGGGGTCGCCGAGATTGCCTACAACCTGGAGCAGCAGGCCACCGACCGCACAGCTGGCACCGTGGCCCCAGTCTCGGGCCTGCGACCGACGGCAGAGGATGTGCGCCGCATGGTGCCCTCCATTTTGCGTGGCACCGCCATTGGGTCGGTGCTTGGCATTTTGCCGGGTGCAGGCGTCACCATTGCAGCGTTTGCGGGCTACACCATTGAAAAGAAACTTTCACGCAATGCCCATGAAATGGGCCACGGTGCCATTGAAGGGGTCGCCGCGCCCGAGTCTGCCAACAACGCGGCGGCGCAGACCAATTTCATTCCGCTGCTGACGCTGGGTGTGCCGGGCAGCGCCGTCATGGCGCTGATGGTGGGTGCCATGATGATCCACAACATCCAGCCCGGCCCTGAAGTGGCCACACGCCATCCCGATGTGTTCTGGGGCCTGATTGCCTCCATGTGGATTGGCAACCTGATGCTGGTGGTGCTGAACCTGCCCTTGATCGGCCTGTGGATCAAGCTGCTGAGCATTCCCTACCGCTTTCTGTACCCCGCCATTTTGGTGTTCTGCGCCGTGGGGGCGTACTCGGTGCGTGGTTCGACCTTTGATGTACTGATTCTGGCTGCCTTTGGTGTCCTGGGCTATGCCCTGGCCAAGCTGGCGGTGTCACCCGTACCCCTGCTACTGGGCTTTGTGCTGGGCCCAATGCTGGAGGCCAGTTTTCGCCGCACCCTGGCCGTCTCGCGCGGCGACTACAGCGTGTTCTTCACGCGGTCGCTGTCGCTGGCCCTGCTGCTGGCCGCCACTGCACTGGTGATCTCGGCATTGATTCCAGCCATCCGCCGCCGCCATGCAGCCCTGGCAACCAGCGCCTGAAGCCACTTTCTTTCACACAGCAACCCCCCATTTCTTGTCGCCAGACCATGGTCTGGCACCACCGGAGTGCATTGACATGACCCAACCCCTGACTTCCCTGACCCCTGCACAGCTCAAAACAGCGATTGCTGATGGGTACGAAATTGCACTAATCGACGTGCGCGAAGAAGGCCTGTTTGGCCTTGGCCATTTATTGCTGTCCAGTTCTGCACCCTTGAGCCGTCTGGAACTGCTGATCGAGCGCCTGGTTCCACGCCGTGGAGCACGTCTGGTGCTGATCGACACACAAGGAGAAACCGCCCCCATTGCGGCCCAGCGCCTGCAGCATGCGGGCTATCACAACCTGCACGTGCTGGCTGGCGGCACCACCGCGTGGGTGGCCGCGGGTTACCCTCTGTTTGACGGTGTCTACGTTCCCAGCAAGGCCTTTGGCGAGGTGATTGAACACACCTTGAAAACACCCGTGATTGATGTCGATGCGCTGGAGCAATTGCGCCGTGACGGGGTGAACCACGTGGTGGTAGACAGCCGCCCCTGGGAGGAATACCGGCTGCGCACCATTCCCGGTGCCATCAACTGCCCGGGTGCCGAGCTGGCGCAGCGCATTCAGGCGATTGCACCTGATCCCGAAACACTGGTGGTGGTCAACTGCGGCGGGCGTACACGCAGCATTTTGGGCGCACAAACACTGATCCATGCAGCTATTCCCAACCCTGTGCTGTCGCTCAAGGATGGGGCGCAAGGCTGGGTGCTCTCCGGGCGCAAGCTGGAAGTGGGCGCAGACCGCGTCGCACCCTACCTGCCAGCGCAAGCACCAGCACTGGCGCAAGCGCGCAAAGTGGCACAGCAGGCTGGCGTGCAGATTGTGGATTGGCAGACGGTGCAAGGCTTTGTGCAGCAAGACAGCGCACGTTCAGTTTTTCTGTTCGATGTGCGCGGCCCGCAGGAATACCAGGCCAGCCATTTAGCAGGCTGGCGCCATGCGCCCGGCGGGCAACTGGTGCAATCCACGGACCATTACGTCGGTACGCTGCGCGCCCGCGTAGTGCTGCACGACCCGCAATTGCTGCGCGCGCTCACCACCGCCGCGTGGGTGCAGCAACTGGGCCTGCATGAAGTCTTTGTACTGGAACAAGCCCCCGCAACGGCTGCCCTGCAGGCGGGCCCCGAGATTCAGCCCGTGCTGCCGGTGACCTTTGGCGATGCCGTCTGGATTCAGCCGAGCGATCTGGCCACTTTGCAGGCCAGCGCTCAGAGCGATGCCGTGGCGGTATTCGATATCGACAGCAGCCTGGACTATCGCCATGCCCACATTCCCGGCAGCTGGCATGTAGGGCGCCCTGCCTTGGGTGCTTTGTGGGCAACGGAGCCGGAGCGCTTCAAGCACACCACACTGGTGATCACCTCCGCCGATGGCACTTTGGCAGGTTTGGCTGCCGCTGAATGGCGCCGCGCAACAGGTCGCGATGTGCGTGCCCTGCTGGGTGGCACGCAGGCCTGGCAGCAGCAGGGCCTGCCCACCGAAGCCGGTCTGGCACGTGCTGCACCCGAGCAGTTCGACCGCTGGTATGGCCCCTGGGCTTACGAAGGCGAAGCACAGCTGCAGGCTTTTCGCGACTATCTGTCCTGGGAAGTGGATCTGGCAGAGCGCATTCACCTCGACGGCGATTTGCCCATCCAGCTGCAGGCAGTCGCATAGCCCGCGCCGTGTAGACATGCACGTAAAAAGGCAGCCCTTGGGCTGCCTTTTTGTTGTGCTCCGCCGCTGTAATGCGGTCAGTCCACGCGGCAGATTTTCAGCATGTTGGAGCCACCGGGCTGACCCATGGGCTCGCCACAGGTAATGGCATACACATCACCCGGCTGCACAATGCCGCGCATGCGCAAGTGGCTTTCCGCCTGCTGCAAGGCGGTATCACGCTCCGCGCTGGTGTCCATGAGCAAGGGACGCACATTGCGGTACAGGGCCATCTTGCGCTGGGTGCTGACCTTGGGGGTCAGTGCATAAATGGGCGTATGAATCCGGTGGCGGCTCATCCACAAAGCGGTGGATCCGCTGTCCGTCATCGCCACAATGGCTTTGGCACCCAGCTTGTTGGCGGTGAACAGCGCGCCCAGCGCAATGGCCTGATCGATGCGCGTGAATTCACGCTCACCAAACTGGGCGTCCTGGCGGCGGTCTTCCGCTGCCTCGGCTGCGGCGCAAATCTTGGCCATCTCGCGCACGGTCTCCAGCGGGTATTTGCCGGCGGCAGTTTCTGCGCTGAGCATCACCGCGTCGGTGCCATCCAGCACAGCGTTGGCCACGTCACTCACCTCAGCGCGCGTGGGCACTGGATTGGTGATCATGCTCTCCATCATTTGCGTGGCGGTGATGACCACCTTGTCCATCTCGCGCGCCATGCGGATCATTTTCTTTTGCAGCGCAGGCACGGCAGCGTTGCCCACCTCCACCGCCAGATCGCCACGCGCCACCATGATGCCGTCGGACACGCGCAAAATTTCTTCCAGCAACGGGATGGCTTCTGCACGCTCAATCTTGGCAATCAGACCGGGGCGGTGGTTGGTGCCCGCGCAGGCCACGGTGCACAGCTGGCGCGCCATTTCCATGTCGGTGGCGTTTTTGGGAAAGCTCACCGCCACATAGTCGGCCCCCAGGGCGATGGCCGTCTTGATGTCTTCCATGTCCTTGGCCGTCAAGGCCGGGGCAGTCAGGCCGCCACCTTGCTTGTTGATGCCCTTGTTGTTGGACAGCTCACCGCCAATCGTCACCGTGGTGTGCACGGCCTGGCCCAGCACGCGATCGATTGTGAGCACGATCAAGCCGTCATTGAGCAGCAGCACATCACCGGCTTTCACATCGCGTGGCAGCTCTTTGTAGTCCAGACCGACACCGTTGATGTCACCCGGCTCGCTGCGGCTGGCGTCCAGCACAAAGCTGGCGCCCTCTTGCAGCATGACCTTGCCTTGGGCAAACTTGCCAACGCGAATCTTGGGGCCTTGCAGGTCGGCCATGATGGCCACTTCGCGGCCTGCCAGCACTGCGGCTTCGCGCACGGTCTTGGCACGGTCAATATGGTCTTGTGCGGTGCCGTGGCTGAAGTTCAGGCGCACAACGTTGACGCCAGTGGCAATCATTTTCGTGAGCAGCTCGATGTCACTCGATGCAGGGCCCAGGGTTGCCACAATTTTGGTGGCACGGCGGATATACAGGTCTTGCAAACGCATCAAAAGGTCTCCATTCGTTTTTTTAGTCGCGCATCAGCGCTTCAATCTCATCGGCCTCAACAGGTACGCCACGGGTGATCAGCTCGCAACCGTTGTCGGTCACCACCGCATCATCTTCGATGCGAATGCCAATATGGTGAAACTGCTCGGGCACCCCGGGCGCTGGGCGCACGTAGATACCGGGTTCAATCGTGGTCACCATGCCCGGGCGCAAGATGCGGCTGGGGCGGGTGGTGGTGACCTGGCCACTCAGGGCATCTATCTGCTGCTGGCTTTGCGCAATCTCGGTGGGTTCTACATAGCTGCCACAGTCGTGCACATCCATGCCCAGCCAGTGGCCAGTACGGTGCATGTAAAACTGAAAGTAGGCGCGCTGGGCGATCACGTCCTGCGCGTTGCCATAGACGCTTTTGTCCAGCAGACCCACATCCAGCATGCCCTGTGCCAGCACGGCCACGGTGGCATCGTGCGGGTCCATGAAACGATGGCCGGGCTTGGTCACCGCAATGGCGGCTTTCTGGCTTTCCAGCACCAGCTCGTACAACGCACGTTGCGGGCCGGTAAAACGGCCATTGGCAGGAAAAGTGCGGGTGATGTCGCTGGCGTAACCATCCAGCTCACAACCTGCATCAATCAGCACCAGATCGCCCTGGCGCACGGGCGCTTTGTCAGCGCGGTAGTGCAGCACACAGGCATTGGGGCCTGCGGCCACGATGGAGTCATAGGCCACGCCATTGGCCCCGCTTTGGCGGAATTCGTGCAGCAGCTCGGCATCCAGATGGTATTCGCGGCAATCTTCACCAACGCGCAACATGCGGGCTGAGCGCTGCATGGCGCGAATGTGGGCCCGGGCGCTGATCTGACTTGCGCGGCGCATGATGTCCAGCTCGTGCGCATCTTTCACCAGCCGCATCTCATCGATCAGCGTGCACACATCACCTTGCCCTGCCGGGCACAGTGCGCCAGCGCGTGTACGGGCTCGTACCTGATTGAGCCATGCCTCTACGCGTGCTGCCAGGCCTTCGTGCGTGGCGAATGGCCACCAGACCGTTGTCTGGTTTTCCAGCAAACGGGGCAGGCGCGTGTCGATGCTGTCGATAGAAGCTGCCTCACTGACACCCAGCGTGGTCACCGCAGCATCTGGACCGAGACGGTAACCATCCCAGATTTCGCGCTCCAGATCCTTGGGCTGGCAAAACAAGGTGCTGCTGCCGTCCGCTTTCAGAACCAGGCAGGCGTTGGGCTCGGTAAACCCAGTCAGGTAATAAAAGTAGCTGTCGTGCCGGTACAGGTAGCTGTTGTCGCGGTTGCGGCCCCGCTCGGGTGCCGTGGGAATGATGGCAATCCCGCCATCGCCCAATTGGGCAGCCAGACGAGCGCGGCGTTGTGCGTAAACAGAGGTCATCGGCATATCGTACTGCCGCAGCCACCTGCTGCGCGCCAGATGGCCCTCTTGGCAGCACCTGTTGGGGCTGACCGGCGCTGAACGCCCGCGTTTTTAAGCACCGTCACACACCGTTGACACGCACCAGCGCATTAAAAACTGGTGGTTCAGACAAGGTGCGAAGGCTCAGGCACTACCCAAGTGCAGCCAAGAGCGGCCAAGTACGACCAAACGCAGCCACGGCGCACCCAGGATGGTGTTTGCGGGATTAAGCCAGCAGCATGCTCACGCCTGCGGCCAGCAGCAGGCTGCACACCATCCACTGCAGCACGCGGGTAGACAGCGGTGGCGGGTATTTGGCCAGCAGCCAGGTCACGCCCGCAACCACCGGCACGGCCACGGCGGCGGTCATCAGCGACGCCATGCTCAGCCCGCCCGTGGGAATCACAATACCCAGCCGCAACACGGTGTTGGTCAGAAACATGACCAGCAGGCACTGGCGCACCAGTTGCGGCGACAGGGGCTGGCGGTACAAGTGATAGACCATGGGCGGACCGGACGTGGAAAACAAGCCGCCCAGCACCCCCGAAAGCCCGCCCGCCACCCACATGGCCCCCGGCCCCGAGAGCGTGGCGCGCTGCTGCTTTTGCAGCAGCAACACGATGGCGCAGGCAATGATGGTGACCCCCAGCAGCATACGCAGCACGTTCACCAGATCACCGCTGAGCCAGTGCAGCAGCGCCAGACCGCCCAGCACCCCGATCAGGCTGCTGGACAAGATGGGCTTGAGCATGTCCCAGCGCGGCTGAAAAGGGTGGCTGCGCAAATAAACCACGCCATTGACCAGCGACAGCAGACCCGCCACATTGGCCGCATCGGCAATCGGCATCAGGTGCAAAGCGCCAGCCATGCCGACAAAAATCAGCCCAAAGGCAAAGCCCGTCAAATTCTGGCAGGCCGATGCCACCACCACCACGCCGATCAACCACCCGTAGGTGCCCCAGTCCACTTGCATGTGCATTCCATGGGCGGCGCGCGCCTCCCGCTGCCCGATACCGGGCGATTCATAAAAAAAAGAGCGGCACGCGCTACAACTGTCGGTTATTGCAACATCTTTCTATTTGAAATGCACAGCAAACAAGCGACAAACGCTCACTTTTTTATAAATATGTAGGCGCTGCGTTCAGTTGCGCCAGTCGCTGCGGCGTACCCACATCGGTCCAGCGCCCGGTGTAAAGCGTGGCACCGCAGCGGCCCGCGTCCATGGCCTGGCGCAGCAGCGGAGCCAGTGGTGCCGCCTGGCCGTGCGGATTGCCTGGCGCAATGTCGCACCACGGCGCAGCAAACAATTCGGCCTTGAGCAGCGCAATGGTGCTGTAGGTAAAACGCGGGCACAGGTCGCGCGCTGCATCGGCAGGTGGCAGGTTCACTGCCCGGCCTGTGCCGCTGCCCGGCGCGCTTTCGGCCAGCCCAAAGTCGCCCAGGGGGTTGTGCTCGGGGTTGGGCACCAGCCACACATGGGCCAGATCATCCGAGGCGGCAAATGCCTGTGCAGCAGCACCATCAAACACGAAGTCGGGCACAAACACATCACCTGCAGCCAGCCAAAATGCATCACCCAACATAGGCAGCGCACGCGCAATACCGCCGGCAGTTTCCAGTGCATGGCCAAAATCGTCTTGCTCGTGCGAGTACTGCAGCTGCATGCCGTGCTGCGGCCACGCGGCGTTCAGGTGCGCAGGTATTTGCGCGCCCAGCCAGGCGGTGTTGACCACCACGTGGCGCACACCATCACGCTGCAAAGCGGCCATGTGCCAGTCCAGCAAGGCGCGGCCCTGCACGGGTAGCAAGGGTTTCGGGGTGGTATCTGTCAGAGGGCGCATGCGTTCGCCGCGGCCTGCGGCCAGCAACATGGCGGGGAGAGAAAAAGGGCTCATCACGTATCAGTTCCTAACGCGTGTCTGCACGCGCTGCAACCCACACTGTAGGCGATGCAGGGGGCTATGTAATCGCATGGAAACCGGCGTCAGTACACATCGGTAAAATCCTGCCATCTTTTGAACCAATCCCTCCGGAATCCCCTTCCCATGGCAAACACCCCAATGATGGCCAACGCAATCCGCGCCCTGGCCATGGACGCAGTGCAACAAGCAAACTCCGGCCACCCCGGTGCCCCCATGGGCATGGCCGACATGGCTGTGGCGCTGTGGAGCCGCCACCTGCAGCACAACCCCGTGAACCCCCACTGGGCCAACCGCGACCGTTTCATTCTGTCCAACGGCCACGGCTCCATGCTGATCTACGCACTGCTGCACCTGAGCGGCTATGACCTGCCCATGGCTGAGTTGAAGAACTTCCGCCAGTTGCACAGCAAGACTGCTGGCCACCCCGAAGTGGGCGTGACCCCCGGTGTAGAAACCACCACAGGCCCGCTGGGCCAAGGCATTACCAATGCCGTGGGTTTTGCATTGGCTGAAAAGCTGCTGGCCGCTGAGTTCAACCAGCCCAAGCACGCCATTGTGGACCACCACACCTATGTATTCATGGGTGACGGCTGCCTGATGGAAGGCATCTCGCACGAAGCTGCTGCACTGGCTGGAGCCTGGAAGCTCAACAAGCTGATCGCCCTGTGGGACGACAACGGCATCTCCATTGACGGTCAGGTCACTCCCTGGTTCGGTGACGACACTCCCGCACGCTTTGAAGCCTACGGCTGGAACGTGATCCGCGCCGTAGACGGCCACAACGTGGACGCTGTGGACGCAGCCATTGCTGCCGCCAAGAAGAGCGCCACCAAGCCCACACTGATCTGCTGCAAGACACACATCGGCAAGGGCTCGCCCAACCGCGCCAACACAGCCAAGGCCCACGGCGAACCTCTGGGTGCCGACGAAATCGCCCTGACCCGCGCACAGCTGGGCTGGACGGCTGCACCGTTTGAAATCCCTGCCGACATTTACGCAGACTGGGATTGCAAGGCCAGCGGCAAGAAGCTGGAAGCTGCCTGGAACAAGAAGTTTGCGGCCTACACCAAGGCATTCCCCGAGCAGGCTGCCGAGTTCACACGCCGCATGAACGGCGATTTGCCCGCCAACTTCCTGGAAACTGCAGCCAAGATTGCCTCTGACGCGCACGACCAGGCCGCCACTGTGGCCAGCCGCAAGGCCAGCCAGCTGGCGCTGGAAGGTTTGACAGCAGCGCTGCCCGAACTGCTGGGCGGCTCTGCGGACCTGACAGGCTCTAACCTGACCAACACCAAGTCCACTCCCGCTTTCCGCGTGGACGACAAGGG
Organism: uncultured Comamonas sp.; assembly: GCA_963520865.1. Classification (GTDB taxonomy): domain Bacteria; phylum Pseudomonadota; class Gammaproteobacteria; order Burkholderiales; family Burkholderiaceae_C; genus Comamonas. The sequence goes on from CAUQST010000020.1 coordinate 43,182, forward strand.
TGCTGTGGTCAAGACCGAAGACGGCAAAATTGGCCGCCACATCAACTACGGTGTGCGTGAGTTCGGTATGGCCGCCATCATGAACGGCGTAGCGCTGCACGGCGGCTACATCCCCTACGGCGGCACGTTCATGACCTTCTCGGACTACAGCCGCAATGCGATCCGCATGGCTGCCCTGATGAAGCAACGCGTCATCCATGTATTCACCCACGACTCCATCGGCCTGGGCGAAGACGGCCCCACCCACCAGTCGGTTGAGCACGCCGCCAGCCTGCGCATCATTCCCGGTCTGGACGTCTGGCGCCCCGCCGACACCACAGAAACCGCAATGGCGTGGACGGTGGCACTGAGCCAAAAGAACAAGCCCACGGCCCTGCTGCTGAGCCGCCAGAACCTGGCGTACTCGCCCAAGACCGAAGAGGCCTTGGACAACATCGCCTGCGGCGCTTACGTGCTGAGCGAACCCAAGGACGTTGGTCTGAAGGGCAAGAAGGCCCAGGCCGTGATCATTGCCACCGGCTCTGAAGTGCAACTGGCTCTGGCTGCACAAAAGCAGCTGGCCGAGCAAAAGATTGCCGTGCGCGTGGTCTCCATGCCCAGCACCACCACCTTCGACCGTCAAGACGTGGCGTACAAGACTTCGGTCCTGCCCGCAGGCGTACCCCGCATTGCCGTTGAGATGGGCGTGACCGACTTCTGGTGGAAGTACGGCTGCGCTGCGGTAGTGGGCATCGACACCTACGGCGAATCGGCTCCCGCTCCCGTGTTGTTCAAGCACTTCGGCTTCACCACTGAAAACGTGGCGGCCACAGTGATCGAAGCGATCCAGCGCAACAAGTAAGCACATCACACCCGCCCCGGCCTTGGCTCTGGCGGGTGTTTTACGTACAGTCACCCCATTTCATTTTTCTCTTATCTCCACTTTCCATAGCAAGAGGCAACTATGACTATCAAGGTTGGTATCAACGGCTTTGGCCGCATTGGCCGTAACGTGCTGCGTTCCGCACTGCAAAACTTCTCCGACATCGAAATCGTCGGTATCAACGACCTGCTGGAACCTGACTACCTGGCATACATGCTCAAGTACGACAGCGTGCATGGCCGTTTTGATGGTGAAGTTTCGGTCGAAGGCAACACCTTGGTTGTCAACGGCAAGAAGATCCGCCTGACCCAAGAGCGTGACCCTGCCAACCTGAAGTGGAACGAAGTGAACGCCGAGGTGGTGATCGAGTCCACAGGCCTGTTCTTGACCGACGAAACCGCGCGCAAGCACATCGCTGCGGGCGCCAAGAAAGTCATCTTGTCGGCCCCTTCCAAGGACGACACCCCCATGTTCGTGTTTGGCGTGAACTGCAAGACCTACGCGGGTCAGGACATCATCTCCAACGCGTCTTGCACCACCAACTGCCTGGCACCTGTGGCCAAGGTACTGAACGACAAGTGGGGCATCAAGCGCGGCCTGATGACCACCGTGCACGCAGCCACTGCCACACAAAAGACCGTGGACGGCCCGTCCAACAAAGACTGGCGCGGTGGTCGCGGCATTCTGGAAAACATCATTCCCTCCAGCACTGGCGCAGCCAAGGCTGTGGGTGTGGTGATTCCTGAGCTGAACAAGAAGCTGACCGGCATGTCCTTCCGCGTGCCTACGTCCGACGTGTCGGTGGTCGATTTGACCGTTGAGCTGAACGCAGAAGCTTCCTACGAAGAAATCTGTGCCGAAATGAAGGCGCAGTCGCAAGGCGCTTTGAAGGGTGTGCTGGGTTACACCGAAGACAAGGTGGTGGCCACCGACTTCCGTGGTGAGACCTGCACTTCCGTGTTTGATGCTGATGCCGGTATCGCGCTGGACAAGACCTTTGTGAAGGTTGTGGCCTGGTACGACAACGAATGGGGTTACTCCAACAAGTGCCTGGAAATGGTGCGTGTGGTGAGCAAGTAATCTTATCGATTACACGAAGAATCAAGTGTTAGTGCTTATCAGATAAGCACTTATCGCTATCAAAAAAGCCCGTCATCTTTACAGATGACGGGCTTTTTTTCATGTCGCAAGATTCAGTTGCCACCGCTTCAGAACGTGGCCATTCACCCCCGGCCACCAACGGCGGCCATAGCGGGTGTTGTCATCGGTAGCCGCATGCAGTTGCTTGTCACTCAGGTTGTAGAGCGCGGCATTGACCGTGATGGATAGGTGGGTTGTGCATTGCCCCCGAGCCACAGGAGCAAGTGCTGGAGCAGAAGCTGGAGCCTGTTCACCAGCTGGCGCTGCCGTGTACAACCCCGCTATGCGTAGTGCATAAAAAACGATCGAAAGCTAACTCAACGCTCAGTCAATGCGCCCGCCTGCTGCCTGGACGATCTGGCCTGCCGCCACCCAGTCATCACGCAACAGTTGCTGGAACTGGGCTGCTGGCAGGGTGCCCGCTTCCACCCCCACACGTGCCAGACGCTCTTGCACCGCCGGTTCTGCCAGCACCTTGCGCACAGCGGCATTGATGCGTTCCACCTCGGCCGGCGGTGTGCCCGCAGGTGCCAGCAAACCCAGCCAGGAATCAAACGCATAGCCGGGAATACCGGCTTCAGCCACGGTCGGCACATCGGGCAAGAAGCGCGAGCGCTGCTGACCCGAATAGGCCAGTAACTTCACCCGCGGGTCGTTCTGAAAGGCCAGCATGCCGATGGTGGCACCCGTGACCAGCTCCACGCGTGCAGCCAGCAGCTCGTTGACGGCATCGCCAGTGGATTTCATCGGAATGTGCTGCAGTTGCACCCCCGCACGGGCGGCCAGCAAAGCAGCGGCCAGGTGTGAGGCACTGCCGTTGCCCGCAGAGGCGTAGTTGAGCGCACCAGGCTTGTCCTTGGCACGCTGCAGCAAGGCTTGCAGCGAGGTAATGCCCGAGGCCGCGGGCACACCCACCACATAACCTGTGCGCCCCAGGAAAGACACGCCAACAAAATCTTTCTGTGCGTCGTACGGCAGTTTGGCGTACAGGTGGCTGGCCAGATTGTGACTGGCCGCGGCCAGCACCAAGGTGTTGCCATCGGGGGGGGCTTTGGCCACCTGCGAAGTACCCAGGCTGCCCCCCGCACCTGCGCGGTTTTCCACCACCACCGTGGCTCCCAGCGCCTGGCCCAGTTCATTGCTGAAAGTGCGTGCCACCGTGTCCTGCGTTGCACCTGCGCCAAAAGGCACCACAATGCGGATCAGGCGCTCCGCTTGAGCGGATGTGGAAAAGGCCAGCGCCGCAGCAGCAGCCAGCAAAGATCGGGAAAGCACGGAAAAAGAGGGCATCAGAAACGTCTTGCACAAAGGGAAATGACCACGCCCTGCCCTGTCACCTCATGGCCTATGGCCGCAGGCAGCGCAGAGCGCGCAGTCCACGGATTCTGAGAGAACATACCGCGCCCACCAACCAATCATTTGCTATGTGTAAAGCACAAAAACAGCTGTGGGCACAGCCACCCACATGCGGCATGCGTCGATGGGCTTCGTCAATGGAGTGCCCATGGCGCGCAACCGGACAACGGTGCAGAGGCTTTGCACGCAACACCTACCCCGCTGCGGGAGTGCTGCCGCAAGGCTGACGGCCGCAGACTTGACGAAGCGATCTTTCGGCATACCACCCAAGACCCCTGTTCATTTCACATAAAAACGCCTGCCACTTCACCTTTTGAGCACTTTGCACGCAGTGGTCAGCCGGTTACATCACGCCTGTGATGCGGACATAAAAAAAGCCGGCAAACTGCCGACTTTTAGCACTACATGACCACAAGGGTTACTGCAGGATGGCAATGCTGCCTTCATCCACGTAGAACAAAAACTCTTCTCGCGCCAGGGTGACCGTCACGGGCTGCCCTTCGCTAACCCATGACACCACCATGCTGGCAATGGCGACATCTACCTGTACTTCCTGACCGACAGGAACGTCCTCCAACTGACCATCGCCTACGCGGTGCTGCACCTTTCCCTGAATGCGTGCCTTGAAGTGCTCAGGCATTTCGGTATTGGTGGGCATTTCGCTTTTAGCCGTCATGTGTCCTCCTTATCGTTGCGCAAGGCGTGAGCGCCAAGCGTTCTAAGAATGTAACCAAGGCCTGCACACCCGTCTGTCAGCTAGGCGGCAGGCTTGCAGCAAAAGCGTTTCCAGATGTTTGTTTTCTGACGCCCAGCCAACACATGGCGACCCCATCAACAGGCAGGCATGGCAGGTGCCGATGTAGTACGTACAGCCAACAAAAAAGCCATGGCCTGTTGAGACCATGGCTTTTTACCAAAAGGGTAGATGGTGCGCGTGCTTAGCCTTCGGTGCCGGTCAGCGGGGCATCTACCCCACGCACACTTTCACGGCCATGTTTGTCACGCAGTTTGTCCAGATCCGCTTCCACTGCGCGGCGCAGTTTTTCCAGCGCGGCATTGAAGGCATCGTTGACTTTTTCGGCTTCGGCATTCACCGCAATGGGTGGACGGCCATTGGCCCGGGTTTCCAGTACACATTTCTTGCCAGGGCCGCCGGTGGCTTTCAGCGCGTCGACGCCCGTCAGAAATACCTCAACCCGCACCACATATTCTTTGAGACGTGCCAACTTGGTGTTGATCTCTTCATGGGCCCAGGCTTCCAGCGAATCGCCGCCTTGGATGGTTGCGTCGGTATGGACTTGTACTTGCATGCTCTCTCCTTGTCACCAAAAGCCGTGCCGTCAAAGCACGGCGGGGGGTTTGCTGAGTCCAGCGGAAATCAGGTTGCGGTTTATATCCTAGCAGTGCTGCGTCAGCGATGGCTCGTTGATCACAGTGTGGGGCTAAAAATGCAGCTTGCAAGTCAGCCCGGTGCAACTACTTGACACCCGTCAACGGATATTCACCCGTTTACACCGTAGTCAGATGACAGCGCCCCGGCTGTTTTATATTGTTTTTGTTTCTCTCAAAAAGATAGCGAAAAATCACCTGTATTCGATGCATTGCCTACATCCATGCGGCGGATGCGGTGACTCTCCTACATGACAAAGCCGGTCCGGGCAGGTAAAACAGTGGCAGCGCCACCACCCCTGAACAGCACCCTATGTCCCTGCCTGCATCGCGCCGCCTCAAGATCGGCCTGTCTGCTTGTTTCTCGCACGCGGACCCCAGCCGCCCGCTGTTCACGGGCAAGACCCTGCAATACGTTGAGCAATCAATCGCCCACTGGATCATGTCCGCCGGAGCCATGGTGGTCATGGTGCCTTGCCCTACCGGCGAAACGGCCAAGGGCGACGTAACGCTGTCGCACTACGCAGACTGGCTGGACGGCGTGGTCATGCACGGCGGTGCCGATGTGTGGCCCGGCAGCTATGGTGAAGAGCCGCTGCGCCCTGAGTGGCTGGGCGACCGGGTGCGTGATCTGTATGACCTGGCGGTAGTGGAGGCGTTCAGCCAGGCGGGCAAGCCTATTTTTGGTGTGTGCCGGGGGCTGCAGCTCATCAACGTGGCCTTTGGTGGCACGCTGTACCAGGACATTGCCACGCAGGTGCCCGGCGCACAGTTGCACCGTAATGCCAGCACCTACGACAAGCACCAGCATGATGTGCACATCGTCCAAGGTTCACGCCTGGCCGAGCTGTACCCCAACACCTACATGGCGCGCGTTAACAGCATCCACCACCAGGCCATCAAAGATGTGGCCCCCGGGTTTGATGTGGAAGCCTGGAGCGTGCCCGACCACATCCCGGAGGCCATTTACCGCCACCGTGGCCACACCGGCAAAAGCTATATTGCGGCCACCCAGTGGCATCCAGAATTTAGCAACCCGGATTCGCCCACCCTGGATGACGGCGTGCTGCTGCAAGATTTCCTGAGCGCTTGCGAACGGGCCAAAACACGCCCCGGCGTCAGCCACAGCCCCTTCCAGATCCGTGACCGCGCCACACGCATGCTGCGCCGAGCTTTGCTGCGGCGTAAATAAAAAAGGAGCTGCTAGCGCTTGTACAGTCTAGTTTTCAGATACAAAAGTACTTGAAAGCTAGATATCATAAGCACTGATAGCTCCTTTTAATGCAAGAACCCGCCCATTACTTGCGCCGCCGTGCGCGGCGCTTGCGCTCCCAGATGACGATGCCGGTCACCGACAGCATCACCACCATCAGCCCCATCACGGACATCATGATGCGCCCCGGCATGCCCAGAATGCGCCCGGAATGCAAAGGCAGCTGCAGCTGCACAAACACATCGGCCGCCGTGCCATGCCAGGGGCGGTGCGAACCCAGTACTTCGCCCGTTTCTGCACTCACATAAATGTTGGACAAGCCCATGCCCATGGCCCCCAGTTCATCGCTAGGGTTAAAAAACGAGACGTTGTAGAACGGAAAATCTCCGCCATACCAGATGCCCCCGGGCGACTGCTCAAAGTTCAGCCGCTCACCTTCACGCTGCGCAATCTCAATGGCCTGAGCAAAAGAAATCTTGGGCGTGATGAAGCTACCGTACGGTGCAGGCTGGAGCGTTTCGTAGGGCCCCGGCGTGGTGGTGGAGATGGTGCTCATCACCGGGTAGAACACTTCGCGGTACAGGTTCAAAGAGAACGATGTGAACGACACCACAATGATGATGCCCCACACCCACAAGCCACCAGCGCGGTGCAGATCGAAGTTGAGCTTGTAGCCCCCTGCCCGCCAGCGCACCACCCATGCAGGCTGCCAGCGCCGCCACCATGAGGCACGCGGTGCACGGCCAGTCCCTGCATCTGCAGTACGCAAGCGTTGCGCTGCGCGTACCGGCAGCGTCAGGTACAGCGCCACAAAGCTGTCAATCAGCCACATCAGCGCCACGCCGCCCATGAGCCAAAAGCCCCAGCGGTCACTGCCCCAGAAGGCAGGCATATGCAAGCTTTCATGCAGGTGACGCAGCCAGGGCATGAGGTTGCGCTTGCTCAGCGCCAGGCTTTTGGAGTCACGCTGGCCAGTGATCTGCGCGGTCACCGGGTCTACAAACACGTTGTTGTAGTCCAGCACAAACGCCTGCCCTGTTGCGGGATCGACTTTGGGGCGCACCAGAAAAGAGGCCGCATGCCCCTCTTCCAGCCCCAGCGTCATGTAAGACACTTCGGCCCGTGCATCGTTGGCTTGCACCGCATCGGCCAACACCAGCGGAGACTGCAAGGCACCTCGCCCCGGGGTTTGCATCAGATCGGCATTCAGCCATTCATCAATCTCGTGGTCCCAGGAAATTACCGCACCAGTGGCACCGGCAACGATCAAAAATAGGGCTACCGTCAGCCCCATCCAGCGGTGAACTACGGTCCATAACTCACGCATCAGACACCTCAGAAATCAACGCTGGCACTGAGTGCAAAGGTACGCGGAGCGGACTGCACCAGATAGTTGGAGCCGGGGTAGCCGCCCACCGAGGCCCAGTAGCGCTTGTCCAGCACGTTGTCCACACGCGCGCGCAAGGTCAGCACGCGGTCATTGCCCATATCCATCAGGTAGCGCACGCCAAGGTCGGTGCGCGTCCAGGCCGCCACTTTCAGCGTATTGGCAGTATTGGCAAACTGGCTGGCCGTGTGAATGACACGTGCATTCAGTGCCAGACCGCTCATGCCGGGCACATCCCAATCCGCGCCCAGTGTCACTTGGTGCTTAGGCACGCCGATGACCGTGTTGCCCTGGTCCACACCACCTTGCGTGACCTTGAGCTTGGCCTGGGTGAAAGACACCCCGCCCAGCACGCGCAGACCCTTGATGGGCTCGCCAAAGACGTTCACTTCCATGCCGCGATAGCGCTGTTTGCCAAATTCGCCGTACACCAACTGCGAGCCTTGCTGCTGCAAATGGCTGAGCGGACGGTCCATGGTGTAGAGCGCCAGTGTGGCTCCCAGATTCTGGTTCTCCCACTTCAAGCCCACTTCCTTTTGCTTGGTGCGATAGGGTGAAAACACCTCTCCACCGTTGGCCACGATCTGGTTACTGCTGTCTACCTGCGGAGCCGTATCGCCCTTGACCAGACCTTCGATGTAATTGCCATACAGCGACAGCTCTTTTGACGCCTTGAACACCAGCCCCACCACCGGTGTCGTGGCTGATTTTTTGTAGCTGCCGGTGGGCGCTCCCGTGGCATTGCTGTAGCTGTTTTGCTCAATGCTCTGGTGGCGCAGGCCCAGCGTCAGGCGCACACGCTCGTCGTAAAACGACAGCGTGTCTGCCAGCGCAACGCTTTGCGTGCGGTCTTCCTGTGCGCGCAAGGGGCTGGACAGGTTGCCACCGCCCCAGTCTGTGCCAGGGCGTGCAGAGCCCCAGGGGTTGTAGATGTTGGTCGGCACCGTGGGGCCCGCCCAGAGCATGGCCCAGGCGTTGCGCTCCTCGTGCCTGAACCACGAAGCCGATGCCACCAGCTGGTGCTGCACACCTGCCGTGGCAAAACGTGCGCGCAGACCCAGCTCACTGGTGCTCACATCGTCTTCACGCTGGTTGTCAAAACGCCCCGTCGTCGCATCGCCAGCCCGGTTGACCATCGTCGGGTTGGCCAGCGAGTTGCCTTCCTTGCCCCGGCGCATGCCCGCAGCCGCCCAGGCGGTGATCTGCTCATTCACATCCCACTCTGCGCGCGCCGTGGCAAACACATCCTTGGCGTTGGAGTAAGTCCAGGGCTGGGCATAGTTGGTCTTGCTATCTGGTACGGCGGGAATGAAATCTGCGCCCGGTGTCACGCTGGGGCGTGGTGCCTTGAGCTTGTCGTTTTGGTAACCCACATCTGCCGACAGGCGCACATTGCGGCTGCGCCAGTCCAACCCCAGCCCCAGAGCTGTCAAGCCACGGCTTTCTCCATCAACGGCCGTGTCTCCATCACGGCGCACCGCGTTCAGGCGCACTCCCGTGTTCTGGTCTGGGCCGAAGCGACGCGAGATGTCCACCGCTGCAGTGGCCTGCCCACCCGATTGAACCCCCACCGTCACGCGGCTCAAAGGCAGATTGCTGGCACGCTTGGGCACCAGACTGATGGCGCCACCCAGGTTACTCCCGCCCGGCGCAGCGCCGTTGAGGAACGCACTGGCGCCATGCAGCACATCCACCCGTTCAAAAAATTCTGACGCCACATACTGGCGTGGCAGCAATCCGTACAAGCCGTTGTACGACACATCGTCGGAGTACATGGGAAGCCCGCGCAGCATGTAAATTTCCTGGAAATTGCCATAGCCACGAGCACTGCGCACCGCCGGGTCATTGAGCAAAACGTCGGCCACGCTTTGCGCCTGCTGATCCTGAATCAGCTGGTTGGTGTAGCTGGTCAGCTGAAAGGGCGTATCCATCACATCCTGCTGGCCCAGCAGGCCTACACGGCCACCCCGGGCCACTTGCCCGCCCGCAAAAGGCTTGGAAAGCCCTTGCGCCGAAGCGTCAGCACTGGCCTCTACGGTCACGGTGCCCAGCTGCGGAGTTTCGGTCTGCGCCCAGGCGCCGCCACCGCAGGCCCAGAACGACAAAGCGACCACGATGGGTCGCAAAGGAAATGCAGGATGATTCATGAGATGCAAATGATTTTGAGAACTGTTTGCATATATTTTATAAAAACACATGAAACGCTCCGCCGCCATTCACTAAGAACGGTGTGGTTACTTACTTAAAAAATTGCACCATCTTGTTTCACTACCGCCTCGCCCCTGCCGTAGCCACTGCGAACGTTGGCATGGTCGTGCCCGCGATGGCCTTCAACATGTCTCTGCCCAGCAACAAAGAGCCAGCGGAAAGCAGCCTCGTTTTCGAACAACTCCGCTTACAAGAATCACTAAAAACATAGCTGCTATCGCTCAATGCACAACAATTTCAGATTCATCTCTATTTGATTTCTTTATTTAACAAACGCCAGGCGCTCATCTTTTCAAAGCATATGGCGCAAAAGAAGCCACCCGCAGGTGGCTTCTTCATAGTGCTCGCACGGTGCTACCGCCTGAGGCACATGCTGTGCGCAAAAGCTGGCGTACAGCGTGTACCGGCCGTCACTGCACAGGGCTCAGTGGTGGTGGCCGTGGCCGCCGTGCACATGGCGGTGTGCTACTTCTTCTTCTGAAGCTGCACGCACCTCTGTCACCTTGCCGCTAAAGCGCAGTGCCTTGCCAGCCAGCGGGTGGTTGCCGTCCAGTTGCACCACGGGGCCTTTGATCTTCACCACGTTGTAAATCTGGGGCAGGCCCTGCTCATTGGTGCCGCGCAGCTGGCCACCCACCTTCACACCCGCCGGGAACTCACCCTTGGGAATGGTGCGCTGCAAGCTGGGGTCATGGGGGCCAAAGGCGTCTTCCACGCTCAGATCCACCGTCAAAGTGTCACCAGCGGCCTTGCCTTCCAAAGCAGCTTCAACCTTGGCAAAAATGTTCTCGTAACCACCGTGCAGGTAGGCCACATCGCCCTTGTCTAGCAACTCACCGGCAATGCCGCCGTTGAGGATTTCGTGGATCTTGTAGTTCAGCGTAACTGCGGTGTCTTTGGTGATGTTCATGTGCATAGCCACAAAAAATGGCGGCTTGGCCGCCATGGTTGGAATGCGCTGCATTGTCCACCATCCCCTGCAAGCCTTGCACGGGATGGTCTCAGCGCCTTACGCAGAAGTTGGCACTTCGTCCTGCGTCTGCCCCGGATGGCGGGCAAAACGCAGTGGCTGTGCGCCGTGCACAGGGGCATTGCTATCCCAAGGCCAGCCCCCAAACTGGGTACGGCGAAAGTCCATCATGGCCTGCATGATTTCCTCCTGTGTATTCATCACAAAAGGACCGTACTGCGCCACTGGCTCGCCAATCGGCGTGCCTTGCAGCAAGACCAGCTCAGCCACATCGGTGCCGGTGTTCACCAGCTCCAGACTGCGCCCTGCCTCCACCTGCAGCGCAGCATGCTCGCTCAGATTTTCGCCTTCCACGCGCAAACGGCTGCCAACAAACCAATACAGCATGCGGCGGGTTTGCGCGCCTTGGGCTGCAGGCAGACTCCAGCGTGCACCGGGCTCTAGGCTGATGGTCCAGATCGCCACATCCGCAGCCGCTTGCGAAGCCCAAGACTCTGGCGGTGGCGATAAGGGCGCATCGGCCCCTTGCAGCGCCCCCGCCACCACAGTCACCGTAGTCTTTTTGCCGGCGTCATCCGTGTGCTGCAAGCGCGGAATGCGTTCGTTCCACAGCATGGTGAAGTGCGGTTTGACCATCTTGTGGCTGGCCGGCAAGTTCAACCAGATCTGAAACAGCTCCAGCGGATTGGGCGCATCGGTATTGAGCAGCGGAAACATTTCGGAGTGCATGATGCCCGCGCCTGCGGTCACCCACTGCACATCACCACCGCCAAAGCGCGCGGCAGCACCCAGCGAATCGGCGTGGTCAATCAAGCCCTTGCGCACCAGCGTGACGGTTTCAAACCCCCGGTGCGGGTGACCGGGAAAGCCCGGCACGTGCTCGCCGTGGTACATGGAAAAGCCATCTTTGTTGCTGAAATCACTGCCCATGGGCCGGTCTTGCAGCTCCACCGCCTGCACGCCCATGCTGCCGTCACCGGCAGGGTAGGCATCGTTGTGGTGAGCACAGAACAAAAAGGGGTCGATACACGGCCAGCGTGCGCCCAGCGGCAAGGTTTGGATGATGGGGGATGCAGACATGTGTCGCTCCTGCTTGGTGCGGCCATGCCCACCCCCTGTGGGCAGACAACGTGCCGCGTTGCAATGTCCCAAAGATAAGGGCTTGGTAATAACTTACCAAGCTCCTGAGGCTGCAACGGATCGTTCCAGTGCTGGAACGCTGTACGCGTGTAGCGTTAGTTGGGCGCTGGCGGCATATTCAATCCGCGCTGTACCGCCGGCCGGTTCAACCATGCGGCCAAGGTGCGCTGCACGTTTTTGTAGTCTTGCAGACTCAGCAGCTCGCCCGCATCGTAATTTACGTGCAGGCAGCGTATCCACGGCAGTACCGCGATATCCGCAATCGTGTAGTCAGATCCCATGATCCATGCACGGCCTTGCAGGCGCTGGTCCAGCACCCCCAATAAACGTTTGGCCTCATTCACATAGCGCTGCAGTGGGCGCTTGTCCTCAAAGTCCTTGCCTGCATAACGGTGAAAGAAACCCACCTGCCCAAACATGGGGCCTGCGCCGCCCATTTGCCACATCAGCCACTGCAGTGTTTCATAGCGCTGCATGGCATCCATGGGCAGCAATTGGCCCGATTTTTCGGCCAGATAAATCAAAATGGCCCCCGACTCAAACAAGGCCAGCGGCTGACCGCCGGGGCCATGCGGATCCAGGATGGCGGGGATCTTGTTGTTGGGATTGAGCGCCAGAAACTCAGGCGAAAACTGGTCATTGGCTTGAATGTCCACCCGGTGGGCTTCGTACGGAATGCCCACCTCTTCCAGCATGACCGACACCTTGATGCCATTGGGCGTGGGCAATGAATACAACTGCAGCCAGTCGGGAAACTGCGCTGGCCACTTGCGGGCAATGGGGTGTCCGTTGAATTGCTGCATCGTTGTTCGCTCCTGCTTTGGCCTCAGCACCAAGGCTGGGGCATTCCATTGTGTTGACGCCCCCATGTTAGCGGCCTTGCCGCACCAGCACTAGGGTGTCATCGGGCTGCGGGCTTGCTTTCAATCGCCACATCCAAGCCCTGCGGCGTCACCGTAATGGCCCCGGGCTGCAGCCCCAGACTGTCTGCCAGCTCCAGCTCTTGCGGCCTCACGGTGTACAGCGCAAAGCCTTGCAAGGCTTGCTGCGCCACACGCAGTCCATAGGTTTGCACCATCTCGGCCATGGCAGGGTTGGCGTCTTGCAGCTCCAGCGCCATCACTTCCACGCGCTGCGCGCGCACGCTGCGGTCTTTAGGCTCGTAATACAGACCAAAGCGCACCTGCATCTTGCCTTGGTAACTGGTGCGCAGCGTGGGGCCCGCCAGTTGCACGACCAAGTCAGCCTGCAGTTGGTTGCTGGCTGGCAGCAGTTGCAACTGCGGTTGCTGCATGTCGAACTGCAGCAAACCTGCAATCGGAAACTGCTTGGGGAACTGCCCTTGCAAGCCTTGCTCCAGCTGCGCCTGGGTAACGCTGATCTTGGTGGGAACCGCCTGGGAACAGGCGCTGACCCACATGGTGCTGGCTGCACAGGCAGCTAAAAATAGACGGCGGCGGAACATGGTTGGTACTTTGGATGTTGCAGGGGCAGACCCTTGGAGCCCACCGTGGCATGTGCTGAAAAATGTGACAAACGCTTGCCTCACAAGCGCTGATTGCTCTCAATTTTGTCAGTTTAGCGTAAAGCTTCTCAGGCATCCATCCCCAGCGTCATACGTCCAGCAAGCGCTGACCACCAAGCCTCTTCAAGCTTGCAGGTAACGCGCCCGCAGCGCATGCTGCGCTGCATCATCCAGTTGCATCACTTCTCGCAAATAAGACTGCATGCCACCGTGCTCACGCTGCACCATGGCATAGGCGCTTTCTAAGAATCCGGGTTGCACGCGCCACAGTACGTCCAGCACCTCCTGGGGCACGGCCAAAGCGGCACGGGCTGCCATGGCCGCAGGCCGCTGGTAGAACTGGTTGGTCAGCAGGTAGTCGTGCTCAATATCTGCTTTGGCTACGCCCAGGGCTTCCAGAATCAATGCTGCGGCCCAGCCTGTGCGGTCTTTGCCTGCCGTGCAGTGAAATACCGTGGGCGCATCTTCCTCCAGCAGCAAGCGAAACAGCTGCGCAAACTGCGCTGCGTTCTCGCGCACAAAGCTGCGGTAGGTCTCTTGCATCAGCACCACAGTATCGGCCACGCTCAAGCTGCCGCCCGCATGGATCAACGCAATCGCTTTTTGCACCACGGTGGGCTCCACCGTCAGCGCATGGGTGCGCAAGCCCTGCCACGCATAGGCATCGACTGTGCGCTCCTGCACACCTCGAAAGTCTGCACTGCGCTGTATGCCCAGCGCCTTCAACGTGCCCAGGCTTTCCGGCGTGAGACCCGCCAGATGGTCCGAGCGAAACAGCACACGCCAGCGCACACTGCGGCCTGCATGACCCACATAACCTCCGAGGTCTCGAAAATTGGTGGTGCCGGGTAAGACGATATGGCGGGTCGGTGAATGCGTTGTCATCAGGCTTTCCTCCAAAACATCAATCGCACAGCATGGGCTTGGCCCATGACATGCCCATGAAAAACGCCGCAAGGCTCCACCATTGGAGCGCCCTGCGGCGTGGCTGTCAGTCACGCAGGTGTGCGTGCTCAGTCGTTAGCCACCAAGTGTTTGCCGACCAGACCGGTGATTTCAAACATGCCCACGCGGTCTTTGCCAAATACCGGCAGCAACTTGGCGTCCGCCATGATGACGCGCTTGTCTTTGGGATCTTGCAGGTTGTGGGCCTTGACGTAATCCCATACCTTCTTGACCACCTCAGTGCGCGCCACCGCGCCCTCGCCAATCACGGCTGCCAGTGCGGCATCGGGGCGATAGTTGGCCGCAGCAGGCTTGCGTGCGGCCGTCTTCTTGGCCGCAGGGGCTTTTTTAGCTGCAGGGGTCTTTTTGGCAGCAGCGCCCGTCTTCGCGGTGCCAGCGGCTGCTGTTTTTGCAGGCGCTGCGCTCTTGCGTGCCGGGTACTTGCTGGGCTCAAACTCAAAGTTCACCTTGCCCGCAGCCGCATCCCACGCCAGGAAGGCCTTGAAGTTGCGGCGCGTGCGGTTGGAGACAAACTTCTCCAGCAAATCGGTCTTGCCTGTGGCCAGCAGCTTGCTCATTTGCTCGCGCTCAATCGGTTGCTGCAAGATGATCTGGCCGCTCTTGAAATCGCAACTTGGCGTAGGCTGCTGCTGCGTAGGCACGGCCTTGGAACACACGTAGTTGGCACCATGCTCAAACACGGGAGAACCGCACTTGGGGCAGTTGCCCAGACTTTGCTGCGCGCTGAAATCCACGATCTCGCCGGACTCTTCTTCCTTGTCGTCGCCAAAGTCGAATTCAAGCTTGTAGTTCTTGGCTTCTTCGTCATGCACGATGGCCACTTCCGCCGTGAACGGCCAGCCAGCTTTCGAGCGGAAACCTTCCAGCGGCCCAATGCGGCGGTCCCGCAGCAGGGCTTCGGCTTCGGCAGTTTCAAAGGTACGCCCTGCAGGTGACTTGGTGAACGAGAAGCCACAACCGTCGCTGTGACCATCTGCGCCCGTACAGGCGTAGCGGCGGTAGTTTTCTTTGACGATGCCCTGGCAATTGGGGCACGGTGTTTCCAAGATGGCGTAGTCACCCGGAATGGTGTCGCGGTCGTATTCCTTGGCCTTTTTCACCATGCGCTCAGTCATGGAGGCAATTTCTTGCATGAAGGCCTCGCGCGACAGTGCGCCTTTTTCCATTTGCGAAAGCTTGTACTCCCACTCGCCGGTCAAGTCTGCACGGCACAGCTCTTCCACTTGCAGACCTCGCAGCAGCGTCATCAGCTGGAAGGCCTTGGCTGTTGGAATCAGCTCACGCCCTTCGCGCAGCATGTACTTTTCAGTCAACAAGCCTTCAATGATGGCTGCACGCGTGGCAGGTGTGCCCAGGCCCTTTTCCTGCATGGCGCTGCGCAGTTCTTCGTCGTCGATCTGCTTGCCGGCGCTTTCCATGGCACCCAACAAGGTGGCTTCCGAGTAGCGTGCCGGGGGCTTGGTCTTCAAGCCCTTGGCCTGCGCATCGCTGGTGAGAGGCTGCTCGCCGGGTTGCACGGCCACCAGTGGCTGGCCCTTGTCGCCTTCCTTGGCGTCTTCCACCTCATTGGCGGCTTCCTTGCCGTAAATGGCCAGCCAGCCGGGTTTGACCAGCACCTTGCCTTCGGTCTTGAAGGCGTGCTGCTCGACCTGCGAGATGCGCGTGGTGACTTGGTACTCGGCACTGGGGAAGAACACCGCCATAAAGCGGCGAACCACCAGGTCATACAGCTTTTGTTCGGCTTCCGACAGGCCCGATGGGGCTTGCAGCGTGGGGATGATGGCGAAGTGATCCGACACCTTGCTGTTATCAAAAATGCGTTTCGTGGGGCGCACATAGCCGCCACTCAACGCTTGCTTGGCAAACGGCTCCAGATGACGCATGCCGCTGTTGGCCAGCATCTCGAAGGTTTGGCCTGCCACCGCCACATAGTCTTCTGGCAACGCGCGCGAATCGGTACGTGGGTAAGTCAGCGCCTTGTGGCGCTCGTACAGACTCTGCGCCAGTGACAGCGTGGTTTTGGCCGAGAAGCCGAACTTGCCGTTGGCTTCGCGCTGCAGGCTGGTCAGATCAAACAGCAGCGGCGAAGCCTGCGTTGTGGGCTTGCTTTCTTCGGTGACCTTGGCAGGCTTGCCTTTGGTGGCTGCGGCAATCGCCTGCGCTTCTGCTGCGCTCCACACCCGGTCGGCCTTGGCCTCGGGGTCTTCGCTCTTCTTCCACTGCGGGTTGAACCACTTTCCCAGGTACTGACCGGCTTGCGCATCGAACGTGCCGTGCACTTCCCAGTAATCGCGACTGACGAATTTGCGAATCTTTTCTTCGCGGTCCACCACCAGCGACAGCGTAGGCGTTTGCACGCGCCCCACGGTGGTCAGAAAGAAACCTCCGTCGCGCGAGTTAAACGCCGTCATGGCACGCGTGCCATTGATACCCACCAGCCAGTCAGCCTCGGAGCGGCTGCGCGCGGCATCGGCCAGGCCTTGCATCTGCGCTTCGCTGCGCAGCTTGGCAAAGCCATCGCGAATCGCCTGCGGCGTCATGGACTGCAGCCACAGGCGCTGAATAGGTTTGCCCAGGCCTCCCTTGGCACCACCGGCGTACTGCTCAATCAAACGAAAGATCAGCTCCCCTTCGCGGCCCGCGTCGCAGGCGTTGATCAGTTGCGTCACATCTTTGCGTTTGGCCTGCTTGACCACCGCATTCAGCCGGCTCTTGGTCTTGTCTACAGGTTTCAGGTCAAAACGGGGCGGGATCACCGGCAGATTGGCAAAGCTCCATTTGCCACGTTTGACATCAAACTCTTCAGGCGCCTGGATTTCAACCAGGTGGCCCACTGCACTGGTGACCACGAACTGTTCGTTCTCAAAGTGGTCTTCATGCTTTTCAAATTTGCCGTGGACGGGCGTGAGTGCCCGCACGATGTCCTGTGCCACCGACGGTTTTTCCGCTATCACCAAGGTCTTTGTCATTGAGTGCTCTCGTCTTTTGCCGCGGTCGCTTTCTATGGAATAGCCACCGCTTCTACAATTCGTCTTCACGCACGCGTGCGTACGCACATGTACATGTACGCATGTGCGCGCTCGTGCATGTGTGCATATTTAAGTTATCAGAGATTTCAATGCCCAGCACATTACGTCCTTCTTCCACAGCCAAACGCATTCAAACGCGCCGCTCCGGTGTACATGGAAAAGGCGTATTTGCCGTGCAGGACATCGCCGCAGGCGAGGCCATCATCGAGTACACGGGCGAAGTCATCAACTGGGAAGAAGCGCAAGCGCGCCACCCGCATGACCCCAGTCAGCCCAACCACACTTTTTACTTCCACGTGGACAACGATGTGGTGATTGATGCCAACCACAAGGGCAACTCTGCCCGCTGGATCAACCACAGCTGCGCGCCCAACTGCTACACGGATGAGCGCGCCGGGCGTATCTACATCGTGGCGCTGCGCAACATCAAGGCAGGCTCAGAACTCAATTACGACTACGGCTTGATGGTGGAAGAACGCTACACCAAGGCGCTCAAGGCAGAGTACGTCTGTTACTGCGGCGCCGCATCTTGCCGCGGCACCATGCTGGCACCCAAGCGTGGCTGGCGCCCTCCCATGCCAGAAGACTTTTCCGAAGACGGAGTTGCGCTGTGAATCTGGCACCTACCCGCTGGCCCGCTGAAGACCTCTGGCTGGAAATTGCCCCCAAACTGCCGGGGTTTACTGTGGAAGTACTGCCTGAGATTGATTCAACCAACACCGAACTCATGCGCCGCGTCCGTGCAGGGCAGACCGAACCGATTGTGCTGGTGGCCGAGTCGCAAACAGCCGGGCGTGGCCGCCAAGGGCGCGCCTGGCTGAACCAGCCGGGTGACTGCCTGATGTATTCGCTGGGCTTGGTACTCAACCCTGTTGACTGGTCTGGCCTGTCCTTGGTTGTGGGCTTGAGCATTGCCGAGTCACTGCAGGCGGCGGCGCCCGCCAGTCAGGCACAAATTGGCGTGAAATGGCCTAATGATTTGTGGCTGCACGATGGCCGCAAGCTGGGTGGTACCTTGATTGAGACGGCAAATTTACCCACCTGCGCCCATGCTGCAGCCATGGGCGCAGGCCAAGGCATGGCGCGCTTTGTCATCATTGGCACAGGCATCAATGTGCGGCCTCCCCAAGGCGCTGCCGATGCACTTTCGACCCCTTCGGCGTGTTTGCAGGATGTGGATGCGCAATGGTCAGCTCCACGGGCTTTGCAGCATCTGCTGCCGCGCCTGGTAGATGATGTTTTGCAGTTTGCCAATCACGGCTTTGCACCTTTTCTGGCGCGGTTTGCCGCGCGCGACGTCTTGCGCGGCCAACGTGTGCACTTGAGCGATGGCAGCAGCGGTGAAGCCCTTGGCGTCTTGCCCGATGGCACACTGCAACTGCGCACACCAGCCGGTGTGCGCAGCGTGCTGAGCGGCGACGTCAGCGTGCGCCCTATCCATATGGCTTTGCCGGCTGCGCCCCTTTGATCCACAGGAACTGTTTTCATGCTGCGTTTTGCATTGCTGGTGTTGTTGGTGGCGAATGCGGGCTATCTGGCATGGTCTCAGGGCTGGATGGCCACACTGGGCTGGACACCTGAAGCCCAGACCGAGCCCTACCGGCTCAAGCAGCAGGTGCGCCCTGATGTGCTGAGCGTGGTCCCCACACCGCCCGCAGCCGCCACACCGCCACCCGCAGCATCCTCAACCAGCGCCACCGAGCCTGACGAAGAGATACTGCCTGAAACCACGGTCTGCCTGCAGTCCGAGAACATGGATGAGGCGCAGTCCAAAAAACTGCAGCAAGTCTTGCAGCAAAGTGACTTGCCTTCCACCAGCTGGGAGATGCAAAGCTCGGCCATTTCCGGGCGCTGGATGGTTTACCTGGGCAAATTCCCCAACGAAACGGCTCTTGAAAAACGCCGCGCAGAATTGCGTACGCGCAAGATTGGCTACGACCGTGCAGGCGGCAGTCTGGAACCCGGCTTGTCCCTTGGCCGCTTCTCTTCGGAAGATGCCGCCACCCGCGAGCTGGGCCAGATGCTCAACCAGGGCGTACGTGGTGCACGCGTTGTGCAAGAGCGCGCACCCCAAACCCTGTATGCGCTGCGCTTGAGCCACGCTACCGCTGCACAACGCTCGATCCTGCAACGCCTGCAGCCCTCAATGGGTGGCAAAGCATTGCGAGCCTGCGCCAGCTAAGCACTGCCCACCAGCTGCACATTGACGGTGGCAGTGCAGCCGCCAAGCCACAGGCTCACAGGCAGCAGCTAGATGTTGAAAAAGGCCTGCCGCATGCGATGCGGCAGGCCTTTTTTAAAAGCACCGAGTGTTTACTCGATGCTGATGTTGGCGGCTGCAGCCACCGTTTTCATCTTGCCCACTTCGCTGACGATTTGCTTGGTGAACTCCGCGCTGGACGTACCCGAGACATACAGGCCCTGCGCATCCATGCGTTTTTTAACGGCGGGGTCCTGCAGTGCCTGTGTCACGGCTTTCTGAACGCGTGCAATTTGTTCGGGAGAGGTGCTCTTGGGGGCCACCAGACCGAACCACGAAGGATCGTTCAACTCAGGGTGACCAACCTCTTTGTAGGTGGGCACTTCAGGCAGCACAGCCAGACGCTCACCCCAGGACACCGCAATGGCACGCAGCTTGCCCGACTGCACATGGGGCAGCGAAGAGGCCACCTGGTCAAAGTACACCGGTACTTGCCCGCCCAGTACATCGTTGACTGCCGGGCCTGCACCACGATAGGGAATGTGCACCATCTGGACACCGGTAGACTTGATGAACTGCGCCCCCCACATATGGCCAATGGTGCCGTTGCCGGGCGTGGCGTAGCTGACCTTGCCAGGATTGGCCTTCAGGTAGGCCACCAGCTCTGCAAAATTTTTGACAGGAATCACGCTGGGGTTGATCACGATAACGCCCGGGGCCTTCACCACCTCGCTCACGCCCACAAAGTCTTTGACGGCGTCATACGGCAGTTTTTTGTACACCGCTGGGTTGACGCCATGGGTGGACAGTGTGGCAACACCAAAGGTATTGCCATCCACAGCGCGCGCCACTTCGGCCATGCCAATGGAGCCACCAGCACCGGCCTTGTTTTCAATGATCACGGGCTGGCCCAGCAGCTTGCTCAAAGCATCTTGCATATTGCGCGGCACCATGTCGGTAGCCCCCCCTGGAGGGAATGGCACAACGATGCGCAGTGGTGCCGTGTCTTGTGCGGCGGCCAGCACGGGGAAACTGGCCGCCAAAGCGACTACGGACATCGAGACAAAGAAGGAGCGACGCTGCATAAAACCAACCTTTCAAGCAATGCAACCAGCGCACATGCGCTATTGACGCTACTTGCACGCAAGCAACATGCCAAGCCACGCAGGCAAGATGGGCAACAAAAAACCCGCAGGCCATGGGCACTGCGGGTTCCATCTTTCTGGAGCGCGGTGAATTAATTCACGCTGATATTGGCCGAGGCCGCCACGCTCTTCATCTTGGCCACTTCGCTGGCGATTTGCTTGGTGAAATCAGCACTGCTTGTGCCAGAGATATACATGCCCTGGGCATCCATGCGCTTTTTCACGGCAGGGTCTTTCAGTGCATCTGCCACCGCTTTTTGCACGCGTGCCACTTGTTCTGCAGGCGTGCTCTTAGGCGCAACCAGACCGAACCACGAAGGATCGTTCAACTCAGGGTGGCCCGCTTCCTTGTAGGTGGGCACATCGGGCAGCACGGCCAGACGTTCGTGCCAAGACACTGCAATAGCGCGCAGCTTGCCGCCTTGAATGTGTGGCAGGGAAGAGGCCACCTGGTCAAAGTACACCGGCACCTGGCCGCCCATCACGTCATTGATAGCTGGGCCTGCGCCACGGTAAGGAATGTGCAGCATGTCCACGCCCGTAGCCTTGATGAACTGTGCGCCCCACATATGGCCAATGGTGCCGTTGCCGGGTGTGGCGTAGCTGACCTTGCCAGGGTTGGCCTTCAGGTAAGCCACCAGCTCTGCAAAATTCTTGGCAGGAATCAGTTTGGGGTTGATCACGATGACGCCAGGCGCCTTCACGATTTCTGTAACGCCCACAAAATCTTCAATCGCGTTGTAAGGCAGCTTGGTGTAGACCGCAGGGTTCACACCGTGGGTGGACAGTGTGGCAATGCCAAAAGTCAGGCCGTCGGTGGAGCGCGCCACTTCAGCCATACCAATGGAGCCACCCGCACCGGCCTTGTTTTCAATGATCACGGGCTGGCCCAGCAGCTTGCCCAGTACGTCCTGCAAATTGCGGGGCACCATGTCGGTGGAGCCACCAGCAGGGAAGGGCACGATGATGCGCAGGGGGCGCGTATCTTGGGCCATGGCCATTCCGGAAACAGACACTGCAGCAGCTGCGGCTACAGTGGAGAGAAAGTGGCGGCGTTGCATCGTGCGGGCTCCATGACGAAAAAGCGGGTTATCTATAAGACCAGTGCATGAGGTTAGGGTAAATCCTGCTTACAACCAAACAAATAGTCCTATTGTTATTATTCCCAAGAGGAATAAAACCGTGTCTACCAGCCTACTGCCCCTGCGTCGCCTGACGCCTCCCGTGCACTTGCTGCGCGCTTTTTCCACCGTCGCACGCTTTGGTGGCGTCTCGCGTGCGGCTGAGGCGCTGCACCTGACGCAAAGCGCGGTGAGCAAGCAGATTCAGGAGCTGGAAAAGTGGGTTGGCGTGGATTTGTTTGAGCGCAGCCGCAAACGCCTGACCCTGACCCCCGCAGGGGAACGCTACGAAAAAGCCGTGCGTGCCTTGCTGTCGCAACTGGAATCAGCCACGCTGGAATTGATCACCAGCACCGATGGTGGCGGGGCGCTGCACCTGTCCAGCCTGCCCACCTTTGGCGCCTGCTGGCTGATTCCGCTGCTGCCCCAGTTTCAGCAGCAGCACCCGCAAGTGACGCTGCACTTTGTGCCTTATGTGCAAAGCTATGACTTTGAAAGCCCCAATCTGGACTGCTCCATCTTGTTTGGGGACGGCCACTGGCCCGGCGCACGTGCGCACTATCTGGACGGCCAGGACGTAGCCTTGATTGCACCACCCGCCAGCTTTGGCGGCCCGCCCATTCACACCCCTCACGATGTGGCGCGCTACACGCGCCTGCGCCACCTGACCATTCCGCATGCGTGGATGACCTGGGCGCAAGCCTGGGATGTGGGCAATATGGACCCACTGGCCGGCCTGCAGTTTGACCAGTTTCAGACCATTATTCAGGCCGTCATGGCCGGCATGGGTGTAGCGCTGGTGCCGCGCTGTCTGGTGCAGGACAAGATTGCCAACGGCATGGTGAGCGAACCCCTGCCCCAGCACGGTCTGGTCAGCAACCTGGGCTACTGGCTGTGCTACCCCGAGTCACGTGCCAACATTGCACCGCTGGTGGCTTTTCGCAATTGGTTGCTGCAGCACGCACAGCCCCCCAAAGAGCCAACCGCCAGCAGTTTGGCGGCACAACAAAAAACGCGGAGCAAGCAGCGCTCAATCAGCAACGCTTCTTAGGCACAAGCACCTTGAATCACTGATTCAGTCTGCGTCAGGCACTTCTATAGATGCAGCAGCGCGGATGGCGTTAAAGCGCACGGAGAACAATGCGCCCGGCGGTTTGCGCTGTGGCTGGGCATCACCGAGCACCACCTCCGCGCCATGCTGACGTGCAATCTCCTGCACGATGGGCAGGCCCAGGCCCGAGCCGTCGGCCTCTGAACCCAGAGCCCGGTAAAACGGCTGAAACACCAGATCGCGCTCTTCCAGCGGCACACCGGGGCCGGTGTCTTCCACCTGCAGCAAAACCACACGTGCCAGCGTATCCGGCAGCACGCGCGCCGTAACCACCGCCGGGTGTTCAGCGCTGGAGGGGCTGTAGTTAATCGCATTGCTCAGCAGATTGCGCACCAGCTCTTTGAGCAAGGTGGCATTGCCTTGCAAACACACACCGGGGTCTCCCGGTTCAGCCCCCTCGTAGCCCATGTCCACATGGCGCTCCATGGCTTGGGGCAGCAGGTCTTGCATCACCTCAATCACCAGCGCCACCAAGTCACACGGTGCGCGTTGCAAGCCCGTACCCCCGCCTTCGGCACGGGCCAGCGACAGCAGCTGATTGACCGTGTGTGTGGCACGTACGCTGGAGCGCGCAATCTGCTCCAGCGAGCGTTTGAGCTCCTGCGTGCTCATGCCCTCGCGCTGCGCCAGATCGGCCTGCATGCGCAGGCCCGCCAATGGTGTTTTGAGCTGGTGCGCTGCATCGGCCAGAAAGCGCTTTTGCGTGGCCAGCGATTCATTCAAGCGGCGCAGCAAATCATTCACTGCATCTACCAGCGGTGCTACTTCCATGGGTACCGCGCGGTGGTTCAGTGGTGACAAATCTTCGGGTTTACGGGCGCGAATGCGCTCCTCCAGCCGGTGCAGCGGCTTAATGCCACGCGCCAGCGCCAGCCACACCAGCAACACCGCCAGCGGCAAAATGACGAACTGAGGCAGCATGACCCCCTTGATAATTTCTGCCGCCAGCACGCTGCGCTTTTCACGCGTTTCGGCCACTTGCACCAGCGCCAGCTCGTCGTTGCCCACCAACGGCAGCCGAACCCACATGGCTGCCACACGGATATCCACACCGCGCAGCTCATCGTCACGCAGTACCACCTCACCGGGCGGCACGTCGTAACGCGAATGGGCCGAAGGAAAGTCACGGTCCCCGGAGAGGTGCTCCCCCTTGTTGTCCAGCACCTGGTAAAACACCATGTCGGACTCATCGGCACGCAAAATTTCGGTGGCGGGCAGGGGCAGGTTGAACTGGGCGCGCCCATCAGGCTCCACCATGATCAGTTGCGCCAGCGCGTGCACGTTGTACTCCAGCGCACGGTCAAAAGGTTTGTTGGCCAGCGATTGCGCCACCAGCCACGTCAGCGCCAGACTCACAGGCCACAGCAGCAGCAAGGGCGTGAGCATCCAGTCCAGAATTTCTCCGAACAAGGATCGCTGCTCACGCTGGAATATCTTCACGGGGCTGGCCTGTCATTGGTATATTTTGGCCGCTAGCGCGTATGCAGCAAGCGCTGCCAGCGATGCTTTATTTAGCCTTGGATTTTTTCAAGGCAATACCCCAGACCACGCACCGTGGCAATGCGGATGGGGCCGCGCTCAATCTTTTTGCGCAGGCGGTGGATGTAGACCTCAATGGCGTTGTTGCTCACCTCTTCGCCCCACTCGCACAGGCGCTCCACCAGCTGGTCTTTGCTGACCAGACGGCCCGCACGCTGCAGCAGCACTTCCAGCAAGCCCAGCTCACGCGCAGACAACTCCACCATCTTGCCGTCAATCGTGGCAACACGCCCAGCCTGGTCGTACACCAAGGGGCCGTGCTTGATGGAGTTGCTAGTACCCCCCATGCCCCGGCGCGTCAGGGCGCGCACGCGGGCCTCCAGTTCTTGCAGACTGAAGGGCTTGGCCATGTAGTCGTCAGCACCAAAATCCAGCCCCTGCACGCGTTCGTCCACGCTGTCGGCGGCGGTCAAAATCAGCACCGGCAGACCGTCGCCACGGCCACGCATGCGCTTGAGCACTTCCAGCCCGTGCATGCGGGGCAGGCCCAGATCCAGAATCAGCAAGTCAAACTGGTTGTTGGTGACCAAGGCGGTATCGGCCTCAATGCCACTGGCCACATGGTCGACCACAGCCCCCGCGCTGCGCAGGCTGCGCAACAGGCCATCGGCCAGCACTTGATCGTCTTCTGCAATGAGGATGCGCATGGGTCAGTCTCCTTGCTGCGCCGCGATCTGGTGCCGCAGGCTGCAGCGTGTGTTGTCACTTCACGCACGACGCCATAGGCGGCGCCGTTCATCTGAGCATTCTAGAAGTCCACCCCTGCGCGCCCTACAGGTGTTTACGCGGGTGCTGCGCTGCAGCACGCGTGTGCCAGGCAGGCGACCTGCCGATCAAGCCACATCGCCTGCATCGCTGCCGTAGGCTTCCAGCCCCAGGCGCACCACCGTGGCAACCTCTTCGCCCACGGCCTCCACAAACTCTGTCTGCGCCTGCTGCACGGCGCGCTGAAAAGCCCAGTGCCATTCACAACCGGCTTCGGTGTACTGCACACGCTTGGCGCGCCGGTCATGCAAATCGGCCACGCGCGTGACCAGCCCCCAGGCCTCGCACTGGTCCACCAGATCCATCATGGCCTGCTTGCTCATGCTGGCCCGCTCGGCCAGATCGGTGATGCGGTCGCCCTGCAACGAAAGGTGGCGCGTGATGTGAATGTGCGCCGCCCCCACCTTGTCGCGCGCAGCCAGGTTCGACAGTGCCAGCGGAGTCTCATCATCCTGTGCCATCAGGCTGCGCACCCGCTCGTCAAACTTGCGCATGGCATGGCCCAGCAACCGGCCTAAGTGCGTCTGCCGCCACGCCTCATCGGGATGCACAGGCGATGATTTTATTGTCATAGTAAGTTTTACGGATAGTCATATAACTTGACTATATATTTTTTACAAAGCCCATACACTACTGTTCAAGCATCCAGCCTGTGAACAACCACAGGGGGTGCACTTATCAAGTCCACCCCCCTTTTCTTCAAGGAAACGCCATGAACGCCATCACCCGCAACACCCCCGATGCCAACAGCGAAAAGTCCAAGGCACTGGCTGCAGCCCTGGCCCAAATTGAAAAGCAATTTGGCAAAGGCACCATCATGAAGCTGGGTGAAGGCGAAGCGATTGAAGACATTCAAGTGGTGTCTACCGGCTCGCTGGGCCTGGACATTGCGCTGGGCGTTGGCGGCCTGCCACGTGGCCGCGTGATTGAAATCTACGGCCCGGAATCGTCGGGCAAGACCACGCTCACGCTGCAGGTGATTGCCGAGATGCAAAAGCTGGCCGGCACCTGCGCTTTTATCGATGCCGAGCATGCACTGGACACCGCCTATGCCCAAAAGCTGGGCGTCAATCTGAACGAGCTGCTGATCAGCCAGCCTGACACTGGCGAGCAAGCGCTGGAAATTTGCGACAGCCTGGTGCGCTCTGGCGCAGTGGATCTGATCGTCATCGACTCGGTGGCCGCACTGGTTCCCAAGGCCGAAATTGAAGGCGACATGGGCGACTCGCTGCCCGGCCTGCAGGCACGCTTGATGAGCCAGGCACTGCGCAAGCTGACTGCCACCATCAAGAAGACCAATTGCACCGTCATCTTCATCAACCAGATCCGCATGAAGATTGGCGTGATGTTCGGCTCGCCCGAAACCACCACCGGCGGCAATGCGCTGAAGTTCTACGCCTCGGTGCGCCTGGACATTCGCCGCACCGGCACCATCAAAAAGGGCGACAACGCCATTGGTAACGAAACCAAGGTCAAGGTCGTCAAGAACAAGGTATCGCCCCCTTTCAAGACGGCGGAATTTGACATCATGTTTGGCGAAGGCATCAGCCGCGAAGGCGAAGTGCTGGACATGGGTGTTGAAGCCAAGCTGATTGAAAAATCCGGCGCCTGGTATGCCTACAACGGCGAAAAAATCGGCCAAGGCCGCGACAACGCCCGTGAGTTCCTCAAAGAGAACCCCGCGCTGGCCATCGAGATTGAAAACAAGGTGCGCGAAAGCCTGGGCATCAGCCTGGTGGCCGTGCCCGGTGCAGATGCAGCAGCCAGCAAACCCGCCAAAGGCAAAAAGGCCGACAAGCTGGCTGCCGACGAAGACGGCGTGATTGCGTAATCAGTTTTCAGCATTAAAAAGGCTGCCAGCGCTGACTTTTAAAGCGCTGACAGCTATTTTTTTTGAATGTTATGGGTTTCCACAAAATATCTCTGACCGGCCGCGCGCTCAAATACCTTTCACAGCGTGAGCACTCGCGCCTTGAGCTGGAGCGCAAGCTGGCCCCCCACGTACAAGAGGGCGAAGACCTGGCTGCCGTGCTCGATGCGCTGGAGGCCAAGAACTTCATCAACCCCGAGCGTGTGGCGCAATCGGTGCTGTACCGGCGCAGCGGCAAGCTGGGGGCCTCCCGCGTGCTGCACGAGCTGCGCAGCAAAGGGCTGGATGACGACACGGTGCGGGCCGCCGCCGAGCAACTTAAAGACACCGAGCACGCACGCGCCTGGGATGTCTGGCTGCGCAAATTTGGCGAGCCCGCCGCCACGCCACAAGAGCGCATGAAGCAGATGCGTTTTCTGGCCAGCCGGGGCTTTGGTGGCGATGTGGTCAACAAGGTGCTGCGCGGACAAGCCCCCGACACTGACGTCGATTAAGCGGGCGCAACAGGTGCCGGCAACGACCCCTGCTTAGCAACCGCATGAAGGCAACAGTTGCCGCCTTCACAAAAGGTAAAAACTGCTCTAGTCCCGCGTCGCCCACCAGCATACCAGCGAGCCACCGGTAATCAGCACCACGCCTTGCCAGAACGGCAGGCCCGGCTGCACCGACAGCCACACACTGGCCCACAGCGCCGACAGCACAGGCGTGAAGTAAGAGCCGGCTGCCATCACCGCCAGATTGCCGCGCTGAATGCCATGCTCCCAGCAGCTATAGCCCAGCGCCGTGGCCGCGCCCACCGTCAGCACCTGTGCCACCACGCCCCAGCTCCATTGCATGGGAGGCGTATCGATTGCCAGCCACTGCAACCACAGCAATGCTGCGGTGAGGATCAGGAACAGGCCCACGCCATTAAAGCCCCCGCCAAACATGCGCGCCAGCACAGAGTACGCAGGCCACATCAGCGCTGCGCCAAAAGCCAGTGCGTAAGCCAGCGGATTGGCCGCCATGTGCGCCCCCAGATTGCGCCACCACGGGGCTGCACTGGTTTGTGCGCCCTCGCCCATCACCCTGACCAGACCCCACAGATACAGGGCCGCCCCGGGCCACAACCACCAGCGGGCGCGCTGCTGGCGGCACACCACCGCCAACACAATGGTCAGGCTCGGCCAGAGGTAATTGATCATGCCCAGCTCCAGCGATTGCGGGCGGTCATGGGCCAGCCCAATCGCTACGGACAGACAGATTTCGTAGAACGCAAAGAGCAGCCCGCAAACGACCAGATACACCCGCGAGACCCCGCGCAGCTGCGTGCGCGAGGGCAGGCCTTTAACCATCAGGACAAAAGCTGCGCTCACGCTGTAAAGCATGGCCGCGCCGCCCAGTGCGCCCAGCGCTTCGGCCACAGAACGCATCAGGCCGACCGTGCAGCTCCAGCACACCACGGCAATCAGGCCAATCAAGGTTGCACGGCGCACTTGGGCAGCCTTGGCGGTTAAGTCAGACATCAAGCATGAATCATAAAAGGTAGCTGCCAGCGCTTGATCCTCAATAGTTTCAGATACATATACATCTGAAAACTAATGAATACAGGCGCAATGCGCTATGAATATAAAAACTAACGCCCTGCATAAAAAAAGCGGCACAAGACCGCTTCTTTGCTGTGACCGCTGACCGCGCAGCGCTTAAAGGCCCAGCATCAGTTGCAGATTTTGCACCGCAGCACCGCTGGCGCCCTTGCCCAGATTGTCCAGACGCGCAATCAGCACGGCCTGGCGGTATTGCTCGTTGGCAAACACGCGCAGCTCCAGCTGGTTGGTGTTAGTCAGCGTGTCAGCAGCCAGCTTGTTGTCGTCCGTTGGGGGCAGCACTTTCACCCACTGGGCTGGCGTGTTCGTTTGGCCGTAGTGGCTGGCCAGCGCGTCGTGCAAATCAGCCGCCTTGGGCGCACCCGGCAGCAAGTCCAGGTGCAGGGGCAGTTGCACCAGCATGCCCTGGGCAAAGTTACCCACCGCAGGAATGAACACCGGACGGCGCGTCATGCCGGTGTAGTGCAAAATTTCTGGAATATGTTTGTGGCTTAAACCCAACGCATAAGCCTCGTACGGCGCAGCATTGCCCGCTTCGTACGCCTCCATCATGGGGCGGCCACCGCCAGAGTAGCCCGACACAGATGGCAGGGCCACCGGATAGTCGGCAGGAATCAGCCCCGCATCCACCAGCGGGCGCAGCAGTGCAATGGCTCCCGTGGCATAGCAGCCGGGGTTGGACACGCGGGCAGCAGTCTTTACCGCCGCCAGCTGGCCAGCGCACAACTCTGGAAAGCCGTACACCCAGCCAGGTGCCACGCGGTGCGCGGTCGATGCATCAATGATCTTGATGGCGCGGCCCGTCTCGGCGGTGATCGCATCCACCATGGCCGTGGTCTCGCGTGCAGCATCGTCGTGCAGACACAAGATCACCAGATCCACGCCCGCGATCAGCGCACGCTTGGCAGCCGGGTCTTTGCGCAACTCAGGCGCAATGGAGACCAGCTCCACGCCAGCCATCCCCTGCAAGCGGTCACGAATCTGCAGACCCGTGGTGCCGGCTTCGCCATCAATAAAGACTTTGGACATCTCAACGCTCCCGCGCTCCTTGGCGCATCTGTGCCACACGCTGCGGCACCATCTCAATAAAAACGCGGATTGTCCCTTGACAGGGAGTCACCGCACGCCGCCCATAGCGCCACTAGGGTTTTTGCTAGGCCGTGCAAACACTGATTTGACGCGGCTTTGCGCACTTCACTACGTATTGACATACGTAGAACCCACTTGACATGGCACTTTTTGGTTGCAGTGCACCATGGTACATTCTTTGATTGCCATGTCATACGAGCCCGGCTCCGCATGTTTAGGCAGCAGGAAAACGGGCATTTTCCCCTCCGTTTCAGAGAGACAAGACTCATGAAGATTCATGAATACCAAGGCAAGGAAATCTTGCGCCAATTCGGTGTGCCAGCACCCCGTGGCATTCCGGCATTCACCGTCCAAGAAGCTGTAGAGGCAGCACAAAAGCTTGGCGGCCCAGTTTGGGTGGTGAAGGCGCAGATCCATGCTGGCGGCCGCGGCAAAGGCGGCGGCGTGAAGGTGGCCAAGTCCATCGAGGATGTGAAAACTCTGTCCGAGCAAATTCTCGGCATGCAACTGATCACGCACCAGACTGGCCCCGAAGGCCAGCAAGTGCGTCGCCTGTACATTGAAGACGGCGCCGACATCAAGAACGAACTGTATGTGTCACTGGTCACTGACCGTGCCACACAAAAGGTTGCGCTGATCGCTTCCAGCGAAGGCGGCATGGACATCGAGGAAGTGGCCCACTCCACACCTGAAAAGATCATCACCGAGATGATCGACCCCATTGCCGGCATCACCGTTGAGCAAAGCAAGAAGGTGGCTGCTGCCATCGGCTTGACAGGTGCATCGATTGACCAAGCCGTAGACATCTTCGCCAAGATCTACAAGTGCTACATGGACACCGACGCGTCGCTGGTGGAAATCAACCCACTGAACTGCGACTCCAAGGGCAACCTGATGGCGCTGGACGCCAAGTTCAACTTTGACCCCAACGCGCTATTCCGCCACCCAGAAATCGTGGCTTACCGCGATCTGGACGAAGAAGACGCTGCCGAAGTGGAAGCCTCCAAGTTCGATCTGGCCTACATCTCGCTGGACGGCAATATCGGCTGCCTGGTGAATGGCGCTGGTCTGGCCATGGCCACCATGGACACCATCAAGCTGTACGGCGGCGAGCCTGCCAACTTCTTGGACGTGGGCGGCGGTGCAACCGCTGAGAAGGTCACTGAAGCCTTCAAGATCATGCTCAAGAACCCCAAGGTCACCGGCATCATGGTCAACATCTTCGGCGGCATCATGAAGTGCGACACCATTGCCAATGGCGTGGTGACCGCTTGCAAGGCCGTGAACCTGTCCGTGCCACTGGTGGTGCGCATGAAAGGCACCAACGAAGATCTGGGCAAGAAGATTCTGGCCGAATCCGGTCTGCCAATCATCGCTGCCGACACCATGGCCGAAGCGGCTGAAAAAATCGTCGCTGCCGTTAAGTAAAAAGCCCTCGGAGATAAAAACATGTCGATCTTTATCAACAAAGACACCAAAGTCATCACCCAGGGCATTACCGGCAAGACCGGTCAGTTCCACACCGAAAAGTGCCAAGAGTACGCAAACGGCAAGAACGCCTTCGTCGCGGGTGTGAACCCCAAGAAGGCTGGCGAGCGCATTTTTGACATTCCAATCTTCGGCTCCGTCAAAGACGCTGCCAAAGAAACCGGTGCCACTGTTTCCGTGATCTACGTGCCACCAGCAGGCGCTGCAGCTGCCATCTGGGAAGCCGTAGAAGCCGATCTGGATCTGGCCATCTGTATCACCGAAGGCATCCCAGTGCGTGACATGCTGGAAGTGCGCAACAAAATGCGCGCCAAGGTAGCCGCAGGCGGCAAAGAAACCTTGCTGCTGGGCCCTAACTGCCCCGGTCTGATTACGCCTGACGAAATCAAGATCGGCATCATGCCCGGCCACATCCACAAGAAGGGCCGCATCGGCGTGGTCTCGCGCTCCGGCACGCTGACTTACGAAGCCGTGGCTCAACTGACTGAGCTGGGCATTGGCCAGTCGTCGGCGGTTGGTATTGGTGGCGACCCCATCAACGGTCTCAAGCACATCGACGTGATGCGCGCCTTCAACGACGATCCAGACACCGACGCCGTCATCATGATTGGCGAAATCGGTGGCCCGGACGAAGCCGAAGCCGCCCTGTGGTGCAAGGCCAATATGACCAAGCCTATCGTTGGCTTTATCGCGGGCGTGACAGCGCCTCCCGGCAAGCGCATGGGCCACGCTGGCGCGCTGATCTCTGGCGGTGCTGACACAGCCGATGCCAAGCTGGCCATCATGGAAGAGTGTGGTTTCACCATCACGCGCAACCCTTCCGAAATGGGTCGCCTGCTGCAAGGCCTGCTCAAGAAGTAAGCCACAGCATCCTGCTGACCAAAAAGGCCGCCCCGATCTCTGTCGGGGTGGCCTTTTTTTGCATGAACATGCCCCTGCCGGCACCACCGTTTACGCAAAACTACGCACGCCACTGGGCAAGCCCGGGCGTAAACTGCCCACTCCAAAAAAAGTAAACGCCGGTCTGCCCATGCAGAACGGCGTTTTCAATTCATAACAGTGGAGTAAAAATGGAATTTCTGAGCACGGCCGATTTTTGGATCGGCCTGATGAAGATCGTCTGGATCAACATCATTCTTTCTGGCGACAACGCTGTCGTCATCGCCCTTGCCGCCCGTTCACTGCCTGCGCAGCAGCAAAAGAAAGCCATCATGTTTGGCTCTGGTGCTGCCGTGTTCCTGCGCATTGTCTTGACCGTTGTCGCGGCCAAGCTGCTGGAGCTGTCGTTCCTGCAAGTCATCGGCGGCTGCCTGCTGCTGTGGATCGGCTACCAGCTGCTGACTGGCGGAGAGGAAGAAGAAGGCGAAGCCAAGGGAAAAGGCTCGATGGCAGCCGCCATTCGTACCATCTTGATCGCCGACTTGGTGATGAGCCTGGACAACGTGATTGCTGTTGCAGCCACCGCCCAGGGCAACATGGTGCTGCTGATCCTGGGCCTGGCCATCTCCATCCCGCTGGTCATCTTTGGCTCCACCCTGATGATCAAGCTGATGGACCGCTTCCCCGTCATCATCACGCTGGGTGCAGCCCTGATCGGCTGGGTGGGTGGTGAAACCATCGTCAACGACAACCTGCTGCACGGGGTTGCACTGGCTCACCCCTGGCTGCACTACGTAGCCGCTGCTGCAGGTGCCGTTTTGGTGGTTGCCGTGGGCAAGTGGATGCAAGCCCGCCAGGTCAAACCATTGGCCTAAGCCTTTACTGGCACCAAGCAACCACAGCGCCTTCGGGCGCTTTTTATTTGCAGGCGCAGCGCCCAGATAGTCGCCTCACGCCTTTTGAAGAAGCGTCACAGCATCGCCAAGCCGTGCTGACCTTAAAAACCGAAGCTGTCTGCGCGATATTCAGCGCAAGAAGCCATTAGTTGCTATGTTTTACAGAGCAGCGTCAGCGCCGACATCTGACAAAAACGTCACTCACAACAAGCAAACCCCATCAAAACGTGACACTTTCCGTCTATTTGCAAGCAAACTTTGCAAAGTTTCACGCTTCGCCCTGTAGGACAGCGCTGGCACGCCGATTGCTTTCTCTACACTGTATTTTCTATTTCTACTCCAAGGAGCTTTTTCATGAAGCGCACGATGCAAAAGGGTTTCACCCTGATCGAATTGATGATTGTGGTGGCGATCATCGGTATTTTGGCTGCTGTGGCACTGCCTGCTTATTCGGACTACACCAAGCGCGCAAAGATGTCAGAAGTGATTCTGGCGGCATCTTCTTGCCGCACAACAGTGTCTGAAGTTTATCAAACCAATAGCGCCGCCAGCCTGCCTCAAGCAAACGCTTGGGGCTGTGAAGTTTCTGGCTCAGGCGCTACGAAATATGTCAAATTGGTCGAAACTGATGATGCAGGTGGCGTTGAAGTAACCGCACAAGGTTTTGGCGATACCACTATCGATGATAAGACTGTGTCTTTAGTTCCCGTTGTTGATACAGCAACCAACTCGATTACGCGCTGGATCTGCGGAAACACGGAGGCTGTTGGTGATTCAGACTCGGTCACCACAGTTCCATCTAAATTTTTACCTGGCTCTTGCCGCGGCGTTTAATTTAAAAAATCACAGCGCCCTTCGGGGCGCTTTTTTTATGTATTTTTTTTACTTATTATCTGCCGCATTTTTTTTTATCGGCGTGTTGAATCCGTTCCATATACCGCCTTGGAATTCATTTCATTCCGAATTTTTATGCGCTCTTGGTATCGGCTCTCTTTTACTTTGCAAATCTTTTTACAAGAATATTGAGATACCTAAAAAATTTTTACTATTCGCAGCAACAATATTAGCTTTTATTGTTATTCAATTAACCCAAAACAACAACTCCAACGACTATAAAAACCTCTTAGTCTACTTTGCCATATATAGCATGGCATTGATTGCAGGCTTTAACACAAAAGAAATCAAAGAAAATAATCTATTCAATTTCATAATTTCAATTGGGTTTTTCCTATCCATATCAGTTATTGCACAATTTTTTGATGTTGCGGATAACTTCGAATTATTACCCAGCGTTGAAGATACTCGCCGCCCTGGCGGGTCACTTATTCAAGCCAATCATGCCGCAATCTTTATATGCATGGGTTTAATTTGTTGCCTGCAAAAGAATTTTTCTTCCAAGATAATTAAATCAATTATCTTTACAACCCTCTGCTTTGCTCTTGCTGCAACAGAATCAAGGACAGGATTACTTGCATTTTTTGTTTATATTTTTTATGCATCATTGCGAAGATATTTCGGAAAAATAATTTTATTCTCAAGCCTAATATTCGTTTGTCTAAGCTTTCTGTTTACTCCAAAAATTTATGACGCTTTTTATCAGAATCAAGTAGAAAGCCATGTCAGAGTTACCAGTGCCAGCAGCAGCGGCAGACTGCTTACTTGGTCAATTCTTATTGATTCCGTCAAAGAAAAGCCCATTACAGGGCATGGATTCAACAGTGTATTCAGCGCACTGGATAATCAAATAAGAAAAAATGAAAGCTTAAGATCTGCGCCATTTCACTACTCACACAATATAATTATTGATTTCTTGATTTGGTTTGGCATTCCAATCACCATATTAATTTTAATTTATTCCTCAAAAATCATACTAAAAATAGACGACGAAAAAAATGACAAAACAAAAATAATCCTTATCCCACTAATAATACATGCCTTATTAGAATATCCTCATGCCTACATGTATTTCGGAATTCCTTTATTTTTTATAACAGGAAGAAATATAACATACACCAATCCCTCAACGGTTTCAATTAAAAAATTAACTTCTACTACGCTGATAATCCTGATCTCAATCCCGCTTATCACTTACAGTATTTTTTACATCAATTCAGAAGAATTAATTAGATCTATCAGGTTTAAATCTATTGGCCTAGCGTATGACAGTGAAATAAATGAAAAACAACAATATTTGAATTATTTTGAACCTGATGAAATTATTTCAAATATCAAAATCAATAAAAATATTTCACCAGAAGATATCGAGTATTTAAGAAAGATATCTCATACCCGCCCCTCAAAAACATATGAATCAAAATATGCTGAAGCGCTTTATGCAAGCATGCAGTGCTCAGAATATTCAAAGCAAATCAGTGTCATAGAATCATATTATGGCGAAGAAGAAGCAAAAAAAATAACTGAATTAATTAAATTTAAACATCAAGATGTACCTGCGTGTTCGCATTGAACGCGCCACTCTTTCCCCCCCGCTTCTCCAGCACCCGCACGCCCTGCATCACCATCCCCTTGTCTACCGCCTTGCACATGTCATACACCGTGAGCAAGGCGATTTGTACGGCAGTCAGCGCCTCCATCTCTACGCCGGTTTTGCCATGCAGCTCAACGGTGGCTTCGCAGCGCACGGCGCTCTCTGCGGGTAATAGCTCAAAATCCACGGCCACACGGGTCAGTGCCAGGGGGTGGCACAGCGGGATCAGATTGCTGGTTTGCTTGGCCGCCATGATGCCGGCGATGCGGGCAATGCCCAGTACATCACCTTTCTTGGCAGTGCCGCTTTGGATGATGGCCAAGGTTTCGGGCTTCATCACAATTCGGCCTTCAGCCACGGCAACGCGGTGCGTTGGGGCTTTACCGCCTACATCCACCATGTGCGCTTGGCCATTGGCATCAAAGTGGGTCAGGCCGTGGTTGGGGTGGTTTTGCTCGCTCATAAAGGGTCTCTGCCAGTCAATTGGTGGGGCGATCTGCTCAGGCAATCCATGTCAAAAACATGTAAAGCGGGGAACATGGTCGCAATGCAGGCATCATAAGAGCCTGTTCTTGCCTCAGATGGCCCTGCGCCCTTTTGTTGCCCATGATGACTGCTTTCACTGGTTTGGCTGCGCCAGCACTGCGCAAAAGTTTGCTGATACTGGCCTTGAGTGCGCCGCTGTGGCATAGCGCGCCCGCGCACGCGCAGTTGGCGCTGCCCAATATGGGCGACGGCGCAGAGATCACCAGCAGCGAAGAGCGCCGCCTGGGGGACCGCATCATTCGCTCGCTGTACCGCGACCCGGACTACATTGACGACCCGCAGTTGCACGCTTATGTGATGAGCATCTGGCAGCCGCTGGTACAGGCGGCCAAGGCACGTGGAGACATGTCGCCAGAGCTGGAAGAGCGTTTTGCCTGGCAAATTTTGCTGGGCCGCGATAAAAGCATCAACGCCTTTGCCTTGCCCGGTGGTTATCTGGGCGTGCATCTGGGCCTGATCGGTGCGGTATCCAGCAGCGATGAGCTGGCCACCGTCATGGCACACGAGTTGACCCACGTCACCCAGCGCCACATTGCACGCATGATTGGTGAAGAGAAAAAGAGCACGCCATTGCTGATCGCCGGGATGATTTTGGGTGCGCTGGCTGCCAGCAAAAGCCCCGATGCCGCTAATGCATTGATTCTGGGAGGCCAGGCAGCAGCCATCCAGAACCAGTTGAGTTTTTCGCGCAGCATGGAACGCGAGGCTGACCGCATTGGCTACAGCCTGCTGGCCCCGGCAGGCTTTGCCCCGCAAGGGGCTGTCAGCATGTTTGCAAAGCTGCAGCATGCCAGCCGCCTCAATGACAACGGCAGCTGGCCCTATCTGCGCAGCCACCCGCTGACCACCGAGCGCATGGCCGACATGCAGACACGGGTGCCCCACGACCAGACCCAGCCGCCCCAGCCTACGATGGAACACGCCATGATGGCGGCCCGTGCACGCGTCTTGAGCCGCCCGGGCCCCGACAGGCTGCGCCAGTGGGCTGCGCAACCGCAGTTGCCTGAGTTTGCGCAACTGCCCGCCCTGGAGCAGGCAAGCCAGTTATATGCGGCCACGCTCAGCTATATGGAGTTGAAGAATCTGGCTGATGCACGCCAATCCTGGAGCCAGCTTCAGGCGCACGTACAGGCCAAAGGCGATGCGGCTGCGCAACAGCAAGTGCGCTGGCTGGGGGCCGAGCTGGAGCTGGCAGCCCAGCAGCCACAAGCCGCATTGCGCCTGCTTGGCATCAGCGATTTACAAGGAAATATTCAGCGGCCCGCTCTGATTTTGGGCAGCCAGGCGCTGATTGCCGCAGGCCAGCCGCGCAAAGTGTCTGACCGGCTGCAAACCTGGGTGATTGAGCACCCCAATGACGCATGGGCCTGGCGCTTGCTGGCGCAGGCATGGCAGGCGCAGGGGCTGGGGTTGCGTGCCATCCGCGCAGAGGCAGAGGCCCATGTCGCCCATTACGACTATCCAGCGGCCATTGACCGCTTTAAGGCGGCCCAGGATCTGGCTCGCCGCAGCCATACGCAGGCCGATTACATCGAGGCATCAATCATTGACACCCGACTGCGGGCTGTAGATTCACTGCTGCGGGAACAGGCGCGCGAGAAGTGATTCGATGGCCAGACCCAGCAGCGAATAAAGGATAGCGCCCCACACAGCGGCCCAAAAGCCTGTGACGTGCAAGCCGCCCAGCATGCCCGATGCCGACCACAGCATCAGTCCGTTGATCACAAAGAGGAACAGGCCCACCGTAATCAGTGTGACGGGCAAGGTCAGCAAGATCAGCACAGGGCGCACCAAGGTGTTGAGCAAGCTGATCACCACCACCGCCCACAAGGCAGAGCCAAAGCTTTCCACCTGCACGCCGCTGAATACCGCAGCCACCAAAAGCAAGGCACCTGCATTCAGCAGCCATTTAAGCAAAAGTTTCATGCAATCCAGCATAGCAGGCAGCTACGGCGTTGGCGCATGAACCCCCCTGTATGCACCCGCAATGAGGCATAAAAAATGTTCGGTGTCAAGTATTTTCAAGGCATCCCATTTGGCCTGAAACCTT
>CAUQST010000021.1:0-75235 GCA_963520865.1 uncultured Comamonas sp.
CCCGGCTTGCGCCGGCGGTGGATTGTCCGTTTACACAAAATTCTGCACACCCTCTCCACAAAACCCACAACCAGTAGCCGCTGCAGGCCCAAAATCACCACCGGCACGCCCGACAAAGGCCGTACTTGCCCGTTGATCTCCCATTGCCAACAGTCTCCAGTCCAATGCAAAGCACCTTGCGGAAAGCGTTGCTGAACTTGCCAACCGAGCCATGCACATAGCAGCCAAAGCAAAGCTGATACGCCCACACGCAGCCACAGCTCATGACCAAAGCCTGCTCCTTGCCAACTCCAAAAAAGCAAAACCAAGGCACTGCATGTAACTACCGCCGCCCACAGAATCCGCAGTAACTCAGAATGTCGCAATGGGTAAATTACTGCCGGGCTATGTCGCTGTGACATATCCATCACCCCAAAAAACAAAACCCGCTCACTGCATACACAGGAGCGGGTTGCGCAGCGTGAGAAGGAAGTAAACAACCTTCTCGCTTCATGATTTAGATTCGCTTGAAAATCAGCGAACCATTAGTTCCACCAAAACCAAAATTGTTCTTCAGCGCAATGTCGATCTTGGCATCACGTGCCACATTGGCACAGTAATCCAAATCACAAGAAGGGTCTTGATTGAGCAAGTTGATGGTAGGAGGAATCTTCTGGTCATGAATAGCCATGACCGTAAAAATACTCTCAATTCCACCAGCACCGCCCAGCAAGTGACCAGTCATGGATTTGGTTGAGCTCACTACTGTTTTATAAGCAGCGTCACCCAATGCAGCTTTGATGGCATTGCTTTCGTTCTGGTCACCCAAAGGTGTGGATGTGCCGTGTGCATTCAGATAATTAATCTGATCTGCGTTCACGCCAGCATTGCGCATGGCATTCAACATGGCACGGCGTGGGCCATCCATATTGGGTGCAGTCATGTGCCCGGCATCAGCACTCATGCCGTAGCCTGCCAACTCTGCGTAAATCTTGGCGCCGCGTGCCTTGGCATGCTCGTACTCTTCAAGCACCATCACGCCTGCACCTTCACCCAGCACAAAGCCGTCACGATCCCGATCCCAAGGGCGCGATGCAGCCTTAGGGTCATCGTTGCGTGTCGACAATGCGCGCATGGCAGCAAAACCGCCGACACCCAAAGGCGAAACGGTCGATTCAGTGCCTCCAGCAACGACGATGTCGGCGTCACCATATTCAATCATGCGCCCAGCTTCACCAATGCAGTGCAAGCCGGTAGTACAAGCAGTCACAACCGAAAGGTTAGGGCCCTTGAAACCATGGCGCATGGAAACGTGACCAGCCACCATATTGATGATGGAGGCTGGTACGAAAAATGGAGTAATGCGGCGGGGGCCGCGATTGGACAGTTCGATCTGGGTGTTCTCGATCAGGGGCAAGCCCCCGATACCAGACCCGATCACGCAACCGATACGGGTAGCAAGATCATCAGACAAGGCCTCGCCCGAAGGCAGGCCTGCGTCTTTGACCGCTTGTTCCGCAGCCGCAATGCCATAGTGAATGAAGGTGTCCATGGCGCGCGCATCTTTGGCGCTCATGTAATCCTCCACGTTGAATCCCTTGACTTCACCTGCGATTTGGCAGGAAAAATTCGAGGCATCAAACTTGGTGATGCGGTCAATACCGGACTGGCCGGCCAAAAGATTGGCCCAGGAATCAGCCACCGTGTTACCCACGGGGCTAATACATCCCAGGCCGGTCACGACAACGCGACGACGGCTCATGCGTTCAAACCTTATTCTTATCGCTCGGTGCGTAAAGACCTATTAGGCCTTGTGGTGGGTATTGGCGTAGTCGATGGCGTTTTGCACCGTCGTGATTTTTTCAGCATCCTCATCAGGGATTTCGATGCCGAATTCATCTTCCAGGGCCATTACCAGTTCGACCGTGTCCAGGGAGTCAGCGCCCAGGTCAGCCACGAAGGCCTTTTCGTTGGTTACTTGAGACTCTTCAACGCCGAGTTGTTCAGCAATGATTTTTTTGACACGTGCTTCGATATCGCTCATGGTTTCCCTCAGGGGGTTGTGAATGAACCCGCGATTCTAGCCGCTTCAGGGAATCCCCCTTCAATCGGCCTGCCGTCGCGAGGAAACGGCATTCATTTCTTCAGGTTACATGTACATGCCGCCATTGACATGCAACTCGTGACCGGTAATGTACCCAGCCCCTTCCGAGGCCAAGAAAGCCACGGCATTTGCAATGTCTGACGGCTGACCCAATTGGCCCAGCGGAATCTGCGCAGCCAAGGCTACTTTCTGCTCTTCAGGCAGATCTGCTGTCATATCTGTAGCAACAAACCCAGGAGCCACGCAGTTTACAGTAATGCCTCGGCTACCAAGTTCGCGCGCCAACGCACGGCTCATGCCAGCAACTCCAGCCTTAGCCGCAGCATAGTTGGCTTGACCGGGGTTGCCCATCGCACCAACCACACTGGTAACACTGATAATGCGCCCAAAACGCTGTTTCATCATGGGACGAATAGCCGCACGGCTGAGTCGGAAAACAGCCTGCAAATTCGTGTCAATCACAGCAGACCAGTCATCGTCCTTCATGCGCATTGCCAAGGTGTCACGGGTGATACCCGCATTATTTACCAAGACATGCAGGCCGCCTTCGGACTTCAAGATGCTATCCATTAAGGCATCTACGCCGGCTGCGTCATTCACATTCAGATTCACACCACGGCCACCCATGGCGGCTAATGCAGCGCTGATACGCTCGGCACCTGAATCCGTGGTGGCAGTACCAATGACGGTATAGCCGCGCTCAGCCAACGTTTGGGCAATCGCAGCGCCAATACCGCGTGTCGCGCCAGTCACCAGCGCAATTTGTTTCTTTTGTTCGGTCATGCGAGCAATTCTTTCACTTCAGCCAAGGTGACGGAGTCATACATAGGAGCACCAACCAAGTCAGCATCGATACGCTTGGTCATTCCCGCCAGTACTTTGCCAGGGCCGCACTCTACCAAATGCGTGATACCACGGGCCTTCATGGCCTGCACACACTCTACCCAGCGCACGGGGCCAAAGGCTTGACGATACAGCGCATCACGGATAGCCACAGCGTCGGTTTGCACCGTCACATCAATATTGTTGATCACAGGGATCAGGGGCACACCGAGCTCCAGTGCATCCAGCGCAGCCTTGAGCTTTTCAGCGGCGGGCTTCATCAGACTGGAGTGGAAAGGTGCAGACACTGGCAGTGGCAGTGCACGCTTGGCACCGGCTTCTTTGACTGCAGCACTGGCGGCTTCCACGGCAGCTTTAGAGCCAGCAATTACTGTTTGACCAGGGTCATTAAAGTTCACCGCTTCAACCACTTCGGTGCCACCCAGTTGGGCCGTCACTGCCGCACAGA
This sequence comes from uncultured Comamonas sp., assembly GCA_963520865.1. Classification (GTDB taxonomy): domain Bacteria; phylum Pseudomonadota; class Gammaproteobacteria; order Burkholderiales; family Burkholderiaceae_C; genus Comamonas. The sequence goes on from CAUQST010000021.1 coordinate 3,375, forward strand.
CTTCTTTGACTTTGTCTGCAGGCAGACCCAGCACAGCAGCCATGGCACCAACACCCACTGGCACCGCTTCTTGCATGGCAGCAGCGCGCAGGCGCACCAAAGGTGCCGCTTGTGCCAGCGTTAATACACCGGCGGCCACCAAAGCGCTGTACTCACCCAGCGAGTGACCAGCCACTGTATCAGGCATTGCCCCACCTTCAGCCAGCCACACACGCCACGCAGCCACACCGGCCACCAACATTACGGGCTGGGTGTTGGTGGTCAGTGCCAAATCTTCCTTGGGGCCGTTTTTGATCAGCGCACCAATGTCTTGACCCAAGGATTGAGAGGCTTCTTGCAGGGTTTGAATCACTGCTGGGTGATCACCCCAAGCGTCCAACATACCCACAGACTGAGAGCCCTGCCCGGGGAAGACGAATGCGAATTTCTTCATATCACGGTCACTCGTTATTAATAAAAATGGCTCTAGCGCTTATGAAAAAGCGCTAGCTGCTACATATTCAGAAGTACCGCACCCCAGGTGAAACCACCGCCTACACCTTCCAGCATGACGGTATCACCCTTCTTGACCTGGCCATTGCGCACGCCATGGTCCAAAGCCAGGGGAATGGAGGCAGCCGAAGTATTGCCATGCTGATCCACGGTCACGATCACTTTATCCATTGGCAGCTTCAGCTTGCGAGCGGTACTTTGCATGATGCGAATATTTGCCTGATGTGGAATCAGCCAATCAATATCCGCCTCGGTTTTACCCGCCTTGGCCAGCACAGCATGCGCAGCCTTCTCAAGCACGCCCACCGCCAGCTTGAACACAGCTTGGCCGTCCATGGTCAACAAAGGCGAACCCAAGACTTCTCCGCCAGAGACATGGCCCGGCACGCACAAGATCCCCACATGGCGACCATCGGCATGCAAATCACACGCCAAAATCCCTGGTTCTTCAGAGGCTTCTAGCACGACAGCACCAGCGCCGTCACCAAACAGCACGCAGGTGGTGCGATCGTTGAAATCCAAAATACGGCTAAATACCTCAGCACCCACCACCAGCGCACGACTTGCTGCACCAGAACGGATCATGGAATCAGCCACAGTCAACGCGTAGACAAAGCCACTGCACACGGCCTGCACATCAAAGGCAGGGCAGCCATGGACGCCTAGTTTGTTTTGCAAAATGCAGGCCGTCGACGGAAAGACCATGTCAGGGGTCGACGTAGCAACAATGATCAGATCAATGTCTGCCGCCGTTACGCCCGCAGCCTCAATGGCTTTGCGCGAAGCCTCCAGCGCCAGATCACTGCTGGTTGTGTGTGCATCAGCAAAGTGGCGAGCCTCAATGCCTGTGCGCTCCACAATCCACTCGTGGGAAGTTTCAACTCCACGCTCCGCCAGCTCTGCTGCCAGATCGTGGTTGGTCAATCGACGTTCAGGCAAATAGCTGCCTGTGCCTGTAATGCGTGCGTAGCGTGTCATGTAGTCTCAAGCCGCCGTGGCACCACCGGGGGAAGTACTGTCAGCAGCCACCAGCAAAGTGGCCGCCTGAGCAATTCGCCCCTGCACACGGTCTAGAAGGTTATTTCGGGCTGCATCATAAGCGCGGTTCAGGGCGTGCTCGTAACCAGTGGCATCAGCAGAGCCATGGCTCTTGAACACTAAACCACGCAAACCCAGCAAGGCTGCGCCGTTATAGCGGCGATGATCCATGCGGCTCATCAGCGCTTTAAGCACTGGATAAGCCAAAATGGCTGCAAATTTAGTAAAGATATTGCGTTTGAACTCGGTTTTCAAACCACCGACAATCATTGAGGCTACACCCTCTGAAGCTTTCAGCGCCACATTGCCTACGAAACCATCGCACACCACGATGTCAACGCGGCCCTTGAAAATATCATTACCCTCTACGTTGCCAACAAAGCGTATGGCATTGGAGTCACCAGCTTGGCGCAGCAACTCGCCTGTGCGCTTGATCACCTCGCTACCCTTGATGGCTTCTTCACCAATATTGAGCAAACCTACCGAAGGTTCTGCGTTATGGGCATCCAGCGAAGTCACCAAGGCTGAACCCATCACCGCAAACTGCAGCAAATGTTCAGGCTGACAATCTACATTGGCACCCAAATCCAGCACCGTGGTCGCGCCACCTTGGTCATTGGGCAATTGCGAGGCAATCGCTGGACGATCAATACCATCCATGGTTTTCAACAAATAGCGTGAGACAGCCATCAAAGCGCCGGTGTTGCCCGCAGACACTGCCGCCTGCGCCTTGCCGTCTTTAACCTGCTGAATAGTCACACGCATCGAAGAGTTTTTCTTGCGACGCAAGGCCACTTCCACGGGATCGTCCATGGTGACCACTTCCGAGGCGTGTACTACTTCAGCACGCTCGTGTGTCTGCCAGTTCGCAAAAGCCTCTGGCAGGCCTACCAGCAACAACCGGGCATCCGGGTGGGTAGAAAGAAATTGGCGACACGCAGGGAACGTGACACCGGGGCCATGGTCGCCCCCCATGCAATCAACTGCCAGTGTGATCATGAATGACTTACCGGTCCGCTGCAGACCAAAAAACTGGAAAAAGCAGCATTAAAAAAACAAAAGCCCGAGCTACAAGACTAGTAGCTACGGGCCTTAAGTCAGTTGAAGCTGATTAAGCTTCAGACTTGTTCTTCAACACTTGGCGACCACGGTATACACCGTTGGGGCTGATGTGGTGACGCAGGTGAACTTCGCCAGAAGTGGCTTCCACAGCGATTCCGGGCACATTCAGTGCATTGTGCGAACGGTGCATACCGCGCTTGGAAGGAGATTTTTTGTTTTGCTGAACAGCCATGATGGCTCCTGAGTCTTAAAAGGGTTGGTAAAAACGCGATCAGCCCATTAAAGACACGAGGGGGTTTCGCGTGAAGCCCCCGATTATAGCGCAAACTGTGAAAACAAATAGAACCACCCCCAACTCACTGGGATCAGTACTGCTTGCTCAGAATGAGCGTTGTGTCTTTTCAAGGTGTGTGCAGTACAGCTGCCCATAGCACACACGCCTCAAACCACCCAAAAGATGGCTTGCAACTAATCACTGATGGAAATCAATCTTGGCCCGCATTCTTGCGCAGCCCGGCCAACACTGCAAACGGATTGGGTTTTTCCGTACTGGCTTCTTCGAAATCATCGTCACTCGAAGCCATGGGTATAACTTCAGGGCACTCATCGTGCATCGGCACCAAAGGTAGCTCCATAAGCAACTCGTCTTCAATCAGCGCACGCGCATTGAAGTCCTTGCTCATGGCAAGCAAATCCTCATCAGCTTCATCATCCATCGCTTCTGCAGCGGCCTCATCCTTCACAAAGCGAAAGGAACGGTCCACATACAAAGCGATGTCTGCCATGTTCAAACAGCGCTGGCAGGTCATAGGCACATGACCTTCAGCTTGCACATGCAGCCAGAAGTGGCCTGCGCCACCGGTTTCAGGTACGTGTTCGCCTTCCGCAGACCAAACCACAGCCACACCATCGGAAGGGGCTTGTGCTTCTTGCTGCAGACGCTCAAATGCAGATAACGGGTCTTGTCCCTCAATGATGGCGCCTGCCTTAGCAAACGCGGCCACATCAAGGTGATCCAGAGAAAAATCCTTGCTCATGGCGGCAGTGTAAGAGAATCCCAGCATGCTTGAATCAGTCACTCCACAGCGCCCCTTGATTCTGGGGTCAACCTCCCGCTACCGCCGTGAATTGGTGGAGCGTTTGAACCTGCCTTTCACCACCGCTGCCCCTGACGTGGATGAAACCCCCGCACCCGGCGAAGCCCCGGGAGATTTGGCCCTGCGCCTGGCGCTGGCCAAGGCCCATGCCGTAGCAGCACTGCACCCCGATGCCATCGTGATCGGCTCTGACCAAGTCTCAGACCTCAACGGCCAGCCAATGGGCAAGCCGCTGGTACATGAGCGGGCTGTTCAACAATTGCGTTCGATGCGCGGTCAAACCGTGATGTTCCACACCGCAGTGGCCGTGGTCTGCAAGGCCACGGGCTTTGAGCAGAGCGATATCGCCGTCATCAAAACCGTTTTCCGCGATCTGACGGACGAGGAAATTGAACGCTATCTGCGCGCTGAGCAACCATACGACTGCGCAGGCAGCGCCAAGAGCGAAGGCTTGGGCATCAGCCTGCTGGACGCCATTCACAGCGATGACCCTACTGCCTTGATTGGCCTGCCCATGATTCGCACCTGCCGTATGGTGCGTGCCGCCGGGATTCAACTGCCATGAGCGCAAAAGGCAAACTGTATTTAGTGCCCGCCCCGCTGGACTTTGGCTGCGCCACCCAATCGCCCATCACCGATGTGCTGCCTGAACTGACGCTGCGCACAGCTGCACGCCTGCAGCACTGGGTGTGCGAGAACGCAAAGAGTACGCGCGCATATCTCAAGCGTGTCGACGAGCACACGCCACTGGCCGTGCCCATTCAGCAGATGCAGTTGCAAGAACTCCCCCGCGAAGCCCACAAAAAAGGGGACCACGGCGGTAAAGGTGCTGCCGTATTTGATGCTAAGGCGCTACTGACTCCGGCACTGACAGGCCATGACATGGGCCTGGTGAGCGAAGCGGGTATGCCTGCCGTGGCCGACCCCGGCAGCTCCATAGTGCGTGCTGCGCACGACGCAGGTATTGCAGTCATCCCACTGGTTGGCCCAGTCTCGCTGCTGATGACTTTGGCTGCCAGCGGTCTCAACGGCCAAAATTTTGCTTTTGTGGGCTATTTACCGCAAGACGCGGCGCAGCGCATACAGCGCATCAAAGAGCTGGAACAACTGGCGCAGCGCCACAACCAGGCCCAGCTTTTTATTGAGACACCCTACCGCAACCCTGCGCTGTGGCAAGCATTGCTGCACAGCCTGCAACCCACAACGCGCATCGCCATGGCCAGCGGCTTGACGCTGGAGAACGCCAGCATCCAAAGCCGCAGCGCCAAAGACTGGAAGAGGCTGGGCACCGAACCAGACAACCGCACCCCCGTGGTTTTTGCCATCGGCCAATAAGCAAAAAACATAAAAAAAGAGCGCCTTGCGCTTGATTCATCGGGAGTTCAGATACAAAAGTATCTGAAACTCAAGATAGATCAGCGCAAGACGCTCTTTTAATTGACAGTTGCTGCAGTCAATACCTAACGAATGGCAGGCAACATGCCGTGCATAGCATCTACCGCACCGCCACCAATGGCTGCGCCAAAACGCTTGGCAAAGCGCTCCGCCATGTTTTCACTGCGCGTGTAATCAATCACCTCTTCGGCCTGCACCACATCGCGTGCCACGCTGTCCAAGGTGCCAAATTTATCAGCCAAGCCCAGCTCTACAGCTTGCTGGCCCGTCCAGAACAAACCACTGAAAGTATCTGCATTCTCTTTCAAACGCTCACCACGGCCAGCGCGCACTACGTCAATGAACTGCTGGTGAATCTGGTTCAACATGGCTTGCGCCTGGGCACGCTGCCCCTCTTCCAGCGGGCTGAACGGATCCAGCATGCCCTTGTTCGCCCCCGCAGTCAGCAGGCGACGCTCCACACCCAGTTTCTCCATGGTGCCGGTAAAACCAAAACCGTCCATCAGTACGCCAATGCTGCCCACGATGCTGGCCTTGTCGACAAAAATCTCGTCCGCAGCCGCAGCAATGTAGTACGCCGCAGACGCACAGGTTTCTTCAACCACCGCGTAAATCGGTTTTTGATACTGGGCCTTCAAGCGCACGATTTCATCGTTGATCATGCCCGCCTGCACAGGGCTGCCCCCGGGCGAGTTGATCAACAACACCAAGGCGCGTGAACCGGGGTCCTCCATGGCACTGCGCATGGCCGCAATCACAAACTCTGCGCTGGCGTTGGCGTCCCCGGCAATCGCACCTTTGATATCGACCACCGCAGTATGCGGCCCGCTGGTGGCTGAACTGGCACTGTCGCGCCCCATCCACCACAAGCCGGCCACGATCAAGCTCGCCCAGACAAACCGCCAAAAAATGCGCCAGCGGCGCGCCGAACGCTGCTCGTTCACTGTGGCAAACACCAGACGCTCCAGCACATCGCGCTCCCAGCCAGCAGCAGCGGGCTTGGCAGCATTGGGGGCACCAGCAGCGGCACGCGCCCACAAGTCTTGGCCCGGCAGCGGCTCTGAGCCAGCGGCACCCTGGTTATCAGGTGTGGAATGGGGGTTCATAGAAGCTTTACTCTCTCAAAATCAAGCCAGTGCGCCAGTATGCCAGCGGGCCCGCCGATCAACGGTGACAAAACCATCAGGCGTTGGTGCGCAACCACTGGTGCAAGTCCTCAACATCGTGCGCCACATGCAAAGGCGCGCATGCAACCAGCTCTGCGCCCGCGTGCGCGCCATAGGCGACGCCCACGCTGGCACAGCCGGCGTTTTGCGCCATTTGCAGGTCGTGCGTGGTGTCACCAATCATCAGCAACCGCTCAGGCTGTACGCCCAGCTCAGCCATCAACTCTTGCAACATCAAAGGGTGCGGCTTGCCCGCAGTTTCGTCAGCTGTCCGTGAGCTGTCGAACATGCCACGCAAATCGACATGCTGCAGCGCTTCATTCAAGCCTCTGCGACTTTTTCCCGTAGCGACCGCCAGCCAGTACCCGCGTTCACGCAAGCCCTCCAGCATGGGCAGCACCCCTTTGAACAAGGTAATCAACTCTTGCTGCTTGAGGTAGTGGTAGCGGTAACGATTGGCCAGATCGTTGTACTTGTCCTTAGGAACATCAGGCGCTGCATGCGCCAGTGCGGGCAGCAGCGCCATGCCAATCACATAAGAAGCTTGCTCGTCAGAGGGAACTGTCCCCCCCACATCGGCCACCGCCAGCTGGATGCTGCGAGCAATCGCCGCAGTGGAATCAAACAAAGTTCCATCCCAATCGAAGGCAATCAAGTCAAAGCGTCGCGCAGTCACGTCTAAAGGCTTTCTAAATAGAAGAGGGTGCAACGTCAGGCAACAAAACCTGCAAGCTCCACAGGCAATTGCGAGTGCAACTCAATGCGCTCCTGCGTGGCCGGATGGTTGAACTGCAAACGCCAAGCATGCAAAAACATGCGCTTCAAACCCTGTTTGGGCAAGCGCTTGTTCAAATCAAAGTCGCCGTACTTGTCATCGCCAGCAATGGCATGGCCTTGCGAAGACAAATGCACCCGGATCTGATGGGTACGCCCAGTCTTGATGGTCACTTCCAGCAAACTCATCGCAGGCAAGCCCTGCATGGCACGCGGCGCAAAGTGCGACCGCAGCTTGACCAAGGTGAGCGCACGCATGGCATCAGGATCGTCCGCCGTAGTAACACGTACCCGGCGCTCACCATCTGCCTGCAGATATTTATGCAACGGCGCGTCAATCACCTTCTTGTTGGCAGGCCATGCCCCGTTCACCAACGCCAAATAGGTTTTGCCCGTTTCACGCTCCCGAAACTGATCTTGCAACTTGGTCAACGCCGAACGCTTCTTGGCAACCAGCAAAATGCCAGAGGTTTCACGATCCAGCCGGTGCACAAGCTCCAAAAATTTGGCCTGGGGGCGGGCTTGGCGCAACTGCTCAATCACGCCAAAGCTCACCCCTGAGCCACCATGTACCGCCACACCTGCTGGTTTATCCAGCGCGATCAGGTGATCGTCTTCAAACAGGATGGGGAACTCACGGGCTGGCGCGGGACGTTCGGCTTTTTCTTGCACCTTGTCGGAAATCCGGACAGGCGGCAGACGCACCACATCCCCCGTCTCCACTCGGGTATCAGCTTGGCAGCGGCCTTTGTTCACACGCACCTCTCCGCTGCGAATAATGCGGTAAACGTGTGTCTTGGGCACACCTTTGAGATGGCGCATCAAGAAGTTATCCAGGCGTTGCCCGGCGCTGTCTTCATCCACCTCGATTAACCGCACAGCGACAGCCGCGGGGTTCTGGGTAGGTTCTTGGGGCAGTTTGCCCTCTATAATGTGTTTCACCTGCGCTAATTTATGTGTAAGTGGTTGATTTGTTTGGATTTTAGTCCACCCAGCCATTTCCCCTACGCAGGCAGGTCGATGCCACAGATGCCGTGCCCAAGGAAAAACTGCCCGATTGTCGGTGCTAGCGGGGCGGAATTTGTCTGGTTGACGCATTGAAACACTGAACGGAATCTTCACGTGGATGGTGGTGTTTGGGGCCAATTGCTCCATGCCATCCGCGCATTAGAAAAACAGCGAGCATGTGGGTACTTCTTTCTTGGTTGCTAGGTATGACGCAGAGGCCAAAGCCTCTGCTGCGTACGCCTGCGCCAAGCACCCACCCCGTAATTTCCGCTGACTCAGGCCGTCGCCACTCGGTGCCGGATCTGCCCACAGCGTCGCTCGCTCCCTGCCCCCTGCCCTTGCCCCCATTGCTGACTTAACGCAGCACGGACGCAATCAGGCCCAGGTTTCGGATTCCCTTTCTTTTTGTTTCAGCGCGACAACCCGGCATTAAAGGCTCCTACAGAGCCTGTCTTTGATCAAGAGTCAAAGGCGTGTCGGCTAGGCAGCGCTGTCGCTGCCAGCCGGTCGCCGCACAACGAAAAGGATACGCATCATGAAGCGGATGCTGATTAACGCGACACAGGCTGAAGAACGCCGCTTGGCGATTGTCGACGGCCAAAAACTGCTCGACTACGAAATCGAAATTGAAGGCCGCGAACAGCGCAAGGGCAACATTTACAAAGCCGTGGTGACACGCGTAGAGCCCTCTTTGGAAGCTTGTTTTGTGGACTACGGTGAAGACCGCCACGGTTTCCTGCCTTTCAAGGAAATCTCCAAGCAATACTTTGCCGAAGGCATTGCCCCCAGCCAGGCGCGCATCAATGATGTAATCAAGGAAGGCCAAGAGCTGCTGGTGCAGGTCGAAAAAGAAGAACGTGGCAACAAGGGCGCAGCTCTGACCACCTTCATCTCGCTGGCTGGCCGTTATGTGGTGCTGATGCCCAACAACCCCCGTGGTGGTGGCGTTTCGCGTCGCATTGAGGGCGAAGAACGCGCAGAGCTCAAAGAAGCCATGGACCAGTTGGACTACCCCAAGGGCATGTCCATCATTGCGCGCACCGCAGGCATTGGCCGCACAGCCCCTGAACTGCAATGGGACTTGAACTACCTGCTGCAACTGTGGACAGCCATTGACGGCGCGGCCAAGTCGGGCAAGGGTGCTTTCCTGATTTACCAAGAATCAAGCTTGGTGATTCGCGCTATCCGTGACTACTTTCACAATGACATCGGTGACATCCTGATCGACACCGACGACATTTATGAACAAGCCCAGCAGTTCATGGCCCACGTCATGCCTGAGCACGCCAACCGTGTGAAGCGCTACCGTGACGATGCTCCGCTGTTCAGCCGCTTCCAGATTGAGCATCAGATCGAGTCGGCCTACGCACGCACCGTCCAGCTGCCTTCTGGCGGTGCCATCGTGATCGACCACACCGAAGCTTTGGTGTCTGTTGACGTCAACTCGGCCCGCGCTATCAAGGGCGGCGATATTGAAGAAACCGCCACCCGCACCAACTTGGAAGCCGCTGATGAAGTGGCACGCCAAATGCGTCTGCGTGACTTGGGTGGTCTGATCGTGATCGACTTCATTGACATGGAGGAATCCAAGAACCGTCGTGAAGTGGAAAACCGCCTGCGCGATGCACTGCGCCAAGACCGAGCCCGCGTGCAGTTTGGCACTATCAGCAAGTTTGGTCTGATGGAAATGAGCCGCCAGCGCTTGAAGCCCGCTTTGAGCGAAGGCGCGCACATCAACTGTCCACGTTGCGGTGGCTCTGGCCATATCCGCGACACGGAATCCTCTGCACTGCAAATTCTGCGCATCATTCAAGAAGAGTCCATGAAGGACAACACAGCCGCTGTGCACTGCCAAGTGCCAGTGGAAGTGGCTTCCTTCCTGCTCAATGAAAAGCGCACTGAAATCGCCAAGATTGAGCTCAAGCAACGCGTCTCGGTGCTCATGGTTCCCAACAAGTCGCTGGAAACTCCGCACTACAAGCTTGAGCGCTTGAAGCATGACGATCCGCGCCTGGAGAACCTGGATGCCAGCTACAAGCTGGCTGAAGAAGTGGAAGATGTGACCAAGGTCACGCGCCGCTCGCAAGAACCCACCAACAAGCAAACACCTGTCATCAAGGGTGTGCTGCCTGACGTTCCGCCCGCACCAGAAGCGCGCCCACAGCCAGCCCAGCGCCCAGCTGCAGCCCCCAAAGGCCGGAACAACGGCCAGCAGCAAGCTGCCGCTCCCCGGATCGAAGTGCGAGAGCAAGGCTTCTTTGCATGGCTCAAGAGCCTGTTTGGTTTCGGCACGCGCCCTGCCGCCATCGAACCTGCTGCACCTGCCAAGCCAGATAACGCCCGTGAAGGCCGCAACGGTGAACGCGGTGGCCGTAATGGAGAACGCAACGGCCGTGGCCGCAATGGTCGCCGTGACGAACGCAGTGAGCGTGTTGAAGGCGGCGAACGCCCCAACCGCGAAACCAACGGCATTGAAAACCGCAACCGTCGTGGCGAGCGCAACGAACGCACAGAGCGCAATGAGCGTCCAAGTGAGAATGCGCGCCCGCAACGCGAGCCACGCAATCGTGAGCGCCAACCCCGCAACACCGAAGCTACAGAGCAACGCAATCTGCAAACGGCCAATGCCCAAACCGGTGTCGAACAGGTCGCGCTGACGCCCGAAACCGAGCGCACCGAACGTCAACCACGCCGTGAGCGCGGTGAGCGTGGCGAGCGCCGTGAGCGCCAGCCCCGCAATGCTGAAATTCAAAATCCAGCAACCGTAGAGCCCACTGCCCAATCGGTGCAAGAAGCTGTGAATGACATTCCAGCCTCGGATGCACAGAGCAATGCAGAAGACGCACCACGCAATGGCCGTCGCTCACGTGATCGCTATGGTCGTGACCGCCGCAATGGACGTGATCGCAATGGTGCACCACGCGATGACGAGCAAGCGCTGGACACCAATGCCTCGCAAGAGCAAGACGTAGTCCAAGCTGTCGTGGATAACGCTGCAGCTGTAGCCGCTGCCCCTGCTGATGACACGGTGCAAGAGACACCACGTCGCAGCTACTTCAGCGCAGCAGCCACCCCTGCGGCAGAATTGCCCGCTGTAGCGAACACAGCACCTGTGACTGATGCTGCACCCGTGCCAGCGCAAGCTGTTGCTGTGTCCGCAACCCCTGTTGCAGCGCCTGTCGTCGCAGCAGCACCAGCCACCGCACCGGCTCCCGTAGCTGCTGCGCCCAAAGCGCCTGCAGCAACCACGGGCATGCCACGCATTGCCAGCTACAGCCTGCCCATGGATGCGCTACAGCAGGTCGCTCGCGATGCAGGCTTGGAGTGGGTGAATTCTGATGCGGACAAGATTGCAGCAGTGCAAGCAGCCATTGCTGCAGAACCCAAGCCTGTGCGCATTCCCCGTGAACGACCTCCAGTGGTCGTTCTGGACGAAGGCCCACTGGTCTTGGTTGAAACCCGCAAAGACCTGAGTGAGATGGTGCTGCCCTTTGAGCAGCCCGCCAATAACGCCTAAAGCGTAACCAAACAACCGGGGGCCTAGCGCCCCCGGTTGCATCTCCAGCCCTGTATTTCTCTGACGGATCGAGCCCATGCTGTTTTTGCTCTCCCCCGCCAAATCATTGGACTATGAGCGCCCACTGCCCGCAGGCCTCACCCACACCCTGCCGCCGTTTATCCCACAATCTGCCGAGTTGATTGACATCCTGCGCCAGCTGGCACCGCACGATGTGGCAGCGCTGATGGCCATCAGCGACAAGCTCGCCCAGCTGAACACCGCACGTTACGCCTCTTGGCAAACCAACTTCACAGCAGATAACGCACGCCAGGCCCTGTTTGCTTTCAACGGGGATGTATACGAAGGTTTGGACGCTTATTCTTTGCAGACCGATGACATTGCCTGGGCTCAGCGCCACCTGCTCATGCTCAGCGGTTTGTACGGTGCTTTGCGTCCGCTGGACTGGATGCAACCGTATCGCCTGGAAATGGGTACCCGCCTGACCAATGCGCACGGCAGTAATCTGTATCAATTCTGGGGTACGCACATTGCCCAGCTACTCAACGAGCGCCAGGCACAAGACTCCCAGCCCGTGGTGGTCAATCTGGCCTCGCAGGAGTATTTCAAATCCGTCGACCTCAAACACCTGAACGCCCGCGTGGTCGAGTGTGTGTTTGAGGACTACAAAAGCGGCAAGTACAAGATCATCAGCTTTCACGCCAAGCGTGCACGGGGTTTGATGGCGCGTTACGCTATCCAAAACCGCCTGACGCAGCCACAGCAGTTGATGGCCTTTGATGTAGATGGCTACGCCTATGCGCCCGAGGTCTCCAGCCCCAACCGTTTGGTTTTCCGGCGCAACGCGGCATAAAGTAGCGTTGAGTGGCACCTTTGCATTGTTGCGCTAGGAGATTGCCTTGTCACAGCCCTTGGAACAATTGTCTGCCCAGGTCCCCGGCAGCACGCCTGCATTGATGCAATGGCTGCAAACACAGCTGGCTGCAGGGCATGCCCCCGCCACGTTGCACAAAAGTTTGCTGAAAACTGGCTGGGCACCCCACATTGCACAAGCAGCACTGGCGGTATGTACCCAGCCTGTACCCACCCCTGTGCGCACAGCACCCATGCCCGAACCTGACCTCAGCCAGCACACCAGCGAGATTGATGTGGGCGACCGCCTAGTGCAAGTCCTGCTTTCCATGCAGAAACCACGCTTGGTGCTGTTTGGCAATCTGCTCTCGGATACGGAATGTGAGCAGCTGATTGCCAGTGCGCGCCCGGCCATGGCTCGCTCCAGAACCGTGGCCACACAAGCCCACGGGGAAGAGATCAACCCAGACCGCACCAGCAGCGGCATGTTCTACACACGTGGACAAACACCCGTGGTGGCGCTGCTGGAAGCACGCATTGCCAAGCTACTGCAATGGCCTCTGGAGAACGGCGAAGGATTGCAAGTACTCAGCTACCGGCCAGGTGCCGAGTACAAGCCGCACCACGACTACTTCAACCCCAAAGAGCCCAGCAGCGCGGCCATCTTGCAGCATGGTGGTCAGCGCGTGGGCACACTCGTTATCTATCTGAGTGATGTGGCCGCTGGTGGCTGCACGTTTTTTCCCGAATCTCAGCTGCGCATTCACCCCCGCAAGGGGCACGCCGTATTTTTCAGCTACCCCAGCCCCGAGATACACACCTTGACCCTGCACGGCGGCGACCCCGTGCTACAGGGTGAAAAGTGGATTGCCACCAAGTGGCTGCGCGAAGCCCCATTTCTTTGAAATGAAATTACAAGTCAAATCAACCTTTTATGCATATGCAGAAAGTGCTGATAGCTATGAATATCTATAAATATTTATGAATACACCCGAACAATCTCAACTAGGCCAGCAATCTGCCTACGCAGACCATTACGACCCCAGCCTGCTCTTTCCCATTCCCCGCACCAGCAAGCGCGAAGAAATCGGCATTACCAGCCAATTGCCTTTTTTTGGTGCCGATTTGTGGACGGCGTTTGAGCTGTCATGGCTCAACCATCGAGGCAAGCCCCAAGTCGCGCTGGCGCATTTCACCATCCCGTGCGAAACGCCCCACATCATTGAGAGCAAGTCGTTCAAACTGTACCTCAACAGCTTCAACAATAGCCGCTTTGACAATCTGGAAGCAGTGCAAGAGCGCCTGCGCGAAGACGTGAATGAAGCCCTGTGGCGTGGTGCGCCTGCGCGTCAGTCCTCCGCCGGTGTACGTGTGATTGCGCAGCAAAGTTTTGAGCTACAGAAAGTGCAGGAACTCGAGGGTCTGAATCTGGACCGTCTTGACATTGAATGCGATGACTACACACCGCGCCCAGATTTTCTCAAGGCCGACCACGACAATCCCCCAGTGACAGAAACCTTGGTCAGCCACTTGCTCAAAAGCAATTGTCTGGTCACCGGCCAGCCTGATTGGGGGAGCGTGCAAATCAGCTATACGGGTGCCGCTATCGACCAGGAAAGCCTGCTGCGTTACATCGTGAGCTTTCGCAATCACAACGAATTCCATGAGCAATGCGTCGAGCGCATCTTCATGGATATCACGCGCCAGTGCAAACCCATCAAACTCAGCGTGTATGCGCGCTACACACGGCGTGGAGGCCTGGACATTAACCCGCTGCGCACCAGCCACCCGATAGCCATACCCGCTAATGTGCGCACTGCGCGCCAATAAAAAAGGAGCCTGACGGCTCCTTTTTTAGGACTGACTTTCTTTAGCCTTCAAACGTTGCAGGATCAAAGTTCAGTACGTAATTTTGCGGGCCTTTGCTGGCCACCTTCAAGGCACCCACACGGCTGCCCAGCGCTGCGCACTTGGTCAAAGACCAGCCTTTTTCCAATCCAAAAAGGAAAGCGCCACGCCATGCGTCGCCGCAGCCAGTAGGATCAACCACGCTCTGGGCTTTGACCGACTTCACCAAAGTCATCTGTCCTTGTTCCCAGACTTGGCAGCCCTCGGCACCCAGTGTCACAACCAAGCCTTGCACCTTCATGGACAACGCGGCCAAGTCCAAGCCGGTACGGTCACACAGCATTTTGGCTTCGTAGTCATTCACAGCAATCCACGTTGCCTGCTCCACGAAAGTCAGCAGCTCTTGACCATTAAACATAGGCAGGCCCTGGCCTGGATCAAATACAAAAGGAATGCCTGCTGCCTTGAACTGCGCGCAATGCTCAATCATGGCGTCGCGGCCATCAGGGGAAACAATCCCCACAACAGCACCTTCGCTGCCATCAATCACATTCACATGCGCTTGAGTCATCGCACCAGGGTGAAACGCTGTGATCTGGTTATTGTCGCTGTCCGTCATGATCATGGCCTGTGCGGTGTAGTTGTCACCCAACTGCTGCACATAACGTGTATCAATGCCAATCGCCTTCATGCGATCGATGTAAGCAGTACCATCTTCACCCACTGTCGCCATGGGCAGGGGGTTACCACCCAGCAGCTTCAAACTGTAGGCAATATTGCCGGCACAGCCACCAAAATCACGGCGCAGTGAGGGTACGAGAAACGACACATTCAGAATGTGCAACTGCTCAGGTAAGATTTGGTCGGCAAATTTGCCTTCAAAGCTCATGATGGTGTCAAAAGCCAAAGAGCCGCAGATCAATGCTGCCATAGTCGAAATTCCGTTCTTTCAATAAAAATCAGGGATAAAAAGCCATCACGCGGTAACCAGACACCTGCAGATGCAAACCCTGCGTCATGACTGGCAAGCTGCCATTCCACTCACTGCGTGCAGCCAGCTCTGCCGGGGCCCCTATCTCATCGGGGTTAAAGACCTTGCGCACTAGCACCTGATCCTGGGCATCAGTGAGCGTCAACTCAACCGCAGGCGTAGCCACCAAAGTGGGAGCCTGATTTTGAATACTCAAACCCAAACGGTAGTGATAAGGCTGGGTGTCTTGGTTAAAAGAAGACCCTGTCAGCACCACAGATGCAATGCTCTTGCGCGGGGCCAGCTCACAGCGCAAAGCCACGCACATGTTCTCAAAAGCAGTGTGCCACTCAGGCTTCCAGGCCACCAAGGTGTTGCGCTCGTGCATGGCAATTTGCAGCAGCAACGTCAGTGGTAAAAAAATCACCAGCATGCCCATCACAAAGCGCACTGCGGGCTGGCTCCACCATGCTTTGCGCTGTGCTTGCCTGACGAACGAGGGGATGGGTGCACCAGCATCTTCTTGGGCGCCATGCTCTGGCTCCTCTTGCGACACGTTCACCTCATCAAACTCTAGATTTGCAGGCTGTTGAGGCTGTGCACAAGACTCTGACAAAGGCGTCGCCCAATCAGTCCCAGGCACCTCCTGCGTGCCTTGCAGGCTGGGAGAAGCCGCAGGCTCCTCACTGAAAAAAGTCTCTTTGGGTTCGATGACGCTGTGCATGCGCTGCGCAATGGAATCTGCACGCGCCTGCTGCCCCGCTGTAACTGCAGGCTGGTCCAGCCATGCTTCATCTACATCCTCAGGTGGCACCGGCAGCTCGTACCCCGCCTGATGCTCTGGCTCTGGCTCTGGCTCTGGCTTCGCTGATTGGCCCACTCACCAGCGTAGAAACTGTTGCCACATGAACGGATTCAGCCGCAGCCTCTTGTCCGGGCATTGGCGCAGCAGCTGCCTGCATCTCTTCCAAGGACTTCGCAGCATCAAAAACTTCTTGGCAACGGCCGCAGCGCACCCACCCTTCGGAAATGCGCAATTGATCGGCCACCACTCGAAATTTGGTGCCGCAAGAAGGACAGCAGGTAATGAGGCTCATCGAGCGAAGATTGTAGGAGCAAGGCCTGCGCGCTGCGCGCAGGCGTGTTGCACAAAACGCATTAAGTACGTACGGCCGTCATCAAAATCCAGCCTTCCTGGCTGTCTGCCACTTCCAGCTTCAGATAGGGGGCATAAGCCTCTTTCAGCTCATCGGCCTGCTGGGCCAAGATACCCGCCAGCACCAGATGACCGCCTTCTTGCACATGGCCGCACAACAGCGGTGCCAGCATTTTCAAGGGTGTTGCCAAAATGTTGGCCAGCACAGTCTTGTACTGGCCCTGCGCCAACTCGGGCAGGCCGGCATGCAACTGCACCGCATTGGCCTGCGCATTCAGCTCGCACGATGTGACAGCATCTTCGTCAATATCCACGGCATCAATGTCCACCGCGCCAAACTTGGCTGCACCAATGGCCAAAATTCCCGAACCACAGCCGTAGTCCAGCGTGCGGCCCAAAGTATTCGCAGGTTGCGTTGCAATCCAGCGCAGGCACATGCGGGTGGTGGGATGAGTGCCTGTGCCAAAGGCAAGACCGGGATCCAGACGGATACTGACCTTGGCCGCTTCTGGCATCTCATGCCAGGTGGGCACAATCCAAAACTCGGGGGTGATATCCACAGGCTGAAATTGCGATTGCGTTAACCGCACCCAGTCTTGCTGCTCCAGCGCTTGAATACCCAGCACTTGGCAGCCTTCAAAAAAGTCTTGCACCTGCAGCAAGGTTTGGGCTTGTTGGGCTGCGGCCTCATCCGGGAACAACGCCACAATGCGGCTGCGGTTCCAGCCTTCTTTGGGCGCAGGCATTCCGGGTTCACCAAACAAGGCTTGTTCGGCATCGGTTTGCGCATCCATATCTTCGACCGATACGCTCAGCGCATCCAGGGCATCGAGCGCATCGCTCACATCTTCGACCCGCTCCTCTGGGCACATCAGGCTGAGTTCATGCATGGGGCTATTCCTTCAAGCTTTTAAAAACGAAATGCTGGCCCCCGTTTCCAAGGGCCAGCATAGCTGGTCGTCAATGACTAGAAATTAGCGCTTTTTGCGCTGCTCCAGCCAGTGTTCCAGGTAGTGAATATTGGTACCGCCTTCAGCAAACTTGGCATCCACCATCAAGTCTTGGTGCAAGGGCACATTTGTCTTGATACCTTCTACCACCACTTCAGACAAAGCCGTACGCATACGTGCCATGGCTTGCTCGCGGGTGTCTCCATAGGTGATCAGCTTGCCGATCATGGAGTCATAGTTTGGTGGCACAAAGTAGTTGTTATACACGTGGGAGTCCACGCGCACGCCGGGGCCACCAGGCATGTGCCACATGTTCACACGGCCAGGCGAGGGCATGAAGTTGTACGGATCTTCTGCGTTGATACGGCACTCAATGGCATGACCACGCATCTGGTTGTTGATTTCACGCTGGGTGAAAGGCAACTTATCGCCAGCGGCGACCATGATTTGCGTGCGCACAATGTCCACACCCGTGATCATTTCTGTCACAGGGTGCTCGACCTGTACACGGGTATTCATTTCAATGAAATAGAACTCGCCGTTTTCGTACAAGAACTCAAACGTACCGGCACCGCGGTAGTTGATCTTCTTGCAAGCAGCTACACAGCGCTCGCCCACCTTCTCCACCAGTCGGCGGGGAATACCTGGCGCAGGCGCTTCTTCAATCACCTTCTGGTGGCGGCGCTGCATGGAGCAGTCGCGCTCACCCAGATATACGGCGTTCTTGTGCTTATCGGCCAGCACTTGAATTTCGACGTGGCGCGGGTTCTGAAGAAACTTCTCCATGTACACCGCAGGATTGCCAAAAGCGGCACCCGCTTCAGCCTTGGTCATTTGCACAGCGTTGACCAAAGCAGCTTCGGTGTGCACCACGCGCATGCCACGTCCACCACCACCGCCAGCGGCCTTGATGATGACGGGGTAGCCCACTGCTTTGGCAATGCGCTTGATTTGTGCGGGATCGTCTGGTAATTCACCGTCCGAACCGGGCACGCAAGGCACACCGGCCTTGATCATGGCTTGCTTGGCCGAGACCTTGTCACCCATGATGCGGATGGACTCCGCTGTTGGACCAATAAACTGGAAACCGCTTTGCTCGACACGCTCTGCAAAGTCAGCGTTTTCAGACAGGAAGCCGTAACCCGGGTGGATCGCCTCAGCGTCTGTCACTTCTGCCGCCGAGATGATGGCTGGCATGTTCAGGTAGCTCAGGGGCGATGCCGCTGGGCCGATACACACGGCCTCATCAGCCAATTTGACGTACTTGGCGTCACGGTCAGCCTCGGAGTAGACCATTACGGCCTTGATGCCCATCTCGCGACAAGCGCGCTGGATGCGCAGAGCAATTTCGCCCCGGTTGGCAACCAAAATTTTCTTAAACATGGAAGTCCTCGTTGTTCACCACCCCTTGCAGGGCGAATCGTTCAATCCGTCAAACCCACGGCTATAGCGCAGGCTCAGGCAGATCTCACTCAATCACGAACAGCGGTTGTCCGTATTCCACGGCTTGGCCGTTGTCGGCCAGGATGCGGGTTACGGTACCCGACTTGTCAGCCTCAATCTCATTCAAGATCTTCATGGCTTCGATAATGCAGATGGTGTCGCCTTCTTTGACCTGGTCGCCCACTTCAACGAATGCCTTGGCACCAGGGCTGGCAGCGCGGTAGAAGCTACCGACCATAGGGGACTTGACTTGGTGGCCGGTCACAGCGGCAGGGGCAGCAGCTTCAGCAACCGGAGCAGCAGCAGGGGCGGCTTGCACGGGGGCAGCGGCTTGCATGGGAGCAGCAACAAATTGCTGCACCACGTTACCACCGCTTTTAACGATGCGGACTTTGCCCTCAGCCTCGGTGATTTCCAGCTCCGAGACATTCGATTCGGACACCAAGTCGATAAGGGTTTTGAGTTTACGCAGATCCATGGAAGCTCCAACGGCTAAAAACTAAATAAGGGCGCGAATTTAACCTAAATTCGCCCTTCTGCGTGCTTCGCAGAATATTTTTCGCCATCGCCAGCACGGTTTTTTGATCCAAACACTGGCTTTTGTCTCAGCACAGTTAGGTCCATGCTGCCCACTGTTCAAGGTCTTGCTGCGAAAGTTCACCGATTTTACGCTGTTGCGCTTTTCCTTTCGCATCCAACAAGATGGTAAAGGGCAAACCCCCGTTTATGTTACCCAGGCTGCGTGTCAACGTCACGCCACCAGCACCGGCCAGCACCACCGGAAAATCCAAGGGCTGGCGTGCCAGCCATTTGTTGACTGCCGCTGCTTGATCAACGGCAATACCCAGCACCTGAATGGCATGCGCGCCACGCGTGGCTTGCTCTTGGGCAAAGCGGTTAATCATGGGCAGCTCTCGTACACACGGGGGGCACCAGGTGGCCCAGAAGTTCACCAACAGCGGCCGTCCGCGCAACGACGCCAAGCTCAGTGGCACGCCATCGGGCTGTGCCAGCTGCAATCCCCAGAAAGCGTCAATGGCTTCGTCATTGCCAGTCGCGCCCTCCAACTGGCTCCAGCCCAACCAAGCACCGCCCGCCGCGGCTGCCAGGCCCAAGCCACCTGCCATCCAGCGGCGGCGGTCTTTAGAGAATGTCTGCTCCTGGCTCATGCTGCATCCTCCGCCATCAACAACTGCCGCAATGCATCGATATCACCCCGTGGGCGACGGCCCTGGCTATCGGGCTTGAGTGCACCACGCAGATCGTTGTAGTCATACACCATCAGATGCACGCCCACGTTTTCACCCAAGGGCTTGCACAGACTGCTGATGCTCAGGGCATCCACCACCTCTCCATTGAAGCCCGAGGTTTGCGTCACGTCGTACTGCACATTGCGGTTGATCAGCGCAATTTCTGCAGACTTGGAATCATCACAAAACAGCTGGATATAAATATCTGACATGCGCGTGGCAGTGCCACGCCAGACAGCCCCGGCCAGGTGGGGGCGAAACTCTTGCACGCGCTCCATCCACACCAGTGCCAGCTCGCGCAAGGCACGTAACTCTTGCGGCTGGGTGTCAGCGCAAAAAATTTCAATGTATTCGCGCACTGCCTCTTCCAGCGCATCGTTGTCTGGCAGTTGCGTACGGGCAGGCAAACCCAATTGTTTGACCGCGCGGCGCTTGGCAGCCGCCCACTCCAAACCCTCTTCCACCACCATCCGGGCTGCGGTCTGGGCAATTTCCTGAGTTGCAGAAGATGAATACATGCTTTGCTTTGTTCCTGAATCGCTCAAGCTGCCATTATGAGAACACCACAGCCAACCGCAGCGGCAGCAACACATGCAGTACGCAGGTTTATTAAAATCAAGAGCTGCTTGCGCTTATGCAGTGAAACTCTCCAATAGATATCACTTCAAAGTCCTTATAAAACCTGCGCAACCAGCTCCTCTTTTGCATGGGCAGCAGTTTTGCAAATGCTTGCGTGCTGCAACATGCGCCAAGCGCAGGCGCCACCTTAGAATGCCCTTCCATGCATATTCATATCTTGGGCATTTGTGGCACCTTCATGGGCGGCGTGGCCGCTTTGGCACGCGAGGCAGGCCATACCGTAACGGGCTGCGACGCAGGTGTTTACCCCCCCATGAGCGACCAGCTGCGCGCACTGGGTATTGAGCTGATTGAGGGCTTTGGCACAGAGCAGCTTGCCCTCCAGCCTGACATGTATGTGGTGGGCAATGTGGTCAGCCGCCAGCACCTGGAAGACGGCACGCTCAAGTTCCCGTTGATGGAAGCCATCCTTGACCAAGGCCTGCCTTACACCAGCGGCCCACAATGGTTGAGCGAGCACGTGCTCCAAGGCCGCCATGTTCTGGCGGTGGCCGGCACCCACGGCAAAACCACCACCACCTCCATGCTGGCGTGGATTCTGGAATGCGCAGGTTTGACCCCCGGCTTTCTGGTCGGCGGTGTACCGCTAGACTTTGGCGTATCCGCACGCCTGGGCCAGCAAGCCACCGGCCAAGAGCGCCCCTTGTTTGTGATTGAGGCCGACGAATACGACACGGCTTTCTTCGACAAGCGCAGCAAGTTTGTGCACTACCGCCCCCGCACGGCGGTGTTGAACAACCTAGAGTTTGATCACGCCGACATCTTTGCGGATCTTGCCGCGATTGAGCGGCAATTCCACCATTTAATTCGCACAGTGCCCGCCTCGGGCCGGGTGGTGTTCAATGGCGTTGAAGAAGCGCTGGTGCGCGTACTGCATCAAGGCTGCTGGAGCGAACAGCGCAGTTTTGGCAGTGCAGTGAGTGATTTCACAGCAGAAGGCGTGCACCACGCATTCGATGTGCTGCAGCAAGGCAAAAAAGTGGGCCGCGTGGAATGGGCGCTGAGCGGAGAACACAACCAGCTCAACGCACTGGCCGCTATTGCTGCCGCCGAGCACGTGGGCGTCAGCCCCGCAGTGGCCGCCGAAGCCCTGGGCCGCTTTCACAACGTCAAACGCCGCATGGAACTGCGCGGCACCGTCGCAGGCATTTCCATTTACGACGACTTTGCTCACCACCCCACAGCCATTCGCACCACGCTGGACGGACTGCGCCAACGCGTGGGCCAGCAGCAACGCATCCTGGCGGTGTTTGAGCCACGCAGCAACACCATGAAGCTGGGCACCATGAAGGCACAGCTGCCGTGGTCGCTCAAAGAAGCCGATCTGGCGTTTTGCCACACCGCCGGTCTGGACTGGAATGCTGCCCAAGCGCTGATCGACCTGGGTGAGGCCGCCTTTACCTCTGACAATGTGGACACCTTGGTGGCACAAGTCATGGAGCATGTTCGCCCCGGCGATCAGATCGTCTGCATGAGCAACGGTGGTTTTGCTGGCATTCACGGCAAACTGCTGGCAGCTCTGCAATACAAATTTGCGACAGCCTGATTGGCCAATGCCACCCGTAAAAAAACCGACTGCATGCAGTCGGTTTTTTTGTGCAGCCATCAAGCGCTGACTTTCAATAACTCATCGTCATCGCACCCACATCGACCTTGATCACAGGGCGGCCTAGCACCGCATGGGCCGCGCGTGCGTAGGTGTGAAACCACGTTTCATCAGACAGACGCCGCGCACCCGCTTCGCGCGCAACCACCAGTACTTTGTCGGCCAGCAGCACCTTGCCGCTGGGACGCAGGGGCTCACAATCCAATGCGGTGAACTGATCGTCCAGCCAACGCCGTGCTTCCTCATTACCCATGGGCGGCAGGCGACTGACATCTGCCCGAAATTGCTGTTCAGCACTCAACTGCACAATGACTTCACTGATCATGTTGGACCTTTCTGGAAAGCGCACGCTTTGATCAAAATATCGCTACAGCTTACCGACAGGTGCCTGAAAAGTTAAGAGGCGATGTACCCGAAGCACTACAAAAAATCTTAAAAAAGAAGAGCTGCCTGCGCAATACCAACAAGCGTTTAAAGCAAAAGTCACCACAAAGACAATCATCCTGCGCAGCGCGGCGGTGAAGCAACGCTACGCAGGATAATTTCAGGCCACCAGCTCCTCTTGTGCAACAGGCTGGCGACTGCGTCGGGTCAGCACGGCAGTGGACAGCTGATCCAATACATCCAGCGTGTCGTTCCATCCAATGCAGGCATCGGTAATGCTTTGGCCATAGTTCAGACCGCAGGCTTCGTCTTTACCGGGAGTGAATTTTTGTGCACCCGCCACCAGATGACTCTCCAGCATCACACCAAAGATGCGTTTGGAACCTGCGGCCATTTGTGCCGCAATATCGGCGGCCACGTCTTTTTGGCGCTCGTGTTGCTTGAGGCTGTTGGCGTGGCTGCAGTCCACCATCAAGCTGGCAGGCAAGCCCGCTTTTTCCAAATCAGCACAAGCCGTTGCAACGCTGCTTGCATCGTAGTTAGGCGTTTTTCCACCACGCAAAATAACGTGGCAATCAGGATTACCAGCGGTATGCACAATGGCGACCTGGCCATTTTTGTGCACTGACAGGAAGTGGTGACCATTGCTGGAAGACTGGATGGCATCGGTGGCGATGCGGATGTTGCCGTCTGTGCCATTCTTGAAACCAATGGGTGCCGAAATACCCGAAGCCAGCTCGCGGTGAATCTGGCTCTCGGTGGTACGTGCACCAATGGCGCCCCAACTAATCAGATCACCGATGTACTGGGGTGAGATCACGTCCAGAAACTCGCTGCCCGCAGGCACGCCCAGGCGGTTGATGTCGATCAGCAACTGGCGGGCCATGCGCAGACCTTCATCAATGCGGTAGCTGCCATCCAGGTAGGGGTCGTTGATCAAGCCCTTCCAGCCCACCGTGGTGCGCGGCTTTTCGAAGTACACGCGCATCACCACTTCCAGCGTGTCTTTGTACTGCTCACGCACATCAGCCAGACGACGGGCGTAATCCAGCGCGGCAGCCGGATCATGGATGGAGCACGGCCCCACGATCACCAGCAGGCGGTCATCGTCTCGACCATGCATGATGTTGCGAATGGCGCGGCGCGTATCGCTCACCAGGGATTCCACAGGCGTACCTTGGATGGGGAAGAAGCGGATGAGATGCTCAGGAGGGGGCAGCACGGTAATTTCCTTGATACGTTCGTCGTCGGTTTGGCCTGTTTTTTCTACCGAGCTGCGATACCAAGCTTCGCCATAAGTCTGTGCGTTCATGTCAGCCTCTTCGTCCTAAGAAATCGTGGGTATAAAAAAACCGCCGGGCTTTTCAGCTTCGGCGGTTTTTTTGGGAGGGGTGTTCGTTTGTGCGAGCGCTTGCCTCTCATCCGCCAGGGATTGAGAACCAAAAGTAAAAATAGAAAGCGCTACGTACTTGCATAGCTGATGACTTTAACACCGCATATCGTGCACTGCAACACACCGTGATCACAACTTTCAATAAACCTCCAAAAAACAAAACAAAAAAGGCTGATTCATACAATTGAATCAGCCTTTTTAAATTTTCACGCAGGAAAACTGCTTGGCTTGAAAAATTAAGCAGTACCACCAACGGTAAGGCCATCAATGCGCATCGTGGGCTGACCAACACCAACCGGCACGCTCTGGCCTTCCTTGCCGCAAGTGCCTACGCCGCTATCCAGGCGCATGTCATTGCCAATCAAGCTGACCTTTTTCATGCACTCTGGGCCATTACCCACGAGGGTTGCACCCTTGACGGGGTATTGAATCTTGCCGTTTTCCACCCAGTACGCCTGGCTGGCCGAAAACACAAACTTGCCGCTGGTGATATCGACCTGACCACCAGCAAAGTTGGTGGCGTACAAACCCTTTTTGATGGAGGCAACGATTTCCTGCGGATCTTTGTCTCCACCCAGCATATAAGTGTTGGTCATGCGGGGCATGGGCAGACTGGCGTAGCTTTCGCGGCGCCCGTTGCCTGTTGGCTTCACACCCATCAAACGCGCATTGAGCGAGTCTTGGATATAGCCTTTCAAGATGCCATCTTCAATCAGCACATTGGCCTGCGTGGGGCAACCTTCGTCGTCCACGTTCAACGAACCACGGCGATCGGGCAAGGTGCCATCATCCAAAATAGTGACGCCCTTGGCCGCTACGCGCTCGCCAATGCGGCCACTGAATGCACTGGAACCCTTGCGGTTGAAGTCACCCTCCAAACCGTGGCCCACCGCTTCATGCAGCAGCACGCCAGGCCAGCCGGGGCCAAGCACCACAACCATCTCGCCAGCAGGTGCAGGGCGAGAATCCAGATTGATCAACGCCTGCTCAACCGCTTCATTCACGTACTCGGCAATTTGTGCATCGCTAAAGTAAGCCAGTCCGAAACGGCCACCGCCGCCAGACGAACCCACTTCACGGCGACCGCCTTGCTCAGCGATCACCGTGACTGACAAACGCACCAGGGGGCGAATGTCTGCGGCCAACGTACCATCGGCACGCGCCACCATGACCACGTCATATTCACTGGCCAGTCCGGCCATCACTTGCACCACGCGCGGGTCTTTGGCACGGGCCAGTGTTTCCACCTTGCCCAGCAGCTCCACCTTGGCGGTACTGTCCATGGTGGCAATGGGGTCGATACCGGGGTACAGCGTGCGAGAAGGCGCAATCGTGGTTTTGGGAATGCGCACTTTGCGCTGCTGGTGGCTGCCCGAGATAGCGCGCACCGTGCGTGCGGCATCCAGCAACGAAGCCTCAGAAATATCGTCGGAATACGCGAATGCGGTTTTTTCACCGCTAACGGCACGCACCCCAACCCCTTGGTCAATAGAGAAGGAGCCCGTTTTTACGATGCCTTCTTCCAGACTCCAACCCTCAGCGCGGGTGTACTGGAAGTAAAGGTCAGCATCATCCACCTGGTTGGCGCGGATTTCCGCCAGCGCACGCGACAGGTGGGATTCATCCAAGCCAAAAGGCTCAAGCAACAGTTGCCGGGCCGTGGCCAGGCGCTCGATGGTGGGTTCGCGAGAGATCATGGCAGCAATTGTAGGCAGGCTGCCATGTCCCCGTCACGAGATGGCTTGAGCGAAAGGGGCGTTATGCCGTTGCTGCGCTTTGATCGTCCAGCACGGCATCAGCCGCATTCTTCATGACAGACGCTATTCCGTTGTCGCGTGCAGCGACAGAGGTGTACATCTCGCTTTGGCCAATGACCTGTCCGTTGGTGGCCTTGAGCGTGAAGTAGGGAGAGCCATCTTTGGCGTTGAGCTTGTCAAAGCGCGCTTCCACCACACCATTTTTTCGCACCGACTCAATACCATTGAGGGCACTGGCTTTGGTTTCATACATTTCGCTGGCCAAAATGGCTTGGCCATTGCTGGCTTGCAGATTGAAAAAGAATTTACCGTTCTTGGATTTCTTCAACACGTACTTCGCTGCCATGGCAAGGACCCTTCAATAAAGATAAGAGCAAGCCACCATGGTTTGCTCCGCCCTCGTTTGTACGCCAACTTGGTCATTTCACACCAGCGCGCCAACCCCCCTCCTGCACCATTACAAGGTGTGTTTAGGCTCTGAAATGGACAGACGTTGCGAACGGGCCACCGACATGAGTACCCCCAGCGCCAGACCCAGCGTCACCATGGCGGTGCCGCCATAGCTGAGAAACGGCAAAGGCACGCCCACCACGGGCAAGATGCCACTGACCATGCCCATGTTCACAAAAGCGTAGGTAAAGAAGATCATGGCCACTGCTGTGGCCATCAAGCGGCCAAACAAGGTTTGAGACTTCGCAGCAATCGCAAGCCCCCGCCACACGAGCAGCAAAAAGCCCAGGATGAGCAGCAGATTGCCAGCCAAGCCGAATTCTTCGGAGAAGGCCGCAAAAATAAAATCGGTGGTGCGCTCGGGAATAAATTCCAGATGGGTTTGCGTGCCGGCCATAAAGCCTTTGCCCCAAAGCCCGCCAGAGCCAATAGCAATCATGCCTTGAATGATGTGAAAACCTCGCCCCAGCGGATCGCGCATAGGGTCCAGCAAGGTGCAGACACGGGTGCGCTGGTAGTCGTGCAAGAAATACCAGCTCATGCCGTCCTGACACAACCAGGGTTCGTTCCAAATCAGCCAGCCAACAGCCACCACGCCCAGCAGTACAGGTGGAACCACCAGCTTCCAGGGCAAGCCTGCAAAGAAAATCACCGACAAGCCTGCCGCCATCACCAGCAGCGAGGTTCCCAGATCAGGCTGCTTCATGATCAGCGCCACAGGCACGATCAACAAAACAAACGCAATCACAAAATCTACCGCCCGCAGCGCGCTTTCTCTGCGGTGAAACCACCACGCCAGCATCAGAGGGGCAGCAATTTTCAAGATTTCTGAGGGTTGAATCACCACACCGATGTTGACCCAGCGCTGCGCGCCCTTGCGTGTAATGCCAAACAGCAGCACAGCAATCAGCAAGGCCACGCCCAATGCATACAGCGGCACAGCAATGGCCATCAGTTTTTGCGGCGGAATTTGGGCCACCACAAACAAAATGCCCACAGCCAGCAACATATTGCGTCCGTGGTCTACAAACCGTGTGCCATGGTCGTATCCTGCGGAATACATAGCCATCAGCCCTATGCTTGCCAGCCAGCCGATCAGCAGCAGCAAAATAGGATCAAAGCCGCGAAACATCGGCAAGATACGTTGAAGAATGTTGGGTTTATCAAATTCGGCGGGCATAGCGTGCAATTATCTGCTGAGCGCTCTGCCTGCTGTCATCACTGATGCACCTGCACCCAGGATTTGTGAGGAACCTCCGGAATATGCCCACCACCCATTTGCTGTATTTGCATGGTTTTCGCTCATCACCGCAGTCCTACAAGGCGCGCACCATGGCGCAATACGTGCAAGGCCAGCACCCCAACGTGACCTGGTATTGCCCGCAATTACCTCCATCGCCCAAAGCCGCAATGCAAATGGTGATGGCCCACGTGCAAGACTGGCCCAGCGCACAGATGGCCGTGATTGGCTCTTCGCTGGGGGGCTACTACGCCACCTGGGTGGCGCACCAAAAGCATTGCAAATCGGTGCTGCTCAACCCAGCGGTGTACCCAGACCATTCGCTGGAACACCATATTGGCCAGCAAACCAGTTGGCACAACCCGCAAGAAGCCTTCTTTTTCAAGCCTGAATACATTCAGGAGCTGCGCGAGCTGGCGCTGCACGATCTGGCTACCACAGCACCGCAGCTGGGCATTTTTGCCAAGGGCGACGAAGTGCTGGACTGGCGCCAGATGGCGGCACGCTACCCTGAGGCTGAACAAGTCATTTTGGAAGGCGGCGACCACGCCATCAGCGACTTTGACAGCCACATTTCGCGCATTCTGGATTTTCTGGATTTGGCCTGACATCAACACAGAATCTAAAACCAGAGCTGCCTGCGCTTGCTGCAAGGCGTTTACAGATACTTTTATATCTAAGAACCATCAACAGCAAGCGCTGACAGCTTCTTTTTCAAGAGCACACACCACCCAAGCGCCTTCGATGGATGCAAACACCCTCTGGGGGAAATCCACGGCGTGGGACAATCGCCCTTATGCACGCATTGTTTGAAGATGCCGGTAAATTTTTGGCCGGCCGTATCCTGTCTGAGGCCGATGCCTCGTCCCAAATTGAGCTTGGTTCCGGCAAACGGGTCAAGGTCAAGGCCGCCAACATTCTGCTCAAGTTTGAAAAACCCGAACCTGCAGCCCTGATGGAGCAAGCCGAAGCCGTGGCAGCCACGATTGAGCTGGACCTGGCCTGGGAGTTTGCGCCCGAGGAAGAATTTGGTTTTGCCGACATTGCACGCGACTATTTCTCGGACAGCGCCCCACTGACCCAGCAAGCCGGCATGTTGTTTGCGCTCTACGGCGCTCCGCACTACTTCCGCCGTGCGGGCAAGGGCCGCTTCAAGAAAGCGCCTGCTGAAATCCTGCAGCAAGCGCTGCTGGCCATTGAAAAGAAGAAACAGCTGCAGGCGCAGATTGAAAGCTGGGCGCAAGAGCTGGTGGCTGGCACAACGCCCCAGGCCATTCGCGATGAGCTGTACAAAATTCTGTTCAAGCCCGACAAAAACGCGCCCGAATACAAGGCCGTGGTCGAGGCCAGCCGCAGCGCGCATAAAGCACCGCTGGAGCTGCTGCAAGCCGCTGGTGCCATTGATTCGGCCTACCAGTTCCACTGGAAGCGCTTCCTGTTCGAGAACTTCCCCAAGGGCACGCGCTTCCCCGAAGTGACTGCGCCGCAGCCACCGTCCGATTTGCCGCTGGCCAACGTGCAGGCCTACTCCATCGACGATTCCATGACCACGGAAATCGACGATGCACTGTCTGTGCAGGGCCTGGGCAGTGGCACCGTCACGCTGGGCATTCACATTGCAGCGCCCGGTCTGGCCATCCAGCCAGGCTCTGACCTTGACAAGCTGGGCCGCGCCCGCCTGTCCACGGTCTACATGCCCGGCTACAAGATCACCATGCTGCCCGATGAAGTGGTGCAGATCTATACGCTGGACGAAGGCCGTGCCAACCCTGCCGTGTCGCTGTACGTGACCTACGACGAAGCCACGCTGGAAGTCAAAGACAAAGTCACCAAGCTTGAACGTGTGCCCGTGGCGGTCAATTTCCGCCACGACAAGCTGGACCACATCGTCACCGAAGAATGGCTGGCCAACCCAGAGCTGCAGGTACAAGATACTCCCGCCAATCTGCTGGAACGCCGCCATGAGCTGATGTTCCTGCACCGCCTGGCCAAGCACCTCAAAGCCGGTCGTGAGCAAGTGCGCGGCAAGCCCGAGAACTTCTCGCGCCCCGACTACACCTTCCGCCTCGAAGGCAATGACGGCGCAGAACCCCAAGGCAACGAGATAGTCAGCATCACCACGCGCAAGCGCGGTGCACCGCTGGATCTGATCGTGGCCGAGGCAGCGATTGTGGCCAACAGCACCTGGGGCAGCTGGATGGCAGAGATGGGCGTGCCCGGTATCTACCGCAGCCAGGCCAGCATGGCCCCCGGCGTCAAGGTACGCATGTCTACCAAGGCGTTGCCGCATGCTGGTATCGGCGTCAAGAGCTACTCATGGGCCACCTCGCCCCTGCGCCGCTATGTGGACTTGGTCAACCAGTGGCAAATCATTGCCTGCGCACGCCATGGCGCAACTGCAGCGCTGGCCGCACCCTTCAAGCCCAAGGATGCCGAGTTGTTCGGCATCATCAGCAGCTTTGACGGCGCGTACAGTGCCTACAACGGTTACCAGGCCGGCATGGAGCGTTTCTGGACGCTCAAGTATCTGGAGCAAAACGCCATCACCGAGATTGACGGTGCTGTCATCAAGGACAACGGCCCCAACGGGGTGCTGGTTCGAGCCGATACGCTGCCACTGGTTATCAGCGTGGTGGGTGCGCAGGCCCTGCCCCGTGGTGCGCGTGTGCGTGTGAAATTGGGTGAAATTGACGAAATCACGCTCGATATTCACGGCACAGTGACCGAGAGGCTGGACGACCCCAACGATGACAGCGATGATGCGCCACTTGACGATGCCGCCGAGGACGATGATGCTGAAGCAGGCCCCATCGCCATTGCGGTGGATGTCAATGAAACCGACAGCTCCAGCGCCGATACCCCTGCACCGTGAAACTGCCCGCCGCGTTCCGTTCCATGTCCACGCTCACCCTCACTTTGGGGGTGTCGATTGCCATTCACGCCGTACTGCTGACCGTGCGCTTTGTCGCACCGGAGCAGTTCAACCGCGTCTTCCAAGACACCCCCTTGGAAGTGATTTTGGTGAATGCG
Organism: uncultured Comamonas sp.; assembly: GCA_963520865.1. Taxonomy (GTDB): domain Bacteria; phylum Pseudomonadota; class Gammaproteobacteria; order Burkholderiales; family Burkholderiaceae_C; genus Comamonas. The sequence goes on from CAUQST010000021.1 coordinate 33,892, forward strand.
CACACGCAGGAGCGGCCGGAAAAAGCCCAGGCCATTGCCCAGGCGGCTTTGGCTGGCGGCGGAGATGCTGCAAAGGGCCGGGCTACCAGCCCGATGCCTTATTCCGCGCTGACCGCCATTGGCGATGATTTTGAGGAGCGCCAAAAAAAGCTGGACAGCCTGCAGGAGCAGCAGGCCGTCATGCTCACGCAGGTGCGCAAGCAACTGTCCAGCATGCCCCAGTTTGACCCGCGCGAGGCGGCTAACCAACGAGACCGTGAGCAGCAAGATGAAAAGCGCAAGCAGCTCATCAAGCTGCTGGCTGAGATTGAAAAGCGCATCAACGAAGAAAACGCGCGCCCCAAAAAGCGATACATCAGCCCAGCCACGCGCGAAGAGGTGTATGCCGTGTATTACGACGGTCTGCGCCGCAAGGTGGAAGACAAGGGTACCGAAAATTTCCCCGAGCATGCGGGTAAAAAACTGTATGGCGAGCTGGTCATGGTGCTGACCGTGAACCACGATGGCCGGGTGGTGGAAACCGAAATTGTGCAAGGCTCAGGCAACCGCCAGTTGGATACCCGCGCGCAGGCCATCGCCCGCGCAGCAGGACCGTTTGGCCACTTTGGCCCCGCCATGCGCGCCCGCGCCGATCAGATTGCTGTGGTTTCCCGTTTTAATTTCACCCGTGAGCAGACGCTGGAAACCAACGTCCGCTAAATCTGCCGCATTTTCTGCATTGCCGCGGCGCTTTTGCAGCCCTACTCTATGCCGTCTTCTATCCCTAGCACCGATTTGTACTGCGTCTTTGGCAACCCCGTGGCACACAGCCGATCGCCGTGGATCCATGCGCGCTTTGCACAACTGACCCAGCAGCCTATTGTGTATGCGCGCCGTCTGGTGCCGCTCAGTGGCTTTACCCAAGACCTGCAATGCCTGATCGATCAGGGCGGCAGGGGCTGCAACATCACAGTGCCTTTCAAGCTGGATGCCGCACAGGCCGCCCACAGTCGCAGTCCACGCGTAGAACTGGCTGGTGCAGCCAACACACTGGTCATTGATGCACAAGGCCGCATCCATGCGGACAACACCGACGGCCTGGGGCTGGTGGCCGACATCACCCGCAACGCTGGCGTCGCCATCACTGGCAAAGACATTTTGTTGATCGGCGCTGGTGGTGCAGCCGCCGGTGTACTGGGGCCGCTGCTGGAGCAAAAACCGAGCAGCATCACCGTGTGCAACCGCACGTTCAGCAAAGCCCAGGCGTTGGTCGATCAGCATGCGGATTTGGCCCAGACGCAAAAAGTAGCGCTGCTTGCCCAGGAGCAGCAAGCACTTGAGGGCGATTTCGACATCATCATCAACGCCACTGCCGCCAGCCTGCAAGGCGCTGGCATTCCCGTGCCCGCCAGCGTATTGCGCGCTGGCAGCTTGGCCTACGACATGATGTACGGCCCCGCAGCCGCTGCTTTCCTGCAATGGGCACAGGCCCATGGTGCCGTAGGCCGCGACGGCCTGGGCATGCTGGTGGAGCAAGCGGCCGAATCTTTTGCGCTGTGGCGTGGTGTGCGCCCACCCTCCAGCCAGGTATTGCAAGAGCTGCGCGAAGTGCTCGCGCAAGAAGCCCACGCATGAAAGCCTTTGGCCGCTGGCTGGCCATTGTGCTGTGCGCCTTGCTGGCGCTGCAGGTGTTCTTTGTTGCACGCATTGCCCTGGCCGCATGGTGGAACCCGCAGTCCACCACTTTTCAGCGCTCAGAGATGTGGCGCATCTGGCACCAGTCAGCCCAGCATCGCCCTTGGCTGCAGCAATGGGTGGATTACGCCCAGATCTCCCCCCACCTCAAGCGCGCCGTACTCACGTCTGAAGACGATGGATTCATGGACCACGATGGTGTGCAGTGGGATGCCATTGAGCGCGCCTGGGAGCGCAACCAAAAAGCGCTGGAACGCGCTCAAACCCAGCCCAATGCCAAACCCGTGGTGATCTATGGCGGCTCCACCATCACGCAGCAGTTGGCCAAAAACCTGCTGCTCTCGGGCGAGCGCAGCTTTTTGCGCAAGGGCCAAGAGCTGCTGCTGGCACACACGCTGGAGCTGTTCTTGAGCAAGCAGCGTATTTTGGAAATTTACCTGAACAACGTGGAATGGGGCCAAGGCATTTTTGGTGCTGAAGCAGCCTCACGCTTTTACTTTCGCAAAAGTGCGGCACAACTGACAGCACCCGAGGCAGCCCGCCTGGCCGTCATGCTGCCGCGCCCCCGCTATTACGAGCAGAACCCCAATTCACGCTACCTGCATGCGCGCACCAGCACCATCTTGCGCCGCATGGGTGGCACCGCGTTGCCGTGATGGCACGCGCGCGTATCATGCAAGAGCGCAAGCACCTGCTACCCCTGCAAAAATCGCCTTTAAGACTTCAACCACAGGCGCTGACAGCTCACTTTATTCATGCGAATTCTTGGCATTGACCCCGGCCTGCAAACCACAGGCTTTGGCGTAATTGAACGCGATGGCCAGCATCTGCGCTACGTGGCCAGCGGCACTATCCGCACCACACGTACCGAGGGGGTAGAGCTGGGCAATCTGCCTGCACGTTTGAAGATTTTGTTCGACGGCATCAATGAAGTCGTAGAGCGCTACCAGCCCGAAACGGCTGTCATTGAAATCGTGTTTGTCAACGTGAACCCGCAATCCACGCTGCTGCTGGGCCAAGCCCGGGGCGCTGCGCTGACGGCCTTGGTCACCAACAATTTGCCCGTGGCTGAATACACGGCGCTGCAAATGAAAAAAGCCATCACAGGCCATGGCCGTGCAGCCAAGTCACAGATTCAAGAGATGGTCAAACGCATGCTGCAACTACCCGGTCTGCCGGGCACCGACGCGGCAGATGCTTTGGGCCTGGCCATTACCCACGCCCACGCAGGCGCCATGCTGCACAAATTGGGCCAGGAATCCACCCTGAACCGCAAGCAGCACGCCATGCTCAAGGGCGGGCGGGCATATTAAGCAGCCTTACGCCACAAAAAAACGACCCATGCAGGTCGTTTTTTTGTGAAGAAACATCTATAAATAATAGCTTCTTGCGCTTATACAGCCTGGCTTTCAAATACAAAAATATCTAAAAACCTTTATACATAAGCGTTAGAAGCTCTTTTTTTAACGCACGCCGTTGATAAGCAACTGGGTAATCACTCCCGAAGCTATTGCCACCAGCATGTAATCACCGCCGTAGCGCACCCAGTGATATCCACGCGGTGGCTGGTGCAAGCGGTGTCTGCGCCAATCGTTCACCACATAGCGTGACCCACGGTATTGGGGCGGAATGCGCGAGCCCTGCACCCAGTTGTACTGTGGCCCTGCGCCCCGGTAGTAATGCGCAGCCGGCGGCGGAGGTGGACGGTGCCCATGGTGCATACGCGGGCCGGGGCGTTGACCGTGCTGCCAACCTGGGTGCTGGCCGTGTTTGGGCCCTTGAGCGTGCGGTGGTGGACCATGATGGCGTGGCCCGCCGTATGGCTGAGCCTGTGCCAGTGTGCTGGTAGCCAAAGTCAAAAATGCTGCGACAGCGACGGAAAAAGTCAAACGCTGGAGTTGCATGACGCGCCCTTTCTACAAAAAAGACAGCAGCCACAGGGGCTGTTACGGGCTCCATCATGCGAGTGAAAACAAGAAGACGATGCTGCCAAAACGCGGCTTTACCGAACTTTGCGCAGCCCTGAGCAGGCTTTGCAAGCGCTTTACAGATGCAAAAACCTGCACCACTGCGGCTTTTGGCGCAGCACCCCTAAACCACCATGAAACGAGACAGACCCAGCACGGCAAAAAATGCCAAGCCTGCAATCACCGCCCATTTCAAAATGACAAGGCCCCAGCGGCGGTAATACACCCTGCCCGTGCCCAAGTAGAAGACAAAGCACAGCGCAGAGCTGATCAACAATGCAAAAAGCAGCCAGCGAAAAATCAACATGGCTGCTTTATACCGTGATTCAACGGGCGAATCACTACCAGGCCAGCGTTGTCTGCGTAAAGCCTGCAGGCGCCTTGCGTTCACTGTCGAAAGTGACAAATTCCCAATTGGCGCCATCGGCCAGCACAGCCCTGATCAACTGGTTGTTCATGCCATGGCCTGAGCGAAAAGCGCTGTAAGCACCCAAGATAGGGTGACCAATCACGTACAAGTCCCCAATGGCATCCAGAATTTTGTGTTTGACAAACTCATCGTCATAACGCAAACCGTCGCTGTTCAGGACCTTGTAGTCATCCATCACGATGGCGTTGTCCAGCCCACCGCCCAAGGCCAGCCCATTGGTGCGCAGCATCTCTACATCACGCGTAAAACCAAAGGTGCGGGCGCGCGCAATATCGCGCATGTAGTTGCCTTCACCCATGTCGAACTCAAACGACTGACCGGTGGAGTCCACCGCAGGGTGCGAGAAATCGATCTCAAACTTGAGCTTGAAGCCGTGGTAAGGGTCAAAGCGCGCCCATTTCAGGTTTGCGCCTTCGCCTTCACGCACCTCGACGGGCTGCTTGATGCGAATGAACTTTTTGGGGGCATTTTGCAACTCAATGCCCGCGCTTTGCAGCAAAAAAACGAACGATGAGGAGGAGCCGTCCAGAATTGGAACTTCCTCAGCCGTGATGTCGATGTACAGGTTGTCAATGCCAAGGCCGCACAAGGCCGACATCAGATGCTCAATGGTGTGCACCTTGGTGCTGCCCACGCCAATGGTCGAAGCCATGCGGGTGTCTACCACGGCCTGAGCCGTGATCGGAATATCCACTGGCTCGGGCAAGTCGACCCGACGGAACACAATGCCCGTATCAGGCTGCGCTGGGCGCAGCGTCATCTCGACGCGCTGGCCGCTGTGCAGGCCCATACCGACGGCACGGGTAATAGTCTTGATCGTACGTTGCTGAAGCATGGTGCAATTTTACTGGGCTAGGGGCTTTGGCTGCCCTTTTAAGGGTATGGATTTATCTATAACGCCCATTGATGCACTTTGTTGACTTCATACCGGCTGCCACTGCACCGGACATAAAAAAACCGAGCCACATTGGCTCGGTTTTGTGTGACGAAACGCAATCGTCTTAGTCAGCTTGCTTGCGCAGAAACGCTGGAATTTCCAGGTCATCCATACCACCTGAAGACAGTGCATCCACACGCGCTGCTGCCTGGGTACGGTTGGTGCGCCACACGCTGGGCACGCTCACATCGCCGTAGCCGCCGCCCATACCACCGCTGGCAGCACCCACCGAAGGTGCGGCACCGCTTGCGTTGCCCATAGCGACACCGCCCATGGCGGCCGTGGTCGAACCTGCATACGCAAAGTTACCATCGGTACCCGTGCGCAAGCCACCTTGCACCACAGACATAGCCTGACGACGCGCCAAAGGACGCGACAGGCCCGTGGCCACCACGGTCACGCGAATGTCATCGCCCAGCGAATCGTCATAGGCTGCGCCGTAAATCACATGGGCCTCTTGCGAAGCATAGGCATTGATGGTGGACATGGCCAAACGCGACTCGGCCAGCTTCAGGCTGCCCTTGGCTGCGGTCACCAGCACCAGGACACCCTTGGCACCCGACAAATCGATGCCTTCCAGCAATGGGCAGGCCACCGCTTGCTCGGCAGCAATGCGTGCACGATCAGGGCCAGAGGCGCGGGCCGTACCCATCATGGCCTTGCCAGGCTCGCCCATCACGGTGCGCACGTCTTCGAAGTCGACGTTCACGTGGCCGTATTCGTTGATGATTTCAGCAATACCGCCCACAGCGTTCTTGAGCACATCGTTGGCCTGCGCGAAAGCTTCTTCCTGGGTGATGTCATCGCCCAGCACTTCCAGCAGCTTTTCGTTAAGCACAACGATCAGCGAGTCGACATTGGCTTCCAGCTCGGTCAGGCCACCGTCTGCATTGGTCATGCGACGGCCACCTTCCCATTCGAAAGGCTTGGTCACTACACCCACGGTCAGAATGCCCATTTCCTTGGCCACACGTGCGATCACAGGTGCGGCACCCGTACCGGTGCCGCCGCCCATGCCCGCAGTAATGAACAACATGTGCGCGCCTTCAATAGCTGCGCGAATGTCATCCACTGCTGCTTCAGCGGCTTCACGGCCCTTGTCAGGCTTGCTTCCTGCGCCCAGGCCGCTCAAACCCAACTGAATGGTGCGATGTGCGTTGCTGCGAATCAATGCTTGCGCATCTGTGTTGGCGCTGACGAATTCAACGCCTTGCACATTGCTCGCAATCATGTGTTCAACGGCGTTGCTGCCGCCGCCGCCAACACCGATCACCTTGATCTGTGTGCCCTGATTGAATGTTTCGGCTTCGATCATTTCGATGGTCATGATGGTGCTCCTGGAGATTTTTTAAATAAGTTCGCTTGTGCCGTATTGGTGGCTTCTCTTCGGTGTCGGAAATCAGTGGGGGGACCCGTGATGCGCATGCGTCGAGAGTTCATAGTTAGAAGTTTCCCACAATGAAGTCTTTAAATCGACCAAAAGCCGTCTTCACAGACCCACTCTTTTGTGCCACCTTGAAACCGCGCAATCTTCCTTGTCGCGCTTCTTCCAACAAACCCATGACCGTGGCAGAGCGAGGCTGGGCCACCATATCGGCCAGAGCACTCGCATATTTCGGCACGCCACGGCGCACAGGCTTGAGGAAAATGTCCTCACCCAACTCGACCATCCCTGGCATCACTGCACTGCCACCGGTCAGCACGATGCCCGAAGAGAGCACCTCTTCGTAGCCCGACTCACGGATGACTTGCTGTACCAACGAGAAAATTTCTTCAACACGTGGCTCAATCACACCAGCCAGCGCTTGCTTGCTGATCATGCGCGGCGCACGGTCACCCAGACCAGGCACTTCGACCTGGCTGTCTGGGTCTGCCAGCATTTGCTTGGCGTAGCCACTTTCCACCTTGATGTCTTCGGCATCCTTGGTCGGAGTGCGCAGCGCCATAGCGATATCACTGGTGATCAAATCACCAGCAATAGGAATGACTGCGGTATGGCGGATGGCACCGCCGGTGAAAATGGCCACATCGGTCGTGCCCGCGCCAATGTCCACCAAAGCAACACCCAAATCTCGCTCATCATCTGTCAACACGGCTTGACTGGCGGCCAATGGATTGAGCAGCAGTTGCTCCACCTCCAGGCCACAGCGGCGCACACACTTGATGATGTTTTCCGCAGCGCTTTGCGCACCCGTGACGATGTGCACCTTGGCTTCCAGACGGATGCCACTCATCCCCACTGGTTCTTTGACGTCTTGGCCGTCAATCACAAACTCTTGGGGCTCAACCAGCAGCAAGCGCTGGTCTGAGGAAATGCTCACCGCCTTGGCGGTCTCAATCACACGCGCCACATCCGTAGGCGTGACTTCCTTGTCCTTGATAGCCACCATGCCGCTTTGGTTCAAGCCGCGAATATGGCTGCCAGTGATGCCGGTATACACGCGCTGAATCTTGCAATCAGCCATCAGCTCGGCTTCCTTGAGCGCTTGCTGAATGCTTTGCACAGTCGCCTCAATATTCACCACCACACCGCGCTTTAAGCCATTGCTTGGTGCAACGCCAAGACCTGCCAGCTTGAGCTCGCCGCTGGGCATGACTTCGGCGACCACGGCCATGACCTTGGCGGTGCCAATGTCCAAACCGACGACGACGTCTTTGTACTCTCTTGCCATATCAGTGCCTGCCCTCAGTAGGTCGTGTTTTTTTACTGTCCTGTTGCTGCCGCGCTGCGAGGCGTTTAGCCATCTCCAGCGCTTTCTCGCGTGACACCGTGGTCACGCCGCGCAGTCTCAAGGCATAGCCGTCTGGATAGCGCAAATCGGCATACTCCAAAGCATCGGCCGTCCGTTGGTATTGCTGTGCAATTTGTGGCAGCGTGCGTACAAAGCGTTGAATACGCTGCAGCACTTCCTGCTCATTTCCACCACCGAGCTCAATGCTTGCGCCATTTTCCAGCTGCACCAGCCAGCTGCCACGGTCTCGCAGCACCAGCGCATCAATCGGAGTGCTCATGTCTTCAAAGGCTGGCTCCAGGGCGTAGTACATGCGCAAGACATCCACTGCAGAGCCCTCAGGACCAGAAAGACGAGGCAAGCCTTCACGCTCCACCTCGCCTACATTCGCTTCAAAGACTTCACCCATGGTGTTCACCATGGCGGTGCCTGTATCTGGACCCCAATATGCCTGCGCCTCATGCTCACGCAAAATCACACGCAGACCATTGGGGTACTCACGGCGCACCTCCGCCTCTCTCACCCAGGGCACTTGTTCGAAGGCCTTGCGAGCATCTTTCAAATCAACGGTGAAAAAATTGCCAGTAAGGTGCGGGGCCACATTCGCGCGAAGTGTGACGGCATTGTTATGTACCAATTCACCCTCCACCACGATGCGCGCAATCGAGAAAGCAGGGTGGCGCAAAGCCCACCAGCTCACCACCGCCAGCAACAAGACAGCCACACCCGCGAACATGGCCGTTGCGGTCACATTCATGAGTTTGACGTCAAATGGTGCTGACATGGAGTAGCTCATCAGATTGCTGGCTCCTGCGGTGAAGTGTTATCCAGCGCGGCTGTTGCCAGAATCGTCAGGCACAACTGCTCGTAGCTCATCGCCTGCGCACGCGCAGCCATAGGTACCAGCGAGTGGCTGGTCATACCCGGAGATGTATTGATTTCCAGCAAGAAGGGCTGGCGATCGCTCTTGCGAATCATCACGTCGGCACGACCCCAGCCACGGCAGCCCAAGGTGCGAAACGCTTTTTCCACAATCTGCTGAATGCGCACTTCTTCATCGGCAGGCAAACCACTGGGGCAGTGGTACTGCGTGGTGTCAGTGAAGTACTTGTTCTGGTAATCGTAGTTGCCGCCGGGTGCCTCGATACGGATCACGGGCAAAGCCACAGCACCAGGGCCGGAGCCCAAGACAGCGCACGTGGTCTCATCACCGGCAATAAATTGCTCGCACAGCACTTCATCGTCGTACTGGGCGGCCAAGGCATAGGCTGCAGCGCATTGGCCAGCCTCGGTCACCTTGGTCAGGCCCATGCTGGAGCCATCACGTGCGGGCTTGACAATCATGGGTGCGCCCAAGGCGGCAAACGCTTCGCTGGTTTCTTGTGCGCTACCGACCATGCGCCAATCGGGTGTGGGCAAGCCTTCAAAACGCCAGATGCGCTTGGTCATGACCTTGTCCATGGCAATGCTTGAAGCCATCACCCCAGAGCCGGTGTAAGGAATGCCCAGTAACTCCAGAGCACCCTGCACCGTACCGTCTTCACCAAAACGGCCGTGCAAAGCGATAAAGCAGCGGTCAAAACCCTGATTTTTCAATGCATCAAGACTTTGCTGCGCAGGGTCAAATGCATGTGCATCTACACCTTGAGAGCGCAAGGCATCCAAGACACCTTGACCTGACATGAGGGAGACCTCACGTTCGGACGAGCGCCCGCCCATCAGCACGGCAACCTTGCCCAGGGCGTGCACATCTATATTTTTCATATTCATGCTCATCACGCAGACCCTTTCTGCGCTTGTAGCTCTTTTTTCTCTAGCATTTCAACCAGTTGCGACGGCACGGCGCCGATCGATCCCGCCCCCATACAAAGCACCACATCACCTGACTGCGCATTGTCCGCAATTACTTGCAGTAAATCACCAATTTTCTCAATAAAAATAGGTTCAACACGGCCTGCCACACGCACAGCGCGCGCCAGTGCACGGCCATCTGCGGCAACCACAGGTGTTTCTCCTGCGGCATAGACCTCGTTGAGCAATACAACATCCGCATCGCCCAAAACCTTTACGAAGTCTTCAAAGCAATCGCGGGTACGGGTGTAGCGGTGAGGTTGAAAAGCCAGCACAAGGCGGCGGCCCGGGAAAGCGCCCCGTGCAGCGGCCAAAGTGGCTGCCATCTCTACAGGGTGGTGACCATAGTCATCAATCACGGTGAAGGTGCCGCCTTGCTTGCATGGCAAATTGCCATAGCTCTGAAAGCGCCGCCCCACACCCTTGAAACCTTCCAATGCGCGCAGCAAGGCGTCGTCTGCAATTTCCAGCTCCATGGCGATTGCGACAGCAGCCAGCGCATTCAGGACGTTGTGCTCGCCTGCCAAACTCAGGCGGACATCCAGCTCAGGATAGGTGTGACCGTTTTGTCGCAGCACCTTAAAGCACATTTGCCCATGTTCAGCGCGCACATCAACAGCACGCACCTGCACATCCTCAGCAAAGCCATAGGTGGTCACTGGCCGGGCCAACGTCGGCAAGATATCGCGCACAGCCGGGCTTTCGGCGCACACGATGGCACGGCCATAGAAAGGCATGCGGTGCAGGAAATCGACGAATGCCTGCTTGAGCCTACCGAAATCGTGACCGTAAGTCTCCATGTGGTCAGCATCAATGTTCGTGATCACCGCCATCACTGGCAGCAAATTCAGGAACGACGCATCGGATTCGTCGGCCTCCACCACGATGTAGTCGCCTTGCCCCAGCTTGGCATTGGCACCCGCACTATTGAGCTTGCCGCCAATCACAAACGTGGGATCCAGGCCAGCCTCAGCCAGCACACTGGTCACCAGACTGGTTGTGGTGGTCTTGCCGTGTGCACCGGCAATGGCAATCCCTTGCTTAAAGCGCATCAACTCCGCCAGCATCAAAGCACGGGGTACGACGGGAATTTTGCGCGCGCGCGCTTGCAGCACTTCGGGGTTGTCTGCCTGCACTGCCGTCGAAGTCACCACCACATCCGCTGCTTGCACATGCGCTGCGTCGTGGCCCACAAAGGTGTTGATGCCCAGCGCCTGCAAACGCTGCAAGGTGGCACTCTGCGCCAAATCTGAGCCGGAGACGGCGTAGCCGAGGTTGTGTAAAACCTCTGCAATACCACTCATCCCGGAGCCGCCCAGGCCCACAAAGTGGATGTTTTGAATGGCGTGTTTCATGCGGCGAGCTCCTCGCACGCGGCAACCACTTCACGGGTTGCATAAATCTTCTGCATTGTTTTCGCTTTAAGAGCAACGTTCAAGAGCGTTGAACGCTGCATATTCTGTAGCATTTTTGCTAGTTTTTGTGCATTCAATGCATGTTGTTGCATTAACCACCCACCTCCAGCGTCCACGATGAAGCGGGCATTGGCAGTTTGGTGGTCATCCACCGCATGGGGAAACGGCACATAAATGGCCGCCGCACCAATGGCTGCAATCTCCGTGACGGTGCTGGCACCCGCACGGCAGATCACCAAATCTGCCTCTGCAAAGGCTTGCGCGGTATCTTCAATGAACGGCGTCAGCTCAGCCTGCACACCTGCTGCGGCATAGTTGGCGCGCAGCGCTTCAATTTGTTTGGCCCCGCTTTGGTGAACGACTTCAGGGCGCTCTTCAGCTGGCAGCAAGGCCAGGGCCTGAGGCACGATGTCATTCAACGCCTTGGCACCCAAGCTGCCACCCACTACCAATACTTTGAGCGGGCCAGTGCGTCCGTCAAAACGCACCGCTGGCTCTGCCTGCTGCAAAAATGCAGGGCGCAATGGATTGCCCACCCATTGGGCTTTGGCCAGCGCATTGGGAAATGCCTCAAACACCCGGTCTGCCACACTGGCCAGCACCTTGTTGGCGGTTCCGGCCACAGAGTTTTGCTCGTGCAAGACCAGTTTCTTGCCAGCCAGCACGCCCATCATTCCACCTGGAAAAGTGATGTATCCGCCAAAACCGACCAGAACATCAGGCTGAACCCGGCGCACCACAGCCAGTGCCTGCCAAAAGGCACGCAGCAATCGCAATGGCAGCAATGCCAAAGTCTTCAGGCCCTTGCCACGGACACCAGAGAATTCAATCGTTTCCAGTTCGAACCCCTGCACGGGCACCAAGCGCGATTCCATGCTGTCCGGGGCGCCCAGCCAGTGCACGCGCCAACCCTGCTCACGCAATGCTTGTGCCACGGCCAAGCCAGGGAAGATGTGCCCCCCCGTACCGCCCGCCATGATCAAAGCAACTTTTTCTTTCATGACTTTCTCATCCTCGGACTGAGGAGCTTGTTCTCGTAATCAATTCGCAAAACCACCGCAATCGCGATCAAATTCATCAAGATTGCGGATCCCCCAAAACTCATCAACGGCAAGGTCAGCCCCTTGGTAGGCAAAGCCCCCAAGTTCACGCCCATGTTGATAAAAGCCTGGAAACCAAACCACAGCGCCACGCCTTGCGCGACCAGGCCTGAGAACACACGGTCCAGCGCGATGGCTTCGCGGCCAATCTCGGTGATACGCCGGGCGATCCAGACAAACGCAATGATCAAGATGAGGATGCCGACAAAACCGAACTCCTCACCAATGACAGACAGCAAGAAGTCGGTGTGCGCCTCTGGCAGCCAGTGCAGTTTTTCCACACTGCGCCCCAGGCCCACGCCAAACAGCTCTCCGCGACCAATGGCAATCAAGGCATGCGAGAGCTGGTAACCCTTGCCCAGGGCGTGGTCGACAGAAAATGGATCCAGATAGGCAAAGATGCGCTCACGCCGCCAGGGTGAGAACGCGATCATCATCACGAAGGCACCCACCACCAGCGCTGCCATCAAGAAGAACATGCGCGCGTTCACCCCGCCCAGGAACAAGATGCCCATAGAGATCACCACGATCACCATGAACGCACCCATATCCGGCTCCGCCAGCAGCAGCACCCCCACAAAGAACACGGCAGCAGCCATGGGCAGCACGGCACGGAAGAAGCGTTCTTTCACGTCCATGCGCCGCACCATGTAGTCCGCCGCATACACCAGCACAGCAAACTTGGCCAGCTCTGACGGCTGAAAATTCATGATGCCCAGCGGCAACCAGCGCCGGGCGCCATTGACCACCAGACCCACGCCGGGCACCAACACCATCACCAGCAAAAAAAGCGCCAGCAAAAACATGGGGATAGCCAGACGCTCCCAGGTTTTCATCGACACCTGAAATGCCAGCAGTGCAGCCACAAAACCCACGCCCAGTGCCATCGCATGGCGCAGCAAAAAGTGATAGGGCTGAATTTTGCCGAAACGCGGGTTGTCCGGCATCGCAATCGATGCGGAATACACCATCACCAACCCCCAGGCCAGCAGGGCAATCACGACCCAGATCAAAGCCTGGTCCAAACCCAAGGCCGTGGGCGGCAAAGCACGGGTATTGCGATATTCCGTGCCTCCAACACGCACAGGCAAAACGTCTACCGGCTTGTCCGCAGCACCGCGGAACCAGCCTTGCAAACGATCTCGTACATGGGTCAGCGTATTCATCCGCCGTAGCCCTCCAGCACCTGGCCGGCTTCGTCGGCCAGTTCTTGTACCGCCGCCACAAAGGCCTGTGCGCGGTGGGCATAGTCACGGTACATGTCCATGCTGGCGCAGGCGGGTGACATGAGTACCGCATCGCCTGCCTTGGCATGGACCGACGCCAATTGCACAGCCTGGTCCATGTCGATGGCATCCAGCAGTGGTACGCCTGTCTCTTGCAGCGCTTGCTTGATCAAAGGCGCATCACGGCCAATCAAGACCACGGCACGCACATAGCGCGAGACGGGAGAGGCCAAAGGCCCAAAGTCCTGCCCCTTACCCAGGCCACCCAGAATCAAAACAATGCGGCGATCTGCACCCAGCCCCGCGAGGGCGGCAACCGTGGCCCCCACATTGGTGCCCTTGCTATCGTCAAAATACTCCACGCCATGCACCATGCCAATGGGCTCTACGCGGTGGGGCTCGCCCCGGTATTCACGCAAACCGTAAAGCATGGGCGCCAACGATGCCCCAGCCGCTTGTGCCAGCGCCAGCGCAGCCAAGGCATTGGTTGCGTTGTGGCGGCCACGAATGCGCAGTGCATCGGCGGGAAGCAGCCGCTGCATGACCAATTCTTCTTGCGGATCGCGTGCGCGGCGACCGGCATTGTCCACATCCATGGCGCGCACCAGCCAGGCCATGCCTGCCACCATCTCAATACCAAAGTCACCAGGATTGCGCGGCATGTCAGCCCCGAATGTCAGGTGGGCACGCAGCTGGGGCTTTTGCAGCTTGATCTTGACCGGTGGCGGCAGCATGTCCATGACGACCGGGTCTTCACGGTTGAGCACCATCAACCCACTTTGGCCAAAAATACGTGCCTTGGCTGCCGCGTAGGCAGCCAGACTGCCGTGCCAGTCCAAATGGTCCTGCGTGATGTTGAGCACGACAGCTGCGGTGGGCTCAAAACCTTGCACACCATCGAGCTGAAAGCTGGACAGCTCCAGCACCCAGGCCTGGGGCAAATCCTCTGCATCAATGCGGGCACCCAAGGTATCGAGCAACGTAGGGCCAATGTTGCCCGCCACGGCGGCGTGAATACCTGCATGCTCCAGCAGCTTGCCCGTGAGCGAAGTGACCGTGGTCTTGCCGTTGGTGCCGGTAATGGCCAGCACTTTGGGCTGGTAACCGTGCGCTGTGTTCAGCCCTTGCAAGGCTGCGGCAAACAAATCCAGCTCGCCACCCACTGGCAGCCCAATGGCGCGCGCGGCATCCACGACGGGGGCAATGGTGTCGGGCGTCAGGCCGGGGGAGCGATAGACCGAAGTCAGGCTCTGCCCATCAACCAAAGCGCGGCTCAGCGGGCCACCAATAAACCGTGCCTCAGGCAATTGTGCGCGCAGCAGCTCCAGCTGTGGCGGCGCTTCGCGTGTATCGGCCACCGTGACCTGTGCGCCCGCACGTGTGCACCAGCGTGCCATCGAAATTCCCGATGCGCCCAGACCTAAAATCAAGACATGCTGACCTTGCAGGTGCTGCGCCTGACCCAGCGGCCACTGCACAGGCACGGGGGGCCAATCTACGGCGGGCACATCAGCCACCGGCTGCGCTGTCGTTACTTCGGCATCCCCGGCATCAGACATGCTGGGGTCCGTAAAAATTTGCGCCACAAAGGCAGCGGCATCTTTGGCAGCAGTCAGTGAAGCCACATCCGGCACAGGCTCTGCCCACACAGGCGTCACTTCAATTTCAGGAGCTTGCAGCGCTTGTGCACCTTGCATTTCAGATGCATTTATATCTAAAACCGTTGACTCATCTACGCTAACAGCTCCTAAATTGTCAGTGACAACCACAGCCTGAGCCACTGCATCGGTGGTGGTCGATGCGGTGTGCGGCATGTCCTGTGGATAGTCTTGGGCGTGCATGGTGCTTACCTCAGCTTCAGCGTTGTGAGGCCAATCAGGCACAGCAGCATGGTGATGATCCAGAAACGAATCACGACCTGCGTCTCTTTCCAGCCGCTCTTTTCAAAGTGGTGGTGCAGCGGTGCCATCTTGAGCAAGCGCCGGCCTTCGCCGTAGCGCTTTTTGGTGTACTTGAACCACACCACCTGCAGCATCACCGAGACGGCTTCGGCCACAAAAATACCGCCCATGATGGCCAGCACAATCTCTTGGCGCACGATCACGGCGATGGTGCCCAGCGCAGCGCCCAGGGCCAGCGCGCCCACGTCGCCCATAAAGATTTGTGCCGGGTGCGCGTTGAACCACAGAAAAGCCAGACCCGCGCCCGCCATGGCACCGCAAAAGATCATCAGCTCGCCCGTGCCAGGAATGCTGGGAAAGTGCAGGTATTTGGCGTAATTGGCGTTGCCTGTTACGTAGGCAAAAATGCCCAGCGCAGTACCCACCATGATCACGGGCATGATGGCCAGTCCATCCAGACCATCGGTCAGGTTGACCGCATTGCTGGCGCCCACAATGACCAGATAGGTCAAGATCACAAAGCCCAGCACGCCCAATGGGTAGCTGATTTCCTTGAAGAAAGGCACTTGCAACCCCGCCTGTGGCGGCAAATCCATCGAAAAGCCCGACTGCACCCAAGTAACGAGCAGCTCAAACGATCGGCTGTTGGAGTTTTCAGAAACACTGAAAACCAAGGCGATGGCCGCAATCAAGCCAATCACCGATTGCCAGAAGTACTTCTCGCGCGAGCGCATGCCTTCCGGGTCTTTGTTGACCACCTTGCGCCAGTCATCCACCCAGCCAATGGCACCAAAGCCCAGCGTCACAATCAGCACGATCCAGACAAAGCGGTTGCTCAGGTCAAACCACAGCAAGGTCGAGGCGGAGATGGCAAACAAAATCAGCACCCCCCCCATGGTGGGTGTGCCGCTTTTAACCAGATGGGTCTGCATGGCGTAGCTGCGCACGGGCTGGCCCATCTTCAAAGCGGTCAGCATGCGGATGGCTTTGGGCCCTACCCACAAACCAATGGCCAAGGCCGTCACCGCGGCCATGACCGCACGGAACGTGATGTACTGCACCACGCGCAAAAAACTGAAATCAGGCGACAAAGACTGCAGCCATTCGGCCAAGATCAGCAGCATGTTGCACCCTCCTTGCAAGTGCTTTCCAGCGCTTGCACCACTTGTTCCATCTTCATACTTCTCGAACCCTTGACCAGCACACTGCCGGTCTGCCCCATACGGGCCTGCACCGCGGCAATCAGCGCGGCCATATCGTCAAAATGCGCAGCTCCATCACCAAATGCTGCAACTGCTTGCTTCATTTGAGGACCTAGCGCGAGGAAACTTTCAATCCCAGCTTGCTGGGCGCATGCACCTGCTTCTGCATGAAAAGCAGGGCCCTGGTCACCCACCTCCCCCATATCACCCAGCACCAGCAAACGCGGTGCAGGCAGCTCGGCCAGCACGGCAATGGCCGCCTGAACAGAGTCAGGATTGGCGTTATAGGTGTCATCCACCACATCTACACGGCGGCCTGCACACACCACCGATGTCGAGCGCGAGCGCCCCTTCACCGGCAAGAAAGCACTCAGCCCCTGCGCAATCGCCGTTAAAGGCACACCTGCGGCCAAGGCACAGGCAGTGGCCGCCAAGGCATTGCGCACGTTATGACGGCCTGCAATATGCAGGGCGCAGTCAAAGTTGCCTTGCAGTGTTTGCACCTGCACCTGCCATGCGCTGTGGGCCCAGTTGGCAGACAGCGCCGTCACATCCGCCGCTGCGCCGCCAAAGGTCACCACCTTGCGGGCGCCAGCCAGCTCGCGCCACAAAGGCGTGAACGCATCATCAGCCGGCAATACCGCCGTGCCATCGGCTGGCAGATGCGCAAACACGCTGGCGTTCTCTTCGGCCACAGCCTGCACGGTGTGCATGAACTCTTGGTGCTCACGCTGAGCGTTGTTTACCAGCGCCACCGTTGGCTGTGCCACACGTGCCAGTTCGGTGATTTCGCCGGGGTGGTTCATGCCCAGCTCCACCACCCCAAGGCGGTGCGCAGCAGTCATGCGAAACAGGGTCAAAGGCACGCCAATGGCATTGTTGAAATTGCCTTGCGTGGCCAATGCTGCATCGCCCGCCTGTGCGGACAAAATGCTGGCAATCATCTGCGTCACCGTGGTCTTGCCATTGCTGCCAGTCACTGCAATCAAGGGCAACTGGAACTGGCTGCGCCAGCCGGCAGCCAAGGCACACAGTGCTACCGTGGTATCTGGCACTTCAATACCCGCAAGGCCCAAAGCTTCCAAGCCGCCATGCGCGAGCACCGCTGTCGCTGCACCTTGCGCCTTCACCTGGGGCAAGAAGTCATGGGCATCCATGCGTTCACCCTTGAGTGCCACAAACAAATCACCAGCCTGGAGCGTGCGACTGTCGGTATGCACACGCAGCAAAGGCGTTGTGGCACACCCCACCAGCCGCGCTTGCGGTTGGAAGGTGCGAATCCACACCAGCGCCTGTTGCAAAGTCATCATCACTTGTTCTGTCCTTCTCGCTGGGCCAAAGCCGCACGGGCTTTTTCCATGTCCGAAAACGGGTGTTTCACACCCATGATTTCTTGGTAATCCTCGTGGCCCTTGCCAGCCAGTAGCACCACATCGCGGGCATCCGCCTGTGCAATGGCCTGCGCAATCGCCTGGCTGCGGTCTACCTGCACATGCACGCCTTGCAGTTGCATGCCAGCAGTAATCTGACCAACGATAGATTCGGGTTGCTCGCCACGCGGGTTGTCACTGGTGACCCACACCACATCCGCTTGGCGCTGGGCCGCCTGGCCCATCAATGGCCGCTTGGTGGCATCGCGATTGCCACCACAGCCAAACACGCAGTGCAACTTGCCGCCACGCACTTGGGCTACCGGCTGCAACCCTTTGAGAGCTTGCTCCAAGGCGTCTGGCGTGTGGGCATAGTCCACCACCACCAGAGGCTGGTTTTCCAGCGCAATTTGCTGCATGCGCCCGGGTACAGGCTCCAGATCGCTACAGATGGCCACAGCATCAGCCAACGCAATGCCCAGCGTGCGCAACGTAGCCAGCACGCCCAGCATATTGCTGACGTTGTACTGGCCAATCAGGCCGGTCTCCATGGCATAAATCTCTGCGCCTTCTTGCACGTCAAAAGCCAGACCACGCACACCGTGGCGCACGTTCAAAGCCTGCAAGCGGGCAGCGCCATCGACGGCCACCGTCCAGACATCCAGCTGACCAGCAGCCTGCAGCTGCTGCGCTAAAACTTGGCCATGGCCATCATCGACATTGATCACCGAAGCCTTCAGCCCTTGCCATGCAAACAGCTTGGCCTTGGCCTGCCAGTAGGCATCCATGCTGCCGTGGTAGTCCAGATGATCTTGGGTGAAGTTGGTAAAAATAGCGGTGTGAACGTCGACCCCATCCAGGCGATGCTCTTCAATGCCAATCGACGACGCTTCAATGGCACAAGCCGCCAAGCCTCGTTGTACATAGCTGGCCAACGCATGTTGCAGGCACACGGGGTCAGGGGTGGTCATTCCTGTCACCACCAGATCGGGGGGCACACCGATGCCCAGCGTCCCTACCATGGCGCACCCATGGCGCACCCCGCTTTGATACTGTGCCAAAGCATGGGCCAGCCACCATGCTGTCGTTGTCTTGCCGTTGGTGCCCGTGACTGCCAGCACTTGCAGTGACCTGGAAGGCTGGCCGTACCACTGGGCAGACATCTCAGCCGTGGCTGCTTTCAGACCTTGGTAGCTCGCCACCGGGCCATCCAGCTCAAAGGCTTGGATACCTTCTTGTTCCACCAAACAGGCAACAGCGCCACGCTCAATCGCAGATGCCACATGTTGTCGACCATCCGTCACACCACCAGGCCAGGCAATAAAACCATCACCCGGCTGCACTTGTCGACTGTCTGTTTGCAACTGCCCCGTCACGCGGGCACGCAGCCAGGCCAGGGCCTGCTGCAGATCATTCAAAAGCTCAGGCGCTCGGCTCATAGCGACTCCTCCACAGAGTTCGCTACGATTTGGGGCTGCACCGCCATGTCAGGAGCCACACCCAAGAGACGCAGACTTTGCTGCACAACCGTACTGAAGACAGGCGCAGCCACCGTACCGCCGTAGTAGGTGCCATTGCTGGGTTCATCCACCATCACTGCCACAATCACGCGCGGGTTTTCAATCGGTGCCATGCCTGTGAACCAGGCGCGGTACTTGCCCGCAGCATAGTTTTTACCCACTTGTTTGCGCGCCGTACCCGATTTACCGCCCACGGAATAACCCACAGTCTGTGCACGCTGACCAGTCCCCCCAGGGCCTGTGGCCAGTGCCAGCATCTTGCGCACCTGCTCAGCGGTACGCTCTGAGAACACAGGCACACCCACCGGCGGTTTGTCCAGCTTGAGCATGGTGGCAGGAATCACTTTTCCGCCATTCGAGAACACCGTGTATGAACGCGTCATCTGCAGCAAACTGGCAGACAGACCGTAACCATAGGACATGGTGGCCTGCTCAACAGGGCGCCAAGTTTTATAGGCGCGCAAACGGCCACTTGCAGCACCAGGGAAGGCAATTTGCGGTTTTTGACCAAAACCGACGGCAGAGAAGGTCTCCCACATTTCTTTCGCCGTTAACTGCTGCGAGATCTTGGTGGTTCCCACATTGCTGGACTTTTGAATCACGCCCTCTACCGTCAGCATTCCGTAGTTTTTCGTGTCTGAAATGGTGGAGCCCGTAACGTTGATGCGCCCGGGCGAAGTATCAATCTGCGTAGCCGGGCGAACCTTTCCACTTTCCAGAGCAATGCCCACGGTAATGGGTTTGATGGTGGAGCCTGGTTCAAACACATCCGTAATGGCGCGGTTGCGCAGTTGCTCACCCGTTAAACGCTTGCGGTTTGACGGGTTAAAGCTGGGGTAGTTGGCCAGCGCCAGCAACTCGCCCGTCTTGGCATCCATCACCACCACAGTCCCCCCCAGGGCCTTGTGCGCAATCACTTGCTCCTTCAGTTTTTGATAGGCAAAAAACTGAATTTTGCTGTCAATTGACAGCTGAATATCTCGGCCGTCAATGGGCGGAATTTCTTCACCCACGCCCTCAACGACACGCCCCATCCGGTCTTTGATGACCCGACGTGAGCCAATCTTTCCTGCCAGATCCTTCTCAAAGGCCAGCTCCATGCCTTCTTGACCTTTATCCTCGACATTGGTGAAGCCAACAATGTGCGCCGCAGCCTCGCCTTCAGGGTATTGGCGCTTGTATTCACGGGATTGATACACCCCCTTGATACCCATCGCCTTGATTTTTTGCCCCACTTCCCAATCTAGCTGGCGCTTGACCCAGACAAAGCTTTTGTCTTCCTCCAGCTTTTTCTTGAGCTGATCCAAAGGCATATCCATCAACTTGGCCAATTGCGGAAGCTTGGCCAGATCCTCTGGCGTATTCTTTTCAACGTCTTCAGGGATCGCCCAAATACTGGCTGCAGGCACGCTGGAAGCCAGAATCAAACCATTGCGATCCAAAATTCGACCACGGTTGGCCGTAAGCTCTAAAGTGCGTGCAAAACGAACTTCGCCTTGTCTCAAGAAGAAGTCGTTATCAATCACCTGCACCCAAGCGGCGCGGCCTGCCAGACCTGTGAATGCGAACACTACGCAGGCCATGACAAATTTGCTGCGCCAGGCTGGCGTTTTACTCGCCAGCAAAGGGCTGGAGGTGTAGTTCAGGCTGCGCCTCACGGTGCGCCTCCTGCTTGCTGCGAATCACGCACATAGTGCGTAATGGCAGGCGATGCGCCTTGCAGGCCTTGTGCAACAGCCAGTGCCTCAATGCGTGCCGGGGTGGACTGCGCCCGCAACTCTACCTGCAGACGCTGGTGCTCTGTTTCCAGATTGCGAGACTCATTGGTAGCGCGGTGCAGCTCGGTGAACAAGCGGCGCGATTCGTACTGGGTTTGCACCAGATACAACGCACTGAGCATGACGGCAACCAGCAGCAAGAAGTTCAGGCGAAGCATGGCCCTCTCCTTGCGTGATGCAGCCGTGAGGGGGTTCTCATGCAGGCACCTCTGTACGCTGCGCCACACGCATTACGGCGCTGCGCGAGCGGGGATTGCCGTCAACCTCGGCCTTACTCGGTTTGATACGCTCCAGGGCTTTCAAACGCATGGGCTTGGGCACAGCAAACGGCGTGCGGCGGTCAAACACCTCTTTAGAGTGCTCCGCAATAAATTGCTTGACGATGCGGTCTTCCAGCGAGTGAAAGCTGATGACCACCAAACGCCCACCAGGTTTGAGCACGCGCAAGCTAGCAAGCAACGCTTCTTCCAACTCCACCAGCTCAGCGTTGATAAAGATACGCAGCGCTTGAAAGGTGCGTGTTGCGGGATTTTGACCATCACGCGTCTTCACCACCTTAGCTACCAGATCCGCCAACTCGGTCGTGGTTTGCAAAGGCCCATGGGCCTCACGGTGCGCAACGATCGCTTTGGCAACCGGGTATGCAAGACGCTCTTCACCGTAGTCACGAATGACGTCGGTAATTTGCTGCACCTCCGCTTCGGCCAGCCATTCGGCCACGCTTTGGCCGCGCGTGGTGTCCATGCGCATGTCCAGCGGACCTTCAAAGCGAAAGCTAAAGCCACGGTCTGCCTGATCAATCTGCGGTGAGCTCACCCCCAGATCCATCAAGATACCGTCAGCACTGGCTTCAGGCAGTTCGCCGATATTGCGAAAACCTTCATGGCGGATAGAAAAACGGGCGTCTTCAATACGCCCGGCTTCTGCAATTGCCAATGGGTCTTTATCGAAGGCTATAAGCCGCCCCTGCGGGCTAAGCCGGGACAAAATCAAACGTGAATGACCGCCACGACCAAAGGTGCCATCCACATAGCAGCCACTGGTCGCAGACGGCGAATCCCCCAACAAGGCGTCCACAGCCTCGTTGAGTAAAACGGTAATGTGTTGGAGGGGCTGGTTCAACGCTCGCCCTTTTCAGAAAGCAAAATCTTGGAATACATCGGGCATGGGCGCCTGCATGGCTTGCGCCTCATGGGCTTCATAAGTGGCTTTGTCCCAAAGTTCAAAGTGATTGCCCATACCAAGCAAGATCACCTCTTTGTCCAGTGCAACCGCTTGACGCAGCTCTGGCGCAACCAGTACACGACCAGTGCCATCCATATCGACGTCCATGGCGTTGCCCAGAAAAATGCGTTTCCACCACTGCGCAGACATGGGCAATTGACCAATACGGTCACGGAACAACAGCCATTCACAGCGGGGGAACAACATGAGACAACCATGGGGGTGCTTGGTGATCGTGACCTGACCTTGTGCTTGCGAAATCAGGGCGTCGCGATGCCGGGTCGGTATCGATAACCGCCCCTTCCCATCGAGATTCAGCGCAGAAGCCCCTTGAAACACGATCAGTCACCCCGTTTGTTTGGCCCTTGAGCACTCTTTTTGGAGAGCTTCGGGCAATTTTCACCACTTAATTGCACTTTTTTGCACTGTAGCAGCAAATTCAAGGATCGCCACTAGCAGACACACGCCCGCGTGCAATGAAATCAATAACTTAGAAAGAACAAATGCGATGAAAAATCACAAAAAATACTTTCAAATCATTCACTTAACCGCTCATCGGGCGCGCGTATGCGTCCTACGTTCCATTTACGATCTTTATCAAAACAAATCCCCCTTGGCGATGAAGCATCGCCAAGGGGGATTGAGTTGTTGAATTTTAGTTACAGAATGTATCTAGATAAATCTTCATCCTGGCTGAGCAGCTGCAAGCGCTCATCCACGTAAGCGGCATCAATCGTCACGGTTTGGCCTGCCAGTTTGACCGCGTCAAAGCTCACCTCATCCAGCAAGCGCTCCATCACCGTTGACAGGCGGCGCGCACCAATATTTTCCGTGCGCTCATTGACGGTAAATGCCGTGTGTGCCAGGCGCGTAATGCCATCTGGGGTGAACTCCAGCTTCACACCTTCAGTTTCAAGCAAGGCCTGGTACTGCTTAACCAGCGACGCATGGGTTTGCACCAAGATCGCTTCGAAGTCCTGCACCGACAGCGACTGCAGCTCCACACGAATCGGGAAGCGGCCCTGCAACTCAGGAATCAAATCGCTGGGTTTAGACAGATGAAACGCGCCCGAGGCGATGAACAAGATATGGTCAGTTTTGACCATGCCGTACTTGGTGGACACGGTCGTACCCTCCACCAGGGGCAGCAGATCGCGCTGCACGCCTTGACGTGATACGTCTGAGCCACTGGTTTCCTGACGGGTAGCCACCTTATCGATTTCATCGATAAAGACAATGCCGTTTTGCTCAAGGTTGCTCAGCGCACGGGTTTTGGTTTCTTCCTCATTGACCAGCTTGGCAGCCTCTTCATCCACCAACTGCTTGAGTGCCTCTTTGATTTTGAGCTTGCGCGTCTTGCGCCGCTCTTGCCCCATCTGGCTGAACATGCCGCGCAACTGCTCGGCCATCTCTTCCATGCCCTGGGGGCCCATGATTTCCAACTGAGGCTTGGCGTCCACCAAGTCAATTTCAATCTCTTTATCGTCCAGCTGGCCTTCGCGCAACTTCTTGCGAAAAATTTGGCGTGTATTACTGCCTTCTGTTGCCACATCACCAGTGCGCGCCGGGGGCAGCAGTACATCCAAGATACGTTCTTCCGCCGCATCTTCTGCCCGCATGCGCAGCTTTTTCACCTCAGATTCGCGCGCTTGCTTGACCGCGATTTCTGCCAAGTCGCGGATGATGGAGTCCACATCCTTGCCAACGTAGCCCACCTCCGTGAATTTGGTGGCTTCTACCTTGATGAAAGGCGCATCGGCCAGTCGTGCCAAGCGGCGCGCAATTTCGGTCTTGCCTACGCCTGTGGGGCCAATCATCAAAATGTTTTTGGGCGTAATTTCCTGACGCAGGCCATCAGCCACCTGCTGGCGGCGCCAGCGATTGCGCAACGCAATCGCCACAGCACGCTTGGCACCAGCCTGGCCCACGATGTGGTTGTCCAACTCAGAAACGATTTCCTGGGGGGTCATGGAAGACATATGCAAATATCAATCAAATCAGCCTCTAGCCGATACAAATAAGGGCTAGTAGCTATAAATTCTTAAAATGCAGACTTACAAAGTCTCAATCGTGTGGTTCATGTTCGTGTAGATGCACAGCTCGCCTGCGATCTCCAGCGACTTCTTCACGATCTGCTCGGCAGTCAGGTCTGTGTTGTTGAGCAGCGCCTTGGCTGCCGAATGTGCATAGGCACCGCCAGAGCCAATAGCCACGATCCCCTGCTCGGGCTCTAGCACATCACCATTGCCCGTAATGATGAGCGAAGCCGTGTGGTCAGACACTGCCAGCATGGCTTCCAGCTTGCGCAGCACACGGTCGGTGCGCCACTCTTTGGTCAGCTCAATCGCCGCGCGAGTCAGGTGGCCTTGGTGCTTTTCCAGCTTGGCTTCAAAGCGTTCGAACAGCGTGAATGCATCAGCGGTGGCACCAGCAAAACCTGCCAGTACTTTGCCGTGATAGAGCTTGCGCACCTTGCGTGCAGTGCCCTTGACCACAATGTGACCCAAGGTCACCTGCCCGTCGCCGCCAATGGCGACCTGAATGCCTTCGGGCGTCTCGCGACGCACGCTGATGATGGTTGTGCCGTGATACTGTTCCATAGCCACCGCAGATGGGGTCTGCGCCTGTGAATACAAGCGCATATTCTGCATTTTTTACCCCATCAAGCGAACGTGGCCTGCAGCGTTGCGTGCTCGTGGATACCGATCACGTGAAAGAACGTCGCCACCAGTTGGTGCAACTGCGTAAAACGCAAGGTGTAGCCTTGGTTTTGCATGTCTGCAGCCCAGTTCAAGATGCTGCCAGCCGCTACAAAATCCAGACGAATCAGGTTGTCGCACGCGATGTCCAGCACCTGCCCGCGCTTGGCCTGTGCAGCCAGTACATTCAGCCAATCTTGAGGGTCTCCCTCGATCACGCCAGCCAGACCTTTTCTCCTATCTGGCACCAACACAGGCTGTGCAGCAACGCCTTGCTGCTGCATGGAGTGCGACGATGCCTCTTGCAACACAGAGATATCTGCCTCGCCCTCTTCCTGCACCACGCAATAGGACGCAGGCTCCACCCATGGCGGGGGAGACACCTCGTAGGTCACGCAATAGTCAAGCGCAACTTCCTCGTAAGCATCCATACGGTGCATCAAACGCAGCACCGCTAGGCGCAGCAGCCACCATGGTGCGGGGTTCGTATGGTCTTCAACAAGCGTGTGTTTCTCCAGCTCTTGCAGCAGCCTGCCCGCGTCAGAGAACATGAACTGTCCGCGGCCATCGGCCCATTCATCCAGCAACGTGGTCAGTGCGGGTAAAGCAGCTTCATCGATGGACGCCAAGCGCGCCCAGGACATGCTCCAAGGCTGTGGAGCTTCTGCTTGCGCAGTACGCAAGGCTGTCACTGCGCCAACAGTCAGCATGGCAGGGCTACGCCATTGAAATTGGCGTTTCTGTGCAGCAGGCCGTGAAGTGCCATGCAAGGCGGGCTCGCCAATACGAGCAGGAATGGATGCCCATAAAGGCGCAGAGCGACCAAAATGTTCTGCGTAGTCAATCGCCAGGGGCTCAAATGCGTCTTCATCGCCAATGGCGCGGCACAGATCCAGCGCCGCATGCCAGATCACAGCGACTTTTTCCTCGTCCACCGGCTGCGCACTGAGGGACTGCACCAGTTGCTCCAGCAAGCGGGTGCGGGCACCTTCCACATCCCCGTGGGCAAACAAAATCGCTGCCTCCTCCAAATCCGGATGCGGTTTGAACGTACGCACAGCCGCCACCACAGGAGAAGAAACAACGGGTACAGGCGTTGCTGGAAAGCTTTTTGGCACAGGGACAGCCGCTACAGCTGGCTGTACTACGCTGTCTTCGCCCAATACGGGCAGGTCACTGAGCTGTCTGGAATTGAGCCTGTGCTGTGCCAGGGGCTTGCCGACTTTGGCAGCCATTTGGGCCGGTGCTCGCCACCACTGACCCGACATTTGCGCTTCGATGGCATCAATCTTTTGCAGCGTTGACGTGCTGCGCGTCTCCTGGCCTAGGAAAGAAGACAGCGCATCTTCTGAATGGGCCTGGGCGGCCACCGCTTGCACATCCGTCTCATGCCGCTGGCGCAGCAGGCGCAGTTGTGCAAATTCTTTCTGGCGAATGGCTTCATTGCGGCGCTTGCGCACCATTGCCTCTTGCAATACCTCACGGGCACTCAGACT
Organism: uncultured Comamonas sp.; assembly: GCA_963520865.1. Classification (GTDB taxonomy): domain Bacteria; phylum Pseudomonadota; class Gammaproteobacteria; order Burkholderiales; family Burkholderiaceae_C; genus Comamonas. Next base: position 60,414 of record CAUQST010000021.1, read on the forward strand.
GTCAGGGTCTGCAGTGCCTGCTGCACTGGTGGTGGCTGTACTGCCACGCACCATGTGCATCACCTTGTTCAAAAAACCGCCTGATTTTCCGCTGTCTGGCTGCATGTGCTGTATTTAAAGCCGTGTGTGGGGCACGGCCCTCCCTCAATCTCCGAACATTTTTTGCTTGAGCTCGCGGCGTTGCTGCGCTTCCAGCGACAGTGTGGCTGTGGGGCGTGCCAGCAAACGAGGAACACCGATGGGCTCTCCTGTCTCATCGCAGTAACCATAGTCACCCGCGTCGATTCGAGCAATGGATTGTTCGATTTTCTTGAGCAATTTACGTTCACGGTCGCGTGTACGCAACTCCAGCGCGTGCTCTTCTTCAATCGTGGCACGGTCTGCGGGGTCTGGCACGACCACAGTGTCTTCGCGCAGGTTCTCTGCGGTTTCACCTGCGTTTTGGTGCATGTCTTGCTTGAGCTTGACCAGCTTGGCGCGGAAATACGCCAGCTGCACATCGTTCATGTATTCGTCATCGGGCATGGCCACGATTTCAGCGTCGGTCAGCTCTTCCAAAGGCTTGCTCTTCCAATTGTTGGCAAGTTTGGGGTCACGTTTGGTCACGAAGGAAGTAGGCGCAGAAGTAGTCGTTGGCATAGTTGTGTTGGAAACGGCCTTGGTAGCTGCAGCAGGGGCAACAGGGGCCTTGGTGGGTTCATGGGTCACTGCGCGGGGCTTGCTGCCCGCAGTGGTTTTGGCAGCAGCAGTGCTGGGCTTGGCCGCAGTTTTCTTGGCTGCTGGTTTGCCTTTCTGCTCGACGGTGGGGGCAGCCACTTTGGCTGTGGCTTTTTTCTTGCTCGTTTCGACTGCTGTCACTTCCTGTCTCCTCACAGTACTAGCACGGCCCAATCGGTTCACCCTCACGGCATGAAACTACCGGGTTCTTGTCAGGGGCGCGATTGTATCGATCAGATGCGACCTAGCCCCTAAAGTTGTACATAACGCACAGACTTACCCGGTTAAACCCGTATCAATGCGAAACATTAACCGGATTCAACCTGCTCACACCAGGCACTGGTCCAGACCCTGGCGCAGGATGTCTTGCGGCAAATCAATGCCAATAAACACCATCTTGCTCTGGCGCTTTTCATCGCCCGTCCATTCTGGACCCAGGTCGCTGCCCATCAGTTGGTGCACGCCCTGGAAAATCACCTTGCGGTTGGTGCCATGCATGTTAAGCACACCTTTATAGCGCAGCATCTTAGGGCCATAAATATTGACGATGGCACCCAAAAAGTCTTCCAGTTTGGCGGGGTCAAAGGCTTTGTCTGCACGGTAGACAAAGCTCTTGACGTCATCGTCATGGTGGTGATGGTGTACATGGTTGCAGTGCTCGCCATGCGCATGGTCGTGTCCACAGTCAGGGCCATGCTCGTGGTGTTCGTGTGCATGGTCGTGATCGCAGTGACCGTGGTCATGGTCACACGCGCTGTGGTCGTGGTCGTCTTCCTTGAGGAAATCGGGATCGATGTCCAGCTTGGCATTCAGGTTGAAGCCGCGCAGGTCAAACACTTCGTTCAGAGGCACATCACCAAAATGCACAGCCTTGATGGGCGCGCGCGGGTTCATGTGCTTGAGGCGATGGATCAGCGCATCTTTGTCGGCCTCTGTCACCAAATCAGTTTTGGACAGGAAGATCTGGTCTGCAAAGCCCACCTGGCGGCGCGCTTCCTGGCGGTCGTCCAACTGCTTGTTGGCATGTTTGGCGTCCACCAGCGTCAAGATCGAGTCGATGAGGTAGGTCTCGGCGATCTCATCGTCCATGAAGAAGGTTTGCGCCACAGGGCCGGGGTCGGCCAGACCGGTGGTTTCGATCACGATGCGGTCAAACTCCACCAAGCCCTTGCGGCGTTTGGCGGCCAGCATTTGAAGGGCTTCGCGCAGGTCTTCGCGAATGGTGCAGCAAATGCAGCCATTGCTCATCTGCAGGATTTGCTCCGTCGATTCAGTGCGCAGAATGTCGGTATCAATGTTTTCTTCACCAAACTCGTTCTCGATCACGGCAATCTTCATGCCGTGCGACTCGCTGAGCACACGCTTGAGCAGCGTGGTCTTGCCCGCGCCTAAAAAGCCGGTGAGGATGCTGACGGGGATGAGTGCCATAGAAATACAACCTTGTCGCAATGCGCAAGCTGCGGCGAGCGCAGCTTGCTAAACAGTCAAACAGTGGCGCCCGGCAGCCAGTGGCTGCACGCCAGAGGCGGCAAGTGTAGCCATGCCATGAAGCACCTGGCTGCATCAGGGCTAGACACGTTGAATATGCCACATATGTTTTTAGTCTTCAGCGCTCATGCACAAAGCGCTGACAGCTATCAATATTCATGGCTTTACTATGCAGCTACACGGTTTTCCAGCAAGCTGGCCATGGAAGCCAGGTTCAAGTCCCCCACCAAAACGCCCGCAAACCGTCTGGCAGCGCCATAAATAGGGACAGCAATCGTCAGACAAAAATCTTCCGTTGCACTGGACAGGTAAATGGGAGAGACAAAAGGCTGGCCACTGTCGCGCACATGGGCAAAGTACGACTGGCCACTGCGGTTGGCTCCAGCTCCGCCCGCACGAATCCGGCCGTACATGGCGGGATTGATCCAGTTGGCATAGGTTTGCACGCCTTCGGCATCCAGCTCGAACAGCACCTCAAAGAAGGGATAGGCTTTGAATACATGGTCCAGTGCCCGGGCATCGCGCCCGCGTGGCGCTTGCAGCAGGCGCTGCAAGATGTCCAGCACATGCTCCTCCCAGCCGGACATGCTGGGGTTGCAGCCCTCGGGTTGAATCACGCGCGCAGCGCTCACCGCCTCCACCACGATAACATTGCCACCTGCCGTTTTACCCACTTTTTTGAGCTTGGCCGCACGCGCTGAGGCTTCTACGCTGTCTTGCGGCATGCCTGTGCAACCGTTAACGCACGAGACCGACATGCTGGCCACCGGGTGCGTCTCTCCGTCTTCGGTCACAAAGTAGCCACGCTGCAGGTCTTCCGTGTCGTACAGGTGGCGCGCCAGAGTGTAAAACTGCGCCATTGCGCGTTGCAACTGCGGGATCAGCAAGGGGTCTGGCTGGTCAAAAAGCACGATGAAATCGTCACCGCCAATGTGCCCCAGCATGCAGTCCGTGCTCATAGCGAACACATGGCGCAAAATTTCTGCCAGCGTGCGGATCATGGCGTCACCGCGCACAAAACCATAGCGGTCGTTGAAGGCCTTGAAATGGTCCAGATCGATATAGACCAGCTCCAGACAGCCATGTTTGCGTGCAATACGCATCTCAATGGCTTGCCGCAGCGTAGGGCCGGTGGACAGCTGTGACAGCGGATGCAAGCTGGCCCCGTGTTCTTGCCGCGCCAGCAAGTGCGAGACCAGCATCATCGGCTCCAGCGTGCCTATATAGCAGCCTTGCTCATCCACCACGGCCCACGGTGTGGCCTCTACCCGCTCCAGATACAGGCTGCGTGACAACGCCGTCAGCCCTATGTTGAATGGCAGTGTGCGGTGCAGCGGTTGCGCGCCCTGCGCCACCGTGCGCACATTGCGCGCCAATGCCTTGCCCCGGTGCAACACACCCACGGGGCGCTCTCCATCGGTCAGCACGCACCAAGGCAGCTCAGGCGCTTCGCGAAAAGCCTGGCGTACCAAGGTCAGTGGGGCCTGTATATCGAAAGCAGGCGGAGACTCGATCACATCGGTGATGCAAAAGCGGTCCACGCGCTGCATCTTGATTGTTTTTTCGCTGGGGGGCACCCCCAGCTTGCCCGTTAATGGTGCAAACGCAGGCTTGGCCAGCAAGAAACCCTGCACCAAATTAATGCCCAGCGCACGGCAAAACGTCACGTCTTCTTGCCGCTCCAGCCCCTCCGCAATCACTGTGGCACCCAGTCGCTCGGCCATGGAGACCAGGGCCTCCAGCAACACCGAGCGCACCCGGCTGCCACGCGCCTCATGCACCAGCCCACGATCGACCTTGATGAAGTCCGAGCGCACCATGGCCAGCACCGACAGACAGTTGAAACCCGCCCCCATATCGTCCAGCGCAATGCGCAGGCCTTGAGAGCGCAACTCATCACAGCGCTGCGCCAGCCCACCGGGGTCAACCTTCTCGCTTTCCACCACTTCAATCACCACCTCGTGGTGGTCCACGCCATAGTCGCTGAGCCACTGCAAAAACTGCGACGGCCATTCGGGCTGCATCAGCGTAGAGGGCAGAACGTTCAGAAACAGCGTCACCCCCGGCTCGAAGTCGCTCACTTTGCGCTGCAACGCCTTTTGCTGCAGCGCCATATCCAGAGCATCTACCCGCCCCAAGTGGCGCGCCAGAGTGAAGGTTTCGTAGCCCGTTAGCAACTCCCCGTCGGGGGTGCGCAAACGGCACAGGGCCTCATGGGCATAGATACGCCCGCCGTCAGACAGATCAATGATGGGCTGAAAGTGCACTTCCACATACTTTTCCATGCCGCTGTGCAGCCATGGATAGCGCAAACGTGTCAGTAGCACCATGAAGGGCACCGCCGTATCCAGCAGCATGGCCGGTGACTGCTGGGCCGCCACATCGACCACGGCCACCAGCGTCAGTGCCAGCACCTGTGCATCAGTATCCTGCGCCAGCTGGTGCATCAGCGCCAGCACATCTTCTTTGTGACCCAGCTTGAACACCCAGACATTGCGCCCCATGCGCATGCCGTGCAGGCGTGTCCAACTGACTGGAATGTGGTGACCTTCGAATTTGAGGAGTAGCTCCATGGCACCTGGCTTGCGCTTATTAACTTGTATGTATCCGTAACAAGCAATAAATGCACCATCTGCAACCACAAGAAAAAGGAGCTGCCAGCGCTTAATCCACAAGCACTTCAGCATTAAAAGTATCTGAAAAGCTTATGAAGAATGCGCTAGCAGCTCTTCTTTTCATTAAAAAACTACTCTGACTTTTTGCGTGCTCGCGGGTGTGCCAGGTCATATGCCTGTGCCAGATGCTGAAAATCCAGTCGCGTATAAATCTGGGTGGTGGCAATGTTGGCGTGCCCCAGCAACTCTTGTACAGCACGCAAATCACCGCTGGACTGCAGTACATGGCTGGCAAACGAATGGCGCAATACATGCGGGTGCACAGCTGCGGGCAAGCCCGCCTGCTGGCTGCGCTGGCGCAAGCGCAGCCAAATCGTCTGCGCCGTAATGCGCGCACCGCGCGTACCAACAAACAGCGCAGGTTCTGCCCAATGCGCTGCAAAGCGGCTGCGGCGTACGTCAATCCAGCGCTGCAACGCCTGTTGGGCTGCGCTGCCTACAGGCACGCTGCGGCGTTTGCCGCCTTTGCCTGTCACATGCACCAAACCAGCTTGCAAATCCAGCCAGCCCAGACCTGAGCCGGCCTGCACATCCAGCTGTGCCAGCTCACTGACCCGCAGGCCGCTGCTGTAGAGCAGCTCTGTCATGGCCGCATCGCGGGCTTCGTCCCAGGGGTCGGCATCGGGGTTCACAAAGGCTGCCAGTTGCACTGCCTCATCCACCCCCAGCGCTTTGGGCAGAGGTTTGGCCGTTTTAGGGGCGCGAATACCCTCCACCGGATTGCGCTCTACCCAACCCTGCCAGGCTGCCCAGCGAAAAAAACCACGCCAGCACGACAGCCACAACGCAATGCTGCGCCCGTGTCTGCCCTGAGCATGCAAGGCAGCCACAAAGCGGCGAATATGTGGGGGCTGCAGGGCCAGTACGTCATGGCCCGCTTGTGTGGCCATGACCTGCAATTGCTGCAGACCTTCGGTGTAAATGGCCACCGTACGCACGGCCAGCCGGCGCTCGCTGGCCACATGCTGCACATAAGCTTGCAGCTGCGGCGCTAGCGCAGCGGTGTCTGGCATATGGACGGATTAGTTGCCCGAAGGCAGCACACGCAAGCGCCCCAGCGCTGCGCTGGCTTGCTCGGCAATGCGCGAGAGAAACTCGGTGCCCATGGTGGCGTCAAAGCGCAACGGATCGGGCGAGCCCAGCACCAGCAGTCCAAAAGCAGCGCTCTGGCTGTCGTTTTGACCGTCGCGCAGCGTAAGCAGCGCCATGGATTGCACTTCTTCGGGGTTCGGCAGCCACGCTGTGGGCTCAAAGCCCAGATTGGGACCACAAAACGGCATGGTCAACGATGTAGCAAATGCCTTGGCATCTTCACTCACACCCATGGTGAACAGCGAACCCATATAGGGGCCGGCCACATCCCACACACGAATACCCACCTGGGGCACATCAAACTCCGTTTGAATGCCCGTTGCAATGGCACGTGGCAGCTGGCGCACGTCCTGCACCGCAGACAGGCCACAGTTCCAGCGGTGAATCTTGTGTGCAATCGCAGAGTTTTCACTGCTGTTGCGCACCATCTCCATGATGCGCAACTCCAGCCCCTTGATCTTGTCACGCAACATTTCTGCCTGGCGCTCTTGCAGGCTTACTGCACGCTGGCCGTGGCCACTGCTCAACTGCACGCTGGACAGCATTTCGGCATGGCGTTCAAAAAATTCCGGGTGTTGCAGCAAGTACTCGGCAATGCTGGAGTCATTCATGGCGTGTGTTTCTATGCTGTTCATAGTTCTTCAGGAATGTGAATTTGGCCTTCAAAGACCGTGGTCGCTGGACCCGTCATCATGACGGCGTCTTGGGCGCCACCGGCCCATTCAATGGTCAGCAGTCCCCCGCGAGTATGCACGTCAACACGGTGGTCCAGCACACCCAGAAGGATACCGGCAACCACCGCCGCACAGGCACCGGTGCCGCAGGCCAGTGTTTCCCCCGCACCGCGTTCATACACGCGCAGCTTGATGGCCTGGCGCGTCAGCACCTGCATAAAGCCTGCGTTGACGCGCTGCGGAAAACGCACATGGTTTTCAATCTGAGGCCCCACCACGGCCACCGGCGCGGCATCTACATCGTCCACCAGTTGCACTGCATGCGGATTGCCCATGGACACCGCAACCACCTCCACATGTGACTGCAACGCCGGTGCCTGCAGCTCCAAAGGCCGTGTCAAGGCCTGCGCCTTGCGCTGCTCTGGCAGTCCCGATGCATCAAACGGTACACGCGCAGGCTCCAGCACCGGCGCACCCATGTTGACCGTGACACGCCCATCGGACGTGAGTTTGGGTGCAATCACACCGGCTTTTGTCTGCACGCGAATTTCGGTTTTGGCCGTCAATCCCTTGTCATGCACAAAGCGTGCAAAACAACGTGCCCCATTGCCGCACTGCTCCACTTCGCCGCCGTCGGCGTTGTGGATCACATATTCAAAGTCGACTCCGTCGGTGGGCGCAGGGCGAACCGTCAGAATCTGATCAGCGCCCACACCAAAGTGGCGATCCGCCAGAAAACGGTAGTTCGCGGGGGTCAAACCCAAACAGCCTTGGGTTTCATCCAGCACGACAAAGTCGTTGCCAGCACCTTGCATTTTGGTGAATCGAATTTGCATAGCAGTGCAGTTGTGGAAAAGTTGAAAGCTTAGAACTTTTTAATGAAAGCCCACTGCTTTTAGTAAAAGTCTACGACTTTGCAGCGCGCAGCTTGTCCAGCGCACGTTCGACAAACATCAAGCGGTCCTGGCCCCAGAAACGCTCGCCGTTGAGCACAAAGATAGGCGCGCCAAAAATGCCTTTTTCAACGGCTTCGTCGGTGTAGGCCTTGTATGCCGCTTGCACAGGGGCCGACTCTTCCAGCGCGTGCAATGCAGCGCCGTCATAGCCCGCTTCGTTGGCGATGGCAATGCGCACATCGGCATCCGAGGTTTTGCGCTCTTGGGCCCACAGTGCGCGCAGCAAGGCATGGGACAAGGGCAATGCATCCAGACCTTGGAGCTGAGCCGCAATCACCATCCAGCCGGGCTTCTTGTTCCAGTTCACATCCTCGGCCACACCCTGAGGGTAGTGCGCAGGCTGCAAATTCATGGGCATGCCCAGATAGTCACGCCAGCGCGCCAGCTCCAGCGCGTGGTAAGTCTTGCGAGGCTCAGGACGGGTCTTCAGGGGAACACCGCCGGTTTGGGGCACCACCAGCTGAAAGTCATAAGGCTTGAGCACCAACTTGACGTTGTGGCGACGCACGATGTCTTGCAGTTGGGGCCCCGCGAAATAAGCCCAGGGGGAAGAAAGGCTATAGAAACAGTCAAGTTGGGTCATGGATGGATTATCTTCGCGGCTGTGAGCTACGAAACCAATTCCCCAATCGTTGACCGGGCGCTGGCGCCAGTCCCCCTGCAAACCATCAGCAGTTCGCGCAACCACGACGCCTTGGCTGCACTCAGCCTAGAAGCGCGGCGTGACCTGCAGCGGCTGAACTACCCGGCCCCCAATTGGGTCATCGCACCCGGTGCAGACAGCGTGCTGGATGTCCTCATTGTCGGGGCTGGCATGTGCGGCCAAACCGCTGCATTTGCCTTGCAACGCGAGGGTTTACGCAACATTCGCATCATCGATGCCGCGCCACGCGGTGGCGAAGGACCATGGGCAACCTATGCCCGCATGCTGACGTTGCGCAGCCCCAAACAACTCATCGGCCCCGATCTGGGCGTGCCCAGTTTGACCTTTCGAGCTTGGTATGAAGCACAGCACGGCTGCGGCGACATCTCGAATTTCGACGCCAGCACGCCCGGTTGGGCAGCGCTGCACAAGATTGGCCGTGTAGATTGGCGTGACTACCTGCTGTGGGTGCGTGATACGACAGACATTTCTGTCGAGAACCTCACCCGCCTGGACAGTCTGACCGATGAAGACAACGTAGCGGTGGCCCAGATTACGGGCCCCAACGGCAGCGAGACCATACGCGCCCGCAAAGTCATTCTGGCGCTAGGCCGCGATGGCAGCGGTGCACCGCGCTGGCCCCACTTCCCCGATCTGTCCATGCAAGACCCACTGGCCAAGGGCCGCGTCTTTCACACCATGGATGAGATTGACTTTACAGCCATGCAGGGCAAAACCATTGCGGTGCTGGGTGCCGGTGCCTCGGCCTTTGACAATGCGGCTTGCGCACTGGAAGCAGGCGCCACCGTGCGGCAATTTGCGCGACGCAAGCTGATGCCGCAAATCAACAAGAGCAAAGCAGCATCGTTCCCTGGCTTCTTGCGTGGCTATTCGCAGCTGGACGATCAGCGCAAATGGCGTTTTTATACGTACATTTTTGACGAACAGGTACCGCCACCATGGGAAACCGTGCGCCGCTGCGATGCGTTTTCCACGTTCAGCCTGCAACTGGGATGTGGCTGGAAAAATGTACAGCCCATGCAAGACGGCGTGCGTATCACCTTGTCTGATGGCAGCACCCAGCACTTTGATGCAGTCATTTTTGGCACCGGTTTTGACGTCGACATGCTCAACCGCCCGGAGCTGGAGCGCTACAGTGCCCACATCGACACTTGGGCACACCACGTTGCGCCCCAACAAGCGGCATCGAACACCGAAGCTGCGCGTTTTCCGTACTTGGCACCCAGTTTTGCACTGCAAAGTGTGGATGGCACGCACGCTGAGGCCATGGGTCGTATTCACCTGTTCAACTGGGGTGCAACCATGACGCATGCCGCCTTGGGTAGCGACATTCCGGGCCTGGGCATTGGCTCTACCCGCTTGGCCCATGCCATCTTGGCAGACCTGTTCGTCCAAGATGCTGATCTGCACTGGCAGCGCCTGCTGGAGCACGACGAATCAGAGCTGCTGGAGACACGCTGGCACCAGGTTTGTGCAGAGTGAATGGAAAAATAACACCCTACGCCTTATGCACGGGCGCTTAAAGGCAATTGCACACTAATTGCACGTTGATCCCACATAAAAAAAGACCAGCAAGTGCTGGTCTTTTGCTTAGGGGAGGCGCAATTACATCTTGATCTTGGAAATCTTTGCGCCCTGCACTGAAACACCGGCTTCCAGGCCTGTGTTCGTCAGCACATAGCTACTGATGGGTGCATTGGCCGTGGCCGTGTCAACGCTGCCATTGGCTCCGGCCTTGCCCACCGCCACGGTGGCATCTGCGCCCACCGACCAGCCATCGCTGTTCACGAACTTGTTGTACGCATCCTGCGTATTAAATACATAAATGACCGCCTTGGACTGACCACCGGCCTGCCAACCCACCGAAGCCGCAGTGGTGCTGTAGTAACCGCGACTGGTGCCATTGGAGCGCAGTACACACTTGCCATGCTCAGCACCGATCACGAAACTGCCCCCAATCACAGCTGGGCATATCAGCACGCCCTTGGCCTTGGCCACCAGTTCGCGGGTACCGGGCATGGCGCTGTACAAGCGCGTCAAAGCAGCAGTAGATTGAGATTCCAGCTCAGCGCGGCTGTCTGGTGCCGAGCCCTTGCCTTGTGTATTGCCCGTCGTGGTACAGCCCACCATGGCCAGAGAAGCAACAACACCAGTAGCCAAAATGGAAGAACGCAGAGAGAAAGACTTTTGCATAGTTGGAATCCTTTTTGAATAAACCTAAAAGGGCACACTCCGTGCGTCAATGGCGCAGCCTTTGGAATGTGGCTGAAACTATCCTAGGGGGCAAATCACCAGCAAGGTGCGCTGCTCAAACATGTCTCAATACAAGCCTACAAAGGCCACGCGCTTTGTCTGCCATATAAGCAGGATTTCTACGCACAAGCAATGGTTTACGATAGTGTTTGCCCTGTTTTACCCGCTACCATCGCGGGCAGCCATTACTTAAGCTTGACCCTATGAGCGTTTGGAAAAACTTTCACCACCCTCGCGCCGCCATGGTGCTGCTGCGCGTCACGTTGGCCATATTGGTTCTGTTTCACGGCTGGGCCAAGATCACCAACGGCATTGGCGGCATTGAAGCCATGGTCGTCAAAGCCGGGCTGCCCGCCTTTGTGGCCTATGGCGTGTTTATTGGCGAAGTGATCGCTCCCCTGTTCTTGCTGGTGGGCCTGTTTGTTGTTCCCGCAGCACTGGTGATTGCCATCAACATGGTGGTGGCTCTGGTGCTGGTGCACGGCAGCCACTTTTTGCAGATCAGTAAATCCGGCGGCTGGGCACTTGAGTTGCAGGCTTTCTTCCTGATTACGGCCATTGTGGTGGCCATGGGGCACAGTCGCAGCAAGTAGGCGGTGCACGCATAACAAAAAAGGCGCGAAATTCGCGCCTTTTTTGTTGCCCGAGCGGCAGCGTTTAAAAGCGCTCCCAGGGCATGGCATAACGCCACTGACCTTCTTCCAGCTTGGCCATGGAGATACGGCCTACGCGCAAACGCTTGAGGCCAATCAACTTCAGCCCAACGCCACGGCACATGGCGTCTATCTCTTCAGGAAAGATGCCTTTGAGGGCAAAACGCAGTCGATTGTCACTTTGCCAGCTCACCTTGATGCGCGGCAGACGCTTACCTTCAATGGATGTGCCCTCACACAAGCGCTCCAGGCCATCCTCATCCATGGTGCCTTGGACATGGGCAATACATTCTTGCTCTATGTACAGCGCCTCTTCTGTGAGCTTGCGCACCATGCGGCGATCTTGGGTAAAGATCGTCAAACCACTGGCAGGCACTGGGATAGGTGCCAAGCATTCCAGATTCTGAAAATGCTTTTGCAACATGCGAATGGGAGCTGGCGTATCGCCTTGATTCCAGTTCGAAGGCAGCAGCAGCTCCAAAGCGTTTTTGGCCCCTCGTGCGCCAGCATGCACGGTATAGCCGGCAGGCTTGTGCAAGAAGATGGTGACAGGGGGTACGGCTTCTGCCTTAGCGCCTTGCTTGACCGTCACTTCTTGCTCTGGGCGCACGCGCGCACCCAGCGTTTCGACGGCGACGCCGTCCACTTTGACGGCGCCGTGTTCAATGTACAGCTCGGCCTCGGCGCGCGAGCATTGCAGTTGCTCCGCCAGTCGCTTGGACAGGCGGACGCTGTTATCGTTGTTCTTGGGTTGTTCAGTCTGAGACATGTTGCAAGCCTAAAGCACGAATGCGTTCCACGTGCGCGATCAGGCTTCTTTCCGCCAGCTTCCACAGGGCTTGTGGCGTATCGGCATAGGCCAGCGCCACCCAGTCTTGCGTAGTGCCCGCAGGTTTTTGCTGCATGGCGGCCAGCACCCTGGCCTCACGCGCCAAACGGTGGGCCTTGAGCCTGGCAATCACACCGAGGGCATCACCCAGCACATAGCCATGCGCGGGCAGCACAAACTCGACACCTTCGGTTGCGCACAGATGGGCCAGCTTGTCCAGGCTGCCAAGGTAGTCGTGCATGTTGCCGTCTGGCACATCAATGATGGTTGTGCTGCCATTGAGGATGTGGTCGCCACTGAACAGCAACGCATCTTCTTGCAGCAACAGACACAGATGGTTGGCCGCATGACCGGGCGTATGCACAGCACACAAGGTGTGCGTATGACAGTGCATGTTGGGGGCCTCTGGCACTTGCGGTGTCAGCGTTAACCGCTGGCCATCTTCAAGCACTACATCAGGCACAAAGTGGCTGTTGGCCCGGGCTGTCGGGGCAGAAGGCAGACCGTAGATCAAAGGTTTAACTTGGCCTTGCTGCACGCAATGCGCCTGCAGCAAGAACGCACCCGGCGAATGATCGGCGTGCGAATGCGTGCAGACGATGGCGCGCACATCCCCGCCAGCGGCCTCCCACAGGCGGGCCACATGCGCTGCATCGGCAGGGCCGGGATCGATAGCGATATAGCCGGTACTGGCATCACCCACCAAATAGCTGTTGGTGCCCGGGCCCGTCATTACATTGGCGTTGGGAGCGGTGAGCCGCAGCAAATTTTTGCGCAATGGCACGGCACACTCGCTTTGCCACGCCAGCTCATGCAGAATTTGCCCATCAGGGCACACCATGGCCAATTCGCCATAAGCTCCATCGTGCTCCATGCAGCGAAACTCTTTGCCCAGCATACGACCGGCGCGCGGTGCACTGATCCACAGTGGACCCTGGGCCACAGCATCCAGCACCGATTGCGCAGTTGGAAAGCCTGACAGGCGCTCCAGCGTACGTAGCGTCGGAAAAATCATCGGCATTTGCCCCGCTTCATAACGCGCCAAGGCTTCTTGGGGGTTCACCCAGACTGGTTCGAATTGCTCTGACTCATCGGCCACCGGCGTTTGCCCCTCAGGCATCTGCGCCACAAAAAAGGGCACAGCAAAGCGCTTGGGCAAATTGCGATCGGCGGTCCAGTGCGCCAGTTGCCAAACACTGCGCAGATCAAGTTGCAGTCCCCTGCCCGCCAGTTGCGGCCACAAAGGGGCGCACCGGTCTATGGCATCCACATCTGCCTGGGTGGCGGCTCGACCATCGGCATGCACAGCCAGCAGCACGCCCATTTCTTCCAAGGTCTCGCGCACAGCGGCAACGGCTTCGGTCAAGCCGTCTGCAGGCATCTCTGCGCGGTGCGCCACCTGTGCATGGGCCTGCGCGTCTTGTGCCTCTATGCCGCCTCCAGGAAACACATAAGCACCCGGGACAAAACTGGCCTTTTCAGAGCGGCGCGTCATCAGCACCTCCCAGCCACCTGCTGCGCGGTCTCGCAGCAGCAGCAATGTAGAAGCATTCAGCGGTGTGACTGGCACACGCTGGGGATGGAGCAATTGTTCAGGACGCAGCATGGTGCGCATTATTCCGCGCTCTTGGGCAAGAGCTTGTCACCAAGCTTAATCACGCCTCATACCTCACCTGCATAAGCAAGCATATAGACATACATAAATCTTATGAAGATGCATTCACAATGCAGCTACTTGACACATATCAGAGACACCATCGCCATGTCACCCATCGCCCACCGCATTCTGCTACGCACCGCTGCTGCTTTTGCACTGACTGCTGCACCCGCCGCTTTCGCTCAAGGCGACTGGCCCACCCAGCCCATCACGGTGATGATGACTTTCAACGCGGGCTCTGGTGTGGATGTGGTGGCCCGCCTGATTCAAGAGCCGGTCTCCAAAATTTTGGGCCAGCCCGTCATCATTGATTACAAGCCTGGTGCCGCAGGCAATATCGCCAGCGAATACGTCTCGCGTGCCAAGCCCGATGGCTACACGCTGGTGTTTGGCACGGCCGCCACGCACGGCACCAACGCAGCGCTGTACCCCAAGCTGCCCTTTGATGTTGAAACCGACTTTGTGCCTGTCAGCCCGGTGGTCACGGTCTCTAACGTCTTGACCATCAATCCAGAGGTCATCAAGGTCAACAACCTCAAAGAGTTTGTCGCCGAAATCAAGGCCAACCCCGGCAAGTACAACTTTGCCTCGACCGGCAACGGCACTGGCACACACATGGCATTTGCCGAGCTGAACTGGCGCCTGGGCCTGGACATGGTGCATGTGCCCTACAAAGGCGGCCCCGATGCCATCACCGCCGTGTTGCGTGGCGAGACCTGCTGCATCATGAACCAGGTGCAAACCGTGCTGCCACATGTCAAATCGGGCAAGCTCAAGCTGCTGGCTGGCAGCACCGCCGAGCGCATTGCTGCAGTGCCTGATGTGCCCCCAGTGGCTGACAGCGGCTTGCCGGGCACCAAGGGTTTTGACAGTGCGATCTGGTTCGGCATCTTTGCCCCCAAGGGCACGCCTGCCCCCATCGTGGCCAAGTTCAATGCAGCGGTACAGCAAGCGCTGCAGCAGCCACAAATTCGCGAGCGCTTAGAAAGTACCGGTAACAGCCTGCGCCTGGAAAGCCCGGAGCAATTCAAAAAGACTGTGCATGACAACCGCAAGAGCCAGGCAGAAATCGTCAAGGCCGCGCATATCGTGATCCAGTAACGAAGGTTTAAATCTCGAACAAAAAAACCGCGTACGGTGCGATCCGTAACGCGGTTTTTTTAT
>CAUQST010000022.1:0-74834 GCA_963520865.1 uncultured Comamonas sp.
GGCACGGGCAATGACACGTTGCAAGGTGGCAAGGGCAACGATACGTTGGTCGGCGGTTCAGGTGACGATATCTTCCTGTGGAAAGCAGGAGATGCCGGCACCGTTGCTGTACCGGCCTTGGATGTCATCAAAGACTTTGGCACTGGATCTGGCAATCCCAATGGCGCCGACAAGCTGGATTTGAAAGACCTTCTGGTTGGTGAAAATAGCGGAAATCTGACCAGCTACTTGCACTTTTCTGTCGATGCCGGCAACACAGTGATCAAAGTTTCGACCACGGGTGTTCTGGGTGCCAATGGCTCCGGATTCGATCAACAGATCACTTTGGAAAATGTAAATTTGGTCAATGGTGTGACGGATCAAAGCCAGATCATCAACAACTTGATTGCCCAAGGTAAGCTGGATGTGAATCAGTGAGATGAGGCGGCCATGAGGAGCGCGTGAGCGCTCCTCACCATCCAGGGCGCATGCTTTGGCAAGCGCCCTTTTTTCATGAGCATTCGGGCCATGCACAATGGCGGCTACGTGAAATAAGAGGTCCCATGGTGCCTGAGCGTTCTTCTAGCAATATCAATAGCCTGCGACGCAGGTCGCTGCTTGCCTGTGCGGCGGCGATGGTGGGCTGCTGGTCATTGCAGGGTGCGCGAGCCTGGGATGAGTCTTTGATGCACCGTGAAATGCGCTCGCGCTATGGCGAGGCTGGGTTGCGCAGGTTGCAGGAGTGGCTGAATATGCTCAGGGCGCAGACGGGGCTTTCTGTTGCGCAGCAAGTGCAGGCGGTGAATGCTTTTTGGAACCAGCAGTTGATGGCCTCAGAAGACATGCTGATTTGGAAAGAGGCCGACTACTGGGCTACGCCTTTAGAGAGCCTTGGCAAGGGGGCGGGCGATTGCGAAGACTTTGTGATTGGCAAGTTCTTTTCACTGACGCATCTGGGTGTACCTCCCCAGCAGATGCGACTGATTTATGTGCGTGCACGAATTGGCGGTATGGGCAGCACGCAAAGTATTGCGCACATGGTGCTGGGTTTTTATGCCACCCCGCAGTCTGACCCGCAAGTGCTGGATAACCTGGTCAGCAGCATTCAACTGGCCAGCCAGCGCACAGATTTAAGCCCTGTGTTCAGCTTCAATACGCAGGGTATTTATGTCCGGGGGGAGCGTTCTGCCCCCTCAGACCGTATCAATCGTTGGCAAGATTTGCTGCAAAAAATGCGAAAAGAAGGGTCGGATGCATTATGAAAAAGCCATCCCAAAGTCTCAAGCGGCTGCGCACTCTACAAGCATGTGCATGCAGGATGTTCGGCGACGGCGTATTTTTTGAAAGGCACTAAGCCATGTCGTTACTCAAACAGCTTTTACTGAGTGTGTCAGTGGCGGTGATTGGTATTTTGCTGGGCACACTGGCTTTCAGCATTGGCGGCGCGCGCAGTTACTTGACGGAGCAATTGCAAAATCAGAGCGAGAACGCTGCCTCTTCGCTGGCTTTGTCGCTGTCTCAGCCTGCGGCCCAAGACCCGGTTACGCGGGAGTTGTTGATGGCTGCCTTGTTTGATACGGGGCAGTTCTCCGCCATTCGGCTGCTAGGGCCTGATGAGAAAACACTGTTTGAGCGCGAGAAAAAAACACTGGATGTAGCAGGGCGCGCACCAGAGTGGTTTGCGCATTTGCTGCCTTTGCCCAAGCCTGTTGCAGAGCGCTCCATCAGCGATGGCTGGCGGCAAGTGGGCACGCTGAGTGTGGCGGTGGACAACCGTTTTGCGATGGACGATTTGTGGTCAAGCAGCAGCAAAATGACAGCACTGATTGTGGTGGCTGGTGGGGCGTGGGCCTGCTTTGTGGGCATGTTGCTGCGCTGGTTTCGGCGCGTATTGCATGACGAGGTGGAGGCGCAGGTGCAGAGCATTGGCACCAGCCAGTCCAAGGATGCAAAGGTGGGTGCTTCGCGGGTGGCGGAGCTGGCCTCTGTGTCTCACGCCATTGAAGATGCACGCGTGCGTGTCACACAGGCTTCCAATGCGCAGACACAGCGTATTGAAAGCCTGGAGCTGGAGACCAACAGCGATCCCGTCACGCAGTTGCCCAACCGTAAATACTTCGTCAATGAGCTGCAAAAAGCGCTGCAGACCAGTGTGGATGCCCAAGGGCATGTGCTGATCATGCGCCAGCGCGACCTGCAGGCAATGAACAGTAGCCATTCTCGGGAGCAGGTGGATGCCTGGCTGAACAGCGTGTGGCAGCAGGTGCGGCAATTACTGGCTGACAACGCGCAAGTGCCTGCGCAGCTGGCGCGCTTGAACGGCAGTGATTTTGCAGTGCTGCTGCCTGGCAATCTGGGGCCGGAAGGCATGCACATGGTGCAGAAACTGCGCCATTTGCTGCAGTCCCAAAGCATGGCATTGAACGATACGCAATGGTCGCGTGGCGCGTTTGCGTTGACGGCCTATACCGCAGCAGACAGCGTGACTGATGTGCTGTCGCGTCTGGATCAGGGAGTGATGCAGGCTGAAAGCGCGGGCCATGGGGATGTGGAGTATGCCGAGCAGGCCCGCTACCCGGGCACGGTGATTGCGGGCGAGGGCCGCTGGCAGCAACTGCTGGGCAAGGCCTTGCAGGCACCAAGGCAGTTGCAGATTGCGGTGCAGGCCTTTACCAGTGCCTCGCTGATCGGCACCGATGTACGACACGAAGCCTCGCTGGAGCTGCGCGAGGACGATGGCCGGGTGCTGGGTGGGCCGCTGTTTTTGCCAGCGGTAGTGCGTCTGGGAATGTCTGGCGATTACGATTTGCAGGCCATCTCGCTGGGCTTGCAGTGGCTGGCGCAGCATGCTGGCGAGGTGCTGATTGTGCGGGTATCGGTACCTTCTTTGGAGCAGGACGATTTTGTGCCGCGCATGCAGGCTTTGCTGCACTCGCCGCAGACACAGATGCTGGGCACGGCAGTGCAGCAACTGGTGCTGGAGCTGGATGCCCATGCGTTGGAGGTGATCCCTGCGCGCGTTGCCGAGTTTTGCGCGGCCACTGTGCAGGTGCATGTCGGGGTGGGGCTGCGCAGGCTGGATCAGGCCCCCAAGGCTTTGCTGCAGCTGCCAAGCTTGCCTTTGCGCTATGTGAAGCTGGGTGGATTTTTTGCCGAGCAGTCTTTGCACAACACGGGTGTGCGCCATTTGATGGAGGCCATGATCAACACGGCCCAGGCACAAGCTGCGCAGGTGTACATCACCGATGCAGTGGCCCCCGAAGCGGCATCGTGGCTGCGCATTAAAGGCGCGAGCTTGCCAGCCCCGTCAGCCGTTTGAGTGAAGCCGTGTATGAGGGTTGAAGGGTTGAAGGGTTGAAGGGTTGAAGGGTTGAAGGGTTGAAGGGTTGAAGGGTTGAAAAATATAGCTGCTAGCGCTTATATATGCTTGTTTTCAAATACTTTTATATCTGAAAGCAAGTGTGGGTAAGCGCTGATAGCTATAAATTATGGGTGCTGCCATAAAAAAACGCCGACCGCATTCAGCGCATCGGCGTATAAAACAGGAGAGATAACGACAGCAGTGTTAACTGCTGGACGGGCGCTTAAATCTCTGCGCCAGACTCTTTCACAACCTTACCCCACTTGACGGCTTCAGCTTTGATGAAAGCATCAAATTCGGCAGGGGTGTCGATCACCACTTCGCCACCTTGGTCGCCAATCTTCTTGATCACTGCGGGGTCCTTGAGCACCTTGGCCAGCGATGCGTGCAGCTTGCTCAGCACGGGGGCTGGGGTGCCAGCAGGTGCCCACAGGCCAAACCATGAAGTGGCTTCGTAACCGGGCACGCCCGCTTCTGCAATGGTGGGCACGTTAGGCAGCTCGGGCGAGCGCTTGGCGGTGGTCACTGCAATAGGGCGCAGCTTGCCAGAGCGCACGTGCTGAATGGCGGAGGGCATGTTGTCAAACATGATGCCAATCTGGTTGCCCAGCAAATCGGTCACAGCAGGTGCGCTGCCCTTGTAGGGGACGTGCACCATGTCCACCTTGGCCATGGACTTGAACAGCTCGCCAGACAGGTGGATGGAGCTGCCGCTGCCCGAGGAGCCAAAGTTCACCATGCCGGGGTTGGCCTTGGCGTAGGTGATCAGCTCTTGCACGGTTTTGTACGGTTGGCTGGGGTGCGCAACCAGCAAGTTCGGCACGTTGGCCACACGGCTCAGGGGCGCGAAGTCTTTGATCGGGTCAAAGGGCATCTTTTTGTACAGGGCCGCGTTGATGGCGTGTGTGCCAACGGTGCCCATGAACAAGGTGTAGCCATCGGCAGGCGCGCGCGCTGCAGCCTGGCCACCGATGTTGCCACCCGCACCGGGGCGGTTGTCGATGATGACGCTTTGGCCCAGTTCGGTGCCCAGCGCCTGCCCGACGATGCGGGCCAGAATGTCTGTTGTGCCACCTGCCGAGAAGGGAACAATGATGTTGATGGGTTTGTTGGGGAAAGTCTGGGCAGCAGCGGGGGCGATGCCAGTGACGGCCAAAGCAGCGGCGGCCAGCGCCTTCAAACCATGGCGGCGCGAAAAATTGCGGGTGAAATTCAACATCAGAGTCTCCTAAAAACAGATGCCATTAAGCGAAAGCACCTCCCGTGCACACGGCAGTGCGTGTGCGTTTGACAGTCCGGGGAGGTGTGGTGAGCGGGCATGCGTGGCCCGGTCATCCTGAGAGAAAGAGGGTTGGGCGCAAGCACCCAGCCCTGTGAGCGTGCGCTGTTATTCCTGCACGATGGAGGAAGGGTGGTTGGCCAGCGGCGTGACCTTGATCTGCATGTATGGAAACAGGGGCAGGCTGCTGAGCATGGTGTGCAGCGCATCGTTGCTGTCGGCATCAAAAATGCTGACGTTGGCGTACTCGCCCACCACGCGCCACAGATGGCGCCATTTGCCTTCGCGCTGCAGCTTTTGCGAATATTCTTTTTCTTCCAGCTTGATTTTTGCAACCAGCTCGGCGTCCAGCGACTGGGGGATCTGGACAATCATTTCAACCATGAACAACATATGTATTACTCCTGCGTGAGAAAGAGGGGGTGTGAGGTCAAGCCGGGCTTTACAGGTGCGGCCAGATGATCATGGTGGCCGCATAGATGGCACCGACCAGCATCATGGAGACCACGGTGTAGCCCATGATGTCTTTGAGCTTGAGCTTGGACAGTGCCAAAGCGGGCAAGATCCAGAAGGGTTGCACCAGATCGTTCCAGCCGTTGCCCAGCATGACGGACATGGCGGTCTGTGCCTGCGACGCGCCCAGTGTGGTTGCCGCATCGATCATGAAGGGGCCTTGCAGCACCCAGTGGCCGCCACCCGAAGGGGCAAAGAAGTTGATGACGAAAGAGCTGATCAGGCCCCACAGCGGCAGGGTGTCTGCGCTGGAGATGCTGACGAAGACGTGGGCAATCGATTCCACCAGACCTGAGCCATGCATGATGGCCATGATGCCGGCGTAAAACGGGAACTGCAGGATGATGCCGCCGATGGTTCTGACGCCTTCGTTGACCTTTTCCACGTACTGCATGGGCGTCTTGAGCAACAGCACACCCAGGAACAGGATGAAGAAGTTGATCATGTTCAGATCAAGGTTGCCGCCCTCGTAAAAGTGCAGGCCCACGTAGCCCATGCCGCACAGGCCAATCAGCAGGCTGAGCGCGCGGCTGTTGTTCAGGCGCGAGGCGAGGGTTTTCTCATCACCCAGCAGTTCACCGGCACCAGCGGCAGGCTTGCTGTCTTGTGCGGCGGTGACGGGGTCCAGTTCCACCACTTTTTCACCTTGCTTGGGGTGCATGGCTGCATTGAGCAAAGGCAGAGCAATCAACACCGCTAGGCTGGTCAGCAAAATGGGCAGCGAGAAGATGGTTTCTGTCAGCGGAATCAGCCCCATGGTGCCTTCAAAGGCGTGACCTTTGGTGGAGATCAGCACCGGAATGGTGGCGGAAAAACCCAGGCTGTACAGCGTGAACCCGGTGTAGGCAGAGGCAATGATCAGCGGGTAGTGCACGCCCTTGACTTTGAGCGCCAGCTTGCGCGCCATGATGCCGCCAATCACCAGACCAAAGCCCCAGTTCAGGTAGCTGCCCACGCAGCCCACGATGGTGGCCACGATGATGGCCTGGCGTGGCGTGTGCACATGGCTGGCAATCTTGTCCATGAAGCGATTGACGATGGGCGCGGCAGCCAGCACATAGCCCATCACCAAGATGACAGCCATCTGGGTGGTAAAGCCCAGCAAGCTCCAAAAACCCTTGCCCCAGTCTTGCACCACCAGATTCACGGGGCGGCTTTCCACGGCAAAGGCCAGCACCATGGTCAGCAAGGTGAGCATGATCGCGAAGACGAACGGGTCGGGCAGATACTTGCGCATCAGCTCCGTGAAGAACGCGGTGATTTTTGACATGGCGTTGGGCCTTGTTGTGTGAGATGTTTGTCAGAGAGTGCTGGCGCCTGCCCACACCAGGTGGGCCTGCGCAAGCGGTGAGAAAACTTAGACGCTGGCGACACCCACGGTCATGCCGCCGCAGACGTACAGCACCTGCCCGGTGACGAAACCGCTGCGGTCGTCCAGCATGTAAGACACGGCATGGGCCACGTCTTCGGGGGTGCCCACGCGTTTGACGGGCACCGACTGAATGATTTTTTGCGTGCGCGGTGCATCGGGTGGATTGGCCTTGTCGAACAAGGCGGTGCGGATGGGGCCCGGGCCAATGGCATTGGCCGTGATGCCGTATTGGCCCAGCTCCAGTGCCCACACGCGGGTCATACCGATTAGGCCGGCCTTGCTGGCGGCATAGGCGGTGCGCAAGTCTTTGCCCAGCGCCGCACGCGAGGACATGTTCACGATGCGGCCAAAGCCTGCAGCCTGCATGCCGGGCAGCAGCGCTTGCATGCATTGCAGGGCGCAGCGCAGGTTCAGGGACATGGCCAGATCGAACTCGGCCAGGGTTTGCGATGCCGCATCGTTGGGCACCACCACGCCGACGTTGTTGATCAGGCGCGTGATGGGGCCTCCCTGCAAAGCTTCGTTCAACGCGCGGGCGGTATCTTGTATGTCGCTCAAATCGGCCTGAATGGCACCGGGGATGTGATCGACCACGCGGTCGATGATGATGGGCTCATAGCCATCGTCGCGGCAGCGCTGGGCTGCAGCGGCACCGATGCCGGCGCCACCGCCGGTGATCAAAACGCGGGGGCGAGCGGACGTAGGTGTGTGCGTAGAAGAAGTCATGGTGCGGTCTTGTGAGGTGGTCAGAGGCAGCATTCACCGGCCAGATAGGCCTTGCGCCAGCGGGTGATGGAGACGTTGGCAAACAGCCCCGCCTGAAAGAACGGGTCGGCTTCGATAAAGTCCTGCGCGGCTTGCCGGGTGTCGAGGTCAACCACGTACAGGCCGCCACCCAGGTCCTTGCCGTCGTCATCGAGCTTGGCGCCGCAGGCCAGCAGCAGGTGCTGGTGGGCGCTCAGGAAGTCCAGATGCGCGGGGCGATGGGCCTGACGCACCGCTTGGTGCTCGGGCTTGTCAAAGGTTTCGATGATGTAAGGCATGGTGGTGGCCGCAGTAAGGGCGGTGGGCAGCAACGGGTGGGCTAGACGGTGGCGATGGGCGTGACCGGTGAGGCCACAGCGCCGGGCAGGTGCAGCGGAGGCGCCGTCAGCAAAAAATGGTGGCGTTGGTGGGCGCGCAGCCATTGCGCCAGCGGCGTCAGGTGCCACAGCTCGCCCAGATGCACACCCAGCTTGAACAGGCAGTGCTCATGCAACGGCAGGGCGGCGCAGCATGCCGCGCCGGGTTGGGCGGGGTGGGCTTCCACGGCATAGTTGTCGGCAGCAATGGCGGCAATCTGGCTGTCGGTGATCCACTGCAGCAGCTTGTCGTCACGCCCGTTCAGCACAGCGCAACTGTTGTTCAGTACATCGGGGTCAGGCTGCTTGTGCATCTCCAGCACGCGCTGGGCGAAGCCGGTGTGCAGGCACAGAATGTCACCCGCTTCAATCTCAACACGGTCGGTGTCGATCACGCGCTGCAGCTCGTCGTAGCCGATCAGCGTGCGGGCATCGCCGAAGTGGGCACGCAAGTCCAGCATCACGCCACGCCCTTGTACGCCGTTGCGCGCCATGCCTTCAATGCCTAGGGCTTTGGCGCAACTGGTGCTCGATGAGTCATCCAGGCGCTCGGGAATACCGGTGTCTTTGATGTCTGCAGGGCCAACGATGTCGATCCCTGCGGCAAAACCGTTGTAGTACAGCGCTTCGGGCAGACCATCGCCATTGGCGTCAAACAATGCGCCAACGTGGGCCAGACCATCCCATTGCGTGGAGTACTGCAGCGACAAAATGGCCATGTCATCTGACAGCACATCGGTGCGCCCGGGCTCCAGGGTCTGCAGCAGGCAGTTGAAATTGACCAGCCCTTTGCGCTGCAGGGGGCGCAACACCGGGGGCTTGCGGTTGGGGTTGAGCGCGCTGCCACCGGGGTAGTCCAGCGGCAGGCTCAAAGCAAAGCGCAGACCTTCGCGCACCTGTGCCACACCTTGGAGCACCTTTTCAGGGGTGAGCAGGTTCAGGCGGCCCAACTGGTCGTTCTCGCCAAAGTCTCCCCAGGTGGAGCCTTCAGGGCGCTGTTGCCAGCGTGGATTGGATGCAGTCATGCTTGTCTCCCATGCTTCGGTCTGCTCCTTGGCCTGTGGCCGGAGTCTTTTTGTGAACCGGTGTGTGCAAAAAGGTCAGTGCTGTTTCAGGAATCCGGCCAGAGCCTGCTCGAAGGCTGAGGGGGCCTCTAGGTTGGACAGGTGCGATGCGGGTACGGTGGCCAGTACCGAGGCAGCAATGGCGGCGTGCATTGCCTGCGCGTCGGCCACCGTGGTGACGGGGTCGTGTTCGCCAGCGATCAGCAAGGTCGGCACTGTGATGCCTGAGATGGCGCTGCGCAGGTCTTCCTTGGCCAGCGCCTCGCAGCAGCTGGCATAGCCTTCGGGGCTGATGCCGGCAATCCAGCCTTGGGCGGTTTGCACCATGGCAGGTTGCGCAGCGGCAAAGGTTTCAGTGAACCAGCGGCTGGGCGAAGACGCCGCCAGCGCCTGCATGGCCGCCGTGCCTTGGGCACGCAC
Source organism: uncultured Comamonas sp. (assembly GCA_963520865.1). Classification (GTDB taxonomy): domain Bacteria; phylum Pseudomonadota; class Gammaproteobacteria; order Burkholderiales; family Burkholderiaceae_C; genus Comamonas. The sequence continues at coordinate 9,110 of CAUQST010000022.1, forward strand.
CATGGCTGCGCGCTCGATCCACGCCGATTCCACGCCAATCTTGGCGGCGCTGTTGGCTACCGTGATGCTGCGCATGCGCGCAGGGGCATTCACTCCCAGCCACAGGCCCGTGAGGCCGCCCATGGAGATGCCGCAAAAATGGGCATGCTCAATGTGCAGGGCATCCAAAATGGCTAGTACATCCTGACCCAGCTGCGCAAAACTGTAGGGGCCGGGGTTGCACACGCTGCCACCATGGCCACGGGTGTCGTAGCGCAGCACGCGCCAATGGGCAGACAGGGCGCTGGCCTGTGCATCCCACATCTCCAGGGTCGTGCCCAGAGAGTTGGAGAGCACTAGGACCGGTGCGTCGGCGGGGCCTTGCAGGTCGATGCGGAATGTGCCTGTGGTGGTGTGCAGGGTGGTGGTGCTCATGTCAAACGCTCGCGGCAGTCTTTAAACTTTTTCCAAAATCACGGCAATGCCCTGGCCTACGCCAATGCACATGGTGCACAGTGCGTAGCGGCCACCCAGCGTGTGCAGCTGGTTGACGGCCGTAGTAGCCAGACGCGCACCCGATGCGCCCAGTGGGTGGCCCAGTGCAATGGCTCCACCCCATTGGTTGACGCGGGCGTCGTCATCGGCAATACCCAGATCGCGCAGCACGGCCAGGCCTTGTGCAGCGAAGGCTTCGTTCAGCTCAATCACATCCATGTCGGCCAGCGTCAAACCGGTCTGGGCCAGCACCTTGCGCACAGCAGGGGCTGGGCCAAAACCCATGATGCGGGGGGCAACGCCTGCCGTGGCCATGCCGACCACGCGTGCACGGGGCACCAGGTTGTATTGCTGGGCGGCCTCTTCGTTGGCCAGCAGCAGGGCGCAAGCGCCGTCGTTCACGCCCGAGGCATTGCCTGCAGTGACGCTGCCGTCAGGGCGTACCACGCCTTTGAGCTTGGCCAGCGCTTCCAAGGTGGTGGCGCGAGGGTGCTCGTCCTGGCTGACGATGATGGCGTCGCCCTTTTTCTGGGCGATGCTGACGTTGACGATTTCTTTGGCCAGATAGCCGGCAGCAATCGCGGCAGCGGCTTTTTGTTGCGAAGCCAGCGCCATGCGGTCTTGCGCGGCACGCTCAATCTTGAAGTCGTCGGCCACGTTCTCAGCGGTTTCGGGCATGGAATCCACACCGTATTGCGCCTTCATCAGCTTGTTCACAAAGCGCCAGCCGATGGTGGTGTCGTACACCGCGTTGCTGCGGCTGAATGCGGATTCGGCCTTGGGCATGACAAAGGGGGCGCGGCTCATGGATTCCACTCCGCCTGCAATCATCAAACGGGCTTCACCCGATTTGATGGCACGCGCTGCAGTCCCCACGGCATCCAGACCCGAGCCGCACAGGCGGTTGATGGTGGCACCGGGCACTTCAATCGGCAGGCCTGCCAGCAGGCTGGACATGCGCGCTACGTTGCGGTTGTCTTCACCAGCCTGGTTGGCGCAGCCATACAGCACGTCGGCCACTGCGCTCCAGTCCACACCGGGGTTGCGTTCCATCAGCGCCTTGATGGGCAGTGCGCCCAGATCGTCGGCACGCACGCTGGACAGCGCGCCGCCGTAGCGGCCAAAGGGGGTACGGATCGCGTCGCAGATGAAAGCTTGGGGTGCAGTGCTCATGGTGTTGTCTCCGGTGACAGCGGTGCTGTATAAATTGAGAGCTACCAGCGCTTTATTCATAGGCGCTGTAGGCTGATTTGGCTTGTATTTAAGGCGTGTGCCTCAGGCGTTGGCAGGCGCAATGGGCAGGCCCACAATGCTTTCCAGCGCTGCGTGCGTCAGGCCTTCGACGGTGTCGATCAGGCGCAGGCCTTGGGGTGTGCATTCCAGCGTGCACAGATCGGTGTAGATGCGCTTGACGCAGGCCAGACCGGTCAGGGGGTAGGTGCAGGCCGAGACGACTTTGCACTCGCCCGTCTTGCTCACCAGATCCATCATCACCCAGGTGGATTTGGCGCCTACGGCCAGATCCATCGCTCCGCCCACAGCGGGGATGGCACCGGGCTCGCCGGTGCTCCAGTTGGCCAGATCGCCGTTGGCCGACACCTGAAATGCACCCAGCACGCAGATGTCCAGATGGCCGCCGCGCATCATGGCAAAGCTGTCAGCGTGGTGGAAATAGCTGCCACCGGGCAGCAACGTGACGGGCTGCTTGCCGGCATTGGTCAGGTCGTAATCTTCCAGGCCTTTGGCGGGGGCAGGGCCCATGCCGAGGATGCCGTTTTCTGAATGCAGCACCACTTCGCGGTCCGCCGGAATGTGGTTGGCCACCAAAGTGGGCTGGCCAATGCCCAGATTGACATAGGCACCGTCGAAGATGTCCTGGGCCACGCGGGCTGCCAGTTCATCTTTGGTTCGTTTTTGATAGTTGCTCATGCTGGTATCTCCTGCATATTGGGTTGTCCGTGGCGTTGTACGCCATGGGCAATCCGTGAAACTGGCGCGGCCCAAGTCACTAACACCGCGCAAGGGCCGCCCCGCCGCGCTGGTGTTGTCCCCCTGACAGGGGGAAGACGCGCAGCGCCTCAGGGGGTAGCTTTGAAGCCTCCAGCTTGGGTGGCGACACGGGGCACTTTGACAACGTGGCTCACATAGATGCCGGGGGTGACGATGGCTTCGGGGTCCATCTCGCCCAGCTCTACCAGTTCATGCACGGTGGCAATCGTGGTCTTGGCGGCCATGGCGCACACGGGGCCAAAGTTGCGGGCAGACATGCGGTAAGTCAGATTGCCCCAGCGGTCGCCTTGCTCGGCCTTGATCAGTGCCACATCGCCGTAGATGGGGTACTCCAGCACATAGTGCTTGCCGTTGATCTCGCGGGTTTCTTTGCCTGCGGCCAGTTCGGTGCCGTAAGCGGTGGGGCAGAAGAAGGCACCAATGCCAGCACCGGCAGCGCGCATGCGCTCGGCCAGATTGCCTTGGGGCACCAGTTCCAGTTCAATTTTCCCGGCGCGATACAGCTCGTCAAACACCCAGCTATCGACCTGGCGTGGAAAGCTGCAAATGATTTTGCGCACCTGACCGCTCTTGAGCAGTGCGGCCAGACCGGTGTCGCCGTTGCCAGCGTTGTTGTTGACCACCGTCAGGTCTCGTGCGCCGTGGGCAATAAGGCCATCGATCAGCTCAATCGGGTTGCCCGAAGTGCCGAAGCCACCGATCAATACGGTGGCACCATCTTGAATGCCAGACAGCGCCTGAGCGACGCTATCGGCGATTTTGTTGATCATGTATTGTCTCCATGCCGAACTGAGAGGCCAGAGCTGAATGTGCTCTGATAAAATGTTCGCTATAAGAACATTTGTTCGTTAAGAGAATTATATGGACGAGAAATTGAAAAAAGCGGCTGTAGAAACCACATCAGGGAAAACCCCGAGAGATGAAAAGAGCGGGGAAACATCGACTGAAACCAAGCCCGGCGACAGCTATGTGCAGTCGTTTGCGCGCGGGCTGGAGGTGATTCGCTCCTTCAATGCCGAATCTGCTTCGCAGACGCTCAGTGAAGTGGCAACCAAGACTGGATTGACCCGCGCGGGGGCGCGGCGCATCTTGCTGACGCTGCAGACGCTGGGCTATGTGCACAGCGATGGCAAATACTTTGAGCTGACCCCACGCATTCTTGATCTGGGTTTTGCGTACCTGAGCTCTCAGCCCCTATGGAACCTGGCAACACCGCTGATGGAGACGTTGGCAGAGACCTTGCAAGAGTCGTGCTCTGCCGGAGTTCTGGACGAGCTGGATGTGGTGTACGTGGCGCGGGTGCACACCCATAAAATCATGAGCACCAATCTGGGTGTGGGTTCGCGTTTGCCTGCGTTCTGGACATCCATGGGCCGGGTGCTGCTGGCGGGTTTGCCGCAAGACCAGCTGCAGGCACTGCTGGCCACCTGCCCGCGTGTGGCATACACGCGCTACACCCTGCTGGACGATGATGCCCTGCTGGCCGCTATTGACCAGGTGCGCACACAGGGCTGGGCATTGATGAATCAGGAGCTGGAAGAGGGCCTGATTTCGGTGGCCGCGCCCCTGTTCAATGCCAAAGGCAATGTGGTGGCCGCCATCAACGTATCAGGCCAGGCCAACCGCACCAACGCCCAGGAGATGCAGGCGCGCATCCTGCCGCATTTGCTGCGCACGGCGCAGGAAGTGTCGCAGCTGCTGCGCACCGCACGGCGTTAATGCACGGCGCTCAGAACGCTCGCACGCTGCATCGATAATGGCTGCGCAGCCCGCTGAGGCTGCCGCCTTTTGAGGGATCACTGCGCATGGCCCGTTTGCCCCGTCTGACATTGCCCGGTCTGCCGCACTACGTGGTGCAGCGGGGCAATAACCTGCAGCCTATTTTTATGGACGGGCAGGACTATGCCTGCATGAAAGAGCTGTTGCGCGAGATGGGGCGACGCTGTGGCGTGGTGCTGCATGCCTTCATCTTGCTGCCCAACCAGATGCATTTGCTGGTAACGCCAGAGACTGCCGAAAGTCTGCCGCAGTTCATGCAGTCCGTGGGGCGTACCTATGTGCGCACTTTTAACAACCGGCATGCACGCAGCGGCACCTTGTGGGAGGGGCGCTATCGCGCCACGGTGCTGGAAGCACAAGCCTGGCTGCTGCCCGCCATGGTGGTGCTGGAAAGCCAGGCGCTCGAGCAAGGTTTGGCGGCGCGTGCGGTGGACTATGTCTGGAGCAGTGCGCGACACAACGCAGGGGTGCAAGTAGATGGGCTTTTGCGCCTGCATGCTGCGTACTGGAGTTTGGGTGATACCCCTTTTTCGCGCGAAGCTGCCTATGCCCATTTGTTAAGCCGTGGGGCCAGCGAAGAGGTGAGCGAGGTGGTGCTGGGCGCGGCACTCAAGGGCTGGGTGCTGGGCTCTGAGAGCTTTATACAGAGCCTGCAATTGCAGACCGAGCGCCGACTTTCACGCCAAAAGGCAGGGCGGCCAGTGACATCACCACCGATAAAAACCGAATAAGTCTCTTGGTTTTAAGCACCGATTTGGTGCTTTTTTTATGACCGTTTTCTGGAGTGTTGTTTTTATTGGTTTTTTAAATATGTCCCTTATTAATCTTTTGTTTGTTTTTGGTGCATATAAATAAGTATCTGACCCTAATTAAATTTTCTTGCATAGGTTGATGCTGCATCGTAATCTTGCCGTCCCTGCGATAGAAATTAGAGGAATAGCGCCATGACTACGGCTGCCGAAATTACATACCTCCAAGAAAACGGTTTGTACGCCAAGAGCAATGAGCACGATGCTTGCGGTTTGGGCTTTGTGGCCCACATCAAGGGCGAAAAACGCCATGACATCGTCTTGGGCGCGCTCAAGATCCTCGAAAACATCGACCACCGCGGCGCGGTGGGTGCCGACCCCTTGATGGGTGACGGTGCAGGTATCCTGATTCAAATTCCCGACCAGCTCTACCGTGAAGAGATGGCCAAGCACGGCGTGGAGCTGCCACCTGCCGGCGAATACGGCGTGGGCATGGTGTTCCTGCCCAAAGAACACGCTTCGCGCCTGGCTTGCGAGCAAGAGATGGAACGCGCCATCAAGGCCGAAGGCCAGGTGCTGCTGGGCTGGCGCGATGTGCCCGTGAACCGCGATATGCCCATGTCGCCCACGGTGCGCGAGAAAGAGCCCATCCTGCGTCAGGTCTTCATTGGCCGTGGCAATGATGTGATCGTGCAGGACGCGCTGGAGCGCAAGCTGTACGTGATCCGCAAGACCGCCAGCGGCGCGATTCAGAACCTGGGGCTCAAGCACTCCAAGGAATACTACGTTCCCAGCATGAGCAGCCGTACCGTGGTGTACAAGGGCTTGCTGCTGGCTGATCAAGTGGGTGTTTACTACCTGGATTTGGCAGACCAGCGTTGCGTGTCTGCCATCGGTCTGGTGCACCAGCGCTTCTCGACCAATACCTTCCCAGAGTGGCCACTGGCCCACCCCTACCGCTATGTGGCGCACAACGGTGAAATCAACACCGTGCGTGGCAACTACAACTGGATGGTGGCGCGTGAAGGCGTAATGGCATCGCCGGTGCTGGGCGAAGACTTGCAAAAGCTCTACCCCATCAGCTTTGCGGGCCAGTCAGATACAGCCACTTTCGACAACTGTCTGGAGTTGCTGACCATGGCGGGCTACCCGATCAGCCAGGCCGTGATGATGATGATCCCCGAGCCCTGGGAACAGCACGAATCCATGGACGAACGTCGCCGCGCGTTTTATGAATACCACGCTGCCATGATGGAGCCGTGGGACGGCCCGGCCTCACTGGTGTTTACCGATGGCCGCCAGATTGGTGCCACGCTGGATCGCAACGGCCTGCGCCCTTCACGCTATGTGGTGACAGAAGATGATCTGGTCATCCTGGCATCGGAAGCGGGCGTGCTGCCGATTCCTGATAGCAAGATTGTGCGCAAGTGGCGTCTGCAGCCCGGCAAGATGCTGCTGATCGATCTGGAGCAGGGTCGCATGATTGAAGACGATGAGCTCAAGGCCAACATCGTCAACACCAAGCCTTACAAGCAGTGGATTGAAAACCTGCGCATCAAGCTCGATCAGGTGGAAGTACCCGCTGATTTTGTGGCACCCGCCAAGTCTGAACTGACGCTGCTGGAGCGCCAGCAGGCGTTTGGTTTTACCCAGGAAGACATCAAATTCTTGCTGGCCCCCATGGCCAAGAATGGCGAAGAGGGCGTGGGCTCGATGGGCAACGACAGCCCGCTGGCCGTGCTGTCCAGCAAGAACAAGCCGCTGTACAACTACTTTCGCCAGATGTTCGCGCAGGTGACCAACCCGCCGATTGACCCCATTCGCGAAGCCATCGTGATGTCGCTGGTGTCCTTTGTGGGCCCCAAGCCCAACCTGCTGGACATCAACCAAGTCAACCCTCCCATGCGTCTGGAGCTGCAGCAGCCCATTCTCGACTTTGAGGGCATGGCCAAGCTGCGCCAGATTGAAAAGTACACCCACGGCAAGTTCAAGAGCGCCACCATCGACATCACCTATCCGCTGGCGTGGGGCCGTGAGGGCGTGGAAGCCAAGTTGGCCTCGCTGTGCGCACAGGCGGTGGACGAGATCAAGGGCGGTGCCAACATCCTGATCGTCAGCGACCGCAATGTGAGCGCAACGCAAGTGGCCATTCCTGCGTTGCTGGCCATGTCTGCCATCCACCAGCATCTGGTGCGCGAAGGTTTGCGCACCACCACAGGCTTGGTGGTGGAGACGGGCACCGCCCGTGAAATTCACCACTTTGCCGTGCTGGCAGGCTACGGTGCAGAAGCCGTGCACCCCTATCTGGCCATGGAAACACTGGCCAGCATGCACAAGGATCTGGGTGCAGATCTGTCTGCAGAAAAGGCGATCTATCACTACGTGAAGGCGATCGGTAAGGGTCTGTCCAAGATCATGTCCAAGATGGGCGTCTCGACCTACATGTCTTACTGCGGCGCGCAGCTGTTTGAAGGCGTGGGCTTGAACACGGCCACTGTGGACAAGTACTTCACCGGCACGGCCAGTCGTGTGGAAGGTATTGGCGTGTTTGAAATTGCCGAAGAAACCATCCGCAACCACGTGGCCGCGTTCAGTGACGACCCGGTGCTGGAAACCATGCTGGATGCTGGCGGTGAATACGCCTGGCGCACGCGTGGCGAAGAGCACATGTGGACTCCTGACGCCATTGCCAAGCTGCAGCACTCGACCCGTTCGGGCAGCTTCAATACGTACAAGGAATACGCGCAGATCATCAACGACCAGACCAAGCGCCACATGACGCTGCGCGGGTTGTTCGAGTTCAAGTGCGATCCCGCCACCGCCATTGCCGTGGATGAAGTGGAAACCGCGGCGGAGATTGTCAAGCGCTTTGCCACTGGTGCCATGTCGCTGGGTTCGATCTCCACTGAAGCCCATGCCACGCTGGCTGTGGCCATGAACCGCATTGGCGGCAAGAGCAACACCGGCGAAGGTGGCGAAGACCCTAAGCGTTACCGCAACGAACTGAAGGGCATTCCGATCACCAAGGGTGAGACGCTGGCGTCCATCATTGGCAAAGAACAGGTGGAGTCCGACATCCAGCTGCTGGACGGTGACAGCCTGCGCTCCAAGATCAAGCAAGTAGCTTCAGGCCGCTTTGGCGTGACGGCGGAGTACCTGGTGTCATCCGATCAAATCCAGATCAAGATGGCACAGGGCGCCAAGCCCGGTGAAGGCGGACAGCTGCCCGGCGGTAAGGTGTCTGAGTACATCGGCATGCAGCGTTACTCGGTGCCCGGTGTGGGCCTGATTTCGCCACCACCGCACCACGACATTTACTCGATCGAAGATCTGGCACAGCTGATCCATGATCTGAAGAACGTAGCCCCGCATGCAGACATCTCCGTCAAGCTGGTGTCTGAGGTGGGTGTTGGCACGATTGCCGCAGGCGTGGCCAAGTGCAAGAGCGACCACGTGGTGATTGCTGGTCATGACGGCGGCACTGGTGCATCGCCACTGTCGTCCATCAAGCACGCTGGTGGCCCTTGGGAAATCGGTCTGGCAGAAACTCAGCAGACGCTGGTGCTCAACCGCTTGCGCGGTCGTATCCGTGTGCAGGCTGACGGCCAGATGAAAACCGGCCGTGACGTAGTGATTGGTGCGCTGCTGGGTGCTGATGAGTTTGGCTTTGCCACCGCACCGCTGGTGGTGGAAGGCTGCATCATGATGCGCAAATGCCACCTCAACACCTGCCCTGTGGGGGTGGCTACGCAAGACCCGACACTGCGCGCCAAGTTCACCGGCAAGCCCGAGCATGTGGTGAATTACTTCTTCTTCATCGCGGAAGAAGTGCGCCAGATCATGGCCCAGCTGGGCATCCGTAAGTTTGACGACCTGATCGGCCGTACCGACCTGCTCGACACCCGCAAGGGCGTGGAGCACTGGAAGGCGCAGGGCCTGGATTTCAGCCGCCTGTTTGCGCAGCCCAACGTGCCTGCCGATGTGCCGCGCTTTCACGTCTCCAGCCAGGATCACCTGCTGGACAAGGCGCTGGATGTGAAGCTCATTGAGCGTTGCCAGCCCGCCATCCAGCATGGCGAGAAGGTGCGCATCATGGAAGTGGCCAAGAACGTCAACCGCTCCGTGGGGGCCATGCTCTCTGGCGCGGTCACCAAGGCGCACCCCGAAGGTTTGCCCGATGACTCCATCCGCATCCACTTTGAAGGCACGGGCGGTCAGTCGTTTGGCGCGTTCCTGTGCAAGGGCATCACGCTCAACATCACAGGCGAGGCCAACGACTACACCGGCAAGGGGCTGTCTGGTGGCCGCGTTATCGTGCGCCCCAGCCATGAGTTCCGTGGCGTCACTACTGCCAACACCATCGTGGGCAATACGGTGATGTTTGGTGCCACCCGTGGCGAGGCGTTCTTCTCCGGCGTGGCTGGCGAGCGCTTTGCAGTGCGCCTGTCTGGTGCCACAGCGGTGGTCGAAGGTGTGGGTGACCACGGCTGCGAATACATGACTGGCGGTACCGTGGTGGTGCTTGGCAAAACAGGCCGCAACTTTGCGGCTGGTATGAGCGGTGGCGTGGCCTATGTGTATGACGAAGACGGCAAGTTTGCAGAGCGTTGCAACACCGCCAGCGTCAGGCTGGAAAAAGTGCTGCCCCATGACGAGTTCACGGCCAGCGTCTCGCGTGGCATCTGGCACAACGACCACAGCGACGACCAGCAGCTGCGTGCACTGGTAGAGGCGCACAGTCGCTGGACTGGCTCGCCACGTGCCCGCGATTTGCTGGACAACTGGGGTGCAGCCCGTACCAAGTTCGTGAAGGTATTCCCCACCGAGTACCAGCGTGCGCTGGGTGAGATCTATGAACGCAAGCAAAAGGAAAAGCAAGCAGCGAAAGCGCCAGCAGCTCCTCAAAAAGAAGCAGTAGCCGCTAAGTAAATCCACAAGGCCTCAGACGGTGGCGCGGCCCAGCCCGCCACCTGCACTGCCCGCGAACACAGATTGAAGGAATACACACCATGGGAAAGACCACCGGTTTTATGGAATACGAGCGCATCGAAGAAGGCTATCTGCCTGTCGCCGAGCGCTTGAAGAACTACAAAGAGTTCGTCATCACCTTGACGCCTGAGCAGGCCCAGATTCAGGGTGCCCGCTGCATGGATTGCGGCATCCCGTTTTGCAACAACGGCTGCCCCATCAACAACGTCATTCCAGACTTCAACGATCTGGTCTATCAGGGCGATTGGGCCAATGCCATCAAGGTGCTGCACAGCACCAACAATTTCCCCGAGTTCACGGGCCGCATCTGCCCCGCACCGTGCGAAGCCGCCTGTGTGGCCAACATTGACGATGCGCCCATTGGCATCAAGTCTATTGAGCACGCAATCATTGACCGTGCCTGGGATGAAGGCTGGGTCAAACCGCAGGCCCCCAAGACGGTGACGGGCAAAAAAGTAGCTGTGGTGGGCGCGGGCCCCGCAGGTCTGGCGGCTGCCCAGCAACTGGTGCGCGCCGGGCATGACGTGACCTTGTTTGAGAAGAATGACCAGGTGGGCGGTCTGCTGCGCTACGGCATTCCTGACTTCAAGCTGGACAAGGCCAACATCGACCGCCGTGTGGCGCAGCTGGTGGCCGAAGGCCTGAAGATTCGCACCGGCGTGCTGGTGGCGGGCAAAGATGGCCTGGGTGCTGACAGCAAGGTCACCAACTGGGCCACCGAAACCATCGCCCCTGAAACGCTGATGGCCGAGTTTGATGCCGTGCTGCTGACCGGCGGTGCCGAGCAGTCGCGTGATTTGCCTGTGCCCGGCCGCGAACTCAAGGGCGTGCACTTTGCGATGGAGTTTTTGCCCCAGCAAAACAAGGTGACGCGCGACGGCAAACTCAAAGGCCAGATTCGCGCTGATGGCAAGCACGTGGTGGTCATTGGCGGTGGCGACACCGGCTCTGACTGCGTGGGCACCTCCAACCGCCACGGTGCGGTGAGTGTGACCCAGCTGGAGCTGATGCCCATGCCGCCCGAGCAAGAAAACAAGCCATTGGTGTGGCCGTACTGGCCGCTGAAGATGCGCACCTCGTCCAGCCACAAAGAGGGCTGCGAGCGTGAATTCGCCATCGGCACCAAGGAATTCATTGGCGAAAAGGGCCAGCTGACTGCCGTGAAGACGGTGCGCCTGGAGTGGCAAGACGGCAAGATGGCCGAAGTTCCCGGCTCCGAGCAAATCATCAAGGCTGATCTGGTGTTCTTGGCCATGGGCTTTGTCTCGCCGGTGCAAACAGTGCTAGATGCCTTTGGTGTGGACAAAGACCAGCGCGGCAACGTCAAGGCTTCTACCGATTTCACGGGTGGCTATGCCACCAGCGTTAACAAGCTGTTTGCGGCGGGCGACATTCGCCGGGGCCAAAGCCTGGTGGTCTGGGCCATTCGCGAAGGCCGTCAGGCAGCCCGTGCGGTGGATGAGTTCTTGATGGGTGCTTCCACACTACCGCGTTAAGAGCGGCGCACGTTGTACCGAATGCACCGTTTTCGAGTCTTTCGTGCACGGCGACAGCGTTCGGTGTGTGGCCTGCTGCTTTGTGCGGTGTGCCCACGTCGATTGGCGATGGGTGCCGGTGCGCATCACGCTTGACTAGGCTGTTTACCGCTGCCACAAAAAAGGGCACCTTCGGGTGCCCTTTGTGCTGAGTAAAATTAGTGCAGCCAAAACGTGATTTAAAAAAATGAGCTGTTAGCGCTTGTGTAGCATAGCTTTAAGATACTTTTGTATTTGAAAGCTATGTGTAGTAAGCGCTAGTAGCTATTTTTTTATCGCAACAGCATCAATTGCGGCACCATGTCAGCGCCGCAGTGCAACACGGCGTTCTGGTTCCATTGCTGGCCCCAGGCGCGGGCGGTGGACGCTTGCATGCCCCACACCAGCACGCTGTCTTCCCCCGGCCAATTGCCCAGCGGGTCGTGGCCACATCCATCCAGCCAGGACCAGCCTGCACGCTGCAAGGCCTGGCGCAACTGCACCATGCGCCGCTCGTTCAAATGATCGGGCAGCAGCTCGCCAAGGGGATTGCAGGCCGTCAGGTAGGTGGCGCACTGCACAGCGTGGCGCTGGTAATAAGGGGCTAAAGCGGGTTGCACTTGGCCCAGCTGCAAAAACCAGTCGCAGTCGCGCAATCGGTACTGGGTGGTTTGGTAGGCCTGCAACAGAGGCTCGGGTAAAACGGTTTCAGCCATGGCAAGTGTGTCGAAATTGCGCAGGCACGTGGTTTGCATGCGAGGTTATGGTCCAGACAGGTAGCAACTGGTGCTTGTCTGAGTGACAATAACGGATTCGGCCAGCGCGGCATACAGGACTTCGGGTTTCCCCGTGCAAAGACTGTGTCCGTGGCCAAACCGGTTTTTCCACCTCAACTTTGAAGCCATGAAAAAACGTACTCTCCTCGCATCGCTGGCCCTTACCGCCATCCTCGCTGCATGCGGCAAGTCTGAGCCCGCAGCCACTGCAACCGCTCCTGCAGCCCCTGCACCTGTTGCCGTGACCAAGATTGTGGTGGGCCTGGATGACAACTTCCCGCCCATGGGCTTTCGCGACGAGAAAAACGAGCTGGTTGGCTTTGACATTGACATGGCCCGCGAAGCCACCAAGCGTCTGGGCCTGGAAGTGCAATTCAAGCCCATCGACTGGAGCGCCAAGGAAGCTGAGCTCAATGGCAAGCGCATTGACGTGCTGTGGAATGGCCTGACCATTCTGGAGTCGCGCAAGCAGCACATTGCTTTCACCGACCCCTACATGGCCAACCGCCAGATCATCATTGTCAAAGCTGGCTCTGACATCAAGGACAAAGCGGGTCTGGCTGGTAAGGTGGTGGGCGTGCAAGAGTCTTCTTCTGCCGTAGATGCCATGAAGAAAGACGAAGCTGTCTTCAATTCCTTCAAGGAATTCAAGCAGTTTGGCGACAACATCACCGCTTTGATGGATCTGGAAACAGGCCGTCTGGATGCTGTGGTGGTCGACGAAGTGGTGGGCCGTTTCCACGTTGCCAAGAAGGCAGACACTTACACCGTGCTGGAAGATAACTTTGGCACCGAAGACTACGGCGTGGGCTTCCGCAAGGACGATACCGAGCTGCTGGGCAAAGTGAACCAGGCCCTCAAGGACATGAAGGCCGACGGCGCTGCTGCTGAAATTTCCAAGAAATGGTTCGGTGAAAACATTGTCAAGTAAGCTTCGCGCTTGACCACACACCGGCGTGGCCCGCCTTGGCCCGCCGGTGTTTTTTTGTTGGTACAGCCTGTTGCTGTGCTGCGGGGCTCTTTAGATGCCTGCGACACCCGTTCAAGCGGTCGCGCTGAAGGCTTGTTTCATGGATTACGTTATTTCCCTTCTGGGGCCGCTGTCGCATGGCGCAGTGGTCACCCTCAAGCTCTTTGCCATCACGTTGGTGCTGTCCATTCCGCTGGGTCTGGTGCTGGCGCTCGTACGTCTGTCCCGTTTTGCGGGGTTGCGTGCTTTGGTGGGGGGCTATATCTGGCTGATGCGGGGCACCCCGCTGATGCTGCAGATGCTGTTCATCTACTTTGCACTGCCCTTTGTGCCTGTCATTGGCGTGCGGTTTGATGACTTTCCTGCTGCCATCGTGGCGTTTACGCTCAATTACGCCGCCTACTTTGCTGAAATTTTCCGTGCTGGCATCCAGTCGATCGACCGGGGACAGTACGAAGGTGCCAAGGTGCTGGGCCTTTCTTACACCCAGACGATGCGCCGCATTGTGATCCCACAGGTGTGGCCACGCATTTTGCCGCCGCTGTCCAACGAGACCATCACGCTGGTCAAGGACACCTCCCTGATCTACGTGCTGGCCCTCAACGATCTGCTGCGCGCGGCGCGCGGTATTGTTCAGCGCGACTTTACGACCACGCCTTTCATAGTGGCCGCTGCTTTCTATTTAGTGATGACCCTGGTGCTGACCTGGGGCTTCCAGTATCTTGAGAAACGTTATGCCAAGTACGACGCCTGATGTGATGATCTCCGCCCAGGCCATCCACAAGGCTTTTGGCGGCAATGAAGTGTTGCGCGGTGTGTCGCTGGACTTGATGCGCGGCGAAGTGGTGGCTGTGATTGGCCCCTCTGGTTCGGGTAAGAGCACGTTCTTGCGCTGCCTGAACCACTTGGAGACGATCGACAGCGGCACTGTCATTGTTGAGGGCGAAGTGCTGGCGCAAAACGATGCATCAGGCAAAGCACAGTACGTCTCGGACGCGCAGATTCGCAAGATCGGTCACAAGATGGGTATGGTGTTTCAGTCCTTCAATCTGTTTCCGCACCTCACTGTGCTGGAAAACATCATTGAAGCGCCCATGCTGGTGCAAAAGATGAAGCGCAGCGAGATCGTGCCCAAGGCCGAGGCGTTGCTCAAAAAAGTCGGTTTGCTGGAAAAGCGCGACGCGTATCCCAACCGTTTGTCAGGTGGGCAAAAGCAGCGTGTGGCGATTGCCCGTGCGCTGGCCATGGACCCGGACATCATGCTGTTTGACGAACCCACCTCGGCGCTCGACCCAGAACTCACCGGTGAAGTGCTGCGCACCATGCGCGAGCTGGCCCAGGACCGCATGACCATGCTGGTGGTGACCCATGAAATGGGCTTTGCCCGTGAGGTGGCCAACCGCGTGATCTTTATGGATGGTGGCAACATTGTTGAGCAGGCGACAGCCGAAGCCTTCTTTGCCAATCCCCAGCACGAGCGCACCCAGGCCTTTCTGCAAAACATGTTGTAAAAATGCTGCGGGCCCGGTCGCGTGTTTTTGCGTTGAATTGGGTCTTGATGCCTGCGAAATAAGCACTTATGGCTATATTTTCGACAGCATGCAAATCGGATATGCAGACAAACATACAGTTGTGTATGTTTATCTGCGCCGATTTGGGACGCAAAGCAGGCCTTGTCTGCACAATAGTGCTTTCCCTCGAATTTTTGAAATTTGCAACGCATGAGTATTCCTGCCCCTTTTGTGGAGATGCGCAACGTTAGCTTTGGCTATGGTGAACGCACCATCCTGCGCGATGTCTGCCTGCAGGTGCCGCGTGGCAAGGTCACGGCGTTGATGGGCGCTTCCGGTGGCGGCAAGACCACCGTGTTGCGCCTGATCGGCGGACAAGAGCGTGCGCAGCAAGGCCAGGTGCTGGTCAATGGCCAGGATGTCGGGCAAATGAATGCACAACAGCTGTATGCGATGCGTCGGCGCATGGGGATGCTGTTCCAGTTTGGCGCCTTGTTTACGGACATGAGTGTGCTGGACAATGTTGCTTTTCCTCTGCGAGAGCACACCAAGCTGCCAGAAGACATGGTGCGTGACATCGTCCTCATGAAGCTGCATGCCGTAGGGTTGCGTGGCGCACGCGATTTGATGCCCAGCCAGGTCTCTGGTGGCATGGCACGCCGCGTTGCACTGGCACGCGCTATTGCGCTGGACCCCGAACTGGTGATGTATGACGAGCCCTTTGCAGGCCTGGACCCTATTTCTTTGGGCACGGCTGCGCGCTTGATTCGTACGCTCAATGACGCTTTAGGCCTGACCAGTATCTTGGTCTCGCACGATGTGGAGGAAACGTTCCATGTCGCTGATCACGTGGTGATTTTGGGTGCAGGTGGGATTGCCGCACAGGGCACGCCTGATGAAGTGCGCCAAAACCCTGATCCTCTGGTACAGCAATTCATTCATGCTCGACCACAGGGGCCAGTGCCTTTTCACTATCCAGCCCCCAGTCTGGAGCAAGATTTCGGAGGTCACGCATGAAAGCGTTGACTGCATTGGGACTGTGGACGCGCCAGCAACTGGCAGCCTTGGGGCAAGCAACTCACTTGTTTTTGCGTTTGCTGGGCATGCTGCCTGCAACGCTGGCACGCTTGCGCCTGCTAGGCGATCAAATTCACTTTCTGGGCAATTACTCGCTGGCCATCATTGCGGTCTCGGGCTTGTTCGTGGGCTTCGTATTGAGCTTGCAGGGGTATTACACATTGCAGCGCTATGGCTCGGCCGAGGCGTTGGGCTTGCTGGTGGCTTTGTCGCTGCTGCGTGAATTGGGCCCTGTGGTGACAGCGTTGCTGTTTGCTGGCCGTGCTGGTACCGCTTTGACGGCTGAAATCGGCTTGATGAAAGCGGGAGAGCAGCTGTCGGCGATGGAGATGATGGCCGTCGACCCTGTCAAGCGCATTTTGGCCCCCCGTTTCTGGGCTGGTTTTATCGTTATGCCATTGCTGGCTGCCGTATTCAGTGCCGTGGGCATCATCGGTGGCTGGCTGGTGGGCGTAGTGATGATTGGGGTCGACAGTGGTGCCTTTTGGGGCCAGATGCAGTCAGGCGTCGACTGGTGGTATGACCTCGGTAATGGTGTGATCAAGAGCGTAGTGTTTGGCGTGGCGGTCACCTTTGTGGCGCTCTACCAAGGATTTACTGCCAAGCCCACACCTGAAGGTGTTTCGCGTGCCACTACACGCACAGTGGTGGTGGCTTCGCTGGCGGTGCTGGCGTTGGACTTCTTGCTCACAGCTTCGATGTTCAGCATCTGAAGCGCACAGGTTTCAACAAGGAATTTTGTTATGCAGGCATCTAAAAACGACGTATGGGTCGGCCTCTTCGTATTGATTGGTGCTGCTGCACTGGTATTTCTGGCGTTGCAATCGGCTAATTTGCTGAGCTTGAGCTTTCAGGAAAACTACAAGATCACGGCCCGTTTTGACAATATTGGCGGGCTTAAGCCCAAGGCAGCGGTCAAGAGCGCTGGGGTTGTAGTGGGGCGTGTGCAGGACATCACGTTTGATGACAAAACTTTCCAGGCCACCGTACACATGGCGATGGAAAAGCGCTACGCCTTTCCCAAGGACAGTTCCCTCAAAATCTTGACCAGTGGCCTGCTGGGCGATCAGTACATTGGTATTGAAGCCGGTGCAGACGATGTGAATTTGGCCGAAGGTGATCGCATTACGGCGACGCAGTCGGCCGTGGTGCTGGAAAATTTGATTGGTCAATTTCTCTATAGCAAAGCCGAAGACGGCGGCGCTGCAGAGGCACCCAAGTAACCACCAGCGATCAGGTAGACCCCATGATTAAAAAAAATATGCTTATTGCTTTGAGTGCCCGCAGGGCTGGTTCTGTGCTTTTGCTAGCCGCTGGCATGGCGCTGGTCGGCTGTGCATCGACACAAGCGACAAACCCCCAAGATCCCTACGAGGGTTACAACCGTGCCATGACGTCGTTCAACGACTCCATGGACGATGCCGTCTTGAAACCGGTAGCTACGGCTTATCAGACCGTGACACCCAAGCCGCTGCGCACGGGCGTCACTAATTTCTTCGGCAACCTTGGGGATCTGTGGTCCATGGTCAACCATGCCCTGCAAGGCAATGGCGAGAAAACGTACAACCACATGGTGCGTTTTACGACCAACACCGTACTTGGACTTGGAGGCTTGCTTGATATTGCGACAGAGATGCAAGTGGCGCGTGACAAGCAGGACTTTGGCCTGACCCTGGCGACCTGGGGCGTAAAGCCGGGCCCTTATCTGGTGCTGCCTTTCTTGGGCCCTTCCACGCTGCGTGACACTGTCGCCTTGCCTGCTGACTGGTGGGGTCACCCCATGGACAGCATTCACCCTGTTTCGCACCGCAATACTTTGCTGGGTCTGCGCTTGGTGAACACGCGTGCCAACTTGCTGAACGCGACCGACGCGCTGGATGCTGCATCGCTGGATCGCTATGCATTGATGCGGGATTTGTACTTGAAGCTCCGTGATCCTGCCAGCCGCCAGCAAAATGATGACAACGCGGGCCGTGTCGAAAGTTTCGACGACTAAGCCGCACAGCCAAGGCACGCTGTCTTGGTGCAAAAGGAAATGATGATGATGCAACGACGCACACTGGCCACACTGCTGGCTGCTAGCGCTACCCTGTGGTTGGCCGCTCCTGCATGGGCACAGACTGCAGCAACCGAGGCACCTGATGCTTTGGTCAAGCGCCTGTCGACGGATATTTTGGAAACGATCAAGGCGGACCCTGAGCTGCGCAACGGCAATATCGCGCGCATCTCTCAGGTGGTGGACACCACCGTGATGCCCTATGTGAACTTTCGGCGCATGACATCAGCGGCGGTAGGCCCGCAGTGGCGCCAAGCAACCCCTGCGCAGCGTGAACGTTTGCAGCAGGAGTTCAAGCTCATGCTGATCCGTACCTACGCGGGAGCCTTGAAACAGGTGAGCGATCAACGCATCGTAGTCAAGCCCCTGCGCGCAGCGCCGGGCGACACGGACGTGCTGGTGCGTACCGAGGTCTATGGCAAGGGCGAGCCTGTTCAGCTGGACTTCCGTCTGGAAAATACCAGTGGCACGGGCTGGAAGATTTACAACCTGAATGTGCTGGGCGTGTGGATGGTGGAAACGTACCGTACCCAATTTGCGCAGGAGCTGAACAAGGGTGGTATTGACGGTTTGATCAATGCCCTGAGCAGCCGCACCATGGCGGCCGATGCCAAGGCCAGCAAGTAAAACTGTATGAGTCACACCATTGCGCTTCCTTCCGTATTGACTGCAGAGGTTGTAGGGGCTGCTCAAACGCAGTTGCTGCGCAGCATGCAGGCCGTGCCGCAAGGGCAGAGCATTGTGCTGGAAGCATCGGGCGTGCAGTCGTTTGACTCCGCTGGCTTGGCTTTGCTGCTTGCCTGCCGCCGTGCAGCGCAAGCACAGGGCCGAAGTTTGCGGGTGCAAGGCTGGACGCCCAGTTTGCAGTCGCTGGCGCAGGTGTATGGCGTGATGCCTTTGCTGGATCCAGACGCTGCCCCACTGGTGGTCATGTAACTGCCGCAAGCCCGTGGTGCAGGATGGGTGACCGCAGGGCTTTAGAATGTCACGCTCATGCCAGCTGTCTCTATCCAATCCCTCTCCAAAACCTACGCAACCTCCAACGGTGGTTTTCAGGCCCTCAATAACGTGAGCTTGGACATTGCTGAAGGCGAGTTTTTTGGTTTGCTAGGCCCCAATGGGGCCGGTAAAACCACGCTGATCAGTATTTTGGCGGGGCTGGCCAAGGCCACTTCGGGCCGCATTACGGTCATGGGCAAAGATGTACACAACGATTTTGCGGCTGCACGCAAGCAGTTGGGCGTTGTGCCGCAGGAGCTGGTGTTCGACCCGTTTTTCAATGTGCGTGAAACCTTGCGCCTGCAGTCGGGCTACTTCGGCGTCAAGAACAACGATGCCTGGATTGATGAACTGCTGGAAAGCTTGGGTTTGGCCGATAAGGCTGAGGCCAATATGCGTCAGCTTTCCGGGGGCATGAAACGCCGGGTGCTGGTGGCGCAAGCCCTGGTGCATAAACCGCCGATTATTGTGCTGGATGAGCCAACCGCAGGTGTCGATGTGGAGCTGCGCCAAACGCTGTGGCACTTCATCTCCAAGCTCAACAAGCAGGGGCACACCGTTTTGTTGACCACGCATTACCTCGAAGAGGCCGAAGCGTTGTGCAATCGCATTGCCATGCTCAAGCACGGCAGCGTGGTGGCGCTGGATGACACATCCAATCTGTTGAAGACGGCGTCGTCCAACGTGCTGCAATTCAAGACCGATCAGGCGTTGCCAGAAATACTGGCACCTGTGGCCCGTGTGACTGGGCGTGTGGTGCAACTGCCTGCCCAAGGCCCGCACGATATTGAACGTTTTCTGGCGACGCTGCGCGAAGCGGGCGTGGTGATGGAAGACATGGAGATTCGCCGTGCCGATCTGGAAGATGTGTTCTTGCAAGTCATGAAGGGGGCCGCATGATGTTCCCTCAGATGCAAGGCTGGACCTCGCTGTTCTACAAAGAAATTTTGCGGTTCTGGAAGGTGAGTTTTCAGACCGTGGCCGCTCCCGTGATGACGGCCGTGCTCTACCTGCTGATCTTTGGCCATGTGCTGCAAGACCATGTGCAGGTATTTGAGGGCGTGGGCTATACCGCCTTTCTGGTGCCGGGCCTGGTGATGATGAGCGTGCTGCAAAACGCGTTTGCCAACAGCTCTTCCAGCTTGGTGCAAAGCAAGATCATGGGCAGCGTGGTGTTCATCTTGCTCACGCCGCTGTCGCACTGGGCGTGGTTTTGTGCCTATGTGGGCTCGTCGGTGGTTCGTGGCTTGGTGGTCGGACTGGGTGTCTACATCGTGACCCTGTTCTTTACCGCGCCCGTGGCAGTGGCACCGCTATGGATCGTGGTGTTTGCGATTTTGGGTGCCGCGTTGCTTGCAACACTGGGTCTGATTGCCGGCCTGTGGGCCGACAAGTTTGACCAGATGGCGGCTTTCCAGAACTTCTTGATCATGCCCATGACGTTTCTGTCGGGTGTGTTTTATTCCATTCAATCCCTGCCGCCGTTTTGGCAGCAGGTCAGCCATCTGAATCCGTTTTTCTACATGATTGACGGCTTTCGGTATGGCTTCTTCGGCCAAAGCGATATCTCACCCTGGGTGAGTCTGGGTATCGTCGGCGCTGCGTGGCTGGCCGTGAGCGCACTGGCCATTCACTTGCTGCGCATAGGCTACAAAATTCGCCATTGATGTGGCGTGCCTTTGGGGGCACGCTGCTTTTGACCGCAGCGCTTGCACTGCGGCACTGAGAAAACTATGACTGCTGATCAACTCCAATCCATCATTCGCGCAGGGCTGAACTGCGAGCATCTGGCCGTGGAAGGTGATGGCCGCCATTGGTACGCCACCATCGTCTCTGCAGATTTTGAAGGCAAGCGCTTGCTGGCGCGTCAACGGCTGGTGTACGCCACCATGGGTGAGCGCATCAAGACCGATGAGGTGCATGCGCTGTCCATGAAAACCTTCACTCCGGCAGAATGGTCTGCCAAGACTGAATAAGTCTTATAAATAGATAGCTGTTAGCGCTTAATCCATAAGGGGTTGAGCGTGATTTCATTTAAATTTAGATTCAAGGCTCCAACGCCATGGACAAACTCCTCATTCGCGGCGGTCGCCCTTTGCACGGCGAAGTGCTGATTTCTGGCGCCAAGAACGCCGCATTGCCAGAACTGTGTGCAGCGCTGCTGTCGGCACAGCCGGTGACTCTGCACAACGTGCCCCGTCTGCAAGACGTGGTCACCATGCTCAAGCTCATTCGCAACATGGGTGTGACGGCCGAGCGTGATGACAATGGCACGGTGACCTTGAACGCGGGTGCGCTGAACAACCCTGAAGCTCCGTACGAGCTGGTCAAGACCATGCGCGCCTCGGTGCTGGCGCTGGGGCCATTGTTGGCCCGTTTTGGCCATGCCAAGGTGTCGCTGCCCGGTGGTTGCGCGATTGGTTCACGCCCAGTGGATCAGCACATCAAGGGTCTGCAGGCCATGGGGGCTGTCATTACCGTGGAAAACGGTTACATGAATGCCAGCCTGCCTGAGGGCTGGAGACGCCTGAAGGGCGCGCACATTACCACCGACATGGTGACCGTGACCGGCACCGAAAACTTCCTGATGGCCGCAGCGTTGGCCGAGGGCGAAACGGTGCTGGAAAACGCAGCGATGGAGCCCGAGATCACCGATCTGGCCGAGATGCTCATCAAGATGGGCGCCAAGATATCTGGCCACGGCACCAGCCGCATCACTATTGAGGGTGTAGAGGCACTGCATGGCTGCGAGCATGCCGTGGTGGCAGACCGCATTGAAGCCGGCACTTTCCTGTGCGCGGTGGCGGCAACGGGTGGCGAGGCATTTTTGCGCCATGGACGGTCAGACCATTTGAGCGCGGTTATCGACAAGTTGCTAGAGGCCGGTGCGCAGGTGCAGGCTGAAGAGGGCGGCATCCGCGTGCGCAGCCAGGGCCGTTTGAAGGCGCAGAGCTTTCGCACCACCGAATACCCGGGCTTTCCCACCGACATGCAGGCGCAATTCATGGCGCTGAATCTGGTGGCCGAAGGCCCCAGCATGGTCACCGAGACCATTTTTGAAAACCGCTTCATGCACGTCAATGAAATGATGCGCCTGGGCGCGCGCATCACTACCGATGGCCGCGTGGCCACGGTAGAAGGTGGCGCACCGCTGTCGGGTGCCACCGTCATGGCGACCGACCTGCGGGCCTCTGCCAGCCTGGTGATTGCAGGGTTGGTGGCCAAGGGCGAAACCCTGGTGGATCGTATTTACCACCTTGACCGTGGTTACGACCGCATGGAAGCCAAGCTGCGTGGCTTGGGGGCGGACATTGAAAGAGTCTCGCAATGAGCATCACCATTGCCCTGTCCAAGGGCCGTATTTTTGAAGAGACCGTGCCTTTGCTGGCTGCTGCTGGCATTGAAGTCACGGAAGACGTGGACAAATCACGCAAGCTGATTTTTGACACCACCAATCCCGATGTGCGTGTAGTGCTGGTGCGTGCCTCGGATGTACCCGTGTACGTGCAGTACGGCGGTGCAGACTTGGGCGTTTCGGGTTCTGACTCGCTGATCGAACACGGTGGCCAGGGTCTGTACCAGCCGCTGGACTTGCAGATTGCTAAATGCCGCGTGAGCGTGGCCGTGCGCAATGGCTTTGACTACGCGCATGCAGTCAAGCAGGGGGCACGTCTGAAGGTGGCCACCAAGTACACGACGATTGCGCGTGAGTTTTTTGCCAACAAGGGCGTGCACGTGGACATGATCAAGCTCTACGGCTCGATGGAGCTGGCACCGCTGACGGGCATGGCTGATGCCATCGTCGATCTGGTGTCCACTGGCAACACGCTCAGAGCCAATGACTTGGTGGAGGTAGAGCCCATCATCGACATCAGCTCGCGGTTGGTGGTCAATCAGGCTTCGCTCAAGCTCAAGCAAAAACCGCTGCGCCACATCATTGATGCGTTTGCGCAGGCCGTTGCCGCCAAGAACAACTAATTTTTCTCCCATTGTTGAAGCAGTAAGCACTATGCAAATCGCAGCTAACCCCCTTCGTCTGTCCACCGCGGATGCCAATTTCGAACATGATTTTGCGCAGCGCCTGCATTGGTCAGCCGATACGGATGCGGCGATTGAGCAGCGCGTGGCCGATATCTTGGCCGATGTGCAGGCCCGTGGTGATGCTGCGGTGCTGGAGTACACCGCCCGCTTTGACGGGCTGGATGCGCCCAGCATGCAGGCGCTGGAGCTGACGCAGGCAGAGTTGAAGGCTGCTTTTGACAGCCTGGGCGCTGCGCAAAAGCATGCGCTGCAAGCTGCCGAGCAACGCGTGCGCACCTACCACGAGGCGCAAAAGAAGGCTAACGGCGAAAGCTGGAGCTACCGTGACGAAGACGGCACCCTGCTGGGCCAGAAGGTGACGCCGCTGGACCGCGTAGGCATCTACGTGCCCGGTGGCAAGGCCGCCTATCCCAGCAGCGTGTTGATGAACGCCATTCCTGCCCATGTGGCAGGCGTGCCCGAAATCATCATGGTGGTGCCCACGCCCAAGGGCGAAAAAAACCCACTGGTGCTGGCTGCCGCCTATGTGGCGGGCGTGCACCGGGCATTCACCATCGGTGGTGCGCAGGCCGTGGCCGCGCTGGCCTATGGCACGGCCACAGTGCCCAAGGTGGATAAGATCACTGGCCCCGGCAACGCCTACGTGGCCAGCGCTAAAAAGCGTGTATTTGGCATGGTCGGCATCGACATGATTGCTGGGCCGTCTGAAATTTTGGTGCTGGCAGATGGCACCACGCCGCCCGATTGGGTGGCGATGGATTTGTTCAGCCAGGCAGAGCACGACGAGCTGGCACAGTCCATTTTGCTGTGCCCGGATGCAGCCTATATTGACGCCGTGCAGCAATCGATTGACCGCTTGTTGCCCGAAATGCCGCGCAAGGACATCATCGCCAAAAGTCTGAATGACCGGGGTGCATTGATTTTGACGCGCGACATGGCAGAGGCCTGTGTCATCTCCAACCGCATTGCACCCGAGCACTTGGAAGTCTCCAGCAACGACCCTCATCGGTGGGAGCCGAGCCTCAAACATGCAGGGGCCATTTTTCTGGGTGCCTACACCAGTGAGTCGTTGGGTGACTACTGCGCAGGCCCCAACCACGTGCTGCCTACCAGCGGCACAGCGCGTTTCTCGTCGCCTTTGGGGGTGTACGACTTCCAGAAACGCTCCAGCATCATTGAAGTGAGCGAGGCGGGTGCGCAGGTGCTCGGCAAGATCGCTGCCGAGTTGGCTTACGGCGAAGGCTTGCAAGGCCATGCCCGTGCGGCAGAGATGCGCCTGAAGTAAGGCCTGCTTGCTGTCACACCAACCGCGCTTTTGAGCGCGGTTTTTTTATGGTGGGGTGAATTAAGTGCAACCAAGTGTGGTCAGGTGGTGAATTCTGCGCAATTTGTTGAACACTGCGCACATGCCTTGGCGGTGTGCCATGGCCCAGTAGCAGGAGACAGCGCAGTGTTAAGTTTGAGAAAGAACGTGTTCGGTCGCACCCAGCGGTGGTGTGTGGTGGGGTTCATGTTGGGGGCTTTGCTGGGGTGTGCACCCACCATGCAGTCAGCGCCGTCTTCTGCCGCAGTGAACGACGCTTCCAGCGCCGCGACAGCTGCTCAGCAGGCACAGCGCAATTCGCAAACCACTGAGCGCCGGCTGGCGCCACCCGCCCGTGCACCGGCTTCCACGCTGGGCACGCAATGGGGTGAGGGGCGCGAATCCGCCGTGCGCTATGTGCCCGCCGAGCGTGTGACGCAGCAGCCACAAGAGCTGCGTCAAATTGGCTACACCGATCTGGCGAGCATTCAGCAGGCGTTGGGCCGCCGCGCCAATCAGCAACTGAATATTTTGCTGGCAGGTGGCAAAGTGGAGTGGTCGGTGCTGGGCGAGCAGGAGCAGGCCTTGCCCATTTACAGCACGCGTGGTGTGCAAGACTACCGTGTGGCGGGCAAGCAAGGCGAGCGTTATGAACTGCAGTTTGTCAATCGTAGCCAGACCCGCTACGAGGTGGTGGCAACTGTCGATGGCTTGGATGTGCTGAGTGGCCGCCCCGGCAGTCAGACGGCAGGGGGCTACATTCTGGAGCCTGGTCAGACCATGCGCATTGATGGTTTTCGCAAAAGTGCTAGTGAAGTAGCAGCCTTTCGCTTTGCCAGTAAACCCCAAGCCTATGCTGCCAACACGCCTGCTGGCGATGTGCGCAATGTGGGTGCAATGGGTGTCGCCTTGTTTGAGCTCAAACCTACGGCACCACCACCGCAGGCCCCAGCAGGACCACAGGCTTTCCCGGCAGATGCGGGCAGCACGCCTTTTGCGCCGCCACCGGCCTACCGCTGAACCCACGCGACGCGCTTGCCCACATCGCAATTGGAGCATGCGAAAGGTATAAATCCGGCTACACGAATTTCGTGCAACACGAAATTCGTGTAGACTAAGCCGCATGAAGAACGTCACCATCACCGTCGAAGACAGCGTGCTTGAATGGGCACGCATCGAGGCAGCGCGGCGCGGCACCAGTGTCTCGCGCATGCTGGGTGACTTTATGGCCGAGATGCAGCGGCGCGAAGACACGTACGAACGTGCTTACCTTGCCTGGCGCACCGATGAGCGCACCTGGCAGGCAGCAGCTGCGCCAGCGGTGAAAAACGCAGTGCGCAGCGCAGGCGGCAAGCGCGCTGCAGGCCCCAAAGACTTAAGCGATGAAGGTGTGGCATGAACACGGTGTTCGTCGATACCTCGGTACTTATTGCGGCAGAAGATGTGGGGCAGCCTGATTTGTATGCTGCCGTGCTTGACTGGCTGGATCTGCTGTGGCGCAGCCGCACGGGGCGCACCGGCAACCAGGCCTTGGTGGAGTTTTACGACCAGGTCACCACGGGAGCTGCCCCCATGCCCCAAGGCGATGCACGCGCTGCCATTCGCCGCTACCAAACCTGGAACCCCTGGAAAACCGATGCCGCCACGCTGGAAACTGCGTGGGCTGTGCAGGCACGCCACGCGTTGCCGTTTGCTGACTGTCTGGCCGTGGCCTGTGCCCAGCACAGTGGCTGCGAGCAAATGCTGACGCTGCACCTGCCCCATGGCGCGCACTACGGTGGCGTCACCATGGTGCACCCCTTGCAGCAGGCGGCCACGCCCGGCGCAGATGTTGCCTGAGGGTGGATGGCCCAGTGACTGCATGCCTGCAAGAAATTTGAAAGTGTGAAGAACCCCATGTCTGCTGATTCCTCGACCCAAGCCAAAGCGCTGCAACGCATTCGCGCTGATGTGCGCGCCATGCATGCCTACCATGTGCAGCCCTCGCAAGGCCTGCTCAAGATGGACACCATGGAGAATCCGTTTCGTCTGCCGCTGGCGCTGCAAAAGGCGCTGGGCGAGCGCTTGGGCGCGCTGGAAATCAACCGCTACCCCGGCGAGCGCCTCGACGTTTTGAAGCAGATGCTCCAAGACTACGCCGGCGCGCCTGAGGGCAGCGCGGTGCTGCTGGGCAATGGCTCGGATGAAATCATCACCTTGCTGGCATTGGCGACCGCACAGCCAGGAGCCGAAGGCCGCGCCAAGATGCTGGCGCCCATGCCCGGCTTTGTGATGTACCCCATGAGTGCGCAGTTGCAGGGGCTGGACTTTGTGCCCGTGCAACTGACCGCCGACTTTGACCTGGATGTGCCCGCCATGCTGGCCACCATTGCAGCGCAGCAGCCCGCCATTACCTATCTGGCCTACCCCAACAACCCCACCGCCACGCTGTGGGCCGAAGACAAGGTACAGGCCGTGATTGATGCGGTGGGTGCCATTGGCGGCCTGGTGGTGATGGATGAGGCCTACCAGCCTTTCGCAAGCCGCAGCTGGATCACGCAAATGCACGCCAACCCGGAGCGCAACGCCCATGTGCTGCTGATGCGCACGCTGTCCAAGTTCGGTCTGGCCGGTGCCCGCCTGGGCTACCTGATTGGCCCAGCGGCCATCGTCAAAGAGCTGGACAAGGTGCGCCCGCCCTACAACATCAGCGTGCTCAATTGCGAAACCGCGATTTTTGCGCTGGAACACGCCGATCTGTATGCCGAGCAGGCCGCTGCCATCCGCGCTGAGCGCCAGCCTTTGATTGATGCGCTGACTGCTTTGCCCGGGGTAGACAAAGTCTGGCCCTCACAGGCCAATATGGTGCTGCTGCGCGTGCAAGATGCTACCAAGGCGCAGGCGGCCATGAAGGCGTGCGGCGTTCTGGTCAAAAATGTCTCGGCCATGCACCCGCTGCTGGCCAATTGCCTGCGCCTGACCGTGGGCACCCGTGAAGAAAATGCCCGCATGCTGGCAGCCTTGAAGGAATCGTTATGAGCAACGCACTCGTCCCCTCCACCGCTACTGCCTCCTCTGAGAGCACCGCCCGCGTGGCCGAGGTGCAGCGCAACACTGCCGAAACCCATGTCCACGTGCGCGTGGATCTGGACGGCACTGGCAAAGCCCAGTTGCGCTCTGGCATTGGCTTTCTGGACCACATGCTGGACCAGATTGCCCGCCACGGCTTGATTGATCTGAATGTGGATTGCGAGGGTGATCTGCACATTGACGGCCACCACACGGTGGAAGACATCGGCATCACCATTGGCCAGGCGTTTGCCAAGGCCGTGGGCGACAAAAAAGGCATTCGCCGCTACGGACACGCCTATGTGCCGCTGGACGAAGCGCTGTCGCGCGTGGTGATTGATTTTTCGGGCCGCCCCGGGCTGCACATGGACTGCAAGTTCACAGCGGGCCGCATTGGCGAGTTGGATACCCAACTGGTGTTCGAGTTTTTCCAGGGCTTTGTGAACCACGCTGGTGTCACACTGCACATTGACAACTTGAAGGGCTTCAACGCCCACCACCAGTGCGAAACCATCTTCAAGGCGTTTGCCCGTGCCATGCGCTTTGCGCTGGAGCGTGATGAACGCATGGCGGGCGTGATTCCGTCCACCAAAGGCAGTCTTTAAAAATGTGAGCTGCTAGCGCTTGTTTACTCTGTGTTTGCAAGCGAAAGTACATTGAAACCCAGTAATAACGGGCGCTAAGTGCTATGAGTTCTGTGAATAACACCGTGGCTGTGGTCGATTACGAGATGGGCAACCTGCGCTCGGTCTCGCAAGCTGTGAAAACGGCGGCCATGGGGACGGACGTGCGCGTCATCGTCACGCAAGACCCGGCCCAAGTACGCGCTGCCAGCCGTGTGGTGCTGCCCGGCCAAGGTGCCATGCGCGACTGCATGGCCGCGCTCAAGGCCTCAGGCTTGCAAGAGGCTGTGCTTGAGGCTGCTGCCACCAAGCCCCTTTTTGGTGTGTGCGTGGGCATGCAAATGCTGCTGGAGCACAGCCAGGAGGGCAACACGCCCTCGCTGGGGCTGATCCCGGGGCACGTGCAGCGCTTTGAGCTGGCAGGCCGCATCCAGCCCGATGGCAGCCGCTACAAAGTGCCCCAGATGGGCTGGAACCAGGTGTTTCAGAGCGCGCCCGGTGGCGTACGCCACGCCATGTGGGATGGCATTCCCGATGGGGCGTATTTCTACTTTGTGCACAGTTTTTATGCGGTGCCGGCTGACGCCGCACATTGCGCGGCTGAGACAGATTACGGCGGACAGTTTGCATCTGCCATTGCACGCGATAAGATTTTTGCTACGCAATTCCATCCGGAGAAGAGTGCGGACCATGGCTTGGCCCTGTACCGCAACTTCTTGCACTGGAATCCGTAAGCTTCCCTTTTTCTTCAACCCTGGCCACCCCTGAGTTAGTCGGCCTCCTTTAGGCAAAGCCTCTCGCACATCATGCTGCTGATTCCCGCCATCGACCTCAAAGACGGACAGTGCGTCCGCCTCAAACAAGGTGATATGGACCAGTCCACCACATTCGGTAACCCTGCAGAGATGGCCCGTCGCTGGCTGGATGCCGGGGCCCGCCGCCTGCATCTGGTGGACCTCAATGGTGCTTTTGCTGGCCAGCCCAAGAATTTGGCGGCCATCAAAGCCATCCTCAAGGAAGTCAACGGTGAGATTCCGGTCCAGCTCGGTGGCGGTATCCGCGATCTGGATACCATCGAACGCTACGTGGATGCGGGGCTGGAGTACGTCATCATCGGCACCGCCGCGGTCAAAAACCCCGGCTTCTTGCAAGACGCCTGCAGCGCCTTTGCTGGCCGGGTGATCGTTGGGCTGGACGCCAAAGATGGCAAGGTTGCCATCGACGGCTGGAGCAAGCTGACCGGCCAGGACGTGCTGGATGTGGCCAAGCGCTTTGAAGACTGGGGCGTGGAATCCATCATCTACACCGACATTGGCCGTGACGGCATGCTCTCGGGCATCAACATTGACGCCACCGTCAAGCTGGCGCAGTCGCTGAAGATTCCGGTGATCGCCTCTGGCGGTCTGGCCAGCATTCAAGACATCAAGGATCTATGCGCTGTCGAAGACGAAGGCGTGGAAGGCGTGATCTGCGGACGCGCCATTTACACCGGCGATCTGGACTTTGTCGAAGGCCAGAAGCTGGCTGACCAGCTCAATGGCTACGAAGACGACGACAGCGAAGATCCGCAATGACCGAGCCCCAAGCCGCGCGTGAAATCTGGCGCGGCCTAGCCTGCACCCAAATCACCTTGCCCAATGGTGACTGTGTGCGGGTGTCTGACTTGGGTGCGCAGGTGCTGTCTTGGCAGGTGCGTGGTCAAGAGCGTCTGTTTTTGTCTGAATCGGCTGTGCTTGATGGCTCTGCCGCCATCCGCGGTGGTGTACCTGTGTGCTTTCCCCAGTTCAACCAGCGTGGGCCCTTGCCCAAGCACGGGCTGGTGCGGCGCAGCGCCTGGCAATGGCGCAGCGCGCAGGCGCAGGGCGATGCCATCACCGCCCGCTGGCAGTGGGATGCGGCAGTGCCCTGGCACGCCGACTTTGCGCACGGCGTGCGTGCCGAGCTGGCGGTCACGGTATCGCCCGATACGCTGACCGTACAACTGTCTGCCACCAACACCGGAGGCACAGCGTTTGCGTTTACAGGCGCTCTGCACACCTATCTGGCCATACAGGGGGCAGACATTGCAGCCTTGAACGGGCTGGAAGGGGCGGCCTTTTGGAATGCTGCAAAAGCCTTTTCACCGGCGGTGCAAAGCGGCAGCGTGGTGCTGGGTGAAGAGGTGGACCGTGTGTATGCACGCCCACTGCAGGCGCTGGAGCTGCGCGATGCGGCAGGCAGCCTGCGCATCAGCCAGGATGCCGCCTGGCCAGATACGGTGGTCTGGAACCCCGGGGCCGAGCTGTGCGCCAGCTTGCCCGATATGCAGGCCGGTGACTGGATGCGCATGCTGTGCGTAGAAGCAGCCGCCATCAACCAGCCCGTGGCCTTGCACCCAGGCCAGCGCTGGCATGCGGCCCAAACTTTGCAGGTAGTGGCTTAAGGGCCGCTGCCTATGTCTGATCTCCTTTGATAGAAAACGCTTTTTCATGCTCGCCAAACGCATCATTCCTTGCCTCGACGTGACCGGCGGCCGCGTGGTCAAAGGCGTTAATTTTCTGGAGCTGCGCGACGCAGGCGATCCGGTCGAAATTGCAGCGCGCTACAACGCGCAAGGCGCAGACGAGCTGACGTTTCTGGACATCACCGCCACCAGCGATGGCCGTGATCTGATCTTGCCCATCATCGAGGCCGTGGCCTCACAAGTGTTTATTCCGCTGACGGTGGGCGGTGGTGTACGCACGGTAGAAGACGTGCGCCGCCTGTTGAATGCAGGGGCAGATAAAACCAGCTTCAACTCTGCCGCCATTGCCAACCCGGCCACCATCAACGCCTGCAGCGACAAATATGGTGCGCAGTGCATTGTGGTGGCCATTGATGCCAAGCGCCGCACGCCCGAAGACGAGCTGCGCATGGGCCCCGGTGGCACGCCCATGGGCGCTGGCTGGGATGTGTACAGCCACGGTGGCCGCAAGAATGTGGGGCTGGATGTGGTGCGCTGGGCCGAAGAAATGGCACAGCGCGGCGCGGGAGAAATTTTACTGACCAGCATGGACAAGGATGGCACCAAGAGCGGTTTTGACCTAGCGCTGACCCGTGCCGTGGCCGATGCCGTGGGCGTGCCCGTGATCGCTTCTGGCGGCGTGGGCAACCTGGACCATCTGGCCGACGGTGTGCAGCAAGGCGGCGCAGATGCGGTGCTGGCGGCCAGCATTTTTCACTATGGCGAATACACGGTGCAGCAGGCCAAGGAACGCATGCGCGAGCGCGGCATTCCTGTGCGCCTGTGAGATGGTGGACATACAGTCCTTGATACTGCGTTGACTGCGCTGCTGCTGTCTTTCATGCATGCGTGGCGTTGCAACAGCCTGTTATGTCTGTTGAAGTATTAAAGAAGTGAGCTGCTTGCGCTTTATTTATAAGCGTTTGCAAGTGATTTGTATTTGAAAGTGGCTGCTGATATGCGCTGGCAGCTATACAAAAAAGCAGGATGTCTATGAGCTGGTTAGATCAAGTCCAATGGGATGCACAGGGCCTGGTGCCCGTGATTGCACAAGAGCAAAGCAGCGGCGATGTGGTGATGTTCGCGTGGATGAACCGCGAAGCGCTGCAAAAAACGGCCGAGCTGGGCCGTGCCGTGTACTTCAGCCGCTCGCGCAACAAGCTGTGGTTCAAGGGCGAAGAGTCGGGCCATGAGCAAACCGTGCACGAAGTGCGCATCGACTGCGACAACGACGTCATCTTGCTCAAAATTACCCAGCAAGGGCATGTGCCCGGCATTGCCTGCCACACGGGGCGTCACTCTTGTTTTTACAGTGTTCTGAAGGACGGGCAGTGGGCAGCCATTGATCCGGTCTTGAAAGATCCCGCATCTATCTACAAATAAAGTCATGTCTGAATACAACACCGCGTCGGTTGAAGGCGCATTGGCCCGTCTTGCCGCTGTCATTGAAAGCCGCAAGACTGTCAACGGGGGCGATCCCGATAAAAGCTATGTGGCCCGCTTGTTGCATAAAGGCCCTGATGCTTTTCTCAAGAAGATCGGGGAAGAGGCCACCGAGGTGGTGATGGCCGCCAAGGATGTGGACGCAGGCGCTGACAAAGGAAAAATCCTTTATGAAGTTGCGGACTTGTGGTTCCACACCATGATTGCGCTGTCGCACTATGGGCTGACGCCCGCTGACGTGGTGGCCGAGCTGGAGCGCCGTGAGGGCACCAGCGGTCTGGAAGAAAAAGCGTTACGCAAGGCCCAGGAGCGGGCTGTGCAAGAAGGGAGATCAGAGTGAACGATGACATTATTGAAGTTCGTGCTGTCGACCAAGCCACACTCGATGGCCTCAACGCCTGGGGTTGGGTGAGCTATGTACTGCACCTGATCGTGGCCATTACGGCGGTATTGCCCGGTGCCCAGGTCAGCGTTGCAGTGCTCTTGATTGCACTGGTGATTGACTTGGTCAAGCGCTCGGATGCCGTGGGTACATGGCACGCATCGCACTTCACATGGCGTTTGCGCAGCATGATCTGGGCGGGCGTTTTGTATGTGGTGACCGCACCGCTGTGGCTGCTGTTTATTGCGCCAGGCTGGATTGCGTGGTGCGTGATTTCTATCTGGTTCCTCTACCGCATCGTGCGCGGCATGATTGCCATGAACAAGCAGCAGCCGCTGCCGGTTTAACCCTCACGATTGCTGCCCATGACGCACCCTCCCGCTTCTGTGAAACGTCTGAATTTGGCACTGCAAGGCGGGGGGTCGCACGGTGCATTTACGTGGGGCGTGCTGGATGCGCTGCTAGAAGATGGCGGTTTCCTGTTTCCCGGCATCAGCGGCACCAGTGCTGGTGCGCTCAATGCGGTGGCCGTAGCGCAGGGCTTTGCGCAGGGCACTTTGGAGTTTCCGCAGGATCAGGCCAGCAGCCATGCTGCATCGTGCGCCCATGCCCGCGCTGCGCTGCGCAAACTGTGGGAAGGGGTTGGCGCCATGGGCGCTTTCACCTGGGGGGTGCCAGTGGCCAACAACCCGCTGATGGGCATGATGAGCCAGTTTCTCTCGCCCTACCAGACCAATCCGCTGGACATCAATCCGCTGCGCAAACTGCTGCAGCGGACCGTAGATTTTGAGACGCTGACCCAGGCCTGGGGCCGAGAGGGCATGCCCAAGCTGTTTGTCTGTGCCACGAATGTGCGCACAGGCAAGGGCGAAATATTTACCGATACCCGCCTGAGTGCCGATGCCATCATGGCTTCCGCCTGCCTGCCCCAGCTGTACAAGGCGGTGGAGATTGACGGTGAGCGGTACTGGGATGGCGGTTTTTCAGGCAATCCTGCGCTGTATCCGCTGATCTATCGCACCGAATGCACCGACATGCTGCTGGTGCAAATCAACCCGGTGGAACACCCAGACCTGCCAGACACCGCTAACGACATCATGGAGCGCGTCAATGAGGTGACGTTCAACGCCGGCCTGCTCAGTGAACTGCGTGCGATTGATTTTGTGCGCCGCATGCTGGCCGAGGGGCGGCTGGATGCTGCGCGTTACAAAAACGTGCTGATGCACCGTATCGACGGGGGCTCTGCGCTCAGCCGTTTTGGTGCTTCCAGCAAATCGCGGGTGGACATGGCTTTTTTGCTCAAATTGTTTGATCTGGGCCGCAAGCAAGGTGAGCAATGGGTGCATGATCACCGCAGCGATGTGGGCGTTCGCCAGACACTGCAGATTGTGGACACTCCATGAATCGGGCCCCCGGCGGCCTGATCAGACACCGACAACACCGATTTTCCAAAACCAGCCATGACCGATCACGCACACCCTGCGCATGACCCCAACTGTATTTTCTGCAAGATCACAGCAGGCCATATCCCCAGCAACAAGGTGTATGAAGACGAAGAACTCTTCGCCTTCCATGACATTCGCCCCGCTGCGCCTGTGCATTTCTTGATCGTGCCTAAAAAGCATATTGTGTCGCTGGCCCATGCCACCCCGAACGATGAGGCATTGCTCGGGAAAATCATGACGCTGGCCCCCAAGCTGGCGCTGGAGCAGGGTTGCAATCCATACCCCGAAGGTGGTTTTCGTACCGTGGTGAACACGGGTGCCGAAGGTGGCCAGGAAGTTCATCACCTGCACGTGCATGTAATGGGTGGCCCCCGCCCTTGGAAGCACGGCTAAAACTGGGTGAACATACACAGCCGCACGCGCAAACTTAAGGCCATCTCTGGCGCTGTGTTGCGGCGGCACGTCTAAAATGGCTGGTATTCGTTAGGAGTAATCTCATGGGAACGTTTTCCGTTTGGCACTGGTTGATCGTGCTGGTGATCGTCGTTTTGGTGTTCGGCACCAAGAAACTCAAAAATTTGGGCGGCGACCTCGGTGGTGCAGTGAAGGGGTTCAAGGACGGCATGAAAGAAGGCGGCGCCGCTGCTGACACCACGGCTGACAAAGCCACAGTGGCAGACCAGTCCATCGCTGACAAGACCACGATTGACGTCGAAGCCAAGCAAAAGAGCTAATGGCTGAACATGGCAGCAAGCACCTGCAGCAAGGGGCGTTGGCATGATTGACATCGGCATCTCGAAGCTGGCGCTGATTGGTGCGGTGGCCCTGGTGGTCATTGGCCCCGAAAAGCTGCCGCGCGTGGCACGTACGGTGGGTACCTTGCTGGGCAAGGCGCAGCGCTATGTGTCCGACGTCAAGGCTGAAGTGAGTCGCTCCATGGAGCTGGACGAGCTCAAGAAGATGAAGGAGTCGATGGAGACTGCGGTGCACGATGTCGAAAAGTCGGTGCATTCAGCCTCCAGTGACCTGGAAAAAGACTGGCGGGACGCCACCAATTTCGAGTCTGATTTCGACAGCAACTCCAGCACACTGGCCAGCGATTACAGCAGCTATGACAGCAGTAGCAGCGTATCGCCAGCGTACAAAAATCCGGGCAAAAACTTCCGCATCAAGCGTGGGGCAGTACCACGCTGGTACAAGGCGCGCGCCGGGGTGCGTACGCATGTGCAATCGGGTGCTGCACGCGTGGCGCGGTTCAGGCCCAAGCGTTAACGCGCAAGCCTGATGAAACAGCGCGGCGCTTTGTAATGAAGGCGGCGCTGGTGCTTTTATTTTCTTGATCCGCAGGGCCGCAGGGCCCGGTTATTTTTTGACCATGTCCGACAAACCCTCCAAAGACGACGAGCTGGCCGGCACCGAGCAGCCCTTTGTGCAGCACCTGATGGAGCTGCGTGATCGGCTGCTGTACTGCATTTACGGCATTGCCGTGGCGGTAGCGGTTCTGGCTATCTGGCCCGGGCCCAATGGCCTGATTGACTTCATCGCGCATCCTATCAAGATGCACATGCCCCCTGATTCCAAGCTGATCGCGGTGGGCGTGTTTACACCGTTTTTTGTGCCGCTCAAGGTGCTGATGATGGTGGGCATTTTGGCCGTGCTGCCTTGGTTGATGTACCAGCTGTGGGCGTTTGTAGCGCCGGGCCTGTATGTGCATGAAAAAAAGTTTGCGCTGCCGCTGATTGTTTTTGGCAGCTTGCTCGCTTATGTGGGCATTGCATTTGTGCAGTTCTTTGTGCTGGACAAGATGTTTGCCTTCATTCAGGGCTTCACCCCCGACAGCGTAGCGGCAACGCCCGATATTGCATCGTATGTAGAGGCGATTTTGTCGCTGTACCTGGCTTTTGGCATGGCTTTTCAGGTGCCCATCGTGGTGATGCTGCTGGTGCGCTTTGGCATTGTGGAGATCGCCAAGCTCAAGAGCTTTCGGGGCTACTTCATTGTGCTGGCCTTCATCATTGCGGCGGTGGTTACGCCGCCCGATGTCATCTCGCAGCTGGCGCTGGCCATTCCCATGTGCGTACTGTATGAGGTAGGTATTGTGGCTGCAGGCTGGTTTGTGAAAGCTTCTAAAAAGCCGGAAGACGCAGAGCCAGACCAAGTTTGATGCTTGTACCCAGTCATTCATAAAAAACCCCGCTGACAGTGCATGTCAGCGGGGTTTTTTATGCATAGCTATTGAATAAAAAGAGCAGCTAGCGCTTATTTTCAGGGTACTTCAACATGGTTTGACTGTGAAGATCGCGTGTATCAAGCGCTGGTAGCTCTTGTTTTTACTTGGCTCATCGAGGCTGGCGTGTACGCTGTGGTGTTGGGCGTTCACCGGGAGTAATGCTCAGTGTCAGGCTTTCACTGCCGCGCTGAATGCCAAAGTTGGCAGGCGTGCCGGGGGGAAGCGCAGCCACTGCTGTCATCATCTCGCCGACATTGCGCATGGCCTGGTCGTTCACTTGCACGATCACATCGCCGGGCAGCATGCCTGCCTTGGCCGCAGGGCCAGCTTGCAGTACGCCGGTAATGATGACGCCTTGGCGGGCTTTGACACCAAAGGTTTCAGCCAGTTCGGGTGAAAGCTCATTGGGCTCCACACCAATCCAGCCACGGGTGACGCGGCCGTCTTTGACCAGTCCGTCCATCACCAGCTTGGCGGTCGATACGGGAATGGCAAAGCCAATGCCCATGCTGCCGCCCGACTGTGAGTAGATGGCGGTATTGATACCCAGCAGGTTGCCGTCCACATCGATCAGTGCGCCGCCGGAGTTGCCAGGGTTGATGGCGGCATCGGTCTGGATGAAGTTTTCAAACGTATTGATACCCAGCTGGTTGCGTCCCAGGGCACTGACAATGCCACTGGTCACCGTCTGACCCACGCCAAAGGGGTTGCCAATGGCCAGTACGGTGTCTCCCACCACGGCGTGGTCGGAGTTGCCCAGCACAATCACGGGCAGCTTTTCCAGCTCGATCTTGAGCACGGCCAGATCGGTGTCTGGATCGGTGCCGATGACGCGCGCCTTGGATTGGCGGCCATCCGACAGCGTCACTTCAATCTGATCTGCGCCTTCCACCACGTGGTTGTTGGTGAGAATGTAGCCATCAGGGCTGACGATCACGCCGCTGCCCAGGCCGGCCTGCTGCTGTGCGCCCACATCGCCAAAGAAGAACTGGAACCAGGGGTCGTTGCTGCGAGGGTGGCGCACTTCTTTGCTGGTGTTGATGCTGACCACAGCAGGCATGGCCTTTTGCGCGGCAGCGGCCAGGCTGCCAGGGGCAAATTCGGTGCGAGGCTCCGACGGCGCTTCCAGCAAAGAGATGCCGGCACGGCTGTAGGTGGCACCACGCTTGAGCCAGCTGGGCTGCAAAGTGGCAACGACAAAATAAGCAGCCAGCAGCACGGTGACTGCCTGGGAAAACAAAAGCCAGTAGCGCTTCATATACAGAGGAGTGAGTAGGGCAATAGGTGCAGAGCGTACGCGCAAACGTGCCTCTGTTGCAGGCCGCGCAGGCCAAGGCACGCACAGCGCGGCAAAGGCATCTCGGACTGAGATGGGTTGCATCTATTTTGCGAAACCACATCGTGATTTGCGATGTTTAGCCTAAACCCTGTCAGTGCAAACCCTAGAATGTTTTCCCGACTGCGCCACACTGTGTTCTTTCTTGGCCTCGCTCACCCGCGCAGGCTCGGTAATGCAAAGGCTTCATCACCGTGAAGTCCTGAAGAACAGTCCAGTCTTGCCCTGACGCATCTATCCGTTGCCATGGCTCTCGCGCTGTCTGACCTTTTGAACTGGAAAGACAACCCCATGAGTAAGCACCCGAATGCACAAGCCCACCAAGTGGCGGGCGGTGCACACCATCGTCCTCTCAATCGAGAGGACTACAAGACTCTGAGCCTGTCCGCCTTGGGCGGCACATTGGAGTTTTACGATTTCGTCGTGTTCGTGTTCTTTGCGAACGTGATCGGCGCACTATTTTTCCCGGCTGACATGCCCGAGTGGATGCGCCAGCTACAAACACTGGGCATTTTCGCTGCAGGTTATCTGGCACGCCCTCTGGGCGGCATCATCATCGCCCACTACGGCGACAAGATTGGCCGCAAGAAGATGTTCACGCTGTCCATCTTTTTGATGGCCGTGCCCACGCTGGTCATTGGTCTGCTGCCCACATACGCCAGCATTGGTATTGCAGCGCCGCTGCTGCTGCTGCTGATGCGCGTGCTGCAAGGTGCCGCTATTGGTGGCGAGATGCCCGGTGCCTGGGTGTTTGTGGCTGAGCATTCGCCAGCCAAGAACTACGGCCTGGCCATTGGCACGCTGACGTCGGGCATTACCGGTGGTATTTTCCTGGGCTCCATCTTTGGCGTCTGGCTCAATAGCACCTATACACAAGCTGAAATCCATGATTGGGCCTGGCGCATGCCGTTCATCGTGGGTGGCGTGCTGGGTCTGGTTTCTGTGTATCTGCGCAAGTTTTTGCATGAAACACCGCTGTTTCAGGACATGCAAAAACGCAAGGCTGCCGACGTGGAAATGCCCATCAAGACCATCTTGCGCGACCACAAACAAGCTTGCTGGCTGGTGGCGCTGATGACCTGGGTGCTGTCCACCGCCGTGGTGGTAGTGGTGCTGATGACCCCGTCGTACCTGCAAAAGGTGTTTCACATTGCCCCGGCAAACGCCATGACGGCCAATGCTGTGGCCACCGTCACGCTGACCATTGGCTGTGTGTTCTGGGGCTGGCTGAACGACAAGATTGGCACCAAGTGGACCATGGTGCTGGGCTGGGGCGGCATGACTGCCGCCGCCTATTTCTTCTACCTGAACCTGCCCGGCGAAGATACTTTGGTGCTGCGTTATGCGCTGGTGGGCTTCTTTGTAGGCTCCATCTCCCTGCTGCCCATCGTTGGTGTGCGCGCCTTCCCTGTGGCCGTGCGCTTTACGGGATTGTCCTTTTCCTACAACATGGCTTACGCCGTGTTTGGTGGCCTGACGCCCATGCTGGTGTCGGTGTGGCAACAGGCCGATGTGATGGCTCCCGCCCACTACGTGGCTGCCATGGGCGTGCTGGGTGCTTCCATTGGCTTTTTCTGGCCCATGGCATCGCGTGGCTGGCAGCCCAAAGTCAGAAAGTAAGACGAGTCTCTTTTCAGACCTTCGTTTTCAAGGGCAGCTACGGCTGCCCTTTTTTGTACCTGTGCACGTTGTGGGTGCAGATGGCTTGGCACAATCGAAGCCATGATTCAGCGCCAAGACCTTCTCGCCCATTTCGATGCTTTGTTGCAGCCAGAGCGTTTCAAAGACTACGGACCCAATGGCCTGCAGGTCGAGGGCAAGGCGGGCATTCGCCATATCGTCAGCGGTGTTACGGCCAGCAGAGCCTTGATTGAGGCCGCCATTGCCGATGGTGCTGACGCTATTTTTGTTCACCATGGCTTGTTCTGGCGTGGCATGGATGGACGCATTACCGGCTGGATGAAAGAGCGCATCCGTCTATTGCTGGAGCATGACATCAGCCTGTTTGCCTACCACCTGCCGCTGGATGCGCACCCTGAGCTGGGCAATAACGCCCAGTTGGGGGTACGACTGGGTGTGCAATGCGATGCCACTTTTGGCGATCAGGCGCTGGGCATGCTGGGCCACGTCAACTTTGCCAATTCCGATGCCCTGGCGGCACACGTTCAAGCAACGCTGGGCCGGTCTGTCACTTGTGTGAGCGGAGCGCTTGGCCTGCCTATTCGCCGTCTGGCATGGTGTACGGGCGGAGCCCAGGGCTTTTATGAAAGTGCCTTGGCAGCCGGCGCGGATGCATTTGTCACCGGCGAAATCTCGGAGCCTCAGGCCCACTTGGCCCGAGAAACAGGCAGCACTTTTATTGCTGCAGGTCATCACGCCACCGAGCGTTATGGCGCACCAGCAGTGGCAGCCCACGTAGCGCTGCAGTTGGGCGTGTCGCACCGTTTTATAGAAATTGATAATCCAGCTTAAGTTTGATAGCTATTGGTGGCTACTGCACAAGCTCTAGAGGCAGGCTGCATGAAAAATAGAAAACCCATCGCCATCACCCAAGGTGATTCAGCAGGCATCGGGCCTGAGATCATCGCCAAAGCATTTCGTGATCAACCGGCGCTTTTACAGGGCTGCTTTGTGGCCGGTGATGTGGCCACTTTGCGCCGTGGTGCCCACGCCATCTTTCAATCGGGAGATTGCCATTTACCAGTGGCAGTGATCACCTCGCCCCAGGAGGTGTGGACGGTGCCGGCGCGCTGCATGCCAGTGCTGCAGGTCCCTGATATGCCGGCACCAGCAGCCTGGGGTGCGGTGAGCGCAGAGGCTGGCCGGGGTGCGGCACTGAGCGTGCAGTGGGCCACGCGTGCGGCACTGCATGGTGATATTGCAGCCCTGGTGACGGCACCGCTGCACAAAGAGGCTTTGCACGCTGCAGGGGTGCACTTTCCTGGGCATACCGAGTTGCTGCAAGCCGAGGCAGCGCAGCATGCAGGGGTCAACCTTGAGGCCATGCCGGTGCGCATGATGCTGGCCAACAATGAGTTGCGCACAGTGCTGGTGAGCATTCATGTGTCGCTGCGCCAGGCGATTGAGGCGGTGACGCATGACAACATCTTGCAGACATTGCGCATCACCCACGCAGCTTTGCAGCGCATGCTGGGCCGTGTGCCGCGCATTGGGGTGGCGGGCCTGAATCCACACGCCGGCGAGGGCGGATTATTTGGCAGTGAAGAGCGCACCATCATTGCCCCTGCTGTGGCAGCTGCATGCGCGCAAGGAATGCATGTGCAAGGGCCATTTGCGCCCGACACAATCTTTATGCGCGCAAGAGATGTTGACGGCCACGCTGGGGAATTCGACGTGGTGTTGGCGATGTACCACGACCAAGGGTTGATCCCGATCAAGTATTTAGGTGTTGAAGAGGGGGTTAACGTGACCTTGGGCTTACCTCTGGTGCGCACCAGCCCTGACCATGGGACTGCTTTTGACATCGCGGGGCAAGGCGTTGCAGACGCATCCAGTCTGATTGAGGCGGTACGAATGGCGTGGCGTTTGTCTGCACCAGCCGATCATTAAAACGAAGGCCGCCCTGCGATAGAGCGGCCTGGGTTGGGTGCCAGCGGTGCATCAACCGCTGGGTGAAAGGCCTTGAATTAGCGGCGCAACTGGTCGCGAATTTCACGCAGCAGCAGCACCTCTTCTGCTGTTGCCTCGGGTTCTACAGGTGCGGCAGGCGCTTCGCGTTTTAAGCGATTGATTTGCTTGATCATTATGAAAATGATGAAGGCCAGAATTACAAAATTCACGGCAACGGTGATGAAGTTGCCATAGGCAAAAACCGGAATTCCAGCCGTTTTTAACGCCGCCAAAGTGCGTGGAGTGCCGTCAGGCACGGAGCCCAGAACTACAAACAAGTTCGAAAAATCCAGCTTGCCAAAGACCAGGCCGACCATGGGCATGATCAGATCGTTGACAACGGAATCCACGATTTTTCCAAACGCACCGCCAATGATCACGCCAACGGCCAAATCCATCACATTGCCTTTGACCGCAAACTCTCGGAATTCCTGCATCATGCCCATACACATGCTCCACACATTGATTGAGATACGGCATATTGCGTGATCTAACGCAAGAAGCTTGTCAGACGCGTGCTTGGATTCCTGTTTTTTGCTCCGCTACAATTTCTCGATTGTCCTTATACCTAGCGATGTTTATCGAGGATCCCCATGAGCGAAACACCTGTCGACTCCAGCAAACGGACGTGGATCATCACGTCCGCCTGTGCTGGTGCGGTAGGCGGCGTGGCAGCCGCTGTACCCTTTGTGAGTACCTTTCAGCCTTCGGAAAAGGCCAAGGCCGCTGGGGCCGCAGTAGAGGTTGATATTTCCGCGCTGCAACCTGGCGAGAAGCTCACGGTTGAATGGCGCGGCAAGCCTGTGTGGATCATTCGTCGCACCAAAGAGCAACTCGACGATCTGGCAACCTTGGATTCGCAGCTGGCTGACCCTGACTCCAAGCGCAACCCTGACGAGTTCACGCCTGTTTACGCCCGCAACACCTGGCGCTCTATCAAGGAAGAAGTGCTGGTCTGCGTTGGTATCTGCACCCACTTGGGTTGCTCGCCTGTCGATAAGTTCCACACCGGTGCTCAGCCTTCGCTGCCCGCCGACTGGAAGGGCGGCTTCCTGTGCCCTTGCCACGGTTCAACCTTTGACATGGCTGGCCGCGTGTTCAAGAACAAGCCCGCTCCAGACAATCTGGAAGTGCCACCCCACATGTACCTGTCGGAGACCAAACTCCTGATCGGTGAAGACAAGGCTTGAGGGAGTTAACACAACATGGCCCACGAATTCAAAGAACTCGACCCGAACGCCTCCACCGGCGCCAAGGTGACGAACTGGTTTGAAAATCGGTTTCCTTCGGCATTTGCTGGCTACAAGCAGCACATGTCGGAGTACTACGCTCCTAAAAACTTCAACTTCTGGTACATCTTCGGCTCGCTGGCGTTGCTGGTGCTGGTGATTCAGATCGTGACAGGTATTTTCCTGGTCATGCACTACAAGCCAGATGCTGAAAAAGCATTCGCTTCGGTCGAATACATCATGCGTGATGTGCCCTGGGGCTGGCTGATCCGCTACATGCACTCCACAGGCGCTTCTGCCTTCTTTGTGGTGGTGTATCTGCACATGTTCCGCGGCCTTCTGTACGGTTCTTACCGTAAGCCGCGTGAGCTGGTCTGGATCTTTGGCTGTGCCATCTTCTTGGCGCTGATGGCCGAAGCCTTCATGGGCTATCTGCTGCCATGGGGCCAGATGTCGTACTGGGGTGCGCAGGTGATTGTTAACCTGTTTGCAGCCATTCCCTTTGTGGGCCCAGATCTGGCGCTGCTGATTCGTGGCGACTACGTGGTGGGTGATGCAACGCTCAACCGCTTCTTTAGCTTCCACGTGATTGCCGTGCCGCTGGTGCTGCTGGGCTTGGTGGTTGCGCACTTGTTGGCGCTGCACGATGTGGGTTCGAACAACCCCGATGGTGTGGAAATCAAGGCCCCTGGCGCCCCCAAGGATGCCAAGGGTAACCCGCTGGATGGCATTCCCTTCCATCCTTACTACACGGTGCACGACATCTTTGGCGTGGGTGTGTTCCTGTTCCTGTTCTCGGCGGTGGTGTTCTTTGCGCCTGAGTTCGGTGGCTACTTCTTGGAATACAACAACTTTATTCCTGCTGATCCGCTGAAGACGCCTGCGCACATTGCACCCGTCTGGTATTTCACGCCGTTCTATTCGATGCTGCGTGCGATCACCACGGAGATGATGTACGTGCTGGTTGCTTGCGTGGGCTTGGCTGCTGTGTTCGCGGTGGTCAAAACCAAGATGGCTGGTTTGTTCAAACTCGTGATCGTGGGTGCTGCGGTTGTCGTTGTCGCCTTGATGCTGGGTATTGATGCCAAGTTCTGGGGCGTGGTGGTCATGGGTGGTGCCGTGGTGATCTTGTTTGGCCTGCCATGGTTTGACTTGAGCCC
This sequence comes from uncultured Comamonas sp., assembly GCA_963520865.1. Classification (GTDB taxonomy): domain Bacteria; phylum Pseudomonadota; class Gammaproteobacteria; order Burkholderiales; family Burkholderiaceae_C; genus Comamonas. The sequence continues at coordinate 52,366 of CAUQST010000022.1, forward strand.
TGTGAAGTCCATCCGCTATCGTCCTAGCTGGCACAAATACCTGTATGCCGTGTTTGTGGTGAACTTCCTGGTCTTGGGCTACCTGGGGGTGCAGCCTCCATCGCCTACCGGTGAGCGCGTTTCGCAAGTTGGCACTTTGTTCTACTTCGGCTTCTTCTTGTTGATGCCTTGGTGGAGCCAGCTGGGTACCCCCAAGCCTGTGCCTGATCGCGTGACTTTCAAGCCCCACTGAGCTAGGAGACAAGAACAATGAAAAAACTGATCCTCACGCTGGTGACAGCGTTCGGCCTGGCTGGTGGTGCACTTGCTGCAGGTGGCGGCTTGGTGCCGCTGGACAAGGCGCCGGTAGATACCACCAACCAAGCGTCATTGCAAAACGGTGCCAAACTGTTTGTGAACTACTGCTTGGGCTGCCACTCTGCCGCATTCATGCGTTTTAACCGGTTGAAAGACATCGGTCTGAGCGAGCAAGAGATCAAGAGCAACCTGTTGTTCACTACCGACAAGGTGGGAGACACGATGGTGGCAGCAATTGATCCCAAGCAAGCGGCCAACTGGTTTGGTGCCAATCCACCTGATTTGACTGTGATTGCACGTTCACGTGCAGGTGCAGGCGGCTCTGGTGCAGATTACCTCTACACTTTCCTGCGCACGTTCTACCGCGACGAGACCAAAGCCACGGGCTGGAACAATCTGGTGTTCCCATCGGTGGGTATGCCACACGTTCTGTGGCAGTTGCAGGGCGAGCGCCGTGCAATCTTGGAAAATGTCGAGGTTCATGGGCAAAACACCCAAGTGTTTAAGGGCTGGGAAACCATCTCTCAAGGCACAATGAGCGCACAAGAGTACGATCAGACAGTTGGTGATTTGGTCAACTTCCTGCAATGGATGGGGGAGCCAGCCCAAAATACCCGTATTCGCGTCGGTGTTGGCGTCTTGATTTTCCTGGGCATCTTTATTTTGATCGCCTGGCGATTGAATGCCGCCTTCTGGAAAGACGTCAAATAAATAGACAGCCTGTTGCCACTTTGCGCCTGGGTGCAAAGCGGCTTGGTCTTGGTGGAGTGGGCGCTTTTTGAGCGTCCCACTCTTTTTGATTTTTAGGAGCTTCCGCCATGATGGTGCTTTATTCGGGAACGACTTGCCCTTATTCCCACCGTTGCCGCTTTGTGCTGTTCGAAAAGGGAATGGATTTCGAAATCCGTGACGTGGACTTGTACAACAAGCCTGAAGAGATCGCGGCCATGAATCCCTATGGCCAAGTGCCTATCTTGGTCGAACGTGATTTGATCCTGTATGAGTCGAACATCATCAATGAGTACATTGATGAGCGCTTTCCTCATCCGCAGCTGATGCCTGGTGACCCAGTCGATCGCGCACGCGTGCGTCTGTTTTTGCTGAACTTCGAAAAAGAGTTGTTCGTGCACGTGAACACGCTGGAGCAGCGCAACGTCAAGGGCAATGAGAAGGAAGTTGAGAAGGCGCGTCAGCACATTCGTGATCGTCTGACGCAACTGGCTCCCGTGTTCTTGAAGAACAAGTACATGCTGGGCGAGGGCTTCTCGATGCTGGATGTGGCGATTGCACCTTTGCTGTGGCGTCTGGATTACTACGGCATTGAGCTGAGCAAGAATGCTGCACCTTTGCTGAAGTACGCGGAGCGCATTTTCTCGCGTCCTGCCTATATTGAAGCGCTGACACCCTCTGAAAAGGTGATGCGCAAGTAATTGCGTGAGTGCTTGAGTCTCCTGTTTTTGCTGTCGCTGGAATTTGTACATGAACGAGCCCACCACCACTTCAACGCGGCCGTATTTGATTCGTGCCCTGCATGAATGGTGTACGGACAATGGTCTGACGCCTTATCTGGCTGTGAAGGTCGACCGTTCAGTGCAAGTTCCTCGCGAATTTGTGAAGGATGGAGAGATCGTGCTGAACGTGGGCTATGACGCCACCGGCAATCTGCAGCTGGGCAATGAATACATTGAATTCAAAGCCCGGTTTGGCGGAAAGCCGCGTGAAATCATGGTGCCTGTCGAGCGTGTACAAGCGATCTATGCACGTGAATCGGGCCAGGGTATGTCTTTCCCCGTGATGGATGACCTGTTGTCTGAGCTTTCTGATGCTGCGGCAGATCTTGGCTTGAGTGATGCTGTGGATGAATCGTCTGAAGCGTCAGTGCAAGACGATGAGAGCGCGTCTCAGGTCATGCAGCTGGTAACGTCGACGACCAAACTTGCTGAGTCTGGTGATGATCAACCACGCCCACCAACTCCAAGTGGCGGTGGTCGACCCGCTTTTAAGCGCGTTAAATAATCAGTTTTCTTTTTTGAGCGCGAAACTTGTATTAGAATCGCGGTCTTCGCCGGTTTAGCTCAGTTGGTAGAGCACCCGCCTTGTAAGCGGTAGGTCGTCAGTTCGAATCCGACAACCGGCACCAATTTTGGTGCTTCTTTTTTTTGTTGCATCTTGTCCATTTTGCAGCCTCTGGCCTGTGAAGCGGATCGCCGGTTTAGCTCAGTTGGTAGAGCACCCGCCTTGTAAGCGGTAGGTCGTCAGTTCGAATCCGACAACCGGCACCATCCCCCCCCTGAATTTTTTATAGCTTCTAATTTGTTTTGAATGAATTAGAGCGGGCTTTGCCATGGCGAAGTGTTGAGCACCTTGAGTTGAATGTGCGCAACATCCCATCCCTTGGTGCGCAGATGTGCTTCAAAGCTGGGCAGCAGGTAGCGCACTTTACTGGCGGCGGCGTTGTTCTTGATGATCAAGCACCAAGTGCTGCCTTCAATGGGGCCTGGTCGCACGCTGTGACGCAGGCTTGGTGGGAGTAGGGGTTCAATGGCCTTCATACGTGCATTGGCTTCGCGCGCTTGGCTGACCAGTAGCGATAAGGCGGGCGAAGACTGGGCTGCTTGTTCCAGCGAGATGGCTAAATGACGGCGCCGTTGCATGACTTTAGAAGACTGAGTGAATTGTTCATTATCAGCGCACCCTGTTGCTTGTGTGCTTGCAGGGGCAGGCTGTTAGTGCCAAAGCGCAAGCGGCAGTTAGAATCAATTTTTGGCTTCCAGCGGTCTAGGCTCTTGTTTTACTGCTGGGTGAGCCCATCTGCATGGCAACTCTACATTAGGGATTTGGCCGCTTTCGGTGCTGTACGGGCATTGTGGAGCGGCTTCCGTTCGCATGGTCAACTTTCTTACCAAACTTTTCGGCAGCCGCAACGATCGGCTTCTCAAGCAGTACCGCAAGACGGTGGCTCAAATCAATGCGATGGAGCCAGAGCTGGAAAAGCTCGATGACCAGGCTTTGAGGGCAAAGACCCAAGAGTTCAAGGAACGTGTGTCCAAGGGCGAGTCGCTGGACGACTTGTTGCCTGAGGCCTTTGCCGTGGTGCGAGAAGCTTCAAAGCGCGTTCTGAAGATGCGTCACTTTGACGTGCAGCTGATGGGTGGTATTTCGCTGCACCAAGGCAAGATTTCGGAAATGCGTACGGGTGAGGGTAAGACGCTGACCTCTACGCTGCCTGTGTACCTGAACGCCCTGACAGGCCAGGGCGTGCATGTGGTGACTGTGAATGACTACTTGGCCAGCCGTGACGCCGAAACCATGCGCCCGCTGTACAACTTCCTGGGCTTGGCGGTGGGTGTGAACCTGCCCCAGGCCCCGCGCGATGAAAAGCAGCTGGCGTATCTGGCTGACATTACATACGGCACCAATAACGAGTACGGGTTTGACTATCTGCGCGACAACATGGTGTATGACGCAGCAGACCGCGTTCAGCGTGGTCTGAATTTTGCGATTGTTGACGAAGTGGACTCGATTTTGATTGATGAGGCGCGTACGCCTTTGATCATTTCTGGTCAGGCCGACGACAACACGGCGATGTACCAAACCATCAATCAATTGGCCCCCCAACTGGTGCGCCAAGAAGGCGAGGCTGACCCACGCACAGGCGAGGGCGTCACCAAGCCAGGCGACTTTACGGTGGACGAAAAGAGCCACCAGGTCTTCCTGACGGAAGATGGCCACGAAAAGGCTGAGCAGATTTTGTCTGCCGCCGGCTTGCTGCCTGAAGGTGCATCGCTGTACGACCCCTCCAATATTGCGCTGGTGCACCATTTGTATGCTGCATTGCGCGCCCACCACATCTATCACCGTGACCAGCATTACGTGGTGCAAAACGGTGAAGTGGTGATCGTGGATGAGTTCACGGGTCGTTTGATGTCCGGTCGCCGCTGGAGCGATGGCCTGCACCAGGCAGTAGAAGCCAAGGAAGGTGTCGCCATTCAGGCTGAGAACCAGACCATGGCTTCGATCACTTTCCAAAACTATTTCCGTCTGTACAACAAGCTGTCGGGCATGACGGGTACTGCGGATACGGAAGCGTTTGAATTCCAGAGCATTTATGGCCTGGAAACGGTGGTGATTCCGCCCAACAAGCCCAGCAAGCGTGAAGACCAGCTGGATCGCGTCTACAAGACCACGCAAGAAAAATACAACGCGGCCATTGAAGATATCCGCGAATGCTACGAGCGTGGTCAGCCAGTGCTGGTGGGGACAACGTCGATCGAGAACTCGGAAATCATCGACCAGATGCTGACCAAGGTGGGCTTGCCCCACCAAGTGCTCAACGCCAAGCAGCACGCCAAGGAAGCGGACATCATTGCGCAGGCAGGCCGCAAGGGCATGATCACCATTGCCACCAACATGGCTGGCCGTGGTACCGACATTGTGCTGGGCGGCAATATCAGCAAGCAAGAAGCAGCGATTGCTGCAGACGCCACGTTGGATGATGCGGCCAAGCAAAAGCAATTGGATGAGCTGCATGCGCAGTGGCAAAAAGATCACGATGAAGTGAAAGCCCTGGGTGGCTTGCGCATCATCGCGACCGAACGCCATGAGTCACGCCGTATTGACAACCAGTTGCGTGGCCGCTCGGGCCGCCAGGGTGACCCAGGTTCTTCGCGTTTTTACCTGAGCCTGGACGACCAGTTGATGCGCATTTTTGCGGGTGACCGTGTGCGCGCCATCATGGACCGCCTGAAGATGCCCGAAGGCGAAGCGATTGAAGCGGGCATCGTGACCCGTTCGATCGAATCGGCTCAGCGCAAGGTGGAGGCGCGTAACTTTGACATGCGCAAGCAACTGCTGGAATACGACGATGTGTCGAACGACCAGCGCAAGGTGATCTACCAGCAGCGCAATGAAATCCTGGATACCGCAGACTTGGTCGACATGATCAACATCATGCGAGAAGACTGTGTGGCCGACATGGTGCGCCAGTATGTGCCGGCTGAATCGATGGAAGAGCAGTGGAACCTGCCTGCGCTGGAGAAGGCGCTGGCCGAATGGAATGTGCATGTCGATTTGCAAGCCATGGTCAAGGATTCAGACAGCATTACCGATGAAGAAATTCTCGAAACCTGCGTGAAGGCTGCCAACGACGTCTACCAAAGCAAACTCGATCAAGTGGGCTCTGAGCAGTTCATGAACTTCCAGCGTGCTGTGCTGCTGCAAAGCTTTGACACCAACTGGCGCGACCATCTGGCGGCCCTGGACTATTTGCGCCAAGGCATTCACTTGCGTGGCTTTGCCCAGAAGCAACCCAAGCAAGAGTACAAGCGCGAAGCGTTTGAGCTGTTCCGCCAGTTGATAGATTCGGTAAAGAACGAAGTCACGCGCGTGCTGCTGACAGTGCGCATTCAGCAGCCTGAGCAGCTGGATGAAGTGGCGCAAAGCATTGAGCACCATGCCGAAAGCGCGCAGAGTGCCTTGCAATATGCCAGCGCGGATGGTGACAAGTCCGACAGCTTTGAGCTGCCAGCCGGCGCACGCGTGGGTCGCAATGACCCCTGCCCTTGCGGCAGTGGCAATAAGTTCAAGAACTGCCACGGCAAGCTGGCTTAAGGCGTATCGCGTGGTGGGTAACACCGCCATACACAAAGAACACGGGCGCAGGCCCGTGTTTTTCGTTGTGCGCTGTGGTTTGTCTCCATAATTGCCGTCTAACTGTTTCTCTGTAGGAAGCCCTGCAATGCCTGTGAATTTGCCTGTTCCCGTCGCCGCCAACCTGTTTCCAGTCGCCGGTGTGCGCATTGGTGTGACTGAAGCCGGTGTGCGCAAAGCCAACCGCAAAGACTTGAGCGTGTTCTTGCTCGACGAAGGTGCCACAGTGGCGGGCGTGTTTACGCAAAATCGTTTTTGTGCTGCACCGGTGCAGGTCAGCCGTGAGCATCTGGCCGCTTGCCAGGGCATCCGTGCCATGGTGATCAACACCGGCAATGCCAATGCCGGTACGGGGGCTGCCGGCCTGGCGAACGCCCGCGCTACTTGCGCAGCACTGGCCAAAGAGCTGGGCCTGAAGGCCGAGCAAATTCTGCCGTTTTCCACTGGCGTCATCATGGAAGAGCTGCCTGTGCAGCGCATTGTTGCGGGCCTGCCTGCAGCCATTGCCAACGCCAAGGCCGACAACTGGGCTGTGGCAGCAGAGGGCATCATGACCACCGACACGCAGCCCAAGGCCTACAGCCGCCAGGTGCGGGTGGGCGGCAAGACCGTGACGGTGACGGGTATCAGCAAGGGTGCGGGCATGATTCGCCCCAACATGGCCACCATGCTGGGCTATGTGGCCACTGATGCCGCGATTGCCCCCGCGTTGCTGCAAAGCTTGGTCAAGGAACTGGCCGATGGGTCGTTCAACCGCGTGACCATTGATGGCGATACGTCGACCAACGACTCGTTCGTACTGGTGGCTACGCACCAGGCGGGCCATGCACAGATCACCGCGTGGGACAGCGCAGATGCCCTGGCACTGAAGGCAGCGCTGCTGGAGGTTTCACGCCTGCTGGCGCAAGCCATTGTGCGCGACGGCGAAGGTGCCACCAAGTTCATCACGGTGCAAATTGATGGCGGCAAGACCGAAGCAGAATGCCGTCTGGCTGCCTATGCGATTGCACATTCGCCTTTGGTCAAGACAGCATTTTTTGCCTCGGACCCCAATCTGGGCCGCATTCTGGCTGCCGTAGGCTACGCAGGTATTGATGACCTGGACCAAAGCAAGATTGACCTGCATTTGGATGATGTGCATGTGGTGGTGGATGGCGGGCGCAACCCTTCTTACAAGGAAGAAGACGGCCAGCGCGTGATGAAGCAGTCTGAGATCACCGTGCGCGTGGGTCTGGGCCGTGGCACAGCCAGCCAGACCGTGTGGACGTGTGACTTTAGCCATGAGTACGTGACCATCAACGCCGACTACCGCTCTTGATGGAGGGGGCGTTGCACACCGCCCTGCAGGCTTTGTTGCAATCGTTGGCCGTGGCGCTGCCACTGTCTGCACGATTGCGCCGCGCCTGCACCGCCCTGACGGGCTGGGCGCTGCGCAACGCTGGATATGCTGTGAGGAGCCAAGGAGGGCTCCTTTTTGATTTTAGGAGCTAGTAGCGCTTGTATACATTAGTTTTAAGATACTTTTCTATCTGAAACCTATGCAAAGCAAGCGCAAAAAGCTATCAAAATATTGAATGGAGACTGCACTGTGCAAGATGTAATGAACCCGTTGGAGCGTTTGGTCGAGCGTGCCGAGCAGCTCATGCAGCGCATTGAATCGGTGCTGCCTCAGGCCCTGCAAGCGCCTTCAGACTGGAGCGTGGCAATTGCCTGGCGCTACCGCAAACGCGCCAATGGCTGTGGTGTGCTGGAGCCAGTGCGCCACGTGGGCGCCATGCAGCTGTCGGATCTGCAAAACATCGATGGCCAAAAAGACAAGATTGCGCGCAACACTGCGCAGTTTGTACAAGGCCGCACAGCCAACAATGTGCTGCTGACGGGCGCGCGCGGTACGGGTAAGTCTTCGCTGATTCGGGCCTGCTTGCATGCCTATGCCCCGCAGGGGCTGCGACTGATTGAGGTGGACAAGGTCGATCTGACCGATCTGCCTGACATTGTGGATGTGGTTGCTGGCCGCGCTGAAAAATTCATCATCTACTGCGATGACTTGAGTTTTGAAGAAGGCGAGCCTGGCTACAAGGCCATGAAGTCGATTTTGGATGGCTCGGTCAGTGCGGCCACGCCCAATGTGCTGGTCTACGCCACCAGCAACCGCCGTCACCTGCTGCCCGAATACATGACGGACAACCTGAGCACGCAAAAGGGTGACAACGGCGAGATCCACCCCGGAGAGGTGGTGGAAGAGAAAATCTCTCTGTCTGAGCGTTTTGGTCTGTGGGTGAGTTTTTACCCCTTCAGTCAGGACGAATACCTGCGTGTGGTGGCGCAGTGGCTGTCCAGCATGGGTTTGTCGCCCGCGGCCATTGATGCTGCGCGCCCTGAAGCACTGGTCTGGGCGCTGGAGCGTGGCTCGCGCAGCGGCCGTGTGGCGCAGCAGTTTGCGCGTGACTACGCAGGCCGTGACAACCACCAGCCTGGCGCAGTGCAGCCGATTGCCGATGTCGATGGTCTGACAGACGGCGCTGAAATTTGAAATTGAACGAGAAAAACGAGTGACTGTGACTGCTGAAACGACTGCCGAGCGCAAACATACCGAAGTTGCCGTGGGTGTATTAATTCGCGAGAGCGATGGCGCTTTACTCATCACCAGCCGCCCTGAAGGCAAGCCGCGTGCGGGGTGGTGGGAGTTTCCGGGTGGCAAGCTGGAAGCCGGTGAAACCGTTGAGCAGGCCTTGCGCCGTGAGCTGCACGAAGAGATTGGCATCACCATCGACAACTGCATCGCCTGGAAGGTGACGGAACATGCCTACAGCCACGCCCTGGTGCGCCTGCACTGGTGCAAGGTGACGCAATGGTCGGGTGAATTTGAAATGCGTGAAGGCCAGCAAATGGTGTGGCAGCAACTGCCACTGCAGGTGCAGCCTGTGCTGGAAGGTGCGCTGCCAGCGCTGCAGTGGCTCAGCGAAGAACGTGGCTTGCCGTTTGATGCCAGTACTTATGTAACGACAGAAGTACAAAAGTAGAGCTGCAAGCGCTTAAGCACAAAGGGTTTCAAATAGAAAGCTATTTGAAACCCTTTGTTTATATGCGCTGGTAGCTATGAAAGTGTTGACTTAATCTTCTGTGCGCGGATCGCCATACTGCGCATCTTGCGGTGGTGTTTGTACGGGCATGCGAAATTCTTCTGCCGCCCAGGCACCCAGATCGATGTTTTTACAGCGCTGGCTGCAAAACGGGCGCCATGCGTTGGCAGGTTCAAACACACTGGGGCCACCACAGGTGGGGCACTGAACGGTAGGGGCGTGGGAAGTGTTGTCGCTCATCGTTTGAAGTCTGACACAAGGGGGCTGTCAGGCGCACAAGGTCAATTCAAAAGCCGCGTTTTCCGTGGTCGATTGCAGACTGCCGCTTTCGTTGGGGCGCACCAGGCGCACAGACACCATCAAGCGGTTGGCACTGATTTCAGGAATCAGACCTGAATCTGCATCTATGCGCAGGCGCAGCAACTGGTAGGCCTTGCCAGCGGGCAGCGATTGTTGAAACTGTCCATTGCTGGCAGCTACTTTTTGGGGGGAGCCTGTTTCGCGCAGCAAACTGAGCAGCAGCGATAACGCATCTGCCAAGGGTTTAAGGCACAGGGTCCACTGCTGCAGGTCAGCATGGCGCTGTGTGGGCGGCTTGTTTTGCCAGCGGTGGTAAGCGGGCAAGTCAAAGCTGCTGGTGCCACCAGGAATGCCAATGCGGCTGCGAATGGCCATCAGCCAGTCAATTTCAGTCAGTGGCTGGCCAGTTTTGCCGGTTTGGGCATGCAACTGGGTATAGCACTGATCCAGCTGGGCAATGATGTTGTCCAGCATGTCTTGGGCAATGGCGGGGTTGTTGCGCAGGCCTTCAAACAGGCTTTTGTGGCGCTCCAAGTCGCGCAGCAGGTCCGACTTGAGGTCGGCACGCGCAGCCACATCCATGATTTCAAAGATGGTTGCCAGCGCGAAGTGGTGATCAACGGGTGAGTCGCGCGTGACGAGTTCGAACAAACGCCGAAACAATTGTTCCAGACGCAAATACGTGCGTAGGCGTTCGTTGAAAGGGTACTCGTAAAGAATCACGCTGGCAGTATCCCGGTAGGCGCAGGCCAAGAAATGGGTGTTTGCAGCCTCTGAACGCTAGGCTCGCCAAGTGTTACAGAAGCGCCAGGTGCCATCATAGCTGTAACCATGCCGAAATTGATAGCACTTCTTGACGTAATGCAGCTAAATCTAGTCCATCGTTGTAGATGACCCAGTCCGCAGCGGCTCTGCGCTGCTGTCTGGATGCCTGCGCAGCCATGATGTGCGTGACTGCTGAGCGCTCTAAATTGCTGCGCTCCATCGTTCGCAGAATTTGGGTTTCTTCCTCGCAGTCGACCACCACCACCGCATCCACTTGCTGGCGCCAGCGCCCAGACTCCACCAGCAACGGCACATCAAATACTAAAAGCGGGGCACCGCAGGCCTCGGCTTGCAGTGCTTGGCGCTCAGTCAAACTGCTGATTAAGGGGTGAATGATGGATTCCAGGCGCAGGCGTGCCTGAGGATCGTGAAAGATCAAATTGCGCATGAAGGTGCGCTCTAGCGCGCCGTCGGCACCCACGGCGTCTGTGCCGAATTCCACTTCTATTTGCGGCATGGCCAAGCCACCGGCTGCTGTCAGGCTGCGCGAAATAGCATCGGCATCCACGATGACAGCACCACGCTCTGCCAGCATGCGCGCCACGGTGCTTTTACCGCTACCGATGCCACCTGTGAGACCCAAACGTTGAGCGCGTTGCATGCTTACAGGCCAAGTGTGCGAAACAGGGAGACCAAAATATTTTCAGCACCAAAAAACATGGCGGTAAAGCCAGCGCCAGCCAAGAATGGCCCAAAGGGGATGTAGCCACCTTCGCGCAGATTGCTGCGCAATTTCATGACAATGCCAATGATGGCACCAATGACAGAGGCCATCAAAATGATGGGGATCAGCGCTTGCCAGCCAAACCAGGCCCCTAGAGCCGCAAACAGTTTGAAGTCTCCGTAGCCCATGCCTTCTTTGCCTGTGAGCAATTTGAATAGCCAGTAAATGCTCCACAGCGACAGGTAGCCAGCCACAGCACCCCACAGGGCGTTGCTCAACGTGATGCCTGTCCACCCCAAAGCAGCAGCCACCAGGCCAGCCCAAACCAGAGGCAGAGTGATGTCGTCCGGAAGAAAGGTGGTATCCCAGTCAATCAATGCCAGGGTCAGCAATGCCGCGCTAAAACCACACCACGCCCAGCCTGCAGGGGTAAAGCCCCAGCGGGCAATACACCATACAAACAAAGCTGCTGTGGTGATTTCGACCAAGGGGTAACGCACGCTAATACGATGGCTGCATTGCTTGCATTTGCCGCGCAGCAGCAGCCAGCTCACGACAGGAATGTTTTCAAACCACCTGATGGCATGACCGCAATGCGGGCAGCGAGAGCGTGGCCGGCTCAGTGTGATGGAGGGTTGTGCTGGGGTATAGGCAGCATCAGCTTTGGCTGCTTGGTGCTCAGTACATTCAGCATCCCATTGCTGCTCCATGATTTGAGGCAGACGGTGGATGACAACATTCAAAAAACTACCGATCAGCAGACCCAGCAAGCACGCTAGGGCGATATCACTCTGGAAAAAAAAGTCCATCAAACTACTTGTCCCAACTTGAAAATTGGCAGGTACATCGACACCACAATGCCGCCAATCAGGCTGCCCAGGAAAACGATGATGATGGGCTCCATCAAGCTGGACAGGCCTGCAACCATTTCGTCCACTTCCTGTTCGTAAAAGTCGGCCGCCTTGCCCAGCATGTGATCAATAGAGCCTGATTCTTCTCCAATGGCACACATCTGCAAGACCATGGAGGGGAAAACATTGGCGTTGCTCATGGCGCCGGTCAAACTGGTTCCCGTAGACACTTCGTGTTGAATGCGCTCAGTAGCTTCGCGGTAAATCGTGTTGCCTGAGGCTCCACCCACGGAGTCCAGTGCCTCCACCAGCGGCACGCCTGCAGCAAACATGGTGGAGAGTGTTCGTGTCCAGCGTGCAACACAGGATTTGTCAATCAATGGGCCAAACACAGGGATTTTGAGCAAGATGCGATCCATCACACGCTGTACCTTGGGACTGCGTTGCCATGCCTGCATAAAGAAATAAAAACCACCACCAATCACGCCAAAAATAAGCCACCAGTATTGGACAAAAAATTCACTGATTGCCATGACCAGTAAAGTCGGAGCAGGCAAGTCAGCGCCGAAGGAACTGAAGACTTCCTTGAACGCAGGGATGACAAAAATCATGATGACGGTGACGACTACAAATGCAACGATGACCACGGAAATGGGGTACATCAAGGCGGATTTGATCTTGCCTTTGATCGCCTCGGTTTTCTCCATGTAAGTGGCCAGCCGGTCCATCAACGTATCCAAGATACCTGCGGCTTCACCCGCTTCAATCAGGTTGCAGTAAAGCGTATTGAAGTACAGCGGGTGTCTGCGAAATGCCACGCTGAGTGATGTGCCGGTTTCAACATCCTGGCGGATGTCATTGAGTAACTTGGTTACGCTGATATTGGGGTTGCCTCGCCCCACGATATCGAATGATTGGAGTAACGGCACACCAGCTTTCATCATGGTGGCCATTTGGCGGGTAAACAGTGCAATATCTTTGGGTTTGATCTTCTTGCCCGAGCGCATGCTGCGTTTTTTGAGCTTGGTCATGAAGATGCCCTGGCGGCGCAGGGAAGCTTGCACTTGCGCCTCACCAGTTGCGCGCATCTGTCCGCGCAACTCTTTGCCTTGGCGGTCTTTCCCTATCCACTCGTAGATGAATTCTTTGGGATTGGTTTTGCCTGTTGCTGCGTTTGCCATGCCGCTGCTCCCTCTGCTGTCAGTATTGTTGTGATTCGATTGCACGCAGCCTATGCAGGGCTACGGTACTTATAAGTTGGTAACTGCCAGTACCTCTTCCAAGGAAGTTACGCCCAGTTTGACTTTGTCCAAACCCGATTCGCGCAAAGACTTGATGCCTTCAAGTTTGGACTGGTTCGCAATATCCAGGGCACTTCCATCGCGCAGGATGATTTGCTGGATCTCCTCTGAGATGGGCATGACTTGGTAGATGCCGACACGGCCTTTGTAGCCATTGTTGCAGGCGCTGCACCCAATGGCTTTGTAAGGCACCCAGGAGCTATCGAGGTCGCGCTCTGCGTAGCCGGCTTCTCGCAAAGTCTCTAGTGGAACATCGTGTGGCTGTTTGCATTGTGGGCATAGCCGACGCGCCAAGCGTTGCGCCGTGATCAAGATCACGCTAGAGGCGATGTTGAAAGGTGCAATCCCCATATTGCGCATGCGCGTGAGTGTGGTCGGGGCGTCGTTGGTGTGCAGGGTGGACAGCACCAGGTGGCCGGTTTGGGCTGCTTTGATCGAAATGTCAGCAGTTTCTAGATCGCGGATTTCACCGACCATGATCACGTCAGGATCCTGGCGCAAGAAAGACTTGAGCGCAGCGGCAAACGTCAGTCCAGCTTTTTCATTGACATTGACTTGGTTGACGCCGGGCATGTTGATTTCCGACGGATCTTCGGCCGTGGAAATATTGACACCGGGTTTGTTGAGTAAGTTCAGGCAGCTGTAAAGGGATACGGTTTTGCCCGAGCCCGTGGGGCCTGTGACCAAAATCATGCCGTAAGGGCGTTCAATGGCATCCAGCAGGCGTTTCTTCTCGTCAGCTTCGTAACCCAGCGCATCAATGCCCATTTTTGCGCTATTTGGATCCAAGATACGGATCACAATTTTCTCGCCAAACAGCGTTGGAAGCGTTGATACGCGAAAGTCAATGACGCGGTTCGCGCCGACTTTAAGCTTCATCCGGCCATCCTGGGGGATGCGTTTTTCCGAGATGTCCAGGCGCGAAATGACTTTGATGCGTGAGGCCAGTTTTTCTTTGATGGCGATCGGCGGGGCTGCAATTTCTCGCAATTCCCCGTCGATTCGAAAACGTACGCGATATGTGTGCTCGTAGGGCTCAAAGTGCAGGTCGGATGCGCGCATGTTGAATGCATCAAGCAGCATTTTGTGCAGAAACTTGACGACTGGCGCATCCTCTACTTCGGCCGCTCCGGTGTCTTTTTCTTCCGTTTCCGGGGCGTCTTTGATGTCGTCAAACTGGAAGTCACTGTCTGCGTTGAAGGTATCCAGTGCTTCTGAAATACTTTTAGACGATGCTTCAATGAGGCGAATGAGCTTGTCATATTCCACAATCACCCAGTCCACCCCCACCTGGGCGGAGAACTTGATTTTTTCCGATGCCTCTTTGTCCGATGGATCTGCTGTTGCCACGATCAACCGGTTGCCCCGTTTGTGCAGCGGCAGCACCTTGTGTGTAGTGCACAGCTTGGAGTCCAGCAAATCCTTGGGCAAGCGCGTGCTGTCTACCGTATTTAAATCCAGCAAAGGGGTGCTGAAAATCAGGGAGATCTGATAGGCCAGCTCTGCCGCTGGCAAGTGTCCGCTTGCAATCAGCTGCGCAACAAAGCTGCTCTTGCTGGCAATAGCTTTGCGCGAGACATCTGTCGCAATGCTCTCGGTCAATTGACCTGCACTGACTAAGGCGCGGGCCAAGCCAGCAAGTGGAAGGGGGGCAGTAGAGGCGATGTGAGGAGCAGCGGTCATGTACCCGAGCAGGGGAAGGTTGTTCTAGTCATGATCATCTCTGATCAAAACGTAACTGTATAGATGCAAAAAGCCTGCTTGAGCAGGCTTTTTGCATCTATTTTGATGCGGCAGGCATAAACAGCACGTAAGTACGTTTTAGTCAGTCATCAGGTGCGGCGCAGCAATAATTGCGAAGCCAGCTGTTCCATTGCTTGGGTATAGGCATTTGAAGGCAATGCCTTCAGTGCTTCAATGGCACGCACCGCTTCATCGTGTGCTGCTTGGCGCGTAGCATCTAGCGCGCCTGTACTTTTGACAATCTGCAAAATGCTCTGCAATTGATCGGTTGAGCCTTGTTCGATAGCCTGACGGATGATGCGCGAATCCTCCGTGCTGGCACGTTGCATGGCAATGATGAGCGGCAGCGTGCACTTGCCTTCGCGCAAGTCATCGCCAAGATTTTTTCCCATTTCGTGGGCATCGCCATCGTAATCAAGGACATCGTCAATGATCTGAAAGGCAGTGCCCAGTGCTTGGCCATAGGTGGCGCATGCAGCTTCTACACTGGGAGATGCCTGGGCCAGGATGGCTGCAATTTGTGTGCTGGCTTCGAACAGTTTGGCTGTTTTGGAGCGGATGACGTGCAGATACCCCACTTCATCCAGCGAGGCATCGTGCGTATTGATCAGTTGCTGCACTTCGCCTTCAGCAATGATGTTGGTGGCATCTGAGAGCACTTGAAGGATGCGCATATTTCCTGCTTCCACCATCATCTGAAAGGAGCGGGTGTGCAGAAAGTCTCCAACCAAGACGCTGGCTGGGTTGCCAAAGGACTCGTTGGCTGTAGGGCGGCCACGGCGCAGTGTGGACTCATCCACGACATCGTCGTGCAGCAGTGTGGCGGTGTGGATCAATTCCACCACTGTGGCCAAGGAGTGCTTGACGGGATTGCTGTCGCCCAGAGCATTGCTCACCATTAACAGCAGTGCAGGGCGCAAGCGCTTGCCGCCTGCGGCAATGATGTAGTGTGAAATCTGGCCGATCAAAGGGACGCTGGTCGTTAAGCGTTGAGCAATAACGCGGTCCATGGCCTGCATGTCGTCTGCAATCAGAGCGAGTGGGTTGGGGGTGTGATTTGCTGTAGTCAAAGTAATGCCGCCAAGAGAGTGGCCGATTATAAGAAGAGCTGTCGGATGTCCTAGGGGTAAATAAGGTTGTCGCGCAGGCAGGGAAAGGCGTTTGTGCGTACAATAGCCGGCTTCCGTAGAAATTCGTCTGCGGGACTCTCAGATTCGAAAGAGGTTTACATGTACGCGGTCATAAAAACCGGAGGCAAACAGTATCGTGTTGCCGCCGGCGAAAAAATCAAGGTAGAACAGATTGCTGCGGACGTAGGCCAGGAAATCGTGATCGACCAAGTTTTGGCAGTCGGCAATGGCGCAGAACTCAAGGTTGGCACACCCCTGGTGTCCGGCGCAACTGTGAAGGCAACAATTGTTGCTCACGGCAAGCACGACAAAGTGCGCATCTTCAAGCTGCGCCGTCGCAAGCACTACGCTAAATCCCAAGGCCATCGTCAGCAGTTCACTGAACTGCAAATCGTGGCGATTGCTGCTTAATTCCGAAGGAGCTAAGTCATGGCACAGAAAAAAGGCGGCGGCTCTACGCGCAACGGACGTGATTCCAAGCCAAAAATGCTGGGTGTGAAGGCTTTCGGTGGTGAACTGATCAGCGCAGGCTCGATCATTGTTCGCCAACGTGGCACTAAGTTCCACCCCGGCACCAACGTCGGTATTGGCAAGGATCACACCTTGTTTGCTCTGGTAGAGGGCCACGTGTCTTTTGACACGAAGGGCGCTTTGTCTAAGCACACTGTCAGCATCACGCCCGCTGCTTAAGCGTCGCGTTCACTGACTCCAGTAAAGCCCCGACTTGTCGGGGCTTTACTGTTTAAGGGGTTATGCAAACCCCGTACTGCATAGCAAGCACGTGCTTGCTTTATGCTTTGCCGGCACCAGTGGTGCTGGTCTACTAATGAATTACGGGATGCCTCATGAAGTTCGTCGATGAAGCCTATATTGAAATTGCTGCCGGTGATGGCGGCAATGGTGCTGCTACGTTCCGGCACGAAAAATACAAGGAATTCGGCGGACCTGACGGTGGTGATGGTGGCCGTGGTGGTCACGTTTATGCCGTGGCCGATGTGAATTTGAATACGTTGATTGATTACCGCTACTCGCGCCGCCATGAGGCTGAGCGCGGCGAAAACGGTATGGGCAATGACATGTTCGGTGCTGCAGGTAAAGACATTACCTTGCGTTTGCCAGTCGGCACGATTTTGTCGGACCAAGAAACCGGCGAAGTATTGTTTGAGCTGCTGACGCCTGGCGAAAAAATTGTTCTGGCCCAGGGCGGAGATGGCGGTTTTGGAAACTTGCGCTTCAAGAGCGCCGTGAACCGTGCGCCTCGCCAGAAAACACCCGGTCGTCTGGGCGAGCGTTTTGCGCTGAAGCTGGAGTTGAAGGTGCTGGCCGATGTGGGCTTGCTGGGTATGCCTAATGCGGGCAAATCCACCTTTA
Organism: uncultured Comamonas sp.; assembly: GCA_963520865.1. GTDB lineage: Bacteria > Pseudomonadota > Gammaproteobacteria > Burkholderiales > Burkholderiaceae_C > Comamonas. Next base: position 69,580 of record CAUQST010000022.1, read on the forward strand.
TCTCGGCGGTGTCCAACGCGCGGCCAAAGATCGCGGATTACCCATTCACTACCTTGCACCCCAACTTGGGTGTGGTGCGTGTGGCGGCTGAGCAAAGCTTTGTGATTGCCGACATTCCAGGGCTGATTGAAGGTGCCTCGGATGGCGCAGGCTTGGGTCACCAGTTCTTGCGTCACCTGCAGCGCACACGCTTGCTGCTGCATATCATTGACATGGCCCCGTTTGACGACAGTGTCGATCCTGTGGAGCAGGCCAAGGCCATCGTGCAAGAGCTTAAGAAGTATGACGATGAGCTCTATAACAAGCCGCGTTGGCTGGTGCTCAACAAGATGGACATGGTGCCCGAGGAAGAGCGTGCAGCCAAGGTCAAGGATTTCGTCAAACGCTTCAAATGGAAGGGTCCGGTCTACGAAATCTCGGCCCTGGCACGCGAAGGCACTGACAAGCTGATCAAAGACATCTACAAGCACGTCCAAGTGGTGCAAAAGACAGAACAGCCCCAAGAAGCGGAGTACGATCCACGTTTTGCCGGCAACGCGCCGGACTAAAACGCAGTCCTGCTGCTTCTTGATTCATAGCTGCTAGCGCTTTTACAGTAAGTGCTAGAGGCAAAAAAAGCTCTTAATCATGTCTTCCCGTGTTTTGCAAGATGCGCGCCGCATCGTCGTCAAGGTCGGCTCCAGTTTGGTGACCAATGAGGGGCGTGGCCTCGATGAAGGGGCTATTGAAGAGTGGTCGCGCCAGCTGGCAGCCCTTGTGCATGGTGATGATGGCATCCGCCGTGAAGTGATCATGGTCTCCAGCGGTGCTGTCGCAGAGGGCATGAAGCGTTTGGGCTGGGCGACACGGCCCAAAGAAATCCATGAATTGCAAGCCGCAGCAGCGGTTGGCCAAATGGGTTTGGTGCAGATGTATGAAACCAAGCTGCGTACCTACAACGTTGGCAGCGCTCAGGTGCTGCTGACGCACGCTGACCTGGCGGATCGGGAGCGTTATCTCAATGCGCGCTCGACGCTGCTGACCTTGCTGCAATTGGGTGTAGTGCCGGTCATCAACGAAAACGACACCGTGGTCAACGATGAAATCAAGTTTGGTGACAACGACACTTTGGGTGCACTTGTTGCGAACTTGGTGGATGCTGATGCGTTGGTTATCTTGACCGATCAGAAAGGGCTCTACACGGCCGATCCGCGCAGTAATCCAGACGCACAGTTTGTGCACGAAGCGCAAGCGGGTGACGTGAAACTGGAAGCCATGGCGGGTGGTGCGGGCTCCAGCATCGGCAAGGGCGGGATGTTGACCAAAATTTTGGCAGCCAAGCGTGCCGCAGGCTCGGGCGCATCGACCGTGATTGCATGGGGCCGTGAGCACGCTGTGCTGTTGCGTCTGACTCGGGGTGAATCGATTGGCACATTGTTGATTGCACCCACGCACAAAAACCAGGCGCGCAAGCAATGGATGATGGATCACCTGCAACTGCATGGTGCAGTCACCATTGATGCCGGGGCTGCGCTCAAAGTGCGCGATGAGGGCAAGAGCCTCTTGCCTGTGGGCATGGTGGCGGTGGAAGGTGATTTCTCGCGTGGGGATGTGATTGCCGTACGTGATGCCCAGGGCGTGGAGATTGCGCGTGGCCTGGCTAACTACTCCAGTTCGGAAGCGCGATTGCTGTGCAGGCACGCATCGTCAGAAGTGGAACAATTGCTGGGCTATCGAGGCGAGCCGGAGATGGTGCACCGTGACAACATGGTGGTGCTGCACTAGGTCGTGCGCAAAGACTGAATAGATAAAAAAATCCCGCTGCAGCCATAACGCGAGCGGGATTTTTATTTATTCAGCGGTTGTTGGCATCACTTTGCGGATCTGGATCAAAGCTGGCACCGGGGGGCAGTTCCATGCCGGGGTTTTGAATCAGTCCGTGGCTGCGTAGCATGGGCGCTGGGCGCTGGCTAGTGGCAGGTTGTTCCGGCTGCCCATCGCGTGGTCGCATTCCACTGCGAAGATAGCGGTTGCGCTGCAGTTCCGAGCGTGGAATGTAGCGGGCCAACTCCGTCAGCGCCATTTCATAAACACCACGCTTGAACTCCACAACGACATCCAGTGGGACCCAGTAGTCGTTCCATCGCCAAGCATCAAACTCAGGATGGTCGGTGGCACGCAGGTTCAAATCCCAGTCTTGGCCGAGGAGTTGAAGCAAAAACCAGATTTGCTTCTGGCCCTTGTAATGACCTCGCGCATCGCGACGTATGTAACGATCCGGCACCTCGTAGCGCAACCAGTCCCTTGTTCTTGCAACCACGCGTACGTGGTCGGGCATGAGACCCACCTCTTCATGCAGTTCCCGGAACATGGCTTGTTCGGGTGTTTCTCCCCGATCAATGCCGCCTTGCGGGAATTGCCAGCTGTGGGTACGAATTCTTTTGCCCCAGAACACCTGGTTTTTCTGGTTGAGCAGGATGATGCCGACGTTCGGGCGAAATCCGTCCCGGTCAAGCATAATCGAACCCCAATTTTCTATATTGCGTTCATTATGCACGGCAGTCCGGGCCCAGCCAAACTGCCGCGGCTTTATCCCACGCTCTCCCGCTCATGAAAGCTTCTCAATTTCTCATCTCCACCCTCAAAGAAGCTCCTGCGGATGCTGAAGTGGTCAGCAACAAGCTCATGACACGGGCTGGCATGATCAAAAAGTTGGGTGCTGGTATTTACAACTACATGCCCATGGGCCTGCGTGTGATTCGCAAGGTCGAAGCGATCGTGCGTGAAGAAATGAACCGCGCTGGTGGCATTGAAGTGACCATGCCTGTGGTGCAACCCGCTGAGCTGTGGGAAGAAACAGGCCGTTTTGAAAAAATGGGTCCTGAGTTGCTGCGCATCAAGGATCGCCATGGCCGCGACTTCATCGTGCAGCCCACTTCTGAGGAAGTGGTGACGGATATTGCGCGCCAGGAGTTCAAGAGCTACAAGCAGCTGCCCAAGAACCTTTATCAGATTCAGACCAAGTTCCGCGACGAACGCCGCCCGCGCTTTGGCCTGATGCGTGGCCGCGAGTTCATCATGAAGGATGCTTACTCCTTCGACAAAGACCGCGACACCGCCCAGATCAGCTACCAGACCATGCGCGAAGCCTACAAGCGCATTTTTGACCGCTTTGGCCTGCAGTACCGCGCTGTGCGTGCGGACTCGGGTGCCATCGGCGGCGACCTGAGCGAAGAGTTTCAGGTGATCGCTTCGACGGGCGAAGACGCCATCGTTTACTGCCCCCACAGCGATTACGCGGCCAATATTGAAAAGGCCGAGTGCCTGGCACCCGCCGGCCCTCGTCCTGCGCCAGCCAAGGCGATGGAAAAGGTGGCAACACCGGGCAATAGCACCTGCGAAGCGGTGGCTGCGCAGCTGGGCCTGCCCTTGAGCCAGACGGTGAAGTCTTTGGTGCTGGCCACGGACGAGACCAATGAGCACGGCGAAATCGTTAAAAGCCAGGTCTGGCTGCTGCTGCTGCGCGGTGACCATGACATGAATGAAATCAAGGCAGCGAAGGTCGATGGCTTGGCCAATTTCCGCTTTGCGACGGTGGGTGAAATTGAAGCGCACTTTGGTTGCCAGCCCGGTTACCTTGGCCCCATCAACCTCAAGCAGCCCGTGAAACTGGTGGTGGACCGTGAAGTGGCCGTGATGGCTGACTGGGTGTGCGGTGCCAATGAGGTGGATTTCCACATCACCGGCGTGAACTTTGGCCGCGATCTGCCTGAGCCCGATCTGATTGCTGACTTGCGCAATGTGGTGGCGGGTGACCTGTCACCGGACGGCGCGGGCGAGCTGGCCATTGAGCGTGGCATTGAGATTGGCCACGTGTTCTATCTGGGCACCAAGTATTCGCAAGCCATGAACGCCACATTCCTGGGCGACAACGGTAAGCCGCAGCACTTTGAAATGGGCTGCTACGGCATTGGTGTTACGCGCCTGCCAGCCGCTGCTGTGGAGCAAAACCACGACGAGCGCGGCATGATCTGGCCTGATGCGATTGCGCCGTTCACGGTTGTGATCTGCCCCATTGGCATGGGCCGCAGCGAAGCGGTGAAGGAAGAAGCCTTCAAGCTGTATGAAGCCTTGCTGGCGCTGGGCGTGGATGTGATCTTGGATGACCGCGATGAGCGCCCTGGCGCCATGCTGGCCGACTGGGAGCTGATTGGCGTGCCGCACCGCGTGGTGCTGGGTGATCGCGGGCTCAAGGAAGGCGTGGTGGAATACCAGGCCCGCCGTGATACCGAGGCCACCAAGGTAGCGCCCGCTGATGTGCTGGCGCACCTCAAGGGCAAGCTCGGTTTGCAGTAAATCTTGCGCTAGGTACAAAAAGGCAGCTGCGGCTGCCTTTTTGCTTGTTGAAAGTGGACCGTGTGGGCCACACTGCAGGCTTGGCACTAGAGCGATTCGATGGATGAGAGGGATGAGGGTACTGACTGCACACATGACACGCCGTCGCTGGTTGGGCTTTGGCTTGGCCAGCGCTGCTGTGGGCGCAATCCCCGCCCATGCGGGAGCACAGCTGGAAGAGCCTTTGGCCGATGCGGTGCGCAGCGCTTTGAGTGCAGCCGTCAGTGATTTGGCTCCGCCAGAGCCGCTATTCGCCTCGACCGATGCGCGCATGGAGTACCTGCGCTGGTTGACCAGCATGAGTGACAAGCTCCACCGGCGCATGCCCGACTGGGAGGTGCGGCGTGATTTTCTGCAAACCGTGTGGTATGAGGCCAAGCGCTCGGGGCTGGAAGTGTCTTTGGTGCTGGGGCTGATTCAGGTGGAAAGCGGGTTTCGCAAATTCGCTGTTTCAGTTGCCGGGGCACGCGGCTATATGCAGATCATGCCGTTTTGGACACGGGTGATCGGCGATGGAGATGCGGGCAAGCTGTTTCACATGCAGACCAATGTGCGTTTTGGTTGTGTGATCTTGCGCCACTATCTGGAGCGCGAACGCGGGGATCTGTTTATGGCATTGGGGCGCTACAACGGCAGCCGGGGCAAAGACAAATACCCCAATCTGGTGTTGGGTGCCCAGCGCCAATGGCTGTTTGATGCCAATGCGCCACGCAATGCCTGAAGCTCAAAACTCATAAAAAAGAGAGCTGTCAGCGCTTTATTTAAAAAGGTTTCAGATAATTTTGTATCTGAAACCTTTGTTTTATAAGCGCTAGCAGCTATTGTTTTCTTAATTTCTTAATTTCTTAATTTCTTAATTTCTTAATTTCTTAATTTCTTAA
>CAUQST010000023.1:0-69357 GCA_963520865.1 uncultured Comamonas sp.
GACCCCGGCGACCCCGGCGACCCCGGCGACCCCGGCGACCCCGGCGACCCCGGCGACCCCGGCGCAGGCCAGCGGCGTCAGCACATTTCTAACCGACCTCGTGTTCATGACCATCATCGCTGCAATGGTCTCAGTCGCGGTGACGGTGTACCTGCCTAAATGGCTAGGCACGGGGGGGGGAAAGGCTTCTCTACAGGACTCCATCGTCACCGTCAATTTTGAGGCGATTGTGCAAGACCAGATCTCGGCCTTAAGCGACCAGGTGCGCGTTGGCTCAATAGAGCCCAAGGACATGCCCAGGCTAAGCGAACAGTTCATGTCCGCCCTCCTGGCAAAAATCAAGTCCCAGACAGAAGAGGGAAAGATCGTCTTGCGCAGCGAACAGGTACTGGGCGCTCCCGATGACATCCCTGACCTGACCGACCGCTTCCGCACTGAGTTGCAGCGGGAAGGGTTCATGGAGCGCAGGCTGGAAAAGGGTGATGTGCCCACCGAAGCCCGCAAGGACGCGCAATGAAATCCTGGGTGAGGAAGTTCTTTCGGGTGTGGCTGGTTACGAATGCGGTAAGCATCGCCCTCATCACGCTGGGCCTCTGGCTGTCCGGCCTGCGCATCGGGATTGATGTCCAGCGCCTCATCGGCGAGCCCGCTTGCATGCCCTCGTTGGTCTACATCTGGAACCCAGGCCTGTCCGAGCCTGCAAAAGTGGGCCACTACATCCTCGCAAGGATGCCTGCTACCGGGCTGGGCGTTGGCGCGCGCCCCGGGGACCGCATCGTCAAGCGCGTGCGTGCTGTGGCCGGCGATACGGTAAAGGTCGAGGGCACTGAGCTGTACATCAACGGCAAGCATCAAGAGGACGACAGATTGTGGTTGGCCAAGAGCATCCCCGGCAAGGCGCCGGGGGACTTCGATCGTGAGGTGACGCTTGGGGATGGTGAGTTGTTTCTCATGGGAACGACGAAGGAAAGTTTCGATTCCAGATATTGGGGGCCTGTCAAACGTGAAGCGATTCTTGGTTCTGCTATCCCTCTGTTCTAGCTCGTTCGCCTGGTGCGCGGACCAGGCGGAGAGCAGGGCACCTTGGCTCAACAATCTGCCTCCTGCGGCAGAACCCACCGCCATTGCACCGCAACAGCCCGCAATGGGGTCGTTGCGCGACTTCCTTATGCAGCCTGCGCAAAAAGCTGAATGGATGGAAGAAGCCAAGCAACGGGTGCAGAGCAAGGCTCCTCAGTCGGAGGCAACCAGCAATGCGCCGGAGCAGGACTTCGACATGCAGGTGTTCATTTCCACGGGCATGCCCGAAGGCGTCCTGCGCCAGTTGTTCAAACAGGCGCTGGCCAAAGAGCCCAAACGCATCCGCTTCGTTGTGCGTGGCTTCGAGCCGCAGAAAGTCGGCGCGCTGCTGAGCAAGCTGCGCCATCTACTTCCAGATCCGTACAACGATGACGTCATAGTGGAAGTCGATCCGAACGCGTTCCGAGCCTACGCGGTAGACGCCGTGCCGGTGTACTTGATCAAGGACAAGGCAAAAAACAAGTGGTTCGAGATTCGCGGAACCGCTAGTTTGGACCTCGCACGGGATTTTGCGCGCAGGGGCGGAAGCTACAACGCTGGCGACCTGTATCCGATAGCGGAGCCGGACATCCTGGCGGTGATCGAGGAGCGCGCACGCAAATACGACTGGGAGCCCGCGATGAAACGTGCCCAGGCACGAGCGGCCCAGAACCTGCGCCCAACCTTCGATCTTCCCACCTCATCGCGCAATGCGACGGCCTACTTCACTCCGACTTTCACGGCGCCGCATGACATAACTTCTCCAGGGCAAAACGGCAGAGGGGAAGTCTTGATCGCTCGCGCTGGCCAGACCTTCGCTTTACTCGACTACACCCGTCTGCAAGTTCCCGTGTTGGTCTTCGACGCAACGGACACCCGCCAGCTGAGCATGGTGCGGCAATGGATCCAGCGACCCGAGTACAAGGGCGCGGATGTGTTCGTCGTGGGCTCGAATGCTGTTGCGCGCGACGCGACTACACCTTTGTCATCGGACCTGCAGCACCTGCTCAAGCGTCCTGTGTTCCCAATGCCGCGACGCCTGGCAGAGCGCTTCGGCGTGGATGCAGTGCCTGCGATCGTGGAGCAAGAGGGACGCAATCTGCGAATTCGCTACTTCGACGCAGCATCTGGACTCGCAAAGTGATCATGAAATCAACCATTCTTCGCGCTTTGGCGATTCTTGGAATTCTCGTGGCTAGCCTTTTCGGATTGGACGAGGCCTATGCGCAAGAGGAGGGAGCGGGCTCCGGGGATACGTCCTCCGCACGCGCTATTGACTGCAGCAACTACAGCCCTCTTGAGACGATGTTCAAGGACGTGTGTTGGAGCGGGATGTTTCCCTTCCGGCTCATGGGGGCAACGTTCATGGATGGTAAGTCGGGGGTGCCGACCGATGCGAACAAGGACATCCTGTGCAAATGCGGAGGGAGTCTCTCGGACGCCAAACTGCCCCGCATTGGCTTCACGCTTGGGTTCTGGGCTCCGGCAAAAATAATGGATGTGACCCGAAAGCCGTACTGCCTGCCGTCTCTCGGGGGGATGAAGTTGCCGCTGGCTGGCGCTGAGTTCCTTAACGGCGGGGCGAACATGGGACGAGGGGGGCTGAACTCGTTTTTTGCGAACTGGGCGCTCTACACGTTTCCGATCATCTACATGCTCCGACTCATCGATGACGGCGCCTGCCCACCCGATGGAATGACCGAATTCGATCTGCTGCAGGTTAGCCCTGCGTTCCCCAACTGGAATGACGTGCTCGGTCGCTACACCACGTTCATCAACCCCGAGATGCTGCTATTCACGGGAGTGACCTCTCTTTTTGCCCTCCCCGTAGATGCCGCCTCATCGTCCTTCGGTACACCCATTAACGCGTTCTTCTGGACAGCCGGCGCGTGGGGTCCCATGTACCCAATCACGGGGTTCGCGTCAGGGTCCGGTGACACAAAAGCCGATCCAGTGTCTCTCACAAGCCTGACCGCAGTGCGCGGAATTTCGCTGCTACATCGCCTAGGCCTACTCAACGAGACCATCGGCAAAGCTAACGTCTGCGAGCGCAACCCGCGATTCGTAATACGCAAAGACGCTTACCGTTGGCAGTTTCTCGCTCCTTCCCCGGAGTCGAACGGCCGCCTGCCTGGCGCTCCTCCGCCGACCGCCACTACATCCCAGGTGCGAGAGGTAAATCCGCCTTCTCGATTCAGCACTTGCAACCATGCCACCGGCGCGTCTTCTGCGGCTTGGGGGATGTGGCGGGATGTTCCAGCGACTGGCGAAGACCATTCCTATCTGATTTTCCAGTGGACCGATTGCTGCTTCGGTATCACTCCGTAAGAGCCTCGCATGATGCACAGATCTGATCTTCCCGAGGTCTATAGGCCGCTGTCCCGGAACCCAGCTATCGTTTGGAGTGGGCGGCTCATGCTGTCGTGGGCCTTGGTAGTGATGCCTACCACTTCCGTACTCACCTACGCTCAGGCGCTGCCCGCGCCTTCTACGGCTGCGCAGAATGAGTGGGCCGCGACAGCGCGCACCCAGGATGAGGGGACCGCGAACCAGCTGATCAACCAGCGTGCGTCGAAGCTCATGCGTAGCCAGTATCAAACTGGAGCGGCGCTAAGGTCTCCAAACTTGACCGAGGACACGTCGGCACCGGTGCGCACACCGAAGATGGTCGCAGACCCGGGCGACGCAGAGCGCGCGGCAAAGCAAGCAGCTCGTGTGACACAGCGGACGCGTGAAGACATGGTGCGCAGCGCCCAGTCGGCGAACTCAGTGGCGCAAGAGAACTACCAGCGCATGGATTTCCATCAAAACACGCTGGAAACAAAGAGGGCCGAACCGGGCGTCAACCAGACAACAAACCATCGCGCCAACTTGAACGAGATGATGCCGGGGTTCAGCGACCAGAAGGTGGCCGAGATGCATGAGATCGGCGCCCAGATGTACAACAACCCAGAAAAGATGGAGTCCATCGCCGAGCAAAACAGGCGAAACCTCCGCAGAGACGGTTGCCGTCGAACTCAGTTCGCGCTGAAGTCGCGACAGAACATCGATCTGGCTCCTACATCGCCTGAACATCGTATTCTCAAAGTCGAGTTCTTCGACATCGAGAAGGTGGCTATTCCGAACACTAGCCCAGTCGATCATCAGTTCATCACAAAGCCCACAACGTACAAGCGCGGCAAGGTGGACATGCTGAGGGCAACGCTTGGCGGCGTGGCCAACGTTATCTGGGACCAAGTCGATGAGACGTTCGCGATCCGCTACACGTACACACCCTTCGCCGAGCCCACGGGGCGCAACTACTTCACATACAACCACTGGTTCGGTGTCTCACGTGGAGGAGCCATCGAACGGGTGCTCGACCCTGGACTTGTGAGCTATGGAACGCCATCTGATGGCTGGAAGCCAGTTGCTGGATATGCGGTTCCCTACGGCGTTTCAGCCGCGTATCTCGCCGCTGATCTGTACCAGTCGGAGGTGACGTATTCAAAGCCAGTGGACGGCGTGCCATGCCCTCCGGACCCGCCCGAGCAATGCGAAGTCCCATCTGTTGGTGGTGACCCCGTACGTTGGTGCCCAGGGGCCTACGGTGCGAACATTGTTCTCATGTACAACGATGCCGCGAATCCAAGCCCGGATCGCTTCGGCAAAGAGTTCAATGACAAGCTTGCGGCCAATGCAAGCCGTAACGATTTCTCCGCGAACGCCGATCTACGCTCAGGCGTTATACGCGGCGTCAATGCTGGAAACAGTGATCTGGCCAAGCAGCTGATCGGCTCATGCCGACGTGATTCGGTTTCGCGTATCGACGTGATTCAGGGTGGCACCTACGGAGATCCCGATATTCAAATGTGCTCTGAGACCCTTGTGAACCCGTTTCCACAAGGTTGTCAGGGTGTCAAACGCAGTTTCGGCCTGGCATACGTCGGTGAGCACAACTTCATGTCGGTAACGGCATTCAACAAGGTCAAGGTGCCGATCATCGACCCAGTGACGAAGCTGCAGGTCAAGGACGCGGAGGGTTTCCCTCAATTTACCTACCGCAAAGATCCGATGAACGTGACAGGCTCCCTGCGAACCGACTTCACGATCATGGGGGCAGCTACATGCCCAGCGGGGGAGAACTGCACCACCGAAAAGCTGCCTGACGATCCGCGCGGATCGAGCGAAGGCCAGTACGTGGAGTACCGCCATACCCCCATGGGAGGTGACCCGAAGCTCTTCGTGGTCAACGGCGTCTATGCACAGGCTGGAGGAACGGGAGACTTCACGGACTATGGCGTGTCTGGCTCAAGCTGGATGCCGACAGGAACGGTGTTCGCGGACGGCACACTGCACGAAGTCAGGCTAATGGCCAAGATCTACAGCATTGCGATTAACAGCTTCGCGGGCTGCGAGCGCTACATGCAGTACGCCGCAGACGGGTTCTGCAAGGGTGCAAAGCTGACCTGCACGGATACGGCTCCAACGCGGACGGTTGGCGACGTCACTTTCGGGCCCAACCTTCCGAACCGAGGGATCGTCGAGTTGCTCAAAAAATGGGGCACTGATGCATCAGCGGTCGTTCAACCAGACTACGACAACGGATCAGGCGAGGAGCCAACACCGAACGGGCCGCCACTCAAGCTGCTTGACGATCCGATGTGCTGGCAGGCTAACGCCGAATCGTTCACGAGCTGTGCCACGATGGAGGTAAGTAGCAGGCTGAAGACCTTCATGCGGGACGGTGCGGAATGGGCAACCGACTGCAATCTGGCGACGGACGACAACGATGTGCCGCTGGAAAGCTCCCCCTCATGCAAGCGGGCGACAACACGTGATGAGTGCGACAACCGATTCAAAGGAATTTTCACCGGGCAGTGCTACAACCCCTCGATTGCCTACGACTGCGGCGTTACCCGAGAGTTGAAAATCCCTGTCTCGGTGGAAGAGCAGGGCGATGCATGCTCGGGTGCAATGCGTTGCTTGGGGACAGAGTGTCATCGGCCGAACTTGACTGGCTCGCATCAAGGAGATTTCGCTCGCGCTGCTTCGGGCATGGAGGCCATCAATCAAATGGTCAATGAAATGGTGTGCGAAGAGACGGGCGAGCCACCAAAGAGCGTGGATCAGGCGTGCACGCCATATATCTTTGGTGGCAAGGCAATGTACTGCAAGATTCCGATTGGGCATCAGATCGGCCTCACACCAAATTGCTGCAAAGAAGCGAGAAAGGGGGCCAAATCAGCGCCCGGCTGGATGGAGTACCTGCAGGCGATGTCCGCATTGAACAAGTTGGGCCGGACGAAAGTGGTCCAGGATGTGATGGCGAGCAGCGACATCTACAACTCGATTGCTCGAACATTCGGTGATGTCTCGTCCGAAGTGACAAACCTGTACTCCTCGGCGGCGTCGTGGGTGACTGACAACCTGGTGGCACCGTTCCGCGCTTCTTTCGATACCCTCATAGGCTCGGAAGCCACTTCGGAGGTGGCGAGCATGGGGGTGGGGGAAGTGAGTAAAGGGTTGGGGATTGAAGGGCTAATGACACAGTTTCAACAGTTCCTATACAAAGGTCTAAATGACGTCTTGATGAAAATCGGTGGTCAAGAACTTTCCGGCATGGTGTTTCAGGCCGCACCGGGCGGTGCGCTCAAACTAACTCCTGGAATGCAGAACTTAGTTGACGGATTAGGCACAGTGATGATGGTTTACTCAATCGCACGACTAATCGGCCACATAATCTTCGCTTGTAAGCAAGAGGAGTTCGAATGGGGAATGAGTGACAAGTGGCGTTTATGTACAGATGTCGGCTCCTGTTGTTCGAAGAAAGTCTTTCTGATTGGTTGCGTCGAGAAGCGGCAGCTATATTGCTGCTACAAATCGATTGTCTCGCGAGTGATTAGCGAACAGATAGTCTCCAAGAACCTTACGGGTCAGCGCCCCTATGGCTTTCGCTCTACAAAAGATGGACGCCAACTGGGTGGCTGCAGCATAAATTGCGGAGGATTCACCGCGTTTGAGTTAGCGTCGATAGACTGGTCGAGGATTGACTTGACAGAATGGACAGATACATTGATTGAAGCGGGGCTTCTAAATCCCGCTGATCCGACGACAAACTTCGGTATCTCGCAGAACAAGATCAAGCCGTCTATGGCGATTGCCGGAAATCCAGACACAGAAAATGCGTATGACCATAGAGTTCCAGCCGTCAAGTCTGCCGAGATCCTTGGAACGACTATGGACAGGGCTACAAGCTTCACCCATGCTCTTAAGGACGAAGTTGAGGAGCACTGCTACGACGCAAATAAGAAGAAAATGCCGTTCGTATATCCTGGGTGCAATACAAAGCCTTAATTAGAATAAGCTGTTGATGGATTGTGCAGAAGGCTCCTAGAAACAACGGCCGGCGATCGGTTTGGCGGTTGCTTCCAACTCCCGGGGGGCGATGAAATGCCTACGGTAGGCCATGCTCCAGATTTTCGATCGCCCCAATTTTTCTTGGAAAAGCTTCTGTTTCAGTAGCTTTTCGGGCCACTTTTCTTGGTCTCACTCCGTACGATAGGACGCGCAAGGGGGCACTCATTTGAGGAGCTCCTGTCGACTTACGAAGGGGGATTGCGAGATGGATTCTGGCGCAGCATTGATGGCGGCAGTGGGTGGATTGGCAATCGTTGCGCTAGTGCTTGTTGGGGCAGCAAAGCCTGATGGCCAACGCGCGGGCGATGCACGAGATCGAAAGGCCCCCAGGTCGCCCGCCTCAGCACGGGAACGCGTCGGCGCTTCGCCCCGCCGAGCGGTGGCAGGCGGGGACGAGGATGAGGGTACGGCACTCCCCCAATCCTCGCTAATGATTCCCCCGCCTGACGAGGCGCGCATCCAGGCGATCGCGCCCAACAACGACCCACGTAGGCGCTGCTGACATGAGTCTGCGTATGCGTATGAATGCGGTCCTTCTTGTGGGGCTGTTGTCCGGCTATTGCTTTGCCGGCGATGTTGACCAAGTGGTCACGGCAATCCGCGAATCTACTCAGGACACAACGAAGCTAACTGCGTGCCTCCTACTCAGTCAAGCGGCCAGCACATCGAAGGCGGACGCGCGAACCCAGAAGAAGGCCGTCGAATTGGTCACGCAGCGATTGAAGAATCAGGACGTGGCCATGTTGCGCGCCCGAGGGGATGTAGCGCGAAAGGGACTCTATGGCTATGAGCGCAACGAGGAGCTGGCATACCGCCTTTACTCTAAGGCCACACGTTCGGTAGAAGCGGGCTGGAATGGTGCGCTGATGCTCTATCGAAGAAGCCCCAATGGCGTAAGCGCAAGTGATGCCCGGCTGATCTTGGACTTGCTTCAGAAATCTGGCGCTGCCACGCAGAATTCGCGTGGGTTGGTCGGCTCATATTCACATTATGTTGCCGGCCTACTTAACGAGGCAGGCACGGCAGGCAAGCCAGATCTCAAGAAGGCATTTATCCATTACCGAACCTCGGCTCGCAATGCCTACGTGCCTGGCGCTTACCACTACATGCGCCTGCTGGTCCAGTCCATACCAAAGCTCCCGACTACCGAAAAGGGTGTAGTGATGCAAGAGATCCGGATGATGGTGAACCGCTGGAAGTGGCAATCCCCCGAGATCATGTTCTTGGCCGGAGACATCTACGCGGCCCGATGGCTTCCAGACGAGGACGGCTTCATGGCCCAGTACCACTGGCGAATGGCTGCAAGGATGGGTGCTGCTCGTGAAATCGCGGATTTTGAAGGGGCGCTAAAAACGCGGGTGCGCAGGCTTTCGCCTGAGATGGAAAAGCGTCTCGAAGAGGCTATTGAAGCAGGGTATAGAAACACAATGGCCGTTAAAAACGAACTCGAATTCGTCGATCTGTGCGCTGAGTGAGTATGAAAACAATCCTTTTGTCGGTAGCAATAGCGACTATTGCAGCTTCCGCAGTTCAAGCGCAGCAAGCAGGAGATCCCTTCAAGAAGACAGAAGAGGGTTGGTTCTGGTACCAGGTCGAGCCAGAGCCGAAAGAGCCGCTCAAAATTGAGGAGGCCCCACAGCAGCTGAAGAAGCAAGCGCCCGCAGTTATTCAAATCGGCAAGCCTAAGAAGCCAGAAGCGCTATCGGTGGAATGGTTCCAGACTGAGTACCCACGTCTGCTCAACAATGCGGTGGACAACCCTACCGACGAGAATGTCCAGGCGTACCGCTATGCAACGCGGGTGATGCTGGATAAGGCAAGCAATTTCACTCGGACCTTTCAGCGTCAATCGCTTCTGGATCCACTTCTGGATGAGTCAGTACGCTCACCATTCTCCAGTGCAATGCGAGGTAGCTACCAGCGGTGGTCCTTGGAACAAAAGAGGAAGGCCACGGAGGCGATCTCAAAAAAAGCCGGCTTGTGGGTCTTCCTAGACGATAAGTGCCATTTCTGTTCGCTTCAATACCCAATCGTGGAACGAACAGCGAAAGAGCGTGGATTTGAGGTGATCTACATCACCCCCGATGGGGAGCGGCCAAGTTGGCTCATGGGTAAAAGCGACGTTCGGAAGGATGACGGCCAAGGCCGCCACCTAAAGATACAGGTAAGGCCCGCCGTCGCGCTGGTGGCGCCGCCGGACAACATCACCGTGATTACTCAAGGGATGCTGTCTCAGGATTTGCTGGAAGAACGGATTCTGATCGCCGGGGATGTTGCTGGACTGGTTACTGGGCAAGCACGTAAAGATGCGTTCCCTGAGGAGCGAGGAATCCTGACGACCGACGACATCAAGGAAATTGGCCGCGCGCTTGAAAAGGATCCGAAAGCAATTGTCCCCAGCGCGCAAGAAAAAATTCAAAAGAGGTATTGACATGGCAAAAGCTCGAAGGTTCAGAGCTACCGTAACCGCAATCACAATTGCAGCAATGGCAGCCTTAATGCCTGCCGAGGCTAGTGCGGGCCTAAAGGAAGCAATGAATGACATGTTTGTGACCACTTCAACAAATGCACAAACATACAAATCGCAGCGCCTTATGGGGGTTTACGGCGGATCGCTATCTATACGATCGCCCGGAAGAGGCATCAACATTGTCCAGTTTGCACCCCCCAGAATTGACGCGGGGTGTGGTGGAATCGATATCTTCTTTGGCAGCTTCTCATTTATAAATGGTGCGCAGTTTGAACAGCTCTTGCGCTCTATCGCTGCGAATGCTACAGGGTTCGCCGTAAAGGCCGCCATCAAATTGATGTGCAATCCATGTGACGAGATTTTATCGCGCCTTCAACAAGCAATGGAAACACTCAATTCAATGGCGAAAAACACATGTGCCATTGCGAACTCCATGGTTTCTGGCTCGATTGAGCCTAAGCTGAAGGAGCAAGCTGCAAGAGTGGGGACGGCGCTATCTGGCGCGCTTAGCTTAACTGCGGACTGGGTCTCCGGGGAAAGTAAGCGTCAAAGTCAAACACCTTCGGACGCAGCAACGGCTGGTGGAAATGCACAAGCCCGAGATAATAATCCGAATGTGGGCAATTTCGTGTGGCGCGCTGCAAATGAGACAATGGGGAAAGGCGCTAACACCCTCCAGGTCTTCATGACAAAAAGGCAAGCAATTGAAATAATCATGGGTTTGTTTGGTACCACTGTAAACCGTGCAACAGAGGCCGGTGAGAGCTGCGGACCAGGTGTGAATCCGGAGGTCTGTGATCAACCGGTGCAGACATACCCTTCGAAGATTGCCAATTGGGACCAGGTTCTCAAAGCTAGCAGATTTAGTCCTGATGGAGTTGGGATTTACTCCTGCATAAATGAAAGTCAGGAATGTACAAAAATCGATTCCAGCAGGAAACTTCCTATTAGCGAATGGGGTGGTGTCGAGGACATTGTCAATCAAGCGCTGTTTGGAACTACCAGGCCTGAGATTAGAAGTAACTGGACGGATAGCTCCATTGTGGGTTCTTTTGCCAATAAGAGGCCGCTTGTTTCAGGATCGCTCGATGCGAGGTCTCAGGCTATATTGGATATGACACCATTTCCTTTGCTGCATTTCTTGCTTGAAGCGCAGAAGATACCAGGCGCACCTGAGCAGATCGGCCTGATCGTGGCTCAGTATTTGCCAGACTACTTCGGCTATATGCTCGGCATCGAATTGCTTACCATAGGAAAGTCGGCCTTCACTGAGCAAACGAAAGCCATGATGCCAGATGGGTACGCTGCGGAGTTGAAGATCAAAGAAGAGGCACTCATGAAGATGCGGCCTGATGCCGACAAGATGAACTCTATGGTCAAAGCTGTATACGACTCGTTGGTCATAAATCAACGGCTAACCGCATCTCAAATGCGTGGCGCGTCCGGCTCTGGCGACAAGCGCTAAGGAAGAATATGGCGTTTACTATCTATACAATTTCCGATCCTGTCGTGATCGGAAGTGCAATGACGTCGATGGCTATGTTCTTCGGTCAAGAGTCATTGGTTGGTTCGATCGTCAAGACTGGGCTATTGATATCGCTCCTCTTCATTCTTGGCCAAACTGTCGTCCAAAAAGGCTTGCGGCTCGATGTAATATTGATTCAGCTAATTGTAGTTTGGGTTGTTTTTCTTCCTAAGACGACTGTCAATATAGAACAGTTTGATAATTCGGCGCCGCCACGGGTCGTGGACAACGTGCCGTATGCAATTGCGCTTCCCGCAACGCTGGCCGGCAGCTTTGCCTTAATGATGACCAATCGAATAGAGCAGGTAATGGTCAACGTTAATGGAGACTATCTATCGGTGTCTGGTGATGTGCACCCATTCTCGCCTGCACGGGTGTTGATGAGCTTCGCAGCTTGCCCTCTTGAACCGCTAGGTTGCCTTTCTCAGAATCTAGTTGAGACAATGCGCCTTGCGGTACGCTACTGTTCAGGCCCTAGCTTGTCTAAAGCCGAATTTGCTAACCAGCGCTATGTTTTGAAGGCACTGTCGGAAACTCTGACGGAGACTGGAAGTACTGTAATCTATGATGATGGTAATCCGTATGTAACGGGCGGTGGCGGCGGACGCGCTGCGTCCTGCTCAGAAGCGGCCTCATACCTTAGAAACTATGAGGATAGTGTTGGCAATGGAAGCAGTAATGAGGTAACTGAAACAATAAAAAATCTCGCAAACAAAGCAGAAATAAAGCAAAACAAAGCAGTCATTCGCGATGATGGGACGATTGACTATGATACCGCCATGGGAATGATCAATAAGTTGACCGATAGCTCCTCAAGGATTGATACCAGGAGTGTCTTCAACATCATGACATATTCAATGGCCGATTCGCTGAAGTATGTTGGCCATACGCCAATTGATCAGCCGATTTCCATAATGAGAGACTCGGGGTTGTTCAATTGGGCAAAATCTGAGGCCTCCCAAAGCATGATGGTAAGTACAACAGCTCCAAAATTCATGGATGTGTTGTTCTTTATATTCATTGCAAGTACGCCGATAGTCATGTTTATGCTTGCTGCTAACCCCCAAAGTGGGGTAAAGGTGGCTGTATCGTATATCGTATTTGGGCTGTGGACTCAAAGCTGGATTCCGATGATGGCAATCATTACAAGTTGGTATCAGCGAGATATTCTGAGTATTCCTGCGCCTATTCCTCCATTGGGCGAACCTTTATCCCCTGCGTACATGGCGATGATGATGCGCCAGACGATGACATCGACGATAGCAGCTGGGAACATGATCCAGAATGCTCCATACCTGATGTTCGCGATACTTACTGGCTCGATGTTTGCCATGTCGAGCATGATCAGCAAAGCGGTTCCTAGCGGGAGTAGTGGTGGCTCTACAGGAGAAGCAAGCGGCGCAGGTGGAAGTTCTGGCGGTGGGAAGGGCTCGCCTCTTGTTGGCGGCGCAGGATCCGCTGGCAGTCCTATTCTTGCGCAGCGCGCTGCAATTGCCGGATCCGAGAACGCAATGCGTGGAGGTATGACAGGCGATTCCGTTGGAGTGCTTGGTGATGCGTCTGCGAATTTATCTGGTCTGGGGAGCATAGATTTCGGCGGCGGTGTTGCAAGCTCAGCAAATTATTCATCTGAAACATCGGCAGCCGCACGCAAGAAGATCGAGCAATCGCAATCGCAGGCTCTGAACGATACTTCTTCCCTCATCGCATCTGGTGGTAAGTACCTCGACGGTGCAAAAGTCGCAAGCTATCTTTCTAGCAAAGGTCACACGGTAACCTGGGACTCTGGTACTGGAACGCTTAGTTCCGATGGCCAGTCAGTCAACTTACGCACTGGGCACATGAATAGTGCTGCGAGAAATGCAGCCTTGTCTGGAAATATCCAAGCGGGTTTAAACACTAAGGATTCGCTTCCAGGTAAGGTGCTTGGGGCCATTGGTGGGGTTTCTGCGAGTGTCGGTCTCCAAGCATCAACTGGAGTTACTCACGGTTCAACGCAAACGGCGGCACTTGACGAGTTACAGAGCCTCAGGAAGGAGACCAGTACCTCGGCTGGGATTCGTGATGCAGCCTCTACTGGTGAAAACGCGAGCACCGGATCTTCAGGAAAATCTGGCGCACAATGGTCGGAAATAGGACAGAAGGCAACTCAGCTAGGGAATACCCTCACTCAGTTGGCGTCTAGCACTAAGGCATTAGATGAGGCGGATAAACTTTCTAAGACCGCTGCTATGGACGCTTCGGCAAAGACTGGAGCTAAGGTCGAGGGATCTGACTTTGTAAATAAGTGGGGCCAGACTCAGCTGAGTAAGAACGGGAGCGATTCCCGACATCAGGCTGACGCGCTTGGGAAGATTCAGAATGCATTGGGCGGCTCGCTAAATGGCGAGGCACTTCAAGGATTCCTTGGCTCTTTCGCAAACAACTATAAGCAACTTGAGCAGGCATTCGGGTCTGGCATGAGCAGAGATCAAATGGCTGGTGCAGCAGCCTGGAAATCCTTGTCCTCAATGAATTCATCAGCGAATAGCCCTTCGGAGAAACTATCCGCCCTGAGTGCGATGGCTAAGTTGGCAACTGCCGCCAATATCGCGGATGTTTCAGCTGGAGTTACTGCAGCCGCTGCTGCCGTTGAGCGCGTAGCATCTGTAGAAAGGGGACTGGCAGGGATGCAAGCAAATATGACGCCAGTCATTGCCAAGACTGAGGGAGCGGTTGCAACCGGGCTCGATCCGGCCCGCCAAAACGAGATTACAGCCAGTGCGTCCGAAAGGATTGCCGGAAGTCGCGCAGAGGCAGGTGGAATATACGGGCAAACTGTTTCTCAGACTGGCGCGGTGGAGGCGAGAGGCAAGGAGTCAGTCGGTGAAAGCCACCAAGGTAATGTTGCGTTTGAGAGGCATGTGGCTGATGGTTCACCTCTAATCAATAAGCTTGATACTGCTACGGGGCGCCAGCAGTTTGCACCGTCAAACGATGGAGCCAGCTATGCAATCAGCGAAAAATCTCAGCCTTCCGAATACGGAGCGAAACCTGGCGCTGGGAGTGTTGGTACAGTATCTTCGGCGATAAGCGGTGCGACTGGTAAAGCGATAGATGCAGCAGGCTCGGTCGCCGAGTCGGTTACGGGCAGTGCTAGCGCGGGAGCCGACGTTGCAAAAAACCTTGGAAAAGACATAGTAGGGTCTTCAATTCAGGGAGCAGGAACGCCGTCTTCAAACGGGGATCTTCTAACTGGGGGCAAAAAGGCTAGTCCTGACAGCCATACCATTTCACCAACTGCCTCTGCCATAAACAGCGGAACCGTGAACATGCTGGGTGCTGCGGGAGCTTTGTCCACGTCATTAACAAGTGGAATTAACGCGGGGAGCTCTGTTATACAGACAATCTCAAAAGAAATCGCCGGACCGTCGTCACTGAGCGCAGGCGCGCAGCCTTCAAGCGGGCAAGCGGCTCCTGTTAGCTCGGTGCCAAAGTCTGATTCTGGAGGCGTCTCACCTGCCGCGTCCGCGATAAGCGGAGGAACTGTAAACATGCTGAGTGCAGCTGGTTCGTTGGCGGCATCAGCGTCGAATGGCGTTAGCGCGGGCAGCGCAGTTGTACAGAACGTGTCAAGAGAATCCGGCAGCACCTCACTCCCGACTCTTGGAACACCTCCCTCTATTGGACAGGCTTCGCCTGCAGGTAGCCCCGGGATGGCTCCAGGCCAAGATGTACCTGCAAAGCCGGAAAAGGGATCGCCGTCGGGCATGCCTTCTGGTCAGACTCCAGGCGGAAACGCAAAGAGAACGATTGCTCCTCCTAAATAAGAATAGGCCCTTTCGAGGGCCTCTTTCTAATCTGCGTCATGATTTCTGTGATGAATATTACAAGAATTCCACTGCCTTTCTGGATTAATTACATCTTTCATGGATTCTTCAAATAAATCAGTATTTTCAGGATGGCCATTAGTGCTATCTGATACCTTATTTGATTTAATCTTTTTTGCGTTGGTGCGCAAGATAAAATAGATCGCTATAGCTGCAGCAAAAAGAAACGCTAGAAAATTCAACTGAATCATTTGTATCCCCTTTCTGGCTTAATTATATGAGGTGTTGCATCTAATTGCAACTGCTAATTAATAACAGGATGGCCCAGATTTAGCGCAATTGGCTCTATGGGCTCGCATCGGGTGATCACCGAGGAGGAATTTCCGTGAAAAGTGCATTCTTTTCGAGCTTTTCGGGGCAAAAAAGGCCTGCCTTGTCGATAGCATATCCGAGTCTATAGTCACTCTTGAGCCAGCCCATGTCCCGCGAGATCAGTCGTAAGGTAATCCGCCGCTTGCTGGAGGTCAGCGCTGTTTTCCTCCTCAGCGGCATGTCGCTCCTCCATGCGTGCGAGTCAAAGCTGCCCCCGGGCGCTTCTGCGAGGGCGGACGAGTTCATCAAGGAGGGCAAAGCATGGAAGGCGTATGGTGCGATGAACATAGAGGCGTCGAGAGGTAGTGGAGGGGCCTATCGCTACTTGGCGACAATGCTAGAGAAGGGGCGAGGCGTTGAGCGCAGCGCCTTCGCTGCTCGGCAGTTGAATTGGATGGGTTCGCAATACCACGACGCCGATGCGATGTTTCACACCGCCAAGGATTTTTATGCGCGCGGACATCGCAATGACGGTGATGATCTAGCCGAAAGAGCCGTCCGATGCGGGCATCCAGAAGCGGCGTTACTTCTGGCGGAACGGCGCGCTATGGAAGGTAGAGCCAGTGAGGCGTTGACATTCCTTACGCTGGCTATCGAAGCCAGTCTCCCTCGGGCGAAGTATTTTCTGGCCGAAGTGTATGACAAAGGTTCTCTTGGTCTGCCGAAGGACTATGAGCGTGCATTCTATTGGTACTCGCTTGCAGCGAAGGACGGCATCGCGGAGGCAAAGTCGGCGATGGCTTACTACTTCGTTCGCGGTTTGCATGGGCAGCAGGATGATCTTGCAGCACTGCATTGGTATCACGAAGCGGCGAAAGGCGGACATGTTGATTCGATGACCGCCTATGGCTGGATGTTGATGACCGGTAAGGGCGCTTCAGTGGACATTGGGGAAGCAAGCTACTACCTCAGCCTGGCCGCAAAAAATGGTGATAAGCAAGCAGCGAAGTTCCTCAAGGAAATCAAAATGAAGCGCGATGAACGAATCCAACTTTCTGCTCCCCCTGCGCTCAAAAATGATTAATTGTTATATGGCCCAAGTTTGCGCAGTCTTTGCAAGTTGGCTCGGTATTGCAAGTTTAGCAAGCGGCCTGAAATCGTACAGCACTGGAATGCATGTGATTCCGCACCGATCTAGGGGGGGGCAGTTCCTAGCGGAATTGAAGGGCGCAGCACTGCAGATCCTGCTGAAGTTGCAGACCGCAGTGGACAGTTCGCATGATGCTTTGTCACGGCGAAACATCAGCGTTGCCATGGTGTTTGCCATTCTGCTCGCAAGTGGCGCTACGCAAGCGAGACCGACTGATGCTCAGATTGCACGAAATAACTTCGTCCAATCTATTCCTGTGCTTCCATGGCTTAAGTTGGCTGAGACAACTATTCATGAGGTGCGGACGCCGATTCAGCAGCTAAAGAGCCAATATCAGGGAGCTTTACTTATCCAGGAAGGCACGTCGGCGGAGACTGGAGGCATGTTTATAAACCTCTCCATGGCCTTGCCAGAGGGTATGTTGAATGAGCCTGGCCTTCAGATGCTGACGCTGGATTTCGATGAGCGAAAGATTCTTCAAATGGTCGTCTTCAGAGTCAATCGCGGATGGAAGGACAGGAATCTCACACCCTTGGTTGAGAGGATGACTGGCCGCTACAGAAACCTGGCTGAGCCGGATTTCCTGGGAGATCCTGACAGCGAGGCAACTGACAAAACATTGCTATTCGATATAGGGCGGTTCGCTATCGAAGTGCGTTTGCCGCAGCACGGAACTTACGCAACGGCAACGTTCACCACCAAGACTATTCTGAAACGGTTGCGAACAGTAGATAGCACGATTCACATCTTCGGCGACATGCTCGATAGGTGACATGGAGCGAGATAGGACAGCTCTGCTTATTGCGAGATCTAGATCATTTGTAACCGGGGGGCACAGGCAAAAACCAAGAATCGAAAATTCTGCGGTGCTGATGCCGACTGAGGGCTGGTTCTGGCCAAGGTGAAGCTGATCAATGTTGGTGCGAAGGCGAATGTAGAGAGGGGCGGCAGGACCGTGTTGCGGTGTGAGCTCGTCAAAGGGTTAGAGCGATGCGGACCGGGTGAAGGTACTCGGCAGGCAGCTGGCGGCCGCCGCCCAGCTCTTCCCAATCTGAGCACTGCTGCGTATGTGTTGGAGATCGAGAGCTTCAAGCTGCAAGGTGCGGGGCCGTCGCTCTTGGAGGACAGGTCACCAAAACCCATGGGGTGTTCAGCGGTTGCAGCGTTGGCACTTGGCCGCTGTACCGCAAGTACCTTCAATCAAAGTGGATGTTGAAGAAGTGCAATTATTTGGCAATTATTTAATTGCAATAAATTAACGGAAAGTGTTCAAACAAGCACGTCTTTAGATGATCTCAGACGGAGCTAGTTTGATTGCAAATATAGTGGAGCAATAATTGAAATGAAGATTAGCAAACTCATGGCTGCAGCGCTGACGCTCGTGGCCACAGCCACGCTGAGCCACGCTTCTCCAGAGGCGGATGCCTTGTCCCAGAAGTTGATGAAGTCGATGCCCGGCCTGACTATCGACTCGCTTAGTCCGAGCGCCATCCCCGGCCTCTACGAAGTGGTATCGGGTGGGGACGTGGCGTACGTGACTCTGGACGGCGTGCACATGATCCAAGGGACGATGTTCAACGTCCCAGCACGAAAGAATCTGTCCGAACGGACGCTCTCCACGCAACGCGCGAAGGCGCTGCAGGACTTGGATCCCGCAAGCCTGATCGTCTACAAGGCCTCGGGCGCGGAGAAGCAGGTGATCACGGTGTTCACAGATCCCTCCTGTCCGTACTGCCACCGTCTGCATGACGAAATCCCCAAGCTGAACGAGTTGGGTGTAACGGTGCGCTACGCGCTCTATGCCCGTTCCGGTGAAGGAACCTTGACCTCGCGCCAACTTTCGGAGGTTCTCTGCGCCGCAGACAAGAAGACTGCCCTTATGCGGTTCTTCGCGAACCCTTCCTTGAATTCCTCGGGCGCTGATTGCGACCAGGCACAAGGACTTGAGCGCATTGCTCGCGCGGCCAACCAGGTTGGTTTGAAGGGGACTCCACACATCGTGACGAACACTGGCTACGCGTCGTCTGGCTACATGCCTGCGCCTGAGCTTCTACGGGCCATCCAGCAGGGAAGCTGAGTATCATCTGTCTGCGCTGTCCTTTTATCCTCCCTCCCTCCCTTGTGACAGCGCCTTCGCCGCCCCTTTTTGGGGCGTCTTTTTTTTGGTTCCGGCTGGTGAGTAAAAGCGTTTCACGAGATGAAAATGGAGTTGACATCATGTGTTCGGCTTTGCTTGAAACTTTACTTCTGCAAAATTTGAAGGGAGAATTTCGTGGATGAGCAAAAAAGCTGCCACGAAAGAATTGGTTTTCACGATTCCCGAGGATCTGCAGTTCTCGGACTTGGAACTCCGTCTTGACGATGATGGGCTGGTGCGGTTCAACTGGGAGGCGATCGAGCGTCTGTGCGCGACCTCCAACATCAACCCGGACTTTTTCAAGCTCTCGTCCCCCGAATACGTCGGAAACTTGATTTCCCACTGGTATGGCGTGCACCTTTACAACGGGGGCGCCCACGATCCAGAGCAAGAACGCGCCCTGTCTCACGGTGACACCATGCACTGGGGCAGCGAGCAGTTCCAGCACAGAGCCGGTACGGCCTAGTTCGCCCAGCTCCAGTAAGAACGCCCCGGAGAGACGACCTCAGGGGCGTTTTTTTTGGTTTGCCGGCCGGTTTACTTCTTGGTGAGCAGTCTCTTCCAGTCAGCTTGGCTTGCTGGAAGCGGGACGTTGACCATCCGTTCTTTCTCGCCGTCGTAAACGAGTGGCAGGGTGTCCAATCGTGCGAGCAGTGCCTGGGTGCTGTTGTCCTCCATCTTGAAGACCCCGGTACCTAGGATGCGCTTCACTTCGGAGTCCTTGCCCATAGACTTGGGCTGGAGCCAAGCCACATCTCGTGCTTTCTCCGCAAACTCCATGGCCTTAGCGAGCCCGGTGCCGCTGATCGTCTCCGCGCCGTAGGCAATGGCCATTGCGGCCGTGGCGAACTCGTCGTGTCCTGCGGACACAAGCACCAGGCGCAGAGGGCGCACCGCCGCGCCTTCGCGGCGCAGAGCTTGGTGAAATCTCACCAAGTTGAGCAAGCTGTCTCGCCCAGCCTGTTTGCCCAAATCCACCACGAAGCTGACAGCCGAACCGGCGCCGCCTGGCACAACAATGGCGTGCATGTCCTGTGGCCGCAGAGCCTTGGCTGGGTTGTCGGCAAGCTCACCACGAACGAAGCGCTCCGTGTCCACGTTCACATCGCGGTTCTTCTGCATGTCGATCATCATTCCGACCATGAGGTACCGCTTGGACTTGTCCGTGTAGAAGACGTAGAGCTCTTTTTTCCCTTCAGGTGTCGCATCAGAAAAGCTCGTGGCCTCAACCACATAGCCCTCCAGACCAGGGAATGGTGCCTCTACACGGCGGATCACCTTCGGGTTTTCGACCCTGTAGTTCGCATCCGCGCCCAGCATGTCCTGCAACCTCTTACTGTCCTTTAGCCAGTCAGGGAGGTCCTTGCTCTTGGAATCGATTGGTTCCGAGCGCAGGACGCTAGAAGCATCAAGGGCCGCAGGGGCGGCTGCTGCGTCTTGTCCCTTGGGCTTGCCATTTTTCAGGAGACCTCCAAAGTCAACCGCGTGAGCGCTTAGATGGGCGCACAGGCCGATGATCGATGCGGATAGGATGAGCCGTTTAAAGCGCATGTCCAGCCCCTTGAATGATGCGGCTCACCATTCCGTTGAGCAGGAGGAGAAACTGCTGGGGATTGCCCTGCGCGTTGTCGGGCGTCACGACGAAACGCCCCGCCAGCGCAACAGAAGGAGTGGAGGTGAGCTTGTACGTCCGCACGAGTCGAGCGTGGCTCGAAACGCGGTTCTCGACGCCCTGGCCGCGCCCCTTCAGGTACGCCTGGACTGCCTTGCCCTCACCGCCTGCTTGGACGATTGTGCGCAGCACGTCAGTAACTGTGAGCCTGCCTGATGGGGGCGTTCCCAACTCGGGATCACCCTGCAGCTTCATGTACATGAGGTAGTCGTAAGTTTGTATGGCTTGCGGCGCAACGTCTTGCGTGATCAGTCGGCCCAGCACCGCGTTAAATGCGTTTTCGCCTTCGCTGGTGATCAACGGGGTGGCCTCGAAGCTGAGAGGCTTTGGAAGGGTTGCTCCCCATTGCACCAGGCCATTGTGATAGTTGCGGCAGAAGGGACAGTCGTACGAAAAAAGCAGACGAACCCGGGTCAAGTCACCCTTGATAGGAGGGTTCAGAACCTCGTACGGCTTCATCTCGCCAGCGTCGGTTACAGGCGTTCCGGCCTTCGCCGGCAAATCGGCTGCTTTTGACGGGAGTGCAAGGCTTGCGGTGATGCCTGCAAGGGTGGCGAGAGCTTGTCGCCGTTCTGTGAGGAGTGTCATATTGAGCAAGGGGTTCAAAGAACTTCGCGTCCGGTGACATCCAGGGCCTCTGCCAAGGAGGTGTCACCACTGAGCACGTTGAGCATCGCGTCATGGAGCAATGTCCGATACTGCGGCTGCGTCTCGGCGGCGCGGGCGAGATCCTTCAGGCTGGACTCTTCGATCGCCAGCCGCACAGCCTGCGTGGGCAGCAACAGTTCATAGATGCCCTTGCGACCACTCCATCCGCTCTTGCAATGCTCGCAACCGTGGGGGTTATGTGTGTACAAGGAGGAGTGGGCGGAAATCGTCTCGGCGGGCACGCCCGATTTTTCGATGAGC
The DNA here is from genome assembly GCA_963520865.1 of uncultured Comamonas sp. Taxonomy (GTDB): domain Bacteria; phylum Pseudomonadota; class Gammaproteobacteria; order Burkholderiales; family Burkholderiaceae_C; genus Comamonas. The sequence goes on from CAUQST010000023.1 coordinate 21,443, forward strand.
TTAGCCACTTCATGAGTCAGCGGGGCCGCGAGCCGGCAGTGCTGGCAGAGCCTTCGGACTAGGCGCTGAGCCAAGATTCCGCCCATCGATGCAGCCAGGACGTTGGGGTCCACTTTCAGATCCAACATGCGGCTGAGTGTCATGAGCGCCGAGTTGGTATGGAGAGTCGTCAGAACGAGGTGACCGGTAAGGGCAGACTGAGCTGCAATACCTGCAGTCTCGTCATCGCGTATTTCGCCCACCAGGATTACGTCCGGGTCTTGCCGCAACATCGCCTTCAATGCCTTGGCAAATGTCAGCTTCGGGTTCACCTGAGCCTGCGTGAGTCCCTCGATGCGGTACTCGACCGGGTCCTCGATAGTGATGATCTTGACGGCCGGTTTGATCAGCTGGAGCAACACGCCATAAAGCGTGGTCGTCTTTCCCGACCCTGTTGGTCCGGTGACCATCAACATACCTTGAGGCTGGCTTATGACGCGCTGAAGTGCCGCGTGAATGTCCGCTGGCATCTCCATTTTGCTTAGGGGGGTCAGGTTTTCACTCTTGTCGAGCAGGCGGCAGACGATGGACTGCCCCCGCGCCAGGGGAAGGATGCTGACGCGAAATTCAACGTTGCGGCCGTCAACGCTCATCTCGAATTTTCCGTCCTGGGGGGCTTGCGTTTCGATCAAAGGAAAGCGACACCTGGAACGAATCTTCCGGTCCACCTCACGCCCGATGGCGAGAGTGAGGCGGCCTTCCTCTTGAAGTTCTCCCCTCAACCTAAAGCGGACGAGACAATCTGATTCTTGGTCGTCGAAGTGCACATCGCTGGCTCCGCGACGAGCAGCTTCCCTGAACAGATCGTTCATGTAGGTGGCTACGGGCGCGTCCTTGGAACTAGTTGAAATGAATTCCGCAGCAGGCCCACTGGTCACCTGCATCGCGACTTGTTCGGATGAAGAATTAGCGTTCATAGATTCTTAAATTGACGCGTAATTGTCCGATAAAAAATTGCTTTGTGTCAATAATTGTTACACCTCTGCGTGCGCTTCTAGGTGTTCTATTTAATTGGCGTAAAGGTGCAATTAAGTATTGCAATTCGCTGCAATTCGTTCAAAATTGGAACTGTCTTGCGGGAGCTGTTCATCCGGGCAGCGAGCCACAAGCGTTTGCCCTCCGGGGTTTGGAGCATCCATGTCGCCTCACCTGCCCGGCACGAAGCCGGAATCCCTTGAGATCCTTGGGAAGATCCTCCCGCCCGCGCAGATCCGCCGCTTCGAGCGCATGGACCGTATCTCGCAATGTGTGGAAGTTGCCTCGAACCTAAATGCTCGCCATCTCTACATGGAGGACTCCGAGCTGGGGGGCCAGCTTGCCGAGCTTTTGAAGCTGCTCATCCGCGAGAAGGCTGAAGCGCAGATGGAGCACTTCCACGCTTTGGACGATGCAGGAGCGATCAATGCCGGGCGGCCCTTTGGCTTTACCGAAGCACCTAAGTTGATGCCGCGCTTTCGGGATCGAATCACCTCTCTTATCAAGCGCGGGCGGTGAGCATGGACAAGCTTTTCACGCGCGTCAGCGAACGCGCCACTGGTGCATTCCTGGTGGAGTGGCAGTGGTTGCCGCACGGTGCGGCCCAACCTACGGTCGGCTCCCTGAGCTTTGAGGTCGATGCCTACCATAAGGATGATCGCGGGGCCCTGGCAGAACTTAAGGGGCTGTACTACTTGCTTGAGCACAAGCATGTGCACGGCGAAAGGCGGCTCGGAAATGGCGTCAAGCTTTGCGTTTCAAGCGGCGCCATCCGAAAGGCGCTCGCGAAGAACGCCTTGAAGAAAACCATGTCCGGAAAGACTGACAAGGCAGCTGTTGCCAATGCGGCCACCTTCCTCGCGACCAAATACTTTGAGGCGACTGTAGAGGTTGCTCGCTGGCCAGAAATGACGCCGAAGTCTGTTGTGCCTTGTGAAGAAGTAGAAGACCTTGGTAGGCAGTTCGACCGTATCACCATCGACTGCCCTTTGTTGGGCGAGTCTGTCTCGCTGTCGCGGCACGCCATGCATCGATACGTCGCACGGATCGACCAGAAGCGCGACAAGCTCGATGAATCGGATTTAAGCAGCGTGGCGGACGCACGATGGACCGCTGCTTGGCGCTGGTTCGCCCGCATCTTTCCCAATCCCAGCCTTGTCCGCGCTGAATTGCTTCCGAAGGTGAAGGCGAAGTTTGAAGCCAAGTACGGCAAAGATTGCCACTACCTCCATTTCCAAGATGCGGGTGTGCTGCTTGTAGTTCGGAGAGACTCCGTGGGGCTGATCGTCGCGACGGTCATTCGCCTGTCACCCTATGAGCCGCTGATCGTGCTTCCTGATTACATGGTTGGGCAGGGCCTCGTCAAAGGGCATCTCCACCTGTCTCGTAAATAGGCGTCGAGCCTAAGGTGCATCATGAAAAATTCGATTTTTCAACTGTGGCAGACGGTCGAGGCCCTGACGCCCGCTGAAGCGGCCCGCATCGACGCAGCTGATCCGATTTCCCCCGTGTACGGGCTGGCGATTGATAGTGTGATGCCTTGGGAGGATGTCGCTCACCAGCGCAAGCGGATCGAGGCCGGATGGCGCTGGCAGTACATCGCTCAGTGCGGCATCTACTCCGTCGATGAAGTCTCGCGCCTTCTCGTCTCGGCTGCGTCCATGCCTGAACTCCCATGGCAGGAGCGATTGGGAGCTCGGTCACGCCTTTTCGATCTGGCGATGGACAGCAATGGATACCCCATCGCACATACATTCGCACTTTCGCTAGCCGCCTGGGCGAGCGGCCTGCTGATCCGCGAGCGGGGAGATGTCGAGAGTCTTTTAAGTGGCGGGGTGTCGCGGCTTGAGGGACTTCCGGTGCCAGGCAACACGCTTCCAGAGGTTCGAAGTGGCTATGCGGGCTTTGACATGCTCTCTATGGCGCTGATGCAACTGGTAGCGGACCAGGTCGAATGCATGCGAGAGGAAGCGCGCCCTGCTGGAGTGGCTTGGCTTGCGCAACTCGCTCATGAGGTGGCTGAGCGTCTGGGCATCCCTTTGATCGCTTTCGACAAGCGGGCTCCGCTGCGTGTTCGTTCTGTGCGCGTCAGGGTAGCAACGCAAGATATCGACTCCTCCGCCAAGCCCAGTGCCCCGGACATTCTTACAAGTTTCTTTGTGGAGGACCTCAGTCGTGCTGAGGCTGCCTTCTCTACCGGCAAAGCAGGAAAGGGACTGAGTCAGTTTATTGCGGCTGGCACGGGAAATTTCGAAGTTGATCGAGTCGATGTTCGTGATGAGGATTGCGCCGAGGTAGTGCTCGACCGCATCCGCCCGGACAGGATCCCCGTTGGTAGGTGGCCCTCGGACCACGCGTTGGTCTTCAGCCAGCAGCTGGCAGTGAACGAAGCCGTCTCAACGCTGGGCGATGACGCTGGGCTGTTCGCGGTTAACGGGCCGCCTGGTACCGGTAAGACGACGCTGTTGCGAGACGTGGTAGCGTCAGTCGTAACCCAGCGAGCCATGCAGATGGTCAAGTCGCGTACGCGGAAGTTCACGGACAAGCAGGTCTTCAAACTATCCGGGGTGTCGCTACCCTTCTACAAGATGCACGAGTCCCTTCAGGGCTCCTCGATCGTCGTAGCGTCCAGCAACAACGGGGCCGTCGAGAACGTGTCTCTTGAGCTCCCGGGCGCCCAGGCCGTGTCTCAACGAGTCAACCCGTCGTACTTCCCCGAGATTGCGTCGAGAATCATCGGTAAGCCCGCATGGGGTCTGATAGCCGCGCCCCTCGGTAAGCGCTCGAACCGCAGCGAGTTCCTGAGCCGCTTCTGGTGGGGCGAGAGTCGTTCCGCAGATCCTGACTCCGAAAAGGCACCCGGCTTGCGCGAGCTGCTGCGCTCCATTCAACAAGGTGTGTTGTCGCCGCGCATTTCCTGGGATGACGCTGCCGCAAAGTTCAAGGAAGCTGTGGAATGCGAAGAGCAAATTCGCGCCAAGATGCTGGCGCTGTCAAAGTTGCCTGAGCATGTTGCCCACATCACGCTTCGACGGAACAGTGACCAAGCGGCACTGACTCACATTGAGGAGCAGCTTTACGAGCGGGAGTCGGTGTCCCAGGCTCTACGAGTTCAATCCAGCCTCGCTACAAAAGACCTGTGGGCTGCGGTAGAGGCGGTCAACCGGGCAGAAACGGCTCAGAAACTCCATTCCCTGACTAAGCCGGGTGCACTCGCTTGGATGGCGACGTTGGGGCTGGCCGCCCGGGAATGGGGTGAGAGAAACCAGGCGCTTCTTAAGGAAAGCCATGCAGCACGCCAAGCTGCCATCGCCAAGCAAGCCGCACTCGATGCGATCACTTCTGAAATGGAGCAACTCAACGCACACATCGAAGCACTTACCAAGCGACAGAATCTGCTGGCAGAAGCGATTGATGCAGCCGAGGCCAACTTGGAAACACACGAATCCAAGTTGCGCGCGGCGATCAGCGAGTTGGGCTCCAACTGGCCGATGATCAACGTCGATCCATCGCAGCGTGAGCATTCCTCGCCCTGGGCCCACCCGGCATGGCTGAAAGCCCGTGAAGAGGTGTTCCTGGCTGCCCTGGACGTTCACCGTGCCTTCATCGAGTCGCACCCTACGCAGATGATCGCCAACCTTGGGCTCGCAAGCGATTGGTTGAATGGCAAGCCTATGCCGCACGACCTGGCTAAGCTGGCGCTGGACTCGCTGTGTCTTGTTGTACCTGTGATTTCCACCACTTTCGCGTCGATGCCGCGCATGTTCGCCAGCGTTGGTGGCCAGGCAATCGGATGGCTGCTGATCGATGAGGCGGGGCAGGCCGCTCCATCGCATGCCGCTTGTGCGATCTGGCGTGCGCGCCGCACTGTCATCGTGGGTGATCCCCGCCAGCTTGAGCCCGTCTCCACCATACCAGTGGAGGTGGAAGACATGCTCGCAAAAACGCTGAAGGTCGAAGACGGGTGGCTCCCCAGCCGCGTATCAGCTCAGAGTTTGGCTGATCGCTCTGCACGTCTTGGCACTTTCATTCCTGATGAAGCTGGCGAGAAGATCTGGGTCGGATGCCCCTTGCGACTTCACCGTCGCTGCGATGAGCCAATGTTCACGGTCAGCAACACAATTGCCTACGGCGGCATGATGGTCCATGGCAAGCCTGCCGGCACCCCAAACAACTTGCCACCCAGTGGATGGCTTGATGTGCAGGGCGTGGTTGCGGCGGGCCATTGGATCGTCGAAGAAGAGGCCTGCTTGCGTAAACTGGTTGCGGGCATCCTCGGCAACGGAGCCCATGCAAATGAGATTGCGATGATTTCTCCTTTCCGAGATTGCGCACAGAACCTTCGCCGCGTCGCGCGCGAGATGAGCGTTGACGGCGGCAAGGTGGGCACGGTACATACGGCACAAGGGAAAGAAGCGGATGTGGTCATACTTGTGCTGGGTGGGGACCCGCGCCTGCCGGGGGCGAAGGCTTGGGCTGCAAGTAAGCCCAATCTACTGAACGTCGCCAACTCGCGGGCGAAGAAGCGCCTATACGTGATCGGTGACCGCAGGCTTTGGCAGAGGCAAAACTATTTTTCAGTACTGGCCGATAGCCTGCCTGTCCTCAACACGGCGGACATCAACGTGTGCCGCTAGCGCTACTCTTCCGACGGGTCCGCGTCCTTTGAAGACGGCACGGGCACTGAAAGGATGTCGGCGATGCTCGCATCAGCCGGACTGTCCATTCCGACACCTGGTTTCACGATGTCATCCCAGCCCGTCTTTTTGCCATAACGGGCCTCTAGGATGGCCAGGTGAAGGGCCTCCCTACAACGCAGCACAAAGCCCTTTGTGAGGAGGTCAAACTTCTCTGGAGCTTCCTCGCGCAGTTTGCGCAGGGCTTCGGCGAGCTCATTGATTTTCTTCTCCGCAGGGCTGACCTCAAGGGGGGGGGGACTGTCCGCTCTCAGCATGCCCCCTTCGCCGGTGAGCAGCCAGTTCATATTGACGCCATGTGAATAGAGGAGGGTTAGGTGCGAAGTTGTGAGCGCGTTAAGTCCTAATTCATATCTGCGAAGGGTTGCTTTGTTCACATCCAGCTGTGTAGCGAGATCATTCTGTGTGAGCCTCATGCTCCTTCGCCAAGCGCGAAGGCGCTCGCCGATCGCTATGGAGCCGAAATTTGGAGCTTCACTAGGGTCTGCTTCATGTGACCCAGGAAAGTTACTTTTTTGCATCTTTTTTAAGGAGCTTCAGTCAAAAAGTGACGTTTTGGCGAGCTTTTTGATACACTGCATTTACAGATTTTTGCAGTTTGTATCTTTTAGCAGCCATGCAGGACGCAGCCATTCTTAATCGTAACTTCTTGTTGCAAGCCCGTGAAGCCGCGAAAAAGCCCGAAGGTGGGCTTACCACGGGGCTTTCACCCACCATGTTGAAACGCATCGGAGACATGACCAACGCCGAGATCGAGCAGTTCTCTCAGCTTCTTCCGATAACTATGTTCACGCTTCGCGTGGACACGGCCGCGCTTGATCGAATTCTGGAAACCAGCAAGACCAAGCCAGTCGCTGCAGCAAGCTACCTCGTCAGTGCCCTGGCAAGGTGACAGGTAAAAGATGCTTGAGCAGATCGCCTCTTGGGTGGTGGCCAAAGATCTCATTGAAGCAAAGCTTCGGCTCACCATAGTTCACTCGCTGACCGGTTTGTCGATTCCGCAGTTGAGAAATCTGTGGCGCGACATCCACCACGACATCCCTCGGAAGGGCAAACTACCCGAGTCGTCACTCTCGTTCATGTCGAACCGCACCGAGGCGGCTACGCTATCAGCCTTCGTCGGTGTCCACCTGCAATTGTTCGGCGAGCCCTCCAGCAAGCCGGAACACCTGCTCCAATCCTGGCGTGCGCACCGGGAGATCCTGGGCGAGCTGGACATCAATGCTGCCTACTTTGCGCTCCGTGACGTGCGCACCCAAATTGTCAACTTTATCCGCTGTGGCGGATGTGAGGGGCAATACATACATGACGCTGGGTCCTACCTGACAAGTCGCTGTCCCCACTGCGGGACCAACCCCATCGGCTAAATCCACAATGAGCCTGTTCAAAACGTTGCGTTCCTGGTGGGGCTCGACGGGCGATGCTACGGTTCAGAAGGTCGACACGACCCAAATCGACCTCGAAGTCCCGCGCTATCCGCCTTTCGTCAAAGGCCTGCCGGCAGTTGCACCGGAGCGCCTGATCCAGTCTCAGGACGAGCTATTGGTACAGCTGGCTCGGGTGGTCACCGTGAGCAAGCCGCTCTACGAGCAGCACTACCTCGGAGTGCTTCGGCGCTTTGTCTCCTACTGCCACCTTTTGCCCGCATCACAGGCCCACCATCACCGGGGCGCGGGGGGCTTGCTTCGTCACTCGATCGAGGTCGGCTTGTGGGCGGCGCAGGCTAGCGACAAGCTGCTTCTGGATCTTGGAAAGACGCCAGCCCAGCGCAGACAAATTGAGCCTCGATGGCAGCTCACGGCGTTTGTTGCTGGCCTGTGCCATGACGTGGGCAAACCAGCTATCGACCTGGTGGTGACAAGTCATGATCGCACCAAAGTTTGGAAGCCTCTGACTGAGAACCTGTCGGACTGGGCTTCTGCAAATAAGATTTCTGCATATTTCCTTGATTGGCGGGTAGGGCGTGCCAAGCAGCACGTGGTGCTGTCAAACCTGATCGCCGATCGCATCATCGGCTCAGAGACGCTGGCGTGGATCGACGAGGGCGGAACTGAACTGGTGGTGTGGCTCATGGAGTCACTTAACGCAAATCCCGGGGCCCGGAACCCCCTCTACGACCTGGTAGTGAAATCGGATCAGGCAAGCGTCGAGCGTGACATGAAGTCACTTGGCGTTGCAATGGCTGGATACGAGCTCGGGGTGCCGGTGGAACGCCACTTGACCGACATCATGCGACGCTTGATCCGCGAGGGTGTCTGGCAGGTGAACGAGCCAGGCGCTCGCGTTTGGAACATTGACGGTTCGATCTTCTTGGTATGGCCAGCGGCAGGCGATGAGATCGCCAGTAAGGTCAGAGAAGATGGGGCGCAAGGTATGCCGCGCACCGGCGATGGAGTCCTAGACATGCTTGTGGAACGCCATTTGGCCTTCTTGCGAGATCATGAGGACGGCGATCGTTTTTGGAAGGTCGCTCCAGAGGTTCTGGAGGCCAAGTTCAACAAGAGGGTCGTTCTCACATGTGTGCGTCTGAAAGACGACGCGATGATTTCCTCAGTGCCCCTTGCTTCAGTTCAAGGAGTGGTAACGAACGGCCCGAATTCCCAGCCTGTCGAAGCTGTGCGCGAGAAGACTCCGGAGCCTCAAGAACAGCCCAGCTGCGCTGCTGCAGTGGCGAGGGAAGAGGAGCCAGCATCAGAGGCGATTGAGCAGGCGGCTACGCCCAAGAAGCCGCGCGTCTCCAAGCCGAAGGCGAGTGGCGCGAAGAATGAAGGCGACGACTCCCATGCGCCGTCGGAAGGCTCTGGGGTGCGCACCCCGGCCCAGATGGAGATCGACCCAACGACGGGTGAGATCTTCAACATAACAGTGACCAAGGCAGACGGTTCGCAGCGCCAGCTGGCGGTGCGCAAGGGGGCCTTGGCCGGCGATGGCACAAGTGGGCTTTCTTCACCTGTGGCGTTGAAGCTCAAACCAAAGGAAGCCGAGTCGCCGCAAGACGACCAGGTCGTCCAAGCGGGACAAGTCGATCCGAGGTCGCTGCCAGAGCTATCAGCACCGGTAAAGAAGGCGAAGCGCCAAGGAATTGACCTCAGTGCTCCACCAACACTGCAGTTTGATGGCGCGGTGGGGGAGCTGCTCGAAGCCTTGGCGGAGGATCTGAAAAGTGGCACCAAGTCCTGGGAAACTGACGCCCGGGTCGATGAGGAAGAGATGGTGCACCTCAAGTGGCCAGTTGCGTTCAGCGGCTATGGCCTTTCTGCCAAGGCCATCTTGGACGAATGCTCGTCCAAGCAGTGGCTGTGGATTGATCCCTACCGGCCAATGGTACGGGTCATAGATTCGCTGTTCCAGGGAGAACCGTGCAAGGCTGTTAGGCTCAATCCAGAAGCGACCTATACGCTCCTGCACAAGGCAAGCTACAAGGGCGAAAGCCAAGGCACGCTACACCAGCCGTCCAGTGCGCAGCAAGCAACCAAGTCTTCCGATCCACACGCGCACGAACAGGGCGAGACCGCGCCTTCCCAGAATCGTGCCTCTGGCCAGGTAGCGGCGGCCGAGCAGGGGACATTGGACCTAGACGGTGGACCTCCAGCCTACCTGGATGAGATTCCCCAAATGGCTATGGATGACATGCCTGCCCCCGTGGCATTCACTGACCTTGGAGAGCCGGATGCGCCGAGGCAAGCACCCGCAAGAGCTAAACGATCCCTCAGGCCAGATACGGGAGCGAAGCAACCGGTCGCGTCCGCAACCGAGCGACAGAAAGGTGATGTGCCGGTGGACTCCAAACCGGCCGCTGTGCCAAAGCCGAAGGCGGGAGAGGGATCCAAATCGTCGCAAGGCAGCGGTGGGCAAAACTCCAAGCCTTCGCTAGCTCAAAAGCGGTCAACGTTGATCGCCGAGCCATTGCAGCACAAGAGCCCCTTCCAAGAGACGAAGTTTGACAAGTTCATGGCCATTGTGAAAGCTATGGATGGAACGCTGACTGGTGACGGCTGGATTTCGCTGGACCGCAAGGCGTGCATTGATGCCTGCAAGGCTCAAGGGTTAGATTTAAACCGTCGTGACCTGCAATCCTTTACGGAGTATGCGAGCGACTATCTCAATATCTCCGGAGCCAGTGTTCGACTGAAAACTGCGAAGTGAGAGTTTCGGGCTCCAGGTGCTGCATGTTCTGGAGAGACACCACCGCCGCCGACACGTGGGGAGTGGTGGGTCCAGCGCTATCGAGCTGTTTGTACACCCAAGCCCGCCTCCTCCAGGAAGCGCGACTCCATCCCTTCTGAGATGGCGCTGCTCAGCATGAGCGTTGAGCGGGGCCGCGTCATCCCCACATACATCAAGCGACGCTCTTCCTCTTCGGTGGAGTCGGTGTGGGGTAGGGTGCCTTCCTCGCACCCGGCGATCCACACGTTGTCCCATTCCAGGCCCTTGGAAGAGTGCAGCGTCAGCAGGTGCACCACACCTTGTTCAACGTCCTTCTCCTTCTCGCTTCTGGAAAGGATGTTGAGGCGTTGAAGCAGGCTTCCTTGAAGCCGTTCAGTGAAAATCTTCTGCATCATAGTGAGCAGCCTGCGCTGCGGCGGCTTGCAGTGGGGAGCAAGAAACGCCGTGATGCCGAACACGACCAGGTTGACACGACTCTTGCGAGCTTGCTCGGACCAAGATAGGTAGCCCTCGCGCAGGGCGACCGCCAGCTTACGAGATTTATCATCTGGGGCAGAGTCGATAGCCGCATCAAACCGCGCCAGCACATTGCCACAGTTGGCGCGCGAGTGCTCGTTGACCCAGGAGTTGCTGCCTCCGCAGAACGAGATGGCGTTGGCCATACCCATCCATGAGTCAGTAGCGACGCTGCGGATCAGGCCAGAGTAAACGGCGCCCACGCCGTGCTCCCATATCGATTTGCTCCCAGCTCGCTTCACTTCTATCCCTGCCGACTTTAGGAAAATCTCGATTTCATCGAGCAGGAGGTTGGTGCGCGCGAGAACTGCCCATTCACCCATGGACTTGGGGTCGAAATTTCTCATGGCCAGGGCGTTCGGATCGGTGTCAAGTGCTGACCCGGGTTCGATACCAAGGATCGCCTTGGTAAGGGCGGTGGCTTCATCCATTCGGTCTGCGCGCCGGAAGACCTTGATGGTGCCCAATTCAGTTTTCTCGGCCTTGATGTTCTTCGCTGCGCGGTTGGCGTTACACGCAATGAGCTTTGCGGCGTGCATCAGGATGTTCGGAGCGCACCGGTAGTTGACGGGGAGTGACAGATCGACCGAGTTGAGGGCCATCGAAACGTCTTGGAGCCCCTCGTAGCCAAGCGCGTGGCGGAACGAGTAAAGGCTTTGGTCGTCGTCCCCAACTAGCGTTATCTGAACGCCGTTCCTCCCGTGTGCCAGGATCCATTCCATCTGCACTGCGTCCATGTCCTGGGCTTCGTCCACCAGGAGCCATCGGATAGGGAGAGGCTGGATCGATCCATCGAGCATCCCCCTGGTAGCGCGCAAAAGGATATCGCTGAAGTCCATCGCGAGGTCCGCAGCAAGTGCATCTTCATAGGCCTTAAAGATCCTCTCCATGAGGATGTCTTCGAAAACGTATGGGGTCACCGATCCTTTGGCCTGGTCCACCTGCTTGATGACATCCTCAAACCTGAGGCTCGGGGCGAAGTCCTTCCAGCAACGTCTGAGGACGGCCATGCGCTCACCGTCATTGATAAGGCGCGGCATCTTTCCTCGGCTGTTGCGACGAAGCTGGTTGAGAGCGAGGGAGTGAAACGTTCCGACAGCGATGCGCCTCGCGTGATCGGAGTGGCAGGATGCCATGATGCGCGAAAGAAGCTCAGTGGCCGCATCGCGAGTGAAGGTGACTGCAGCCAGACGGCCCAGCTCGTTGTTTGTGATGATGTGGCCAGCGCGAGCTGTGAGTACGCGGGTCTTGCCTGAGCCGGGGCAGGCGAGGATGGTGCAATGCCCCGGCGTGAGGACGGCTCTCTCTTGGAAGCTGTTCAGCTCCACGAGTGCGTCAGGCGACCGCCAGTGCAGGCTCTGCTTCCGCCGAGGGAGCAGCAACTGAAGTTGGAGCGGGATCCGCTTCGACATCGGTGGCAGCTGCTACTGGCGTCTCGGCCCCGGGTTCGAGTTGAGTGCCCTTGCGGGGGTCAGCTGCGTTAGGTACGCCGTTTCGCTGCGCAGATGCTTGGGCACGAAACACCAGAATGCGAGCCTTGCCGCAAGTGCGCAGGAGAAGGCTTTTCGCGTCGTAGGCGCTTTTGCTGCGTGCACGGTCGCTAATGAGCGTGGCCATCCAGAGGATATCCAGACAGATGCACAGCTTGTCCAGGAGCAGCAGCAACTCGTGAAACCGCCGCTCGCGTGGGGACGACATCTGCATCTCGTACTCCATCGGGTGGGTGTACTCAACATCAGTTGCGCCATCCAGGTCCACGCCGTTGTTGTCAGCGACGGTTTTCAGGCGAGTTATCTCTTGCTTCATGGAATCCGAGCAGATGCCCATGAGGCGATCGACCTCGGCATCCACCGTGAGACATTCTTCTTCACGCTTGAAGTTGCGCATGGTGACGCTGAGCGTGATGACGGTTTCTGACCATAGCTCGTGAGCTCGCTCGTACATCTCCTGAGCGTGACGCGTCTGCAGCTTGAGCTTCTGCTTAAGGAATGGCATCGACTCCTTGCTCATCCGCTGCAGGCGCTGCTTCTGTTGCTTCACATACCAGGGCTCGAAGGGCGGTTGATCGCGGTTGCGGCGCGCGCCTTCGCCAGCCTTGGCCACGGCCTGGGGCTTGGATCCTTCTTGGGTGGATGGTTGAGCATTCGTCGCGGATGGCGATGAGGCCTCGCTGGTATCGGTGGCAGCTGCTTGCGGCTTGCGGGGCGAGCGGGGCGCGCGCTGGGGCTTGGGTGAGGCCTCCGCGGAGGCTTGAGGCGCCTCGGTTTGAGCTTGGGCAGTGGCTTCGGTCACTTCAGCCATATGTACTCCTAGGGTTGGACAACGGTCTGAGGATGGTACGAAGCAGCCTTGTTAAAAATGGGGCGAAAAGCTTTCAATTCCGCAGTTGTTCAAAGAAAAGAGTTGCGAGGTGGTGAAGCTCCCCCCGCTTGTTGACATCCCAGAGAACTCGACGGTACCATCGGGCCACCTTTGAGCGATGTGCGTAACGCCGTCCTCTTGTATGCGGAGCTGGCCTCATCAGACTAATCCAGTAGTTGTTCCAGGTGAACAACCAGTGCGGCAAAAGCTGTTCTGTTGAACTTTTATCGAACACCGTAATGCGTGTTCTTACGTTGCCTAGCAACGATTGGAGCGAAGCTCCCAACCCTCATGCTGCGGGTTATTGCAGTTGGATTGGGAGCGCGAGTAAGACCTGGACTTCATCCCGTTGGGATGTTGATGGGCGTCCGCTGCAATCCTGCCTTTGATGGCACATCAACGTGAAGAGCTTGACCCCAGAAGGGCTTCTCTTCCCGCCCCGCGTGATGCGGGCCGGTTTTTCACCCACCAAAATCTCTAACGTCGTAATGGCGTTCTTGTGTTTTCGTGCGTGCCAAACATTGCTTGTCTCACAGGACAAGCGATGCAGTTCCCATCTTCGGATGGGTTTCAACGTCCTTGGGATGCGATTCCCAAGGGGGAGTGGCATTTCCTTGGGCATTCTTCTCAAAGGAAAAACCATGACTCTCGTTCTCGTTGCTTGCTGCATTTCTGGCTACGTGATTAGCCGTCCTGTGGTGCGGGCGTTCGGTCTGTAATCACTTTCAATGGATCGTGGGCTTAGGCCCATGATCCATTTCAGTCCGTGGATACCCCGCAGGCCAGAGAGTTCTAAAAGCGAATTCTCTGGCCTGCGGGGTGCTGCGGACTTCAAAGTCCCGTGAAGCACTCTGTGGGGTTTTCCAACCATCACAGGGGTCAATCATGGATCTAGTATTTCCGTTTTTTTGCTGCATCGTGGCTGGTCTCGTGATCAGCAGCCCTCTCATCCGCGCAATGCGTCGCTGATGGAGGCGCCGTGAAAACACACGAGCCAGAGAAGCATCCACTTGTTAGCGCTGTTATGAGAGCGCTTCCTCGTCGTTCCGCAGTTGAACTCCATGCCAGGCTCAAGTCCGGCGAGGAGAATTCTCCAGCGTTGCGCGCCGCAGTGCGTGATGCCGTGCGAAAAGCAGGGAAGGTTCTCAAACATGCTTGAAGACGCCGCCTGCGCGCCCGCCGTGGCGCGAGGCGGTAGTTCTCTCGTATGAGCCAGATGCCGGGTTCATACGAGAGAATTGCATGCTACTTCGGTAATCGAGTAGCTTCAATGGGTCGCTGCCCCGCCAAATGGCATTCAGCAAACACTGTCACGAAAGTGATCTTTTTAACCCTGTCGGGGCATTCCCGCAGGGGGAGTGCCTCGTCCTCTTGGAGGTACTCTATGTCTGACGATTTGAGCATGTTCATCGACATGCCCGCCGACGAATACCACAGCGACCCAGCCGTGGTAGGGCATTCGGCACTTGTTTCGCTCCTTCACTCTCCCAAGCACTATTACGCTGATCTGCAACGTGGCCGCAAGGTTACGCCTGCAATGGAATTCGGAACCGCGTTTCATACGCAGGTTCTTGAGCCAGAGCGCTTCGCAGCTGAGTTCGTAGTCAAGCCAAAGTTCGATCTTCGGACGACTTTGGGTAAGGAGAACAGCGCAGCTTGGGATGCAGAAAACCCGGGCAAAACGATTATTTCTGAAGCCGACAAGGAGTCGATCGAAGGAATGTTCGCCGCGCTGAGTGAGCGAGATGATATCGCTTTGAAGATCCGCAACAGCTATCGTGAGAAAAGCTTCTTCTGGACTGATGAAGATACCGGCGTTGAGTGCCGCATCCGACCAGATTTGCTGATTTTCGATGAGATAACCGAAGAGATCATCGCGGCTGCCGACTTGAAGTCGGCCCAGAACGCATCTAGATCGAAGTTCGCACGGGAAATTGGTGACCGAGGCTACGACTTGCAGGCAGCGTTCTACTCGGACGCTATCAGCCAGGCGCTCGGCCGCCGTATCCCATTCTTTCTCATCCCGGTGGAAAGCTCGTACCCCCATGGCGTGGCCTCCTATGAGGTTGGCCCCGTCACGATGGAGGTTGGGCGAAAGAAGTACCGGACAGCTTTGCAGCTGCTGCAGTGGTGTCGTGAAAACGACCGCTGGCCAAGCTACCAGCTTGATGATTCGGAAGTAATCGAGGTTCCCTCTTGGTACGCGCGAAGCGTCCTGGAAGAGGCAATCTAAGCGCGGGCCAGGCCTGCAGAAAAATCAGCGGGCCTTGAGGCCTTTTTGAAGCCCACGCGGGGAGCATCACCCTGCATGGGGTGGTGTTCCCCATTTTTAGGAGAAACACCATGTCTCAATTGATGGGAAGCATCCGCCGCGCCTCGAACGGCGCGGGCGGAGCCAGCGCTGAAATCTACAACCTCGACTTCCCTCGGCTACTGGAAAAGCACAAGGGTGCGATCGAGCGCGCATTGCCGAACCACCTTTCCGTGGACCGGATCATGCGTGTCGCACTCACGGCCTACCGCAAAAATGACTCGCTCGCAAAGTGCCAGCCGATCAGCGTTGTGGCAGCCGTGGTACAGGCGTCGCAGCTTGGACTGGAGCTGCATCAAAACGGCGAGGCATTCCTGGTGCCCTACGAAGACGAATGCCAGCTGATTCCAGGCTACAAGGGCCTGATGAAGCTCGTTCGCAATTCCGGCCTTGTGCGCGACATCTTTGCGCATGAGGTCCGGATCAACGACTTCTTCGACTATGACTTGGGTGCGGCTCGCAGGTTGGTGCACAAGCCGATGGCAGGGGAAGGAAACTTCCCAGCCCCAGACAGCAGTCGAGGGAAGGTCGTTGGCTACTATGCCGTGGCATTGCTGCGCGATGGGACGCCTACCTTTGTGATGAAGCATCAGCTCGACGTTGACGCGATCCGCGACGCGACTCGCGGCTATGCGGCTGCGAAGCGGAGAGGTAACACCACGCCTTGGGACACTCATCCTGTGCCCATGGGCAAGAAGACGCTTATCCGTCTCCTGTGCAACTCGCAACTACCGATGTCGGCTGAACTGCAGATCGCACTGCAGCTCGACAAGGCTGACCTGATGGGGGTGAAGCAAGGGATCAAGCTGGAGCAAGCAGCGGACGGCTTCTATGAACCGCCCGCATTCGACAACCTTCCACCTGTGGAGGTTGGCGACGGTAACGATGGGGCTCGACAGCCTGCCCAAAGCAGGCCCGCTTCCCGTGGTTCTCAAGGCCCACGTCCTGAGCGCGAGGCTACGGAGAGAGCGCCGCAACCTCCCGCAGAGCGACCGCAACGGACCGCTTCGCCCGTGAGGCCTGCAGCGGCCCCTCGAACGCCAGCGCCCCAACCAGCGCCTGCATCCACTAGGTCTGGGACTCCTCGCCCCCCCCAGAGCGAAGCCCAACCCCAGCACCAGGATCGACTCAAGTCGAGAGCGGAGCAAGAGTTGGACAACGAGCTGGCGAGCATGCGCAGTTGCCGCGAGATGGTCGATCTTGATGAGATCGTCATCAGGCTGGAGGCGCGCTACTCTGGCGCGCCATTGGAACTGATCAACCGCACGTACGATGAAATGCGAACGCAGCTCAACCCGACGCGCCGCGATCTTTTCACCACGGCCTGATGGCCCGTAAACACCCCCCATGGCTTCGGCCAGTGGGGGCTGTTTTTCAGCATACATTGCACGCAGTGCCTGCCGAAAAACAGTTTTTCATCCTCCGCCGTAATGGCCTTGGATCAAAAGAGGTAGCTCGCCTTCCCCAAGCAGCAAATAAATCACTTTCTTAACCCTTGGGGGCTTGTTTCCCCTTTGGGGAAGCATGTCTCCTCTCTCAGTGGAGGAATCATGTTTTTTGAAAAGAAAATCGATACACGGAGCAAAGAGTCGGTGGCGAAGTTCCTGCTGGATCACTACCGCTACTACACGATGTCCTCTGTGAATCGCTCTACAAGCTATGCCAATTGTGTGAAGGTCAACCGACTTGGTTTGACAGGATCTGCTTTGGACAAAGCCTTCGAGTTTATCTCGGTGGAAGGGTACTGGGACGAAATTATCTGGCCTATCCGTGATTTCGAGCGCGAAATGAGTGGCGCTTACACCATTGGCACTAATGGGCGCTCGGGTGGATATTTGGTACTGTTCGAGTCTGAGATCTACGATCCTGGCTACAAGAGCACGTGTCCCAAGTGTGGCAAGCTGAACTATCAACTGGTCAGCCCAGCCAGCCATTCATGTGGCTTTTGCAGGGCCGACCGGAGGAATCTCAAAGCGCCGCTTCGTTGGACTCGTACCAAAAGCAGTTCGATAGACCAAGGCATGACCATGGATGACTTCATGGACATGTCCTTGACCGCGTTGAAGGATCGCGCAGACCTGGTGCTGTCCTTTGACCGAGCCTGCGATCGCGTGCGCAATGAGTTCATCAGTGCAATTGAAAAGTACATGGTCGTTGAGGCAACGGTCATGGTTCCGACACGGGTCCGCCGTCTCGAACGCATGTGAGGCCGCATGAAACTCGTTTTATGCGCCGTCACTCAAGGCTACAAGGGCTGCTTCATCCACCAACACACGGATGGCACGTTCACGTGGCAAGACCGGCATCTCGTTTCTCGACCTGCTAAATCATGGCGTGCTGCTCAGATGGCTATTACGGCCAGCCTGAAATGATGACCTTAACCCCGTAGGGAGTCCTCTCGGCCTCTCATTGGAGATTCAAAATGAGTTTTTCGCTCAACAAGCAAACGATCATCGGCAACCTCGGACGAGATCCTGAAATCATCCAAAGGGGCGATTTCAGGATCGGGGTTCTCAATGTGGCAACGACCGAGTCATGGAAAGACAAGGCGACCGACGAATGGAGGAATCTTGTCACCTGGCATCGCGTGATCCTGCGCAATGGCGACGTTGACTATGCGGAAAAGAACCTCCGCAAGGGAGACTCCGTGTACGTCGAGGGCGTCACGCGCCATCGAGCTTGGAAGGACGGTGATGAGCAGGAGCGCATCACCACGGAAATCAACGCACAGGAGCTGCGACTGCACGCAAGGGTTGCGCCTCGTAGCGCCGATGCACCTTCTTTGGCGCGTCGCAATGCCGCGCCGACTGGGCCTCAGAGTCAACCTCAACAGGATGACGATGAGCGCCCCGAAGGGCCTGCCCACGGCGGCCACGACGAGGCTTACGGCGACCCTACGCGAACCGTCTTCTAAGGGACGTAGCTGTGAGCGTGCTGCGTAGTCGTCAATCCATCTAGCGGCAGCGCCGCAATTTCGTCCCAGCCGGGAAACCATCCCGGTTGGGGCGGTGTATCGGCTGGCTTTCCTTCCGAGTCGGGGCATACCGAAATGTCCCACTGGGCGTTTTGGTATGCCCCGATTCGGGGTCAAACTAGGAGTAGCCATGCAATTTCGTGAACGAACCGATGCTGAATGGAAAGAGTATTGGACACAGTATTGGAACAAGGCGAGATCGTTAGCCGGTGGGCGCTGGGACGCCATCTTGAGAACCCTGGCCCCAAGCCTGACAGATGCCTTGAACCAAGAGGGCAAGCGTCACGTCCCCTGCCCCGTGCATGGAGGTACTGACGGATTTCGAGTCTTCAAGAACTACCACGAAAGCGGTAGAGCTATCTGCAATACCTGCGGCCACTTCCACGATGGATTCAGTGTCCTGGAGTGGGCAAACGGTTGGACGAGGAGGCAAACGGTGGAAGCTGTGATGGCTTTCCTGACGGGTGACTCCAGTCACCGCTTCACTGAACCGGTGCAGCGCCAGCTACCGCCGAAGAAAGTGGCCAAGCCGACCCGGAGCAATGATGAGAAACGCGAGTCTCTCAACAAGACGATGCAGCGGGTTGTGCCCATGTCCCACCCCAGCGCCGAGCCCTTGAGGCTCTATCTGGCAAGACGTGGACTTGCACCGCTTAAGTCTCCTTCGGTGATGTTTCATCCCAGGCTGGCATACAGCGACGGGGACCGGATCACAGGGTTCCACCCTGCCATGGTCGCCGTCGTGCAATCCGCCACAGGAGACCCTGTGACTCTCCACCGGACGTACCTCGATGAGGACGGCCGCAAGGCGGATGTTGCGGAAGCCAAGAAGCTCATGGCCTATTCCGATGATCTGAAGATCTTGGGCGGGGCCATTCGGCTCATGAAGCCGGGGAAGGTCCTGGGTGTAGCAGAGGGGATCGAGACCGCCTATGCCGCAAGCGAGGGTATGGGTATCCCTGTCTGGGCCACGGTTAACGCCACGATGATGGAGCACTTCGTGCCTCCTGATGAAGTGGAGTTGATCGTTGTGTTCAGTGACAAGGATCGCCCCTCGGAGCAACACCCCAAAGGCCATGGCCAAGAGGCCTCCCGAGCGCTTGTGGGAAGGATGTGGGCGATGAACAAGAAAGCCATGGCGATCACACCCAAGGGCGAAATTCCTGAGGGGCAGAAGTCGCTGGACTGGCTGGATGTTCTCAACCGTGATGGTGCCAAAGGGTTCCCCAGCTTCGAAGCGGTTCGCCGCGCGATGCTGGAGCAAGTCTTCGGCAAAGCCGCGTGAGGGAGCTCATCGTGTACGGAGTGATCAACTTCAACAAGATCGACACCACGCCCGGTAGCAGCTCGGCGTTTGCGCCGCCTACTGGGTTTGATGGCGACTACAGGGCGTTCCTGATCCGCAGGATGAATACCGACAAGGGCGTTCATCAACACGTGGCAACGGTTGCCCGCATGTACCGCGCTGGCTCTACACCCCCTGTCTATCTCGGCCCCTACGCAGACATTGCGGCGGGGCTGATGCAGAGGGTGTGGACCAAGATGCACGCTTCAAGTGAAGCAGATAAAGCGAGGAGGCAGGCATTGCCCGACGCGCTATGAATAAACCGTGCCCCCTCGGGGGCTGGTTTTCCAAATTCCATCGCCAACGGTGGCATCTGGAAAGCCGCTTTCAAAGCTCTGTGGCTATGCCCTGAGTTTTAAAGTTCGCGCTGGAGAACTGAAATTCCAGAGAAGCCAGGGGGAAACTCTGATGGCTTAGGCGCTGCGTGCGGCGCCTAGATGTCACGATCTTCTCAAGTCGATGTGGACGTCTTGCCTCATGCAGGGCCTACCCCAGTCTCTAGCTCTGCTGGGGGTTGCGGTAGGCCCTGTATGGGGTGTCTGCAACCACGAGAGGAGTTCGCCAAATGGCAAATCGCATTTGCAGCCGAGGTCTCATGACCATGGCATTCAAAAGGGCTGCCACCCCGTCGCAAGACAAACGGCATTTTCAATTCGTAGCCGGGTTTCCGGTTCTGTCCACTCCAGTGGGGACACTCTCCCTGCTGGGGTCGGTGTGCCTGCTGGGTTCTTGATCTAGGAGGTGCACCATGGAAATCGCAACAATCGCCAAAGCTGCAGACAGCTGCACTGGCGTCATCCAGGCCACTCAGCTCCAACCGATCTCGCTTGCAGTGCTGCTTGAAAAGTACGCGCACGGCGGAGAGACCTCGCCGGAGCAAGTGAAGGATCGTGTGGCCAACGGCCTTGCTGCCGTCGAGCACACGCCCGAGGAATGGGCACCCAGGTTTCGCGAAGCACTCGACTTCACGATCCTCGGCGGGCGCATCAACGCGTCTGCCGGGCTACCAGGTGTTAAAGCGACGTGGGTCAACTGCTTCGTGCAGCCCCTATCGGACTCGCTTTGCGAATCTGTCGATGGCGTACCCAGCATCATGGAGGCCGCTCGCCAAGCCGCGCAAACTATGCGGCTTGGCGGCGGTGTGGGCTACGACTTCAGCGTGATACGTCCGAAGGGCTCTTGGATTAACTCTACGAAGAGCTACGCCAGTGGGCCCATCAGCTACATGCACATATTCGATTCGATGTGCAAAACCGTCATCTCTGCAGGCTCCCGTCGTGGTGCTCAGATGGGGGTGATGCGCTGCGACCACCCCGATATCTTCGAGTTCATCTCGTGCAAGAAGGTGTCGGATCTTTCTATCCCGTTGGATGCTAGGCCGCTGCGCAACTTCAACCTGTCCGTGGGCGTGACCGACAAGCTTATGCAAGCTGTAGTGGCCGATGGCAGGTTCGACCTCGTTCATGACGCGATGCCGTCCCCTACGCAGATCGCCGCTGGAGTAGTCCAGCGTAGCGATGGCAAGTGGATCTACCGCACGGTTCGCGCCCGTGACCTGTATGACGCCATCATGCAGGGCACATATGCGCGGGCGGAGCCAGGCGTACTCTTTCTGGATCGCATCCACGAGGACAACAATCTGCGCTACTGCGAAGCGATCACAGCGACCAACCCTTGCGGTGAAGAACCGTTGCCTCCGTACGGCTGTTGCGACTTGGGCCACCTGGCTCTGCATCGCTTCGTGAAACGTACGGTGTGGGAAGGCGAGCCTGAATTCGACTTCGATAGACTGGCCCAGCTCACGCCTGTCCTGGCGCGCATGCTGGAC
The DNA here is from genome assembly GCA_963520865.1 of uncultured Comamonas sp. GTDB lineage: Bacteria > Pseudomonadota > Gammaproteobacteria > Burkholderiales > Burkholderiaceae_C > Comamonas. The sequence continues at coordinate 42,656 of CAUQST010000023.1, forward strand.
AATGTTCTCGACCTGACGCCCTGGCCACTGCCGGAGCAAGAGGCCGAGTCGAAGGCCAAACGACGGATCGGCATAGGCTTCACTGGCCTGGCCGATGCACTCATCATGATGGGCCTGAAATACTCCTCCGCCGAGGGCAGGGCATTTGCTGCAAAGGTGCAGGAGACGATCCGTGATGCTGCGTACGCCGGCTCCTCGGAACTGGCTATGGAGCGCGGTTCATTCCCGCTGTTCGACGCTGACCTGTACCTTGAAGGTGTAAGGGACGACATGGAGGGCACTTTCGCCAGCCAGTTGCCCGAAGGAATCAAGCAGCAGATTCGCGCACATGGGATCCGCAACAGTCACCTGCTGGCGCTGGCCCCAGCCGGCACCGGGTCGCTGACATTCGGCAACAACTGCTCCAGTGGTTGTGAGCCTGTATTCAGCTTCAAGGAAATTCGCCGCATCGGAAAAGCAGATGGGAGCATCAGGGAGGAGGCCGTGTTGAACGCAGCCTTTTTGCGCTACCAAGAGCTGGGCGGCGACATCGAGAAACTGCCAGACTACTTCGAGAGCTCGCAGACGCTGGCAGTCGCTGCGCACGTCGAGATGTTGAATGTGCTGACACCCATGGTGGATGCCGCAATCAGCAAGACGGTGAACATACCGGCTGACTACCCCTACGAGGACTTCAAGTCGGTCTACATGGATGCTTGGTCAGGTGGGCTCAAAGGTTTGACGACCTACAGGCCCAACGCTGAACTGGGTTCGGTGCTCGCTGTGGACAACGGTGAAAGCAACGGCATCGGTAAGCCGAATGGCCACCCAGTGAATGACCTGGACTACAGCGATCCTGACCGCCAAGTGCGGCTGCAGGCATTGCCCGAGACGGTGATGAGCAGTCTGCAATGCTGTGGCTACCTCGGAAGCTGTGGCTGAAAAGTCAGAGACTTCTTAACCCCCTGCAAAGGGGGTTTTTCCGAGCATCTTTTGGCGAGGATGCTTCGAAAAACCGATTTCTGATCCATGTCCGTAATGGCTTGGTGAGAAGGGGCCCGCTGTCCCGCCGTCAGGCATACAGCTTATCTATGTGCCAGGCTCCTGGTGCTTAAACCTACCCATCGGGGACACACTTCCCGATGGGGAGTGGTGTGCCTGTTGGGTTCTTCAACTCAAAGAGGTATTCCATGTCTACTCAAGAAATATTGTTCACTATCGCTCTGCTTGGGTCTGTGCTCTACCTCTTCGATCGCATCGCCGGGGTCTTCGCGGGTCTGTACGCGAAAAAGAAGGCGAAGCTCGAAGTCGAGAAGGAGGCGCTTCTTAAAGCCGAGGCAGTGGCCAAAGAAAAGGCGAGGCTCGAACAGGCGAAGGAGGCCCAAAACGCCGTCCTTCAACTGGTCGAAATAGTCAACAGCATGAAGAAAGGCCTCGCGGGCTTTTCTGACGTTCTGCCTGTACCCGCACCTTCGGCCCCGTCAGGCGCTGTAGCTGCTGGAGTTCAGGAAGTACCAGTGCCTGTTTCGGCCGCCTCCGCAAAGACTGACGCTGAGATGTCGTTGGAGGGGAAGATCTCGTTCCTTGCCAGCACCGTGATGGCGCAGGCTGAGCAGATGGAATCGATTCAGGCCACGCTGCGTCAACTCACAGAAGCTGGCGTTGCTCCGAAGCGTCGGTCCGCCCGCAAGGGCGCCGATGGATCGGGGATCGTCACGCCAGCCTCTCCGGCAGGCGCGTCAGCGGGAAATCGCAGCGCACGTGAAGTGCCTTCTTTGGACGGCCTGGAGAACCAGCCGCCCCTTCAAGGCGAGCGGCAAGGCGAGTTCGACATCGTGAAGTAAACCATCAACCCTTGCGGGGATAGCACCCCGCAAGGGGGCTTCTCCGCTCTTCTTGGAGAAGACTATGGAAACGAAAACGCCTGAGCCCTGGCGCCCTGATTGGTCGAAGCTGTTCGACTCCATCCTCACGGATCCAGGCGTGCTGGGGACCTACTACAGCGCATTCCACGAGTACAGCCTGGGCAACCAGGTTCTGGCCATGATGCAGTTGGTTGATCGCGGTCTGCCGATATCGCCGATCTCCAGCTTTCACGCGTGGAAGGAAAAGGGGCGCAAGGTGGCTAAGGGACAAAAAGCCCTAGGCCTATGGATGCCCGTCACCGTGAAGGGCGACAAGGCTCGGGGTGATGCCAAAGACGGCGATGCGGATGCTACTTCGGAAACGAGGAGCAAGCGAATCTTCGTCATACGCAACAACTGGTTTGCTTACTCGCAAACCGAACCCGATGAGCGCGGAGACTGCCCGTCATACTCGCCGCCCGAGACACCTGTCTGCGGATGGGACAAAGCTCAGGCGCTGGCCGTTTTAGAGGTCACGGAAGTGCCCTTTGAAATGGTGAGCGGGAACACGCAAGGTTATGCCAGCCCGTTGAGCAAGGAAGTGTCGATTTCGCCGTTGGCGAAGTTGCCTCACAAGACCCTGTTCCACGAATTGGCGCACTGCATTCTCCACGCCAAGGAGGCGGAGTTCGCACGTCTTTTCGAGCTGGACAAGAGCATTCGAGAAGCGGAGGCTGAGGCCACCGCATTTCTCTGCTGCTCGGCTTTAGGCCTACCCGGTTTGGAGGAAGCGCGGGGCTATGTGCAAGCATGGCTTGGTAGCGGCAGCACCCGGGAGGCGTTCAAGAAGAGCGCCAGCCGGGTCTTCACGGCCGCGAACCGAATCCTCAAGGCTGGCGCTGTCAAGCACGAGCCAGGAGTGATGTCACCTGCGTCCAGTCCCGCCCCCATGCAGCATGCGGCCGACCCTTCAGGCCAGTGCCTTCTGTTTGCTTAAGGAGTTCAAGATGGAGATCATGATTGCTTTTGGTCCTGAGGCGAACCAGTACCGCTCTACAGGCATAGTGCTGCGGTTCGGGTTCCCAACGGGTAATACGGTTGAGGTCTTCTACTCTGACTTCAGGCAGACAGGCTCCAGCTTGCGACAGGGACACCAGCGCAAGCGACTGGTGCTGGAGTACAACGACCAATGTTGCGTGGACGACGTGGTCACGGAAATCGAACGCGCCGCAGACGCACTGGGGATTGTGTTCGACCCGGATCCCACGCTGTCCGTCGAGGTTCCGTTGCCGCCGAGCGGCAACTGGCTCTATCTCGCAGCACCAGTGGCCACGCGCCTCGGCTGGAAGCTGGAGCATCCGTTCCAGCCGATTGAGCTCTCTCCATGGACCTGTGACTAGAGGTCTGAATTAACCCCCTCGGGCACCGATCGCCCAAGGGGGTCGTTGTCCGTCAAATTCACAAGGAAACGGAACATGCGCATCACCATCGCTCGCATTGAAGGTCTGCCCCACGTCGTCGCCGCACCGCGAAAGCCACTAGCAGTGCTCGGCACTCGCAGGGTCGGCTGGCTGCAATGGGTCAAGGCCAAACTTTCAGGCCGATAGTTTTTGCTCAGTCACATGGGCAAATCGGCGGCCGAGCCAGTATTGTGCTCGGTCGCTTGACGCCAAGACTTCGGTCAAAGCACTGGGTAGGTCAGCAGCGGATGCGCCAACATCCGTCGCTGAGGCAACCCAATGACTGCAAAGGCGCTTTCGCGCGACACCCGCACGGGTGTCTCCCAAAATCGCTTTCTTCAACGCGAACTCGTTCGCGTTAAACCTTCCCAGCTGCGGAGTAAAAGCAGCAACCTCATGCTGGCGGTCTATCCGCACGCATCCATCAACCCCGGGGGTCATTGATCCCCTAGGGGACGTGACTCCGTATCCTCTTGGAGTCAATATGAAACCACAACAGTCAAGCGCATCGCCGAAGCGTTCCGTGCCTCGAATCATTTCGCTGGCAGAGTACCTTGCTATTCACCAGGACTACCGCACGGTATGGACGACCGAACGCACCGACTTGCCCAATTGGGAAAGGGACCGTCATAACTACGTCGGCAAGCGCACGCTGCTGCGCGAAGGCGGCTTGGAAATTGAAGGCATCTCGTTCATCATCAAGGAGGAGGACTCCGGCTGGTACGAGATCCACGGCGACAACGGCCAGCACGCGCGCCAGCAGGGCCTCAAAGAAGCTCTCCAGGTAGCGAGCGGCTTTGTCGCCATGCCGAGCCAGTACAAGGCTCACTATGAGGCGCTGTTGCGCGATACGGGGGCGGCTGCGTGGAGCTACGGCTTCTGCACCGTAGGTGTTCAGCTCGTGTCGGCATTGCGCTGAGTTCCACGCGGGAATCTTTCCAGTCCTGCCTTGCGTTTGACGTGCTGCGCGAGGCGTGGCATCATTCTCCACGGTCTGAAATCATTCGTCATGGTCTGAAATCATTCTTCATGGTCTAAATTCCGTCTAAGGGTTTTTGATCAAGAGTTCTGCGCGGCGGCAACCGCGCAGTTCTCGGGCGAAGGCCGGCAGTTCGCGCTGCCGGCCTTCTGCTTTTTCCCCTTGCTCGACGCGGTTCATGATCGTGCCGCTTTCCGCAGCGGATGGTGGGTTTCTCATGCCTCTTGTGCATGTTTCTGTGCCTGGATGCTGCGCCCTTGATTGAGGTCGGCACTGTGTCGAGTCCGGCGCTGGAGTCATCGCACTGTAGCGAGGGGATTTGACATACCGCGCGCTGCACGGCATCATTCGATATGGCTCGTTTCCTTGTGAGAAGGGGTTCGGGTCACGAGGTCTGCTCGGTTGGCGCCGAGCTTCCTCAATAGAGGCCGGACAGGTTCGCGCTTGTCCGGCTTCTTCTTTTCCCCCCTTGCTTGGCGCGGACTATGGTCTTGCCGTTTTGCAAGGCGTTGGAATGGCATGCTCGGCGTGAGTCTGTGAATGTGTCTGCGCGTAGATGCTGCGCCCTTGATAGAACCGCTACGCGGGTGTATTCTTCGCTTGCTGCTCACGGCGAGAGTCGCGAGCCAAGAATTCATCGATGCAGGCTTTGCCTGAATCTGAAAACTCCAAGCTGAGGAGTCAAAACTGCAGCATCAGTCAACGGGAAACCGTTTTTTCAACCCTTGGGGACTACAACCCCTTGTGGTTGTGGCCTCCTCCGTTTTGGAGGTCACATGCAGAAGTTACGCGCCCCCCGGGTGCGAGAAATGTCGAGATGGTCTAACCACTCGGCGATGGTTCGCTCTACTATGGAGCGCCTGAAGCCAAGCCTTTCGAGGTCAAGGTTGCGGCGTTTTTTTAATCAGAGCGATATGCCAATCATCCCAGTTCACTTCGACGAGAGCGACACCACGCCCGAGCGCTTGCAGGCGAGGGCGCGCGAGTTGGATATTTCTGTTGAAGCGTTGATACAAAGAGCGATCGCGGAGCACCTCGGTGCCTACGGTCTACCAGTTGTTTCGACATCACCAGAACCCACCAACTTGAGCGAGTTGTTCCAGGCACACGGCCTGCTGAATCAACAGCAAAAGTAGTTCTACTCAACCTTTTCCCCTGTTGGGGCTGGAGTTTCAATGTGTGAAATATCCGCCCCAATAGGGGCGATCGTGCGCGTCTGGTTCCCTGAATCGGAAGCGGTAATGGTGCCTGGGCCTAAATTCAGGCCCGTGCTCGTTCTGCAAGTGGCTACCAGGAGCGATGGGCGCCAAGAGGCGCTTGTTGCCTATGGCACCAGCCAAAACACCCGTAGCTGTGGGCTCGGGGAGTTCACCGTCAAAAGCGGTGATGTCCACTGCCTGGATCGCGACACCAAGTTCTGCCTGACAAGGGCAGTTTGGTTGCCGTTGACCAAGCAGTATTTCCATACCGGCCGAGCGCAACCAGCGCCCGAGCCGCTTCGTGGAGCGTCCATGGCGTCCTTCTTCAGGGCCGCCAAGGAAGCTCGCCTCGTGTGATCTGTCTTTCAACCCTCGGGGGTTCAGCCCCCGAGGGGGCTGCGCCTTCAATTTTTTGGAGCGTAACTATGTCGACAGTCGTCAATCCCCCGTCAGTTGCACTTTCCACTGCCGAGTTGCGCAAGCGTGCTCACGTCCACAGCGCCATCGATACCCATGAGAGAGCAATGTGCCTCAGGACGGGTGTCCTGGACTTGGATCTGTTGAAGGCGGCGCACTTGACAGTTCCATCGAGCCTGGAGGATTGCGCTGTGGTCGGCGTTGCTTACGCAGCGAGGACCCTCAGCAATCTCACCCAAAGGACCGAGGCCGTCTTCCACGTCTTCGATGCCAGTGGCGAGTTGATCGGCTCCTACTTCAGTAGCGCCTTCAAGTCGTTCGCTCGCTGACGCTTCTATCTCAACCCCAGGGGGCCTGAACCCCATGGGGTGGGGCTCCCTTTTTCATCCGCGAAAGGAAACCCCATGAGCAACAAACTCAACCGCCCCGCAATCTTCACCGACAAGATGATCGAGGCCGCCGAACGCCTCTTCGAGGCGATCGCTATCGAAAGAACGTTGGACCCCATCGTCAACGGTTACAAGAAGGCAGTCCTGCTTCGCCTGCAGCTTAAGGTATCGCCCGAGTTCCAGGACGGCAGGGAGGACCTGGTGGTCCTTCACCCCGACCACGCCTATCTGCTCGCAGAAGGTGACTGGGAGTTGTACCGCGCAGAGGTTGAGAAGGCCCGAGTGGCTGCGGGCCTGCACGTCGCTGAGGCGGACCATTGCCCGCTGTTGGTCGCCAATCACGAACGCCTGCGCGCCGAGAATGACCTGCTCGCTGCCGTGAGTGTGATTCCACGGTTGAAGGACTTGGAGCACCTAGGCGCGGCCAGGCTGGAGGACCGCAAGAAGGCAGTGGACTTGGCGTTGAATATGCTGAGCCCCTACGTCAAGCCCACCCAGCAAGCCATCCTCGATCTGATACGCAAGGGCCTTGAGGAAGACCCGAAGTAATCCGATGCGCCGTCGCCCCGCTCTGTCCACCAATGGCAAGAGCGGGCTTTGATGCGGTGCTGATGGCCATCACATCGGCCGCTGCCTTCAGCTTGAACTGGGGCCGGCATGGCACGGTGTGCAATCGATCTCCTCTTTCAATCGTGCCGACACGATTCTGTCGCGCACCTTCAATACTCCCTGCCGTTATGCAGGGGGTTTTTCCAAGCCTCGCCTCTTCGAGTGGTTTGGAAAAACCTCATTCACTGCCCAGGGTAATCCTGAGTTGAGAACTCGCGCTGGAGAGACCAAAACCAGTACCCACCGGACGGCTTGCCGCTCCAAAACTCAACCCACGCGGGCCACTATCCCCGCATGGGGGCTTGGCTCGTGTTTATTTGGAAACCAACATGACCAGCAAAACCCATGCGCTCGCCCCTCGCGCGCGCTATTCCAAGATCGGTGACCGTCGTCGGAACGCAGACGGCTCCGTGAGCACCCTTGTAGACAATGGCGATGGCAGCATCGGCACATACACCACGGGCTGCCCTGCGGCGGGTCCTCTGTATCTCCACAAGCGCACCGGGATCATCTCTTCGGTGCCTGAGACAGAGGCCTCCATATGACGCGCAAGCAGTACCGACGCGCAAAGCGCACGGCGCTTGCGGCCTTGCTAGGTGGATGCAGTAGCGACGACCTCGACGAGAGGGAGCGGCGTGTTGCGCAATTCATCAAACGTCAATGGCAAACGGGCACGGATGTGCTTGTCCAACGGACCTCGTCCATGACTCCCAACGCCGCATCGCGCCTGAAGGTGTACCCGATGTGCATCGGTGCCCAACAAGTGGCAAAGCGGACACAGCACTGAACCTAAGCTCGCGAAAGCGGGCGAAGGATTTCGATAGCCCTGACGGGTGCATCCCGTTGGGAACACCTGTCGATTTGCAAGGTAGAGACTGAAATGGAAACCAACAAAATTTCAAGTGCCCAAGCGGGCATTGGCCAACTGCAAGACAGCCTTCATGCGGGCGTCGAGATGTTCGGCTACGGCATCAAGGAAGCGGGACTCAGGATCTGCCAGGATTGGCTGGTCAAACTGGCCACGAATGCCGAGGCGGATCTGGTCGGCGATGTCGATCTGCTGATCCTACGGCTCGATGCCTTCCGAACGATGGCGCGCCGGATCCTGCCCATCCCCAACGGGGGCTTTGGTGGCCACGACAAGGATGTGCTCCTCAGTGCTTTGCGAGAGGCAGGCTGCGAGATCTTTCCAACGGAGGAAGGGCTGTACAGCTACCACGGCTGCGAAGACGATTTCGAAACGTCTGCGGAGGCGATCGTGTCTGCGCTGCAGGACCATCCCGAGGTAGTGCGGGCGCTCGTGCATCAGGATGCTGGCGCCACGGCCTCCTGACTCTACGCATCCCATGTGGCCACTCGCTGCAGCTTAGCGGCCTGGCTGGCAGTTCAAACCTGGCGGACGCTTGATCCCCGTCGGGGTTAGGTGCCGCCTTATCTTCAAGGAAACACAATGGTGATGAAGAAAACTCCCTCGGGGGCAATGGCGATCCCAGTGGAACAGGCCCTGCAAACGATCATGGCCGTTCCCGAAAAGATGAGTCTCTCGCTGGCGCAGGGGGCCTGCGCACATAAGGCCGCTTCTGTCTGTGTTGCCAGCGTCCATCAGCCAACGTCGGCTCAAGTCGAAGCCCTGCGTGGGTTCGCTCAGCGTCATGGACGCTACTGGAAGTCCAAGCTGAAGGCGCTCTGGATCGACGGCAAAGAGGAGCGTCATCCCGATGCATACCTCCTGCGCCAGGTGCGAAACGAGTTCGGCCCGAAATGGCTGACAAGCCTCTCGCTTGCCCGGTTTTCTGTGACGACCGGAGATCCCCATGCCTGAATCGCACAGCCTTGAGCACCCTGGAGCCGTGAGCCGCATACGCGCCAAGTGGCGCGGCGTTGAGCCAACGTCCATGATCGTCATCGAGTATTGCGGCGACGGCGACCCTGCGTTCGGTGGCACTGCCGACGATCGTGCGCTCGGGCCTGACGGCTACATCCTTCGTCACGAACAACGTGTGCTGAAGATTGAGCCAGTGGAATTCGCGACGCTTGAGGAAGCCCATGAGGCTTCTAAGCTGGTGAAGAACCGACGACCCCAATCGATGTTGGGTGTAGCCCCTACCTGGCGCTAGCGCCATATCCCCTGAACCGCCCTGGCCACGCGCCAGGGGGTTTTCCCAAGCGCGCCCTACGCACGCTTAGGAAAACCGATTTGACTCTGCGGCGTGATGCTGCAGTGACAAGCCTCCGAGCTGACGGAGCCAAAAACTCAGCAATCCGTACCGCCGAAAGGCGGTTTTTTCATCTATCCCTGCGGGTCAGCATTCCCGCAGAGGGGGTGTTGTCTCCAGGGGTTCTCCCAATGAGGCAACACCATGAAAATCAAACCTATCGCCGAAGCGTGCATGTGGCTCCCGGGCTTCGGCCCCGAGGAAGATCCGCTGCAGGTCCTGGGTCCGCTAGGGGCTTCGGTGGCCAACGCTTCAGTGGCTGAAAGCGTCCCCCCTTCGCCGGCGCCAACGTGCGCGGAAACCAACGGAAGGCCTATTTGGCCAGCCTTGCTGGGATCGGATCTCGACTGCTTGTCGGGGCCGGTGGCGAAGTTCGAGGCGAACGTCGCGGCGATTGATCTCCTGCGCAAGCTGGAGGTAGAGGCCCGCGAGCCCACGTCCCGTGAGCGCGTGGTCCTCAACCGGTTCACCGGGTGGGGTAGCCTGCCGCAAGCGTTCAATCTGGAGCAGAACGACACAGCCTGGGCTGCGCGTGCCGCGCAACTCAAGGAGCTGCTGAATCCTGAAGAGTACACAGCTGCGCTGGAAAGTACCCCGAACTCGCACTACACGCCCATCGAGGTCGTGGAGGCAGTTTGGGAAGCTGTCAAGGCCATGGGGTTCGCCGGAGGGCGTATCGTGGAGCCCGCCAGCGGCGCTGGCTATTTCCTGGGTGCAATGCCCGAGGATGTGGCCAGCGCCAGCGTCGTGACAGCGGTGGAGCTGGATTCCATACCAGCGCGGATCGCCAAGGCTCTCTATCGCCCCTACGGTGTGGTGACACATCACGGTGCTTTCGAGCGCGTGCAGCTGCCGCAGGGGTTCTACGACCTCGCGATTGGCAATGTGCCCTTTGGGAACCACGGAGTAGCCGAGAGGCGCAACGTGGCGTTTGCCGATTTCACAGTGCACAACTACTTCTTTGCGAGAGCGCTGGAGCTGGTTCGTCCTGGGGGGCTTGTGGCGTTCATCACGTCGAGCTTCACCATGGACGCTGTGGATGACAAGGTGCGCAAGTACCTGGCTGGCCAGGCCAAGCTGGTAACCGCCATCCGACTGCCGAGTACAACCTTCGCGGCCATAGCTGGGACAGAGGTCGTGACAGACTTGGTGATCCTTCAGAAGTTGGCGACGCCTGTCGCGGACGTTGAGAAGGCCGGGTGGACCACCACGAAACCGGTTGCCTGGGGTTCCCCGCTGTACAGCCGCGACAGTGGCTACGGCAGCAGGTCGCACCTGATGGTGAACGAGTATTTCGTCGAGAACGCCAACCTTGTCATCGGAAAGTTGCGCACCCGCTCAATGGGGTCCAGGACGGTTCTTGTCTGTGACTTTGAGGGCGACCTCAGGGGCGAACTGGCAGACCGGCTCGGGATGATGCCGCATGGGATCTATCAGCCCACGGCGATGCGCGCAAGGCAGCATGAACGTCGCGAGGCGGCACTGCAGCTTGAAGGTGAGCATCGGCCTGGCCTCTCGCTGATCGATGGCAAGGTGTTCGAGGTGCTGGGCGACAAGGCCGTTCCCTCCGATCTCGCAGGGCGTACGTTGGAGCGTGTGCTGGGTCTGATCCAGCTGCGCGACACAGCCCGAAAGCTGATCAAGGCCCAAACAGCCTCCGACGACGACGGCATGCTGGGCGTGTATCGCACGGCCCTCAATGTCTCCTACGACGCCTTCGTGGCGAAGAACGGGTACATCAACGACAGGGTAAATCGGCGCGCTTTCAAAGTGGATCCCGATCTGCCGTTGCTGCTGTCGCTGGAAGTCTGGAATGAAGAAGATCAGCGCGCAGGCAAGGCGCCGATCTTCGAACGCCGTACTGCCGGAGCATACAAGCGGGTGACCTCATGCGAAACCGCAGTGGAAGCCTTGCAAGTCAGCCTCGGTGAATCTGCCCGCGTGCTGCCGCTGCGCATAGCTGAATTGGTCGGGAAACCGGCTGACGAGGTCATGAAGGCCCTGGAGGAGGGCGGCCATGTGTTCCTTGACCCGGATTCGGGGCATTGGGAGCATGCGGATGCCTACCTCTCTGGCCTAGTGCGCGAAAAGCTCCTGGCAGCAGAGTCCTGTGGTGCTCGCTTCGAACGCAACGTCGAAGCTCTCAAGGCTGTCCTTCCCGTGCCATTGGGCCCAGCCGACATCACCGCGCGCGTTGGCTCAACGTGGATCCCCACAGGTGTCTACGAGGAGTTCCTGAGCACGCTGTTCGATAGGAAGGGCTTTAAGGTGACCTACGAAGGGAGCGTAGGGGCTTGGAACGTGGAGGCGCCGTGGATCTCTGAATCGGACGTGCGCAACACGCAGACGTACGGAACGAAGCGTGTGAACGCCGTAGAACTGTTCGAGATGGAACTGAACCAGCGCAGGCCTACGGTGCACGACAAGGGCGAAGCCGGGGGGACTGTTGTGAATTCGCATGCGACCATCGCGGCGCGAGAAAAGCAGCATGACCTTAAGGTGAAGTTCGTTGAGTGGCTGTGGTCCGACAAGGACCGTAGCGATGAGATGGCTGGGCTCTACAACAGGCTCTTCAACTCCACGGTACCCCGCCGGTTCAACGGTGAGCACCTGGTGCTGCCAGGCATGTCCTCGATCTACTCACTGCGCGCGCACCAGCGTGACGCGGTGTGGCGGATCGTGTCGAGCCAATATCCGACGTTGCTGGCCCACGTGGTCGGGGCAGGGAAGACGCTCGAAATGATCTGTGCAGGTGCGGAGCTGCGACGGTTGGGTCAGGCAAGCAAGGTGCTCTACGTAGTTCCGAACCACATGCTCTACCAGTTTGGCGCTAACTTCATGGAGGCATATCCGAGCGCCCATGTTCTGCTCGCCTCGAAAGAGGATCTGCAGGGCGACCGGCGCAGGCTCATGCTTTCGCGCATTGCGACGTGTGACTGGGATGCAGTGGTGGTGACACAAGCGACGTTCGAGTCGATGAGGGTCAGCGATGACTACATGACCAGCTTTGTCGAAGATGAGCTGGAGAAGATCGAATCAGCAATCCGTCTGCATTCCAAGGACCGTGGCAACAAGATCGTCAAGCAATTGGCGAGGGCGAAAAAGTCATGGAGGGCCAAGCTCGACAAGCTCAACAACATCCGGAAGAAGGACTCCGTTCTGGATTTCGAGGAGTTGGGGGTGGACTGGCTGATGATCGATGAGAGTCAGTTCGCGAAAAACCTGTATCGCTTCTCTCAGATGGAGCGGATCGCAGGTTTGCCGTCCTCGAACTCAGACCGTGCATTTGATCTGTTCGTGAAGACGCGGTGTGTGATGGAGCGGCGTGGCGACCGGAAGGGCGTCACCTTCGCAACCGGAACGCCCATTACCAACACGATGGCCGAGCTGTGGACTGCTATGCGATTCCTGCAGCAGTCCACCCTGGAGCGGCACCAGATTGATTGCTTCGACTCATGGGCCGCGAACTTCGCGGAATCGGTGACGGCGCTGGAGCTTGCACCTGATGGCAGTGGCTACAGGATGCAGACCCGGTTTGCACGCTTCGTGAATCTCCCTGAGCTGATGTCCATCTTCCGCATGGTGGCGGACATCAGGACTGCCGACATGCTCGATCTACCGACTCCCGAAGTCCGCAAGGAAACGGTGCCGGTAGCGGGAAGTCCAGACCTGAAGGCCTTTGTTGGTGAACTGGTCGAGCGCGCGGGGAAGATCCGTAGCGGCGGAGTGAAGCCCAACAAGGACAACATGCTGAAGGTCACCAGCGACGGCCGCAAGGCCGCGTTGGACATGAGGCTGGTGGATCCCTTGGCGCCAGAGTTTGAAGGGGGAAAGATCCAGATGTGCGCGAACAACGTGTACAGGATCTGGAAGGAGTACGCCGAGTCGAAGGGTGCTCAGGTCGTCTTCTGCGACCTATCGACACCGCGAAACGACGGGGGCTTCAGTGCCTACGACGAGATGCGGTTGAACTTGGTGCGCATGGGGATACCCTCTCATGAGATCGCCTTCATCCATGACCACGACAGCGATGCATCGAAAGATGCGCTGTTCAGAGCCGTAAGAAAAGGGGCGGTGCGCGTGGTGCTGGGGAGTACCGAGAAGCTGGGCGTAGGAACCAACATCCAGGACAGGTTGATCGCGGCTCACCACTTGGATAGCCCTTGGCGGCCGAGTGATCTGGAGCAGCGTGAAGGCCGTATCGTGCGCCAGGGGAACATGTACCCTGAGGTGTTCATCTTCACGTACATCACGCAAGGCTCTTTTGATGCTTACATGTACCAGCTGCTCCATAGCAAGGCTAGGTTCATCGCGCAGATCATGACCGGCAATGCCGCGTTGCGAACTGCCGAGGACGCTGAGTTGGCTGCGCTGTCGTACGCTGAAATCAAGGCGCTGGCGTCAGGTAATCCTCTCGTGCTTCGCAAGGCAGGGGTGGACGCCGAATTGGCGAAGTTGAACGTCCTATATCAGGAATGGGCGAGGCAGAGCTATTCCAACAAGCGTGAGCTTGAAGGACTGCCTGCATCGATCCGGTACATGGAGGAAGCGGTCAAGCTGATCAGGATCGACATGGAGAACGCAGTGGCGGCTGACAAGGCGCCGTGTGTGAAGGTGGGGGGTAAAACCTACACCGACATGTCGAAAGCCGCGAAGGCGTTGACGGTGGCGATTCAGAGCGTTTCTGGGCGTATGCAAGAGATTGGGGCCATCAACGGTTTCAAGCTCATTGCTTCAAACCCGGCCGAACGCAGGTGTGAGCTGACTCTGCAAGGCGGCTGGGAGTATGAGCTGGGGCGGCATTCGCGTGGGGCGCAGGTCCTGCGTGCTGCTAGCTTGGAGACGTCTCAATCGAGCTTGGAAAAGCACTTGAAGATCGCGGAGGCGCGCGTAGAAGGTCTGAACAACCAGATGCGCGAGTTGGCCGGAGTGATCGGAAAGCCGTTTGACAAGCAGGCACGTCTCGATGACCTGCGAAAGCAGCAAATCGAGATCGACACAGCGCTCGATCTGAGCAAGGGAGATCTTTCTGCTGTCGATGAATCGGTGCAGGCCGAGGACCTCGTCGCAGCCTGACCCTGCGAACTACCCTCATGCCCATTGGGGCATGGAGGGTGGTTTTTTCAAGCACCTTCCTCACCGGAGAGGGTGCTTCAAAAATCCGAATTGTTCCGTGTGCGTAATGCACTCGGCCATGAGGCGATCGCCCTCGCCGCAAGGCACAGCGATTCTCATCGTGGGGCGTTCGCGCTTCTTGATTTGCGAGCCCGGGGCGTCAACGCTCAGTTGGGGTTCTTGTTCGAACGTGTCGGAGATGGGCACGGCCGAATCCGCCTACGCAGAGCCAGAACGGGCTTCGCTTAGAGCATTCCCTTCCGTCCGTACCTGGCGGGAGATTTCAACCTTTGCGGGGCCTATTCCCCGCAGGGGAGCGGCTCCGTAGCTTTGGAGCATTCAATATGGAAAATCAGAAATCGAGCTTGTTGGCGGCCACACCCCGCGCCGAGCATGTGATCGGCTATGCGTTCCCCCGTAGTTCGCAGGCCACTTCTCTCGGGCATGGCTCATCGGGCTGCTTCACCATTCAAGTCGCTGGGACGCTCGCGCCAGCAGAGACGTATGCGGAAGCCAAAACAATAGTTGTCAGGCTTGGTACTTCGCCTGGTAGATGGTCTTGGGACCATCCGCTGAATACCAGCTTTTTTTCGCACCACATGCACAGTGACGGACAGCCGCTGACCGGTGTGAACGTTTAGCCGCGTGTTTATTGGGGCGCTCTATGCCCTTTCTCCCCTTGGCCTTGGCCAAGGGGCGTTTCTCAAGGCTCTTGAACCAGGGGCCTTCGGAAACGCAGCAGGCCGCATTCCGTTGCTTGGCGCGATGTGGCCACGGCAGGGGTGTCGCTTCCGTGCGCGGGCGTGTATCATTTCGTGAAGTTGCTGATCCTCTACGAAGGGCGGCTGATTTCCCAAGTCCATGCGTGGCGTGGGTTTCGGAAATCAATTTTCTATGACGTGGCTCTGCCAGGTCATGAAGCTCCTAGCTGCCGGAGTTGAATCTGCAGACACATATGCTCCTTCGGGGGCTTGTTTTTCACCCTGGCGGGCTTGCTATAGCCCGCACGGGTTTAGCGTTGGCTCGCTTCTTCTCGGAGACTGCATGAGCCACGAATCGAAGTACGAGCAGCGCAAGCGAGAGCTTGTGGGCTGCCTGGGAACATCCCGCGCCTTGATCAGGCGCATTGAAGAGGATGAGCGGCGCGATTGCGTCGATGCTCATCGCGATGCCGCTGAGTTGACTGCTCTGTTGGAGCTTCGCTGCAACGAAGCTTTTGCCTTGGCCGCACCCGGAAGCGCCCAACCTACCGGCGTTCATCAACGAGACGCCTGAGGCCCTGTGCTGCATGTTTGCTGGCGGCCCCTCTAAGCTGCTGGTGTTCCAACCCGGGCATTGAAGCCCAACTGACCTTTTCTTTTTCACCCTGCCATGGGCGCGTTGACCCATGGGGGGTCGGTGCGTTCAGGGCGCTTCTCACAGGAGATAGACCATGACAAATAGCACCGCACCGACCATCCACAGGTCCTTCAAAGCCCAGGCCTCGCATTCGGACCAGACGGGCGTCAAGAAGGATGATGTGTTCAAGATCCCGCCGCATCTCCTCTTGGAGGAGCCAGGGTTCAACGAACGCGACTACGACGATCCGCGCGTAGTGGCCAAGATCGAGGAGTTCGCTCAGGCCTATGCCCGAGGGCAATTCGTGCCGCATCTGGTGGTTCGCATCGACGCCGGCACTGGAAAGTTCTACATCGTTGAAGGCCACCAGCGAACGCGGGGCGCCATGCTCGCAATCTCGCGCGGCACATCCGTCCCGTTTCTCGTGTGCATCCCTTTCCGGGGCAACGACATGGACCGCGTGCACTGCCAGATGGACAGCCAAGACGGCCTCAAGCTCACCCCGGTGGGCATCGCTCGCAACTATCTCAAGCTGGTCCACATGGGCGCCACCGAAGAGGAGATCGCTAAGCGGCGCAACAAGGAACTGTCTCACGTGCAGGCCATGCTTGTGCTGGCCGAGGCACCGGTTGAGATCCAGCGGATGGTCAATATCGACCAGGTATCGGCTACCACTGCCATCGAGGTCCTGCGCGAGCGAGGCGACGGTGCTCTTGAGTTCTTGCGCAATAAGCTTAAGGAAGAGCAGGCCAAAGGCAAGACGAAGATCCGGCCTGCAGCTGTTCGCGAATGGACACCTCCTCGCAAGAGCGCGATTGCGATCTATGCTTCGGTCGGCTCCTTGGTGGGCAGCCTCAAGGAAGAAGGTTTCGAGGGTGACCCCGAGACTCTGCATGGGAAGACCGTGTCAGTTGACGCTCACGCGCTGTACCAACTGATGCAGGTCTTCCGACTGGCCGAAGCCCAGAAAGGCAAGCGCAACAAGGGCTCGACCTCTGGAGAGGAGTCGGCCGAGGAGGGGGCTGCAACGGACACGGCATCGTGCTCCACCAGTGACTCTACCGATGAAAGCAAGCCACAAAGCCCGCCCTCCAGCTGGGTTTCCGGGCTTGTTTCCAACACCTGACAGTGGTTTGACCACATCCCATGATCCTTGCGCCCTCGGGCGCGAGGGTTTTCCAAAGGTGCTGAGCTAGCACCTTTGGAAAGCTTTCCATCAGCACGGCTACGCCTGCTGCGAAAACTCCAGCTGAGAGTCAAAATCAGCATCGCGTTCCTTCCGCTCGTTTGAGTCGGTAAGTCAACAGCCCAGCCGGGGGCAAGTTCAACCCTGGCTTCTTGTAACCCTTGGCGGGCACAGCTCCCGCGATGGGGAAGTGCCTGCCGTTCTTCGAATGAAAGGCACTGCCATGATGACTTTTTCCATGCTCCTGAACATCCTGCTGGAAGCAGAGGCCCGTCGCGATGATCCGAGCCTTCCTCAAGAGGTGCGTGATCGCTCTGCAGAAACGGTATCCCTGTGCAACCAACGGATGGAGGAAGAAGGACTGACTCGCGAGCAACTCGAAATGGAAGCGCGCGCGGAAGCCTGAACCACCTCCAGGCGCGAGGAGACCCCTTGCGCTATCACCATCCCTGACGGGCCCCGCAAGCCCCCAAGGCTGGTGCCCGTCTCCACCACTCAAAGGAAACGGGTATGACACTCGAAATGGGTAAGCATGACCAAGAGCGCCTGGCGCAAATTCAGGCGAACCGAGAGCGCATTGAAGGTCCCCGAATCGGCGACTTCGTGGTGTTCTCCACAGGTCAGATTGAACGCTTCAGTCACGCCTGGGACGACTGCCTCCAGACTTCCCCCAGCGGGTCATTCTTTTTGCATGCCTCTGGAAGCGGCGAGTTTTCAGGGGCTCTCAACCCTCACACACCCAGGCAATCGCTGGAGCTGACCCGCGCAACTCTGCCTGGTACGTTCTGGTTCTTCCGCGATGGGCGTGCGCAGCCTGGCGGCCGTGTGGACTTCTCGATACCTTGCCGGGTCTTCCGCACCGCTGAGACGTACACGGGCTATTTGGGCACCACTTTTCAAATGGACTCCCATCGCCTCCAGGCGCTCAAAGCGTTGCTGATCGAACAGGGCGTCTGATCGCTCACTTCCCAACCTGCGGGGCTTTTGTCCCGTTTGGGGCAGGGCTCCGCGTTCTATACGGAGTTCACATGAAAGCTTACGAGACCACAAAAATCGGTCATCACCGGGGCAATCCCCGTCTCTGGCTGCAGGGCCGCAAGGCCTCGCGCGCTGGGTTTCACCCTGGCAAGCGCTTCCGTGTCCGCAAGGACGAAACACGGAGCATGCTGGTGCTGGAAATTGATGCCGACGGTGAGCGCGGGGTTTCGCGCAAGATTGCTGGCGCTGGTGAGTTGCCTGTGATCGACATCAATAGCGCTGAGGACCTGGCGGTCCTGACCGGCTTCACGCGAGTGCGTGTGATTTCGCAGAAGCTGCGAATCGTCATCCTGCCCTGTGCTGTCGAGCTGGCAAAGAAAGAGCGGCTTGCGCGTTTGCGGGCAAAGATCGCAGCGGCAGCAGCCATTTCAGTCGGGTCGATCTCGCACGGTGGTGGCATCCTGGATCATGCACTGCATTCCGGAATGAAGGCCGCAGGAGTGAAGTCCCGTCTCGCCTTCGCAAACGACATCCGTCCCGAGCTGCTGGAGCACGCCAGTGCGCACAATGACGCTTGGGATGATGAGACGGTCTCGCTGGCTGCTCCTATGCAGCTGCTCGCCTTTGATGCATGGGCCATGGACCGCATCGAAAAGGTTGAGGTCCTGTGCGCTGGCATTCCCTGCAGTGGAGCTTCCCGCAGCGGTAGGGCAAAGCGCGGCGCTGGCCACGCTGAGGAGCATCCGGAAGTGGGACATCTCATCGCGCCGTTTCTTGCAATCGTCGCGAAGACACAGCCTGCTGTCGTGCTCGTCGAGAACGTGGTGCCTTATCGCACTTCGGCCTCGATGTTCATCTTGCGGCACCAGTTGCGAGACCTCGGGTACCAGGTACACGAAGCAGTGCTTCAGGCGTCCGAGTGGAATGTCCTAGAAAACCGTGAACGCCTGTGCATGGTTGCTACTACTGAGGGGCTCGACTTTGATTTCGCATTGCTGAGCCGCCCTGTCAAGGTGGAGCGACGCATCGCCGAGATTCTTGAGACAGTGGCCCCGGATGATGATCGTTGGTCAACCATGGCGGGCCTCTTAGCCAAGCAAGACCGTGATCGTGAGAAGGGGAACAGTTTCAGGATGCAGATCCTCACGCCGGACAGCACATCCTGCCCAACGATCACGAAAGGCTATGCAAAGGTGCGCAGCACGGATCCCAAGCTGCGCAGCAGCCACGATCCGAGCTTGCTTCGCCAGTTCACCCTGCTGGAGCACGCATTGTTGAAGGGAGTGCCGCCACATCTCATCAAGGGCTTGGGGCTGACCTTGGGCCATGAGCTGCTTGGGCAGAGCGTGTGCTACCAGCCATTCAAGGCCGTGGGAGAACTGCTCGGTATCTTCATGTTGGCCGATGCCGGCGTGCTGCCATCACCTGCTCAGTTGGCCGCCGACCAGGTCTCCAATGCCTCTTTAGTGCGCGTGCTTACCACGGCACTGCAACATGCGCCCATCGTCGAACCAGCGCAACTTTCACTTCTTGAGTGAGGGCTGCAGGTCGATGACCTAGGCATTCCCGCTTCGGCGATCCTGCTCGTGCACTTCGGTGCGCGGGCTTTCCAAAGCCTCCAGCAGGTGGCTTTGGAAAGCAAATTCATCTCCATGGCTTTCTGCCTTGGTCTGAAGCGGTAGCTGTCCGCGCCTCGTGCACATCAGCATTCGTCACGCACATCTGTGCGAACTGTTAACCCTGTGGGTGCACTAGCCCAGCGGGGTAGGGCGCCTCGATTTCTTGGTCCCCTGTCTGAGCAATTTGATCCATACGGCACGCACCCGCGATGCTACCGATCAATGCGCTTTAAACCCCGGGCGGGGCTCATCCCTGCCGGGGATGGACTCGCCCACTTCAAAGGAGAGTTCTATGACTATGCCATCAGCTAAGTTGGCTTGTACTGCAAGCGCCCAGAGGTTCGAGGAATGGAAGCGGCGGCCTGTGTATATGGCCCATTGCTTCACGGCGAACCTCGCGCGCCAGCTCTGCGGAGTCCAGCTCAAGCCTGGCGAAGGCATGGCAAGCGTAATGGGCCTCCCTGAAGCGATGGGGCTTATCACCTTTCGCGCGCTGGCGCCGTTCCGCTCCGCCGAGGCCAATGAACTTCGCAGCCGTGTTGCGGCTCTTGCGCGCCGCATGCGCCGCGAACGGCTCGTCGTCGCGTGACGCGCATGGGAAGTCCAACCTTAGATGAGGTGTACGTTCTAGCCAGCGAGAAGCGTCAACGCTTTTGGTTGCACGTTCGCGCCACATCTGTGCTGCCCAGCTTTCACCTGATACGGATCATCCGGTCCGCTGAGTCGTATTCGCCGCTGATGCGTGCTGCGGCACTTCGCAACCTGGTCTGCTCGGCGCCCATCGAGATTATTCGTGGGCGCTGCTACTCGGAGAGGCGCAGGCTTGTCCTGGCGTACTTTGGGGTGTAGTTGGTTTTAACCGAAATCGCCTTTTCAACCTGCGGGGCAGAGTTACCGCAGGGGGCTCTGTCCGACTTTTTGGATGGAGCACAAAATGGACTTGAGGATAAGACCGCGAGATCTCCAGACGCTGCAAGACGCAGTGGTACCGGAGGACACGCCGGAACGGCGTGAAGCGTATACCTTGGGGAATTTCGCCCAGGCAAAGCGGTGCAAGAACTGGGATCTTCGATACCGCTGGGATTTGCTGCGCGCCAGTCGCCTTCGTCTCGGCGGTGGCATGTTGGCGCGGGGCGATCTCAATCTGTACGCCTATCTCAACGACAGGCACATCGATGACGCCTTGCGCAGCATCGTTCCACCTCTGAGAGTACCGGACGGTAATCGTTCGCCATATCCGGAGCAACAAGCGGGCAACGCCCGTTGAACCGAACCCTTTTGCCAAGGGCTTCACGTCTACGCGCCTCCTGAGGCGCGGCTTACCAACCCTGCTGGGGATCCTCCCCGGCAAGGGGGTGAGCCAGCGCAATCAATAAAGGAGTCTGCCTATGGCGCATTTGCTTGGACTATTGTTCCTGCTGTTCGTATTTCTGTTCCCTGCATTCGTGGCTCTGCCGATGCTAGGCGGAATGGCGCTGCGAGCATTTCTTAACTCCCGGTCTACTTGGATCGTCACCGCTCTGCTCATGCCGCACTTGGCCTCCAAGTCGCTTGACGGGATGTACGATGCAGCGATGTCTGGCAATACCTCGCTCACCCTGGTGTACTTGGCGGCGTTCGCTGCCATCGTGCTGGGTATCCGGTCGATCATGAAGCATGCGCTGCATAAGTAACTTCGCGTTAGACTTATGCAGCTGCGTACGGAGAAGGAACATCATGAATGAGTTTTTGAACGATCCTGTGGCGCTGGGTACGGTTATTTTTGCCGTACTCATCAACCTTGCTGTCATCGGCCTTAAATGGCAGATGTCATCGAACGAGGGTGCCACGTTGTGTGAAGGCAATAACGAATAGTTGGTAGGCGCAGTATGGCGCCTAGAATGAAAAGGCAGGCTACGCATCGCGTGGTCTGCCTTTTTGTCTAACGAGTGTCGGTAAAGCCTTGACGCAGCAAGCTGCCTGGAATATAAGAAGGACATGCCTGACATCCTTCACCAGATCCTCTCTGACCGCATCTTGCTCGGAACAATCGTCGTAGCCGTTCTCGTCAATCTGGGCGCGATCGGGTTGCGGTGGGAACGCGCGCGGAAGCAGGGCTAAGGCCTTCCTTGTGCCGAGGAAGCCCGTTGACGCCCGCGACAAACTAGCGAGCCCTTTCGAGCTTGTTGTTCTAAGTGCCCTTGGGGCGCTTAGAAGAACTAGTTTTTCTTTCCATCCGCCTGGTGCGATGGAGTCAAAGCGGTAGCTGGCCGCGCCTAGGGCGATTCAGCAACTTACGGTCGTGCTTGCACGGCTTTTTTCACCTCACTGGGAATCTCTTCCAGTGGGAAGACGATTCCCGAAAAGGAGTCGTATGTTTTCTAAAAACCCTTCCCCGCAGTGCGTGGGACGCGAGGCGCTCGATTACCGCGAGCCGGTGGATCCGAGTTCGCAGCGCCCACATCACAAACTTTCCATTGATATCGTGCGAAGCGCTCTGTTTGCATGCGATGAGTCATGTAATCCTGCGCAAGTCTCTTACTACCCAGACATCGAGTCCATGGCTACGCGGCAACGCGAGAGCAAGATTTGGAGCCAAGGCGAAATATTTGTCTTTTCCCGCTCGGAAGATTGTTTCCTTATTGCGAAGCAGGTTGCCCCCAGTAGTTGTGAATTCTTGGTCGTCACCCATGGCGGCTGTAAAGATGTATTAACTGCGTACCGTTTTGGGCAGGAAGAGTTGGTAGCTACGCTGCAGGGCTACATCCAATAGCCTAGACATTTCTATTTTCAACCCTGCCGGGTGGCATCGCCCGCGTGGGTCGGTGTGCCTGGCTATTCAATGGAATACTCAGATGACAATACTCAACAGCAATTTTGACGCCTTCAAGCGCTGCGCTGACGGTGCACCCGAGGGAACGTACCAGCAGGCGAAAGACCTGAACGAGCTCTTTGGCGACACCTGCGCTGAACTGATGAGGAGCCTCCGCGCCATGGGGCTAAAAGCCGGCGCAACCGATCTCATCTACAAGGTCGAGGCGGGTCTCTACGACTATGTGAAGCAGTCAAACTCCGAGTGCCCAATGTTTCCCATGGCCGAGGGCTTTGGACTCTCCCTGGATGGTTCCGCCGCAGCGCGGGTGATCACCCAGGGTGGTCGCGACCGGGAAGCGCTCGACACCTCCATCGCCCGCAAGCCGACGTACTACGCGGGCGAATGGCTCCACTTGTTCGGCCCAGGGCGCCGGGAAACGCGCTGCCGCATCGCCATAGCAGTTCGCACTGCTCGTGTCGTGGCGGCGCATGTGTGGACTGGCCTTCGATTCGAGAACATGAGCGAGTCCATGCGCACGAACATCGAGGAAAGCGTCATCGGCGTCAATGAAGCACTTCTCAGCCCTGCAGACTTTGGACTGAAGGGTTCGACTGAACTGCCCGCTTGGGCGCTGAACGCTGAGTAGAAATCGATTTCAGGCGCGTGCCTGACCAACCCCGGACGGGCTCCATCCCTCCGGGTGGGGCTCATCCATTTTCTTAAGGATGAACCATGTCAAGAACTAACCCGAGTAATCTCAATCTGTTGCAGACGACCATCGGTGGGAATCACTACCTCAAGATCAAAACTGAGCGGATCGATCAGATGGTTCTGATTCGCGAGGGCATTACCGCAGAGGCCACGTTGCGCCAAGAAGCGCAAGGCAACCGGGATCGCATTGCCAGACTCGCCAAGGAAGCTGACCTCTTCGAGAGTGCAGCGATGCAACTGGAGTCGAGTGGGGCCAAGCCAGGCGTGTCCCGGCCGAACGCAACCGTTGTGGCTGATGCTCTGGAGCGCTACCTGATCGCGGCAGCGACCTCAGTACACTGGGTCACAGCACCTGGAGTAGACGCCCGCTGGCTTCGCTCCTCAGTGGACTGGCCCGATGCCCCCGATATATCGTTCCTCGTTGACGAGGATACGTCGGAAGGCACCTTGGTGTACGTGATGCACCATATCAACAGAAGAGATCCCTCCGCGCTACTTCGTCTTCTCACTGTGAAGTTCTTGCTCAAAGGCAAGGCTGCCTATGCGGAAGCGTCCACGATGCGTGAGTTCTTCATGAACATGGATGCGCAGAAGCTTGTCGCGGAGCAAGATGACTTCTGGCCGAAGGCTAAGTCGAGGTCGTAGGAGACAGCGATGTTTGCTTTCAACAAGGGCTAGTTGTCTCCTTGGGGTCGTAGGGCCACGGCGCGGTGCATGGCCTCTACAAGCGCGCGGGGAGTGTTGGAGTGCACCTCTACAACCTTGAGTATGAGTTGGAAGCGTAGATCATTGACACCGTCAGGCAGGGGCGATTACTCGTCTCTGCCTCCGATCGCAACGGGGTGCCAAGGTACATGCATTCCACCTCATTCTTCACCGAGCGGTGGCTGGGGATCGAGGGAATCAGCATTTCTGGGACTGTCGAGTTGAACACGCAGATTCAGTAAGGACATATGTCCATGTATAGCGGTGAACTGCAGACCGCAAAGCCGGCTGTTATGGGCTGAAGAGTCAATTCAGCATGCCTTTTCTCCTTCGGGAGAGTTTTTAACCCGCGAGGGCACTTGATGGCCTCACGGGGCCAGTGTCCTCGCTTTTCATAGGAGCGACGGATGAATCTCGAAAATATGGCTAAGCAACAAATTTTGGTCATTGGTGCTCGTGCCACACATGAATTTGTTGAAGGTCCTCAGTACTGCGCTACTAGGATATCTTTGGAATTTCTCAGACGACTCGTTCAAGTGCATCGTCTAGTAGAGGAAGCCGGGCTTTCCGAGGCGAGGTTCTATTACGAACCCGATGTTTGGGGGCCAGGAGACACGAAGGAGGAAGCTAAGCTCTCCGAGCCCGAGGTCGTGGTAGCCACTCGGTGTTTTTGGTTCAGTGACTTTGCCAAGAATGCCGACTGCAATATTGAATCGGAACTCATGGACTTCGTTTCATTGGAAAAGCTGCTCACCGAATCCGCGCCGAACGAGTTGATATTCGTTTCCGACGAACTGCGATCGCTCTACGAGGAAGACAACGGTGAATAAAGGACGAGAACTGGAGATCATAATTGACAGTGATCGCGACCTGGAGCGGCTAAGTTGTAAGCGCGTCTTCATAAGGAGAACCGAGGACGGGCGGTACCACGTCACATCCAAACTTCGGTTCTGGAAAGGAGGTGACCACTCGTTTCTGAGCAAGCTGCTGCGTCGGAGGATGCCAGGGCTTCGATCTATAGCAGGCAATTGCAGTGCTCCAACGGGGTACTTCTGGGGCAAGTAGTACCTTTAATGCATCTGCAGACCCTTCGGGGTTCTGCAGTGCTTTCCAAAGGCCCTTATCCAAAGGATCTTTGGAAAGCAGTATTGTTTCGCCAGGTTAGTCCTGACGATCAACATTCCCAGCTCGGGGGAATCAAAGCAACCAGCAAATGCAGCCCTTCACCGGGCCTTTTAACCCATGCGGGTCATCTTCCCGCAAGGGGTGCTGACCTGCTTTTCATTTGGAGGTCAGTATGGTTACTCATGCAATCAGCGCACCCGCTCGTCGGATGGGCGCTTTCATCACGGCTATTGCAAAGGCCAGACAATCGGTGGCAGAGGGTGGCTCGCTGGCTTATGCGGTGGAGCAGTGCCCATTGCGTGGCCGGGTCATCAAACTGGAAACAGCCAATGGGTGGAGTCCCTATCCATTGTTCGTGGAAAGCCCGCAGTAGACGCCATGAGCAAGTTCTACATCAGGGCAAGAGAGGCGCGCGAAAACGATGTTCTCTGCTTCGGCAACCCGAAGCGAGAAATTCGTGTCGAACGTGTCTCGCACAATTCGTCAGGCCGTATAGGTTTTCACGCCAATAGTGACACTTGGACTGCCTACTTCAACCCCAACGACAGGGTTCGCATTAAGGCACGCGCCTATTAACGTCTTTCTTGGAGATTTATCTATGAGCACGCAAACGGTGTTTCTAAAAATGAAGATCAACAAGGCCGACGGCGTATTCCGCAATGAGGCTTCAATGTTGGAATGGGTGAAGGCTTGCTTGAACTGCAACACAAACTATGCGAGTGTCGATTTCGAGGTCGCCGGTGCGGAACGCTTTGAGGCGCTCTCGGCCATTGACTACGCGTTCGACCGAATGCATTGCCTTTTAGCTGGCGCTGGGGCACTCAACACCGCGTGTCTAGCGCAGGCGATCTACGGCCTCAAGCTTGAAATCGCGATAGCGCAGAGAGATGCTGATCTGGTCGCGGCAGCAGAGTCCAGCCTACAGGAACTTAAGCCAGCTCTTCAAGGGTTGGATTTGCGAACCTTCAAGGGCTGGTGCGCTGCGGCAGCTGCGCTGCTGGCAGACAAGCCTTCGGGCACGGCCCTGATCGATGCTCCATTCCATGGATACCTAATCCTGTTGGATGGAGTACTTCACGGCTTGGCAATGCGCGAAGACGGCGACGTGCGGTTTCCCTCAGTGAAGCAGTGTCCGCTCGACGCAAACGAGGTAGACCGTTCGATCTGGGACGACGCGCTTCAGTGCTGGGAAGCCCATGATCCACTGCTTTGCCGCAAGGCATTATTGCTGCCTGCTTTCACCTCACTCACATTCGAGGAAATAGCAGGCGAACAACCTGAGTCATACCCCGGCGCAAGCCTGGATTGATTAGCTAAACGTTACTAACCCCATCCGGGATTCACCTTCCGGATGGGGGGTGATTCCGGATTATCACTGGAGATCACCATGAGTTCTTATCAGTATTACCCGACCGGCGCCCATACGGCAGCCCGCATGTATGCGAAGTTTAAAAGGCCAGTCAACCACCTCTGCGATCCGAGCGCTGGGAAAGGGCACCTAATCCGTCATGCCCGAGAAGGGTTTATCGGAGTTCCAGACGCAGATCTACCGTGGCTTGCAGATATTGAAGATCGGCCGCTTGGGAGAAATGGCGCTAGAGTGTTCGACTATGCGCGTAAACGCTTCGGTGACGTTAGACAGGTATCGGCCGTAGAAATCGATGCGCGGCATCACGATAGCCTAAAGGAGTTGGATATCCAGATACTGGGTTACGACTTCATGGACGTGCAGTCGTTGGCAACGGTTACGTCTGTTCTCATGAATCCACCGTTTGCTCGGGGTGAGGCTCATGTTTTGCACGCGTGGGACGTTGTTTACGATGCAGAAATTGTAGCCATTATCAACGCAGAGTCTATCCGGAATCCACGGACTCAAGAGCGCCAGCGCTTGGTCGAGTTGATTGCGGCACACGGGACAGTCGAGTTTCTGCGCGACCAGTTCATAGAAGATGTTGAACGAACGACGGACGTCGAAGTAGCTCTCATTTAGACTGGCTAACACCACCGATCCACGAAGCGCGCGCAGATGATCGCTGCCG
>CAUQST010000024.1:0-67175 GCA_963520865.1 uncultured Comamonas sp.
ACGGACTTTGACGTTGTAGTCCACCACGCGCTTGACTGGGACCAATACCTTCATGGCTTTGTTCTTTCAGAAATTGTTGGTTAAAACGGTCACTAACGCTTATACATCAAGCGCTAGCAGCTATGAATTCAGTATTTCAAAATACAGCCATCACCGATGGTGAAGGCAGCGTGATGGCAGCCCTCCACCCGGCTCTGCCGGAGGAAGGCGCTCAGGCTGGCTTATTCAGCAGCCATGCCCTTTTCACGCACAACTTTGCTCCACTTGGCGTAATCGGTGGCCAGACTTTGCTGCAACTGTGCTGCAGGCATGAAACGTGCAATTGCACCGGCACCAAGGATGCGGTCTTGCACTGATTTTTGCGCCAAAATTTCCTTGACCTCTTTGTTCAGGCGCTCAACCACCGCAGGAGGCATGCCCTTGGGGCCCAGGAATGCGCCCAGCGAGACAGCAGAGAAACCTTCAATGCCTTGCTCGGCAATGGTTTTGATCTCCGGGATTGCCGCCACACGTTCGGGCGAGCCAACAGCTACAGCCACCAGCTTGCCGGATTTAATGTGCGGCAACGCTGCCACCAGATCGGCGTACATGATGGGAACCTGACCACCGATGGTGTCGGTAATGGCGGGCACGCCACCCTTGTAGGCCACGTGTTGCATGTCGAACTTTCCCAGATCCTTGAGCAGCTCCATGCTCATATGGCCAAAGCTGCCAGCACCGCTGGTGGTGTAGTTCAGCGCACCCTTTTTCGCACGTGCGGTTTCAATCAACTGTGGCAGCGTGGTGATGCCGGGCAGCTTTTCAGCATTGACAACCATCACGATCGGCAAGTCATACACCATGGCGATGGGGGTGAAATCCTTGGAGATTTCGTAGCCGGTGTTCTTGTAAAACAGCGGGGCAAACAGCGTAGGGGTTGCCAGCGTCATCAGCGTGTAGCCATCGGGAGCCGCACGTTTGACCTGGTTGGCAGCGATGGCACCAGAAGCACCCGCCTTGTTTTCCACAATGATGGGCTGGCCCAGACGGTCAGACAACTCCTTGCCCACAATGCGCGAGACCACATCTGTGGGGCCTCCTGGAGGGAACGGCACGATCAACGTGATGGGCTTGCTGGGCCATGCGGCCTGTGCCAGTGCGCTGCCAGCCAGCAAAGTAGTGGCGCTCGCCAACAAAACGCGGCGGGTGATGGAATGGGAAGGTTTTTGCATGTTTTTTGTCTCTCGTTACTATCGTTTTTTTTGATCAGTCCACCTTGGCTTCAGCCACTTCAATCAGTGACTTCCACACAGGTACGGCTTTGGCATAGGTTTTTGAAAATTCTTCAGGGCTGCTGAATACCGGCAGAAAACCAGCACCGTCGATACGCTCTTTCACCTTGGCGTCTTTGGATGCCTCTTGCAGTGCGGCGTACAGCACATCCACGATCTCTTTGGGAGTGCCTGCAGGCAGGGCCATGGCGACGAAGCCTGCAATCGAGTAAGCGTCATCGGTTACGCCTTGCTCATAGATAGTGGGCAGATTGGGCAATACGGCCATGCGTGCTTTGCCCGTTACGCCAATGGCTTTGAGGCGACCGGAATCAATGAACGGTTTAGTGTTCTGGGCGCTGGAAAAGCACAGCTGCAACTGTCCGCCAATCAGCTCCTGAATCATGGGTGCTTCACCGCGGTAGGCCACATGGCTCATATCGGCATTCATGGACTTGCTCATGTACGCACCTCCCAGGTGGGCGTACGAGCCCACGCCCCAGCTGCCGTACGACACCTTGCTCTTGTTGGCCTTCACCCACGCCAGCAACTCTTGCATATTGTTGGCCGGCACTGAAGGGTGCACCACCAGCGTGACAGGCGCCGATGCCAGCTCCGAGAGCATCAGCAAATCCTTTTGCGGGTTGTAGGCCATCTTGGAGTACAGGAACTGGTTGATCAGCAGCGAGGTGCTCAGGGACAGCACGACGTTGTAACCATCAGGGGCCGACTTGGCGACCTGGTCGGTACCCAGCATGCCCGAAGCACCGGCCTTGTTTTCCACAACGATGGGCTGCCCCAGCTTCTTTGACATGGCCTCGCCCAGCACGCGTGCCACGATGTCAGTCGCGCCACCAGGGTTGAACGGCACGATGAAGCGAATGGGCTTGCTGGGATAGGCGGCCTTGGCCCAGGCGGGCAAGCCCACGAGGCTGGAGCCTGCCGCTGCGGCAGCAGCCAGCATCAACTGACGACGGGTGGTGTTGTTGCAATCCATGTGGTTGTCTCCCGGAAATTGCGGTGTTGGATGCGAAATGGCCCAACGCTGGCGCGCACACAGCCCTCTTGCGGAGCTGTTGTGGCGCACAGTGCGGGGGTGAAAATCAGTGGGGCGTCGGTGCCTCTGGCAGGGTGAGTACACCCTTTTCTTTCAGTGCCTGCAGTTGTTCATCCGTCATAGACAGCAGCTCTTGCAGCACTTCCCGTGTGGCCTCCCCCAGCGTAGGTGGCGCACTGCGGATGGGCAGGCGCTGACCATCCAGGCGGTAAGGCGGCGCAAACACCCAGGTCTTGCCCGCCACGGGGTGCGGCATCTGGTGAAAGATGCCGGTTTGCTGGGTACGCTTGCTGGTCAGCGCTTCGTGCAGGCCTGCCACTTCTCCACACGGAATGCCGCAGGCATGCATGCGCTCCAGCAGCAACTGGCGTGGGTGGCTGGCAATAATGCTCTTGAGCAGCGGCAAGATCTCCAGACGGTTTCTGGCGCGCTCCACGTTCGTGGCATAGCGTGGGTCTTCAAAAATGTCGGGGCGCAAAATAACATTGCGACAGAATTTTTCGAACTGCCCGTTGTTGCCCACACCAATGATCAAGGGGCCATCCTGCGCCTCAAACATGCCGTAGGGAACGATGGACGGGTGGGCATTGCCATAGCGCTGCGTATCGTGGCCCAGCAACATGGAATCCAGTGCATAGTAACCATTGATGGTGACACCACAGTCATACAGCGCCAGCTCAATCTGGCGGCCACGGCCATTGCGACAGCGGCGGTACAGGGCAGCCAGCACAGCCTGCGCGGCGTACATGCCGGTCATCAAATCGACCACAGCCACACCAAACTTCAAGGGCGGTGTTCCCTCTTCACCGTTGATGGCCATCAACCCCGCTTCGGCCTGAATCACCAGGTCATAGCCGGGGCGCTTGGCTTCCGGGGTGTCGCTGTTGTAGCCCGCCACGCTGCAGTAAATCAGGTCTGGCTTGATGGACTTGAGCTTCTCGTAGCCCAGACCCAGCTTGTCTGCACCGCCATGCTTGAAGTTGTGCACCACCACATCAAACTGGGGCAACAGGTCATAAATGATTTGCACGCCTTCCGCGCTTTGCAAGTCCAGCGTCACCGAGCGCTTGTTGCGGTTCATGCTGTTGTAGTAGGTCGTCTCGGTCTTGCCAATGCGCATGCCCCAGTCACGGGTGTCATCGCCCCGCCCCGGGTGCTCTACCTTGATGACATCTGCGCCAAAGTCGGCCAGCACCTGCCCGCACAGGGGGCCGGCAAATACCCGCGACAGATCCAGTACGCGCACGCCTTCCAGCGGAAAGTCCATGCCTTCAGGCAATGTTGGTGTGGTAGCCATAGTTTTTGTCTCCCTGCGCTTGATGCGTCGTTGTAGGTGTTATTGCGTCAGCACGATGGCCGAAGGCTGACGAAACTGGGCCGTGCGCTTTTCCAGAAAAGCACCAATACCTTCGCGGCACTCTTCGCTCTCTTGTGACTGCACCATGTACTGGGCTTCCAGCTCCAGCTGCTCTTCCAGCGTATTGCGCGGTGCAGCGCGGCACAGGCCTTTGATGCGCGCCATGGCCAGCTCTGGCCCCTGCGCTATCTGCTGTGCCAGCGCCACGGCCAGCACAATGGCTTGCCCCGGTTCTGCCAAACGGTTCACCACGCCCAGCTGTGCCATACGCTCACCGCTGATGCGCTCGCCCGTCAGGCACAGCTCGGTAAGCACCTGGCGCGAGACAAACTCGGCCAGAAATGCCGTGGCACCGCCATCGGGCGTCAAACCCACCTTCACATAGGCCACTGAGAACACGCTGTTTTTGGCGGCCACCAGCATGTCGCAGGCCAGCGCCAGCGACAGGCCTGCACCCGCAGCAGCGCCTTCAACGGCAGCAATCACTGGCTTGGGGCAGTCACGCACCGCACGGATCAGGTCGTGCAAACCTTCCAGCTTTTCGCGGCGCTCGTGCACGGGCAGATCACGGCGTTTGGCCAACTGGCGCAAATCACCGCCGGCACAAAAGTGACCACCTTCTCCAGTCAGCACTACTGCGCCAACGCTGGGGTCTGCAGCCGCATCGTTCAAGGCTTGCGTCACCGCGGCATAAAACTCGGGTGACAGCGCATTGCGCGCCGCCACGTTGTTGTTGGAGAGGATGAGAACATTCCCCTCCCGGCGTAACAGCAGTGGCTCTGTCATGGCGATCAGCCTTGCT
The DNA here is from genome assembly GCA_963520865.1 of uncultured Comamonas sp. Classification (GTDB taxonomy): domain Bacteria; phylum Pseudomonadota; class Gammaproteobacteria; order Burkholderiales; family Burkholderiaceae_C; genus Comamonas. The sequence goes on from CAUQST010000024.1 coordinate 4,467, forward strand.
GCCCGAGGGCAATGAAACGTGCCAGGTGGTGGTCTTCGTCACCAAACTGGTGATCAATCATCACCAGACGCTTGGCGTAATGCGCCAAAGGCAGCTCCCAGGTCATGCCAATACCGCCGTGCAGCTGAATGCTTTCCTGCGCCACTTTGGTGCCCACATAGCCCACGGTGTACTTGGCCGCCGACAGTGCCTTTTCTTTGGCAACGCCTTGGGCGGTATCCACTGCCGAGGCTGCATTGATGACCGCCGAGCGGGCTTGTTCAATCTCTAGCAGCACATCGGCCATGCGATGCTGCAGCGCCTGGAAAGTACCAATGGCCACACCAAACTGCTTGCGCGTCTGCAGGTACTCCAGCGTGTGCTGCTTGGCCACGTCCATGGCACCCAGTGATTCAGACGCCAGCGCCAGCAGCGCATAGCCACTGATGTGCTCCAGAACGGCGTATCCCTTGCCTTGAGCACCCACCAGGGCATCGGCAGGCACTTGCACATTGCTGAGCGAAATGTCGGCGGCACGGCCACCTTCAAAACGCTGGTAGCCACGCTTGCTCAGCCCTGCGGCACTGCCATCCAGCAAAAACAGGCTGATACCGCTGGCATCCAGCTGTGAGCCGCCCGTACGTGCGCTGACCAGCAGCAAGTCGGCCTTCTCGCCCAATGCCACCACACCCTTGGTGCCGTTCAACACCCAGCCGCTGGCCGTTTGGGTTGCAGTGGTTGAGACGTTATTGAGTTCGTAATGGCTACCCGGTTCATCGTGCGCCAGCGCACAGATCAGGTCACCGGCAATGATGTCTTGCAGTTTGGCTTTTTGCGATTCGCTGCCCGCAGCAATCAATGCCTGGCCCACGACCAGGGCATCGAGCAAAGGCTCAGCCACCAGGCCACGGCCCAGCGCTTCAAACACCACGCTGATGTCAAAACCTGCGCCGCCAAAGCCACCGGCATCTTCAGGAAACAGCGCACCAATGGTGCCCAGTTCTGCAAATTGCGCATACAGCGCCGGGCTATGTCCTTCTTGTCCATAAGCCAGTTGGTTGCGGTGTTCGATCCCGTACTGCTCAGAGACAAAGCGGTTCAAGGTGTCCGCCAGCATGCGGCGGTCTTCGGTATGTTCGAAGTTCATGGTCTTGTTGCTTCCCTTGCCCGGCTTACAGGCCGAGGATCATCTTGGAGATGATGTTCTTTTGAATTTCGTTGGAGCCGCCAAAGATCGACAGCTTGCGGTAGTTGAAGTACGCAGCCGCTGCGGCGGTGGCTTCCTCAGGGCCAATCGGTGCTTCGCTGTAGCCGTCATGCATGGCGGCTTCTACAAACGGAACGGCGTAAGGGCCCATGGCACGGCGTGTGAGCGACAGAATCTCTTGGCGAATCTCGGTGCCCTTGATCTTGAGCATGGAGCTTTCTGCACCCGGCACACCGCCACCGGCCACCGCAGCAATCACGCGCAAATTGGTGGTCTTCATGTTTTCCAGATCGATTTCCACGCGGGCCATGCGCGCAGCAAACAAGGGATCCTGCGACAAAGGCTTGCCGTTGTAGTGCATGCGCTCTGCAGCCACTTTCAGTTTTTCCAGCGCCGCCACAGAAAAGCCCACACCCGCAATGTTCGTGCGCTCATAGGTCAGCAGGTACTTGGCGTAGGTCCAGCCCTTGTTTTCTTCACCCACCAGGTTCTCAACCGGCACCTTCACATCGGTAAAGAACACTTCGTTGACTTCATGCTCACCATCGAGCGTGATGATGGGGCGCACCGTCACGCCGGGTGTGTTCATGTCCACCAGCAAGAAGCTGATGCCGGCCTGCGCCTTCACGTCCTTGTTGGTACGGACGAGGCAAAAAATCATGTTGGCATACTGGCCCAGCGTGGTCCAGGTCTTTTGGCCATTGACGATGTAGTGGTCGCCATCGCGCACCGCTGTGGTCTTCACAGAAGCCAAATCCGAGCCCGAACCAGGCTCTGAATAGCCCTGGCACCACCAGTCCTGGCCACTCAGAATGCGTGGCAGCCAGTAGCTTTTTTGCTGCTCGCTGGCGTACTTGATCAAGACAGGGCCCAGCATGTTCACGCCAAATGGCACGATGCGGGGCGCACCGGCCAGTGCGCATTCATGTTCAAAGATGAACTTCTCCACCGCACCCCAGCCGGGTCCGCCGTATTGCTCAGGCCAGTGGTTGGCCAGCCATCCTTGTGTGTTGAGCGCGGTGTGCCAGCTTTCCAGGTCTTGCTTGTTCAGGATCTGGCCGTTCTTGACCTTGCGCGCCAGCTCTGGTGACAGCTTGTCTTGCAAAAAGGCTTGCACCTGGGCGCGAAACGCCTCTTCTTGGGGGGTGAATTGAAGATCCATATCGATTCCTCGGGAAAACTGGCTCAGAAAATTTCAAACAGGCCGGCAGCGCCCATGCCACCGGCAATACACATGCTGACCACGCCGTACTTGGCTTTGCGGCGCTGGCCTTCCAGCAGCAGGTGCCCGGCCAGGCGCGCGCCAGTCATGCCAAACGGGTGGCCAATCGAAATCGCTCCGCCGTTGACGTTCAGCCGCTCCAGCGGAATACCCAGCTTGCGCTGGCAGTACAGCGCCTGCGAGGCAAACGCTTCGTTGAGCTCCCACAGGTCGATGTCATCCACCGTCAGACCGTGGCGTGCCAGCAGTTTTGGAATGGCAAACACAGGGCCAATGCCCATCTCATCGGGCTCGCAGCCCGCCACGGCAAAACCACGGAAAGCACCCAGCGGCTGCAGGCCCAGGCGCTCGGCCACTTTGGCTTCCATCACTACGCAGGCGCTGGATCCATCCGACAGCTGCGAGGCATTGCCTGCGGTGATGAAGTTGCCGGGGCCCTTCACAGGCTCGAGCTTGGCCAGCCCTTCCAGCGTCGTGCTGGCGCGGTTGCAGTTGTCCTGGGTGGCAACCACATCGCGGTAAGTGACTTCACCGGTTTCTTTGTTCTTTTCAGCCATGCGTGTGGCGCAGGCAATGATTTCGTTGCCAAACAGGCCTGCGGCCTGCGCGGCGGCAGTGCGCTGCTGGCTGAGCAGAGAGAACGCATCCTGGTCTTCGCGGCTGATGCTGTAGCGCTTGGCCACCACGTCAGCGGTGTCGATCATGGCCATGAACAAATCAGGCTTGTTGGCGACCAGCCATGGGTCCATATCCGTGGGCAAGTTGTTGCTTGCACGAATGCCCGAGATGGTCTCCACACCACCGGCCAGCATGGCATCCACACCTTCGGCAACCACACGGCCTGCGGCAATCGCAATCGATTGCAGGCCCGATGCACAAAACCGCGTGATGGTGGTGCCTGCAATGCTCAATGGCAGCTCGGCACGAATCACGGTCTGGCGGCCCAGATTGCGACCCTGAAAACCATCGGGGTTGCCGCAGCCCAGAATCAGGTCTTCGATCATGGCCGGGTCAATGCCCGCGCGCTCAACCGCAGCCTTGACGGAAAACGCTGCAAGCTGGGCAGCAGGCGTGACGTTGAACTCGCCACGGTGCGACTTGGTCAGCGGGGTACGGGCAGTAGAAACAATGACGGCTTCGCGCATGGTGTGTGTCTCACTCAGATGTTATTGAGAGCTATCAGCACTTACAAGTCGGTCACTTCAGATACTTTTAATACTGAAAAGCTTGCTGTACTTGCGCTGATAGCTTCTTTTTTTAAATACCGCACTTCGTAGTGCGGCCCAGCAGCCTGGTTGTTATGTGCTGCCGGTTGTGCTCCCTGATAGGGCTTTCGCCCCTTCCTCTTTCCGCACTGCCTTGGGCAATGCGTTCAGATGTCTGACCTTGCGGGTCACGCAGCCTTGTTCAGGCTGTCAAAGTTCTGACCTTCTGCGACCAGTTTTTCCAGCAGCGCCGCAGGCTTCCAGAACAGGGGGTCTTCCTGCTCGAAGGTCTTGATGTCCGCCAAAATCTTGTCCAGCCCCTGCATGTCAGCCCACTTCATGGGGCCGCCACGGTGGCGCGGAAAGCCATAGCCAGAGATGAAGGTCACGTCCACATCCAGTGGGCGCAGGGCAATGCCCTCTTGCACCACCTTGGCACCTTCGTTGACCATGGCGGCCATGTAGCGGCGCATGATTTCTTCAGGGGTGAACTTGCGCGGTGTCACGCCCTTCTTGGCGCGCTCGGCGTCCACAATGGCCAGCACTTCGGGGTCTTGCTGGCCCACGCGTGCACCTTGGGGGTACAGATAAAAACCGCGCCCGGTCTTTTGACCAAACCAGCCGTTTTCGCAAATGCGGTCTGCCACTTCCACGTAGCGTGCCTTGGGGTTGCGTGTGGCAGCACGGCGCTTGCGGGTGGCCCAGCCAATGTCGCCGCCAGCCAGGTCGGTGACCTGGAATGACCCCATGGGGTAGCCAAAGCCACGCACGGCTTCGTCAATCTCGTAGGGCGATGCACCGTCTTCCATGATGTAGTCGGCGGCCTGCTTGTACACAGCAAGAATTCGGTTACCGATAAAGCCATCGCAAACGCCTGCACGCACCGGCACTTTCTTGAGCTTCTTGGCCAGCTCAAACGCTGTGGCCACGACGTCGGCACTCACCTTGGCGGGCACCACAATTTCCAGCAGCTTCATGATGTTGGCTGGGCTGAAGAAGTGCAGGCCAATCACATCTTGCGGGCGCGCCGTGGCGTCGGCAATGGCATCAATATCGAGGTAGGAGGTGTTGGTGGCCAGCACAGCGCCGCGCTTGCACACGCGGTCCAGCTCCTTGAAGACGGCCTTTTTCACGTCCAGGTCTTCAAACACCGCCTCAATCACCAGATCCACATCTTTCAGATCGTCGTAGCTGGTGGATGGGGTGTAGCGCGCCATGATGGCGGCCTTGCCCTCTTCGGTCATGCGGCCCTTGGCAATCAGTCCGTTGTAGACCTTTTCCACATTGGCTTGCCCACGGGCAATCGATTCGGCATCGCGCTCCACCATGGTCACGGGGTAGCCAGCATCCAGTGCGGCCACGGTGATGCCCGCGCCCATGGTGCCACCACCGATGATGGCCAGCGTGCTGAAGGCGCGCGGCGCTGCTGCCTTGGCTTCGGGAATCTTGGCGGTTTCACGCTCTGCAAAGAACGCGTGCACCAGGCCCTGGCGCTGGGGGCTTTCCAGGCACTGCACAAACAGCTCACGCTCTTTGGCCAGACCTTGGTCAAAGGGCAGCTCAACAGCGGCTTTGACGCACTCAATGATTTTCAGTGGCGAGAACAGACCACGCGCCTTCTTGGCAGTCTCTGCAGCCAGCGCCTCCAGATCTGCCAGCGCGCCAGCCTTGTCGGCAATGGCGATGTCGCGGGTGCGGCGCACGGCGGCACCGGCAGCCAGCAGGTTGCGGGCATACGCCAGTCCTGCAGCCAGCGGATCGCTGCTGTCCACCAGAACATCGACCAAACCCGCAGCCAGTGCGGCCTTGGCCGACAGGTGCTTGCCGCTGAGCATCAGCTCGGTTGCGGCCTTTACGCCCATCACACGCGGGGCACGCTGGGTGCCGCCAGCGCCGGGCAGCAAGCCCAGGCTTACTTCAGGCAGGCCCAGCAAGGCTTTAGGCAGCGCCACACGGTAGTGGGCCGACAGCGCCACTTCCAAACCACCGCCCAGCGCTGCGCCATGAATGGCAGCTACTACCAGCTTGTCGCTGGCTTCCAGCGCGTTGCACACGTCGGGCAAGGAAGGAGCAACAGCGGATTTACCAAATTCACGGATATCGGCACCCGCGATGAAGGCCTTGCCCTCACCCACAATCAGCAGCGCTTTCACCGCTGCATTGGCAGCGGCTTGCTCTACCGCAGCCAGCAAGCCAGCGCGCACGGCCTGGCCCAAAGCGTTCACAGGGGGATTGTTGATGCTGACCACCAACACCTCGCCATCAAGGCGGGTTTGGACCACGGAAGCGGTGCTTTCAGAACTCATTGCGCGTGTCTCCGGACAGTTGTTCTACGGGAAAAGTCGTTTGTACTACGCTAATGCTTCTTTACAATCAATCCAATAATTGACAGACTGTCAAATGGCTTCAAACAATCGCAAGGGAAAACCCTAGATGGACCTGCATACGCTCACGCTGCTTGTGGAAATCATCGACAGCGGCAACCTCAGCCAGGCTGCGCGCAAACTCAAGATGACGCGTGCCAATGTCAGCTATCACCTGGCGCAGCTGGAGAAATCGGCGGGAGTGCAACTGATCAAACGCACCACACGCCGTGTGGAGCCCACCGAGGTAGGCCTGCGCCTGTACGAGCACGGGCGCAACATCCACAACGAGATCCTTGCCGCACGCGAAACCATCACCAGCCTGGGCCAGGATTTACAGGGCCGCGTGGGCATCAGCGTGCCCAGCGGCTACGGGCAGATCGTGATGAGCCAGTGGCTCATTGAGTTCAAGCGCCTGTACCCGCGCATCGTGCTGGACGTACTGTTTGAAAACCGGGTCGACAACCTGCGCGATGAGGTGGACATTGCCATCCGCGTGATGCAGGAACCCCCGCTGTCTGTGATTGCCCGCAGCCTGGGTGATGTGCGCTATGTGGCCTGCGCCTCTGCTGCCTACGCGCAGCAATACAGCTTGCCCCAGACCCTGATGGAGCTGCGCGCCAGCCCGCTGATTACGGCCGGGGTCATGGGCCGCCAGTTACGCCTGTCGGCCTATCAGGAAGGCATGGAGCGGCAGGAGGTGATGCTGGAGCCCACCCTCAGCTCCGAGCACTTTCCCTTCTTGCGCGAAGGTATCTTGGCGGGCCTGGGCGTGGGGCTGGTACCCGACTATGTGGTCCAAGACAAGATTGCCAGCGGTGAGGTGCTGACCACGCTGACCGAATACCGTCTGAGTATTTTTGGCACACACATGTACTTGCTCTATCTGCCCAACCGGCACCAGACAAGGGCTGTGCGTACCTGTATTGATTTTCTGCTGGCCAAAGCCCGTGGTACGGTCAGCCCCACCATCAGCCCCGAATAAAAAAGCCCGCTGACACAACCAGCGGGCTTTAAACGTGGACGACCTGTGGCTCACTTTCAGCGGTTTTCACGATCTCCGCGGAAGAACGGACGGCGGGGCTCATCGCTGTCGGACGGCCGCACAGGGCGAGCCTCTGGGCGCGGGCGATCTGGTCGCATCTCAGGGCGTGGACGCTCGCCATCCGGGCGCATCTGCTGCGGCGGGCGAGGACGCTCTGGCCGCTCCATGCCCGGGTGCGACGGCAGCACCTGGGGGCGATCTGGGCCCGGGCGTTCAGGCCTCCAGCCTGGCGGTTGCGATGGCACGGGTGGCCGCACCTGTGGCGGACGTGAACCACCATCAGGGCGCCAGTGCGGCGGGCGCTGTGGCTCGTCTGGCCGAATCGATGGGCGGCTGGGCGTAGGCGGCATCGGGTAGACCGGCGGGCGCGGCGCGTACCCATGCTGCGGTGGACGCGGCATGGGGCGATAGCCCGGTGGTGCCCAGCGACCGGGGTGCCAGTCATAGCGGCTGCCTGACCACAGCCAGTCCCCCCCCACCCACACATAGCTCGGCGAAGGTGCCACTGTGCGGTATTCCACACGGGGAGGTGGCGGGTAGCCATAGTTGGTATAGACAGTGGTGCTGGAGTAGCCATAGTCGGAATAGCCATCATCCAAAGGGGCGACCACGCAGCCACTGAGCACAGCCGCACCACCCACAGCCACTACCGCAGCCCAGCAACGCGGGCTCAAGCGGTTTTTCAAATCAGCAACAGTGAATGGCATACAGCTCTTTCATTCGGGATAGACACTACTACAACGAAAAACCCCGGCTCAATGTTGACCGGGGTTGGGGTTGCGGCAGTAAAGCCAGCGTAAAGAGATTGCACAAGATGTGACAGTGCAAGGCCACGGCCTACACCACCACAGTGCGAAGCTTAGTGCTGACCGTTTTGCAGCGCAGCAATACGCTCTTCAATGGGTGGGTGGCTGGAGAACAGCTTGCCAATATTGCCGGTGATACCCATGGCTTGCATGCTCTTGGGCAACTCACCGGGCACCATGCCGCCCAAACGGGCCAGAGCATTCATCATGGGTTGCTTGCGCCCCATCAATTGGGCGGCACCCGCATCGGCACGGAATTCACGCTGGCGCGAGAACCAGGCCACGATGATGGCAGCCACAAAGCCCAGCAAGATGTCCATCACGATGGTGGTCACGTAGTAGCCAATGCCAGGGCCCGAATTTTCAGAATCCCCTTTGCGCAAGAAGCTGTCCACGGCGTAGCCAATGACACGCGACAGGAACACCACAAAGGTATTCATCACACCTTGAATCAGCGTCATGGTCACCATGTCGCCATTGGCGATATGGGCCACTTCGTGGCCAATCACGGCTTCGACTTCTTCGCGGGTCATGCCTTGCAGCAAACCGGTAGACACTGCCACCAGTGCATTGTTCTTGAAAGCACCGGTTGCAAAGGCGTTGGCTTCACCTTCGTAGATACCTACTTCAGGCATGCCAATACCAGCCTTGTCCGCAAACTTGCGCACGGTGTCCACAATCCAGGCTTCGTCGGCGTTGCGGGGCTGATCAATCACGTGCACGCCCGACGACCACTTGGCCACGGGCTTGGAGATCAGCAGCGAGATGATGGCGCCACCAAAGCCCATGATGAAGGCAAAGCCCAGCAGAGCGGTCAGATCCAGACCGTTGGCGGTCAAGAATCGATTCACACCCAGCAGGCTGGCGGTGATACCCAGCACCGCCACTACAGCAATGTTGGTCAATAAAAAGAGAGCAATACGTTTCATTCTTGGGTTTCTCCACAGTGGGGAAAAAACAGGCCATTGGCCCCAGCTTGGAAGATGGGGCACTCGCCTGCAAATTCAAGCGCGGTCACCTGTCGCGCCCCGCATGTTGTGGTGTTGTTGTGTGGGGGCTGCACGCTGTTTTTACGGCATTCATCATAGAAGCAAAGCAGGCTTTGGATTGCCAACGCCGCAGGAAGTTCGGCCCACGCACCGGTTTCAGCACTATGTGCGCTGAAAAGAGGGGTCGCGGACAGAAACGCGGGCGGTGCCCTCGTCGCGCAACTCAAACGCCTGGGTGGCGGCCATGAGCTTGGTCAGCGTGGCATAGCCATAGTTGCGGGCGTCAAACGAGAGCTTGTTGCCAATGTGTGTGCCCACCGCACTTACACGCGACCACCCGGTTTCATCCTGCGTCGCTTTCACGGCATCGCGCAACATGTTCATGAGCTGCTTGTTTTGGCGCAGCATGTGCGTAGGCACCCGCAAGCTGCACGCAGACGGTGTGGCCACCCCCGTGCCCCCGGGTACTTTGCCAGCGTCAGCGCTGGATTTGAGCAGCACCGGCGGCAGCGGCGCAGACAGGGACCGGGCCTCCAGCTCGGGCTCTGACAGCTCACGGCGGTCACTGCGGCTGGTGATGCCATCACCCAGCTCCAGCAAGGCATCAAAATACAGAAAGCGCGAACAGGCGTTCACAAATGCCCGCGGTGTTTGCTCAGCGCCGAAGCCGTACACCGCCGCACCTTTGGCGCGCAAGTGCATGACCAGCGGAGTGAAGTCAGCGTCTGAAGAGACAATGCCAAACGCATCGGGGTTTTCGGTATAGAGCAGCTCCATGGCATCCACTGTCATGGCCATGTCGGTGGCATTCTTGCCTTTGGAATAGTCAAACTGCTGCATGGGCCGAATGGCATATTCCAGCAGCTTGTTCTGCCAGCCATGCAGACCCGATTTGGTCCAGTTGCCATATGCACGGCGCGTGTTGATGACACCGAAAGTCGACAACTCAGTCAAAATCTCATCAATCATCTCTGCCGGTGCATTGTCGGCATCGATCAGCAAAGCAATACGGGGCTGGACGTCCGTGGACATGGATGGGCTCCTTGGTAATGCACACAGACTACCCGAGCTGCCGTCACTTGCCAACACGAAAAAAGGAGCTGCTTACGCTTACCCCTGCTTGTTTTCAGCATGTTTTAGCTTTGAAAACGTTGCACAGCAAGCCCTAACAGCTTCTGTTTTTTATTCTCTCCTACACACCACAGCGATCCTGGGTGTGCAGCCGTGCTGGGCATGAAACCACAGGCCGTACGCGGGGTACGGCCTGGCACAGCAACCTGTAGCAGTTGGTGGGTGCGGCTGTTAATCCAGCATCTTCCAGGGCAGCGCATCACCAAAGCGCAGCGGTTTGAGCTGTGCGCCTTCGCCGTATTCAAAGCTGACTGGCGGGGTCCAGGTTTCTTTGACCAAGGTGATGGTGTCGGTGTTGCGCGGCAGGCCATAAAAGTCTGCGCCATTGAACGACGCAAAGCCTTCCAGCTTGTCCAGGGCACCTACGCCGTCAAACGCTTCGGCATACATCTCAATGGCCGCGTGCGCGCTGTAGCAGCCTGCACAACCCGTGGCTGCTTCTTTGAGGTGCGCCGCATGCGGAGCACTGTCGGTACCCAGGAAAAACTTGGTGCTGCCGCTGGTGGCCGCTTGCACCAAGGCCATGCGGTGCGTTTCACGCTTGAGCACGGGCAGGCAGTAAAAGTGCGGGCGCACGCCACCCAGGAAGATGGCGTTACGGTTAAACAGCAAGTGCTGGGGCGTGATGGTGGCTGCCAAAAATGCATCCCCTGCGGCCACATAGTCGGCAGCCTCCTTGGTCGTCACGTGCTCCATGACGATCTTGAGCTCAGGGAAATCTTTGCGCAGAGGTTGCAGCTGCTGCTCAATAAACAGCGCTTCGCGGTCAAACAGATCCACGCTAGGGTCGGTCACCTCTCCATGCACCAGCAGCACCAGACCTTCGCGCTGTATGGCTTGCAGCGTAGGGTAAATCTTGCGCAGATCCGTCACGCCGTGATCGGAATTGGTGGTGGCACCCGCAGGGTAAAGCTTGCACGCCACCACACCAGCGGCCTTGGCACGAACTATTTCGTCGGGGCCAAGGTTGTCCGTAAGGTACAGCGTCATCAAAGGCTGAAACGCATTGCCTGCGGGCACGGCAGACAAAATGCGGTCGCGGTAGGCCATGGCCAGCTCAGCCGTAGTGACGGGCGGCTTCAAGTTAGGCATGATGATGGCGCGCCCCATCTGGCGGGCGCTGTGTGGCACCACGCAACGCATGGCATCGCCATCGCGCACATGCAGGTGCCAGTCATCGGGGCGGGTAATGGTGAGGGTCGTGGGTGAAGTCATCCCCCTATTGTCACATTGCCCGCATGAATTACCGCCGGCCTCGTGGAAGGCATAATGAGAAGCGCTCTCATTTAAAGAAGAAAATATGACAGACACCACAACCACAGCGCCTGCTTTTGAGCGCGTTCGCCACCCTTTCAAAGCACGCCACCTTCAGTTGCTGTCCCGCGAACAAATCAGCCCTAATTTTTTGCGCTTGACACTGGTTGGAGAGTTGCGCGACTTTGCCAGCGATGGATTTGACGACCATTTCAAGCTCATATTGCCCCAGGAAGGTTATGAGCAGCCCCTGCTGCCCCAAATGGTGGACGGCAAGCCCATGATTGATGGCCCCAGCCCCACCATGCGCGACTACACACCGCTGCGCTGGACCACCAACACGCTGACGGTTGACTTTGCTTTGCACGACTTCGGCCCCGCCACCGAATGGGCCCGCACCGCACCCATGGGTTCATGGGTGGGCGCAGCAGGCCCACGCGGCTCCATGGTGATCTCCAAATCCTTTGACTGGTACTGGATGCTGGCTGACGCCAGCGGCCTGCCTGCCGTAGAGCGTGCGCTGGCCGAACTACCGCCCACTGCACAAGTAACAGTGCGTTTGGCCGTGGCCGAAGCGGACCGTCGTGCGCTGTCTTCGCAGGCACAAGTCGATCTGCAATGGGTGGACTCACTGACAGCAGCTGCTGAAGCTTTATCGCTGTCAGAAACACCCGGTTTCATCTGGGCCGCTGGCGAACACAGTGACATGGCTGCACTGCGCAAGGTTGTGGTCGCCAAGGGCGCATCTCCCAAGCGCATGCGCATTGCTGCCTACTGGAAGCAAGGCGAAGCGGCGCACCATGCCGAGCTGGCTGATAAAGAATAAACAGTCGAGCGGATGGATGAGCAGGCAGCACTGCACGCATTCGGACTCAAGCAGTACGCAATGCCGCAGTGAAGCAGTGCTCAATAACATTTCGACATAAAAAAAGCCGCTGGTACCAGCGGCTTTTTTGCGAGATAGCTCACAGCCATTAGTGCTGCAAAATTTTGCTCAAGAAATCCTTGGTGCGTGACTGGCGCGCATCAGGGTTGCCAAAGAACTCTTCCTTGGAGCAATCTTCCAAAATCTTGCCGCCCACATCCATGAAGATCACACGGCTGGCAACCTTCTTGGCAAAGCCCATTTCGTGCGTGACGCACATCATGGTCATGCCATCGTGGGCCAGACCGACCATCACATCCAGCACTTCACCAACCATTTCGGGGTCGAGTGCAGAAGTAGGCTCGTCAAACAGCATCACGATTGGGTCCATCGACAGCGCACGGGCAATCGCCACGCGCTGCTGCTGTCCGCCTGAAAGCTGACCTGGGAACTTGTCTTTATGTGCCGTCAAACCGACACGGTCCAGCATCTTCAGGCCACGCGCCTTGGCGTCGTCCACAGAGCGACCCAGCACCTTGATCTGTGCAATGGTCAGATTTTCTGTGACGGACAAGTGCGGGAACAGCTCAAAGTGCTGAAACACCATGCCCACTTTGGAGCGCAGCTGAGGCAAATTGGTGTGCTTGGTATCGTGCACGGCAGTGCCGTTCACCCAAATCTCACCCTTCTGAATCGGCTCCAGCGCGTTGATGGTCTTGATTAAAGTGGACTTGCCCGAGCCCGAGGGACCGCAAACCACCACCACTTCACCTTTTTTGATGCTGGTCGAGCAGTCGTTGAGTACCTGAAAGCTGCCGTACCACTTGGAGACGTTTTTGAGTTCAATCATGCGTAAATCCTTTGTCACCAATGTCCATCAGCGGATGATGGCAATCTTTTTGTGCAGACGCTTGACCCAGTAAGACAGGCCAAAGCAAATCACGAAATACACCACAGCAGCAGCAATATAGGCTTCCATGGGTCGGCCATAGTTCTTGCCGGCTACTTCAAAGCCCTTGAGCATGTCGTAGGCACCAATGGCATAGACCAGCGAAGTGTCCTGAAACAAGATGATGGTCTGCGTCAGCAGCACAGGCAGCATGTTGCGGAAAGCCTGCGGCAGCACCACCAGTCGCATGTTTTGCCCATATGTCATGCCCACAGCCTGGCCTGCATACACCTGGCCACGCGGTACCGACTGAATACCAGCACGCATGATCTCGGAGAAGTACGCCGCTTCAAAGGCAACGAACGTCACTACGGCAGACAACTCTGCCCCAATAGGCTTGCCAATTACCAGAGGCACCAGCAAGAAGAACCACAAAATCACCATCACTAGCGGAATAGAGCGCATGCCGTTGACATAAATGGTGGCAGGCACTGCTAGCCATTTTTTGCCAGACAGGCGCATCAGCGCCAGGACCGTACCAAAGAAAATGCCACCCAAAGTAGCAACTACCGTCAGCATCAAGCTGAAATAGAGGCCTTTGAGAACAAAGTTTTGGACCAAGTCCCAGTTGTAGAACGAAAAATCAAGTGCGAGATTCATGCTCAATGCCCTCCCACTGCGCCAGCAGACACCAGCCCGGGAACACGTGAGCGCTTCTCAATGAAGGCCATGATGCGATTGATAGCGAAGGCAGAAATGATGTACAGGCCTGTGACCGCCATGTACACCTCAATGCCACGGCCTGTTTCTTCCTGTGCCTGCATCGCAAACATCGTCAACTCAGTGACCGACACGGCAAACGCGACAGACGAGTTTTTGAAGATATTCATCGTCTCGCTGGTCAGCGGTGGAATGATGATGCGAAACGCATTGGGCAACAGTACAAAACGGTAGGTTTGCCATGTGGTGAACCCCATGGCCATCCCCGCATAACGCTGCCCACGCGGCAGAGCCTGGATACCTGAACGTACCTGCTCGGCAATACGTGCCGAAGTAAAAAATCCCAGCGCCAGCACCACCAGCACAAAGCCCGAAACGGACTTCATCGCAGGGAAGATGGCTGGTACCACGTGGTACCAGAGAAAAATTTGAACCAGCAACGGGATATTGCGGAAAAATTCCACCCACGCATTGCCGAAACGCACCGTCCACGGACGATTTTCCAGAGTCCGCAAAGTACCAATCACCACACCAGCGACCAAAGCCAAAATCAGTGCCAAAACGGACACCGAAACCGTCCAGCCCCAGGCCGACAACATCCAATCCAGATAGGTGATGTCACCGTCCTTGCCAAAACAGCCTTCGCGCACTGTGCGGTCCAGCGTGTCTTCGCAAAACATTTGCCAATCCCAATTCATAGGATTCCCTTCCAATTAACCAACCTGATGCCCGTTTTTCACACGGGCCTTCCAACGGAAAACGCCCCAACCAGCACTCGCAGGCGGGGCGTATTCAATTGGCAAAATTACTTGTTGTAATCTTCCTTAGGCTTGTTGTTGGGGTTGTTCCAAGCATCCTTGGTGGCATCCGACAGCGGCAGGCCCACAGCAACGTTGGCTGGAGGAATAGGCTTGACGAACCACTTGTCCCACAGCTTGGCCAGCGTGCCATCCTTGACTTGGCGAGCGATCGAATCGTTCACAGCCTTCAGGAAAGCAGGATCGTTCTTGCGCACCATGCAAGCGATTGGCTCAGTAGACAAAGGCTCGCCCACGATCTTGAAATCCTTGGGGTTCTTGGATTTGGAGATGTTGCCCGCCAAGATGGAGCCATCCATCACAAACGCATCTGCACGACCTGTTTCCAGCAGCAAGAAGCTGTCTGCGTGGTCTTTGCCCATGATGTTCTTGAATTCAATGCCTTCAGCGCGCTTGTTTTGGCGCAGCAATTGCACCGAAGTGGTGCCCGTAGTCGTCGCTACGGTCTTGCCATTCAGGTCTTTCACATCATTGATGCCAGATTTGGCATTCACAGCAATGCGCACCTGCTCCACATAGGTGGTGTTAGCAAAGTCCACATCCTTTTGACGGTTCAGGTCATTGGTTGTAGAGCCGCACTCCAGATCCACAGTACCGTTGACCACCAATGGGATACGGTTTTGCGAGGTCACTGGCTGATATTTGGCTTCCACCTTCACGCCCAGCTGCTTGGCAATATCAGAGGTGATGTTTTCAGCCATTTCGGTGTGAAAACCCACGTACTTGCCATCGCCCAATGTGTAGCCCAGTGCGCCCGAGGATTCACGCACGCCCAGTGTCAGGCTTCCAGACGACTTGACCTTGGCCAATGTGTCGTTGGCTTGCGCCATGGCGCTACCAGCAGCCAGCGCCATCACAGCCACGGCCAGCAAATGTTTCTTCATACAGTGCTCCTCAGATCAGACTTAGTGAACAGGCAGACCCCGCGTCAAACGCATAAGGTCATGCATGATGTACATAATTTGCCACACATTGTCGAATGCGTGACAGAGATTCCCGCCCTCCTCGCGTCGCCAAGCGGAATGTCTTCCATCGTAAAAGCTTCAGAAGCTTTTCCCGAAGAAGTTTGATGCGGGGAAACACCTAGAAATCTGTGTTTTCTTGCATCAACATGATTTCGCCAATAAAAAAGCGACTTCCCCTACTCGGGAAAGTCGCTTGACAAGAGGAGGATTACCCCAACTCTTATGCAATCTTTGTGCCAATTATTCGGCTTTGGGCTTCTCTTGATCCACCGCTTGCTGCTGCAAGAAACTCCACAAAGCCTGCACCACCGTTTTCTGGCTGTCTTTGCCTGTGGGTTTTTCTCGGTACGCGAGCACATCCATCGGCAACTGAAACTTCGTCGTGCCTTCGGGCAATGCACTCACCAAACGCCCAGACGCCAGCTCATTGCGCACCGCGCTGTATGGCAGGAATGCGATGCCATGGCCTTCAATCGCCATGGCCTTCAGCCCTTCCGCCATATCGGTCTCATACACACGCTCCAGATGCACGGGCATGTCTGCCTCTTTAAGCAGCAGCTCAGTCAAGCGCCCCAAATACGCACCAGGGCCATAGGCCAAGAAAGGCAAGGTTGCGCCTGCTGATCCCGGCAGCATGAACATGGGCTTGCCTTTGGCATCGGGCTTGGCATAAGGCGCTAGCAGCTCTTCACCCAGGCGCACCATTTCATAGCGCGAGGTATCCAGCTGAAATGGCTGCGAGCTGTGGTGATAGGCGATCAGCAAATCACATCCACCCTCCACCAGCCGCATTACGGCGTCATGCACGTTCAATGCAATCAAGCGACTTTTAAAAGAGCCAAACTGCTCCTGCACCTGAGACACCCATGCGGGAAAGAACGTAAAAGCCAGCGTGTGGGGCACGGCAAAGCCCACCATGCCTTTGTCACTGCTGGAGTGGGCGCGCAGCATCGAACGTGTGCTTTGCAGCGACTGCAGCATCTCCAGCGCCTGGTCGTACATGGTCTTGCCTGCCGACGTCAGCCGGGTGGGGTAAGAGCTGCGATCGACCAAATCGGTACCCGCCCATGCTTCCAGCGCCTGAATACGGCGCGAAAACGCGGGCTGGGTGACATGGCGCAGTTGAGCGGAGCGGCTGAAGCTGCGCGTTTCAGCCAGACTGACAAAGTCTTCAAGCCATTTTGTTTCCATACCGCAGATTATCGCCTTGCCGCAGCCTGACACCTTGGGATGTTCCGCATAGTCAGCGCAAGCAAATGCTTCAATAATGTTTGGTGGGTTCTGGCACATATCCGTGCTAGCTCTCAACATCCGGCTGGCGTGCACAACACCGACCACACCGGAATCGACATTGGGCGTTGGGTGACCCCCAAGCAGTTGGCGCTTCACACGCCTGCACGCCTGATCACTTGCTTAGCTTTTGTTTCCGATTCCGCGACATGTCTGAACCTACACCCAGCCCGGCCTCCAAGGCCGAAGGCTCTCACGAGCCGCGCTCCCTGCGCATTGAAGATTGGCTTACCGTCATCATCATGGCCTTGCTGGCCTTGATTACCTTTGGCAATGTGCTGGTGCGCTACTTCACCGATGCATCCTTTGCATGGACGGAAGAGTTCTCCATCTTCCTCATGATCTTGCTGGCCATGGTGGCAGGCAGCGCTGCCGTTGCGCGCGATCAGCACATCCGCATTGAATTTCTGACCTGCCGCGGCAGTTCTGCACGCAAGAAGGCGCTCGCCCTTTTGGGGTCGACATCAGTAGCGCTTCTTTTCATGCTGATTGCCGTTCTCAGCGCCCGCATGGTGTGGGACGACTGGCGCTACGAGGAGACCTCCCCCGGCATTGGGGTGCCGCAGTGGTGGTATTCCATCTGGCTGCCCATTTGCTCGCTCGCCATCACCGCACGCGCCATTGGCCTGTTCATGCGCCAAACCAAGCCCGGTGCGTTTGAAGACGAGACCATCGAAGCCAGCGACAAGGAGCAAGCATGATCGCCACGCTGCTCTTTGTTGCCTTTCTGGTTCTGATGTTTCTGGGCGTACCGATTGGCGCGGCCTTGGGTCTGGCGGGTGCTGCATGCATTGCGCTGGCCAATATGGATGCGCAGTGGTTTGGCCTGCTGGCAGTGCCACAAAATTTGTATGCCGGTCTGGGCAAGTACCCACTGCTGGCCATCCCCATGTTTGTACTGGTGGGTTCCATCTTTGACCGCTCTGGCGTGGCCGCACGGCTGGTGAACTTTGCCATCGCCATCGTGGGCCGCGGCCCCGGCATGCTGCCACTGGTGGCCATTGTGGTGGCCATGTTTCTGGGTGGTATCTCCGGCTCTGGCCCAGCGAACGCTGCCGCCGTGGGCGGCGTGATGATTGCCGCCATGTACCGCGCAGGTTAC
Organism: uncultured Comamonas sp.; assembly: GCA_963520865.1. GTDB lineage: Bacteria > Pseudomonadota > Gammaproteobacteria > Burkholderiales > Burkholderiaceae_C > Comamonas. Next base: position 22,317 of record CAUQST010000024.1, read on the forward strand.
CCCGGCAGCTTCTCAGCCAGCGTGGTGGGGGCTGCCGCTGCGACCGACATTTTGATTCCCCCGTCCGTGGCCTTCATCATTTACTCGGTGCTGGTGCCCGGTGCCTCGGTGCCTGCACTGTTTGCCGCAGGCATGATTCCCGGCATCTTGGCGGGCATCGCTTTGATTGTTCCAGCCGTATGGATGGCACGCAAACACAAAATGGGTCATCTGGAAGCCGCCCTGCCCCGCCCTGAGTTATGGAAAAGCTTCAAAGAAGCTATTTGGGGTCTGGCTGCCCCGATCTTGATTTTGGGTGGCATGCGCGCTGGCTGGTTCACGCCTACCGAAGCGGCGGTGGTCGCCGTGTTCTACGGACTGTTTGTTGGCATGGCAATTCACCGCACGATTGGCGTGCGCGATCTGTTCCCCATTCTGCGAGAGGCTGGTGAGCTGTCGGCCGTCATCATGCTGGTGGTGGCACTGGCGGGAATTTTTGCCTTCTCACTGTCCACGCTGGGGGTGATTGACCCTGTGGCCAACGCCATCGTCAACTCTGGCCTGGGCGAGTATGGCGTGTTGATGCTGCTGATCTTGCTGCTGATCACCGTGGGCATGTTTCTGGACGGCATCTCCATCTTCCTGATCTTTGTGCCGCTGCTGCTGCCGATCATGAACCACTACAACTGGGACCCCGTGTGGTTTGGCGTCATCCTGACCTTGAAGGTAGCGCTGGGCCAGTTCACCCCCCCACTGGCAGTGAATCTGATGGTGTCTTGCCGGATCGCCAATGTGCGTATGGAAAGCACCATCCGCTGGGTGATACCCATGCTGATTGCCATGTTCGGCGTCATGCTGCTGGTGATTGCCTTCCCGCAACTGGCCCTGTGGCTACCCGCCAAGCTGGGCTACTGATTTCCCCCGAGTGCTTGAAAACTTAAATCCAAAGAGGAGACAAACCATGAAATTTCGCACCTTCTTGACCGCCACCGCCGCTGCGGCCACCTTGCTGAGCATGGGCCTGCCCGCGGCCCACGCACAAGCCAAGTACAAAGAGGAATACCGCCTGTCTGTCGTACTGGGCACCGCCTTTCCTTGGGGCAAGGGTGCAGAAATCTGGGCCAACAAAGTACGTGAGCGCACCGAAGGACGTATCAACATCAAGCTGTACCCCGGCACATCACTGGTACAGGGCGACCAGACACGCGAGTTCAGCGCGATTCGCCAAGGCGTGATCGACATGGCCGTAGGCTCCACCATCAACTGGTCGCCCCAGGTCAAAGCACTGAATCTGTTTTCGCTGCCCTTCCTGTTCCCGGACTACGCTGCGGTCGATGCCGTGGTGCAGGGCCAGGTAGGCCAGGAAATTTTCAAGACCATTGACAAGGCGGGCGTACTGCCTTTGGCTTGGGGCGAAAACGGATACCGGGAAATTTCCAACTCCAAACACGCCATCAGCAAGCCTGAAGACTTGAAGGGCCTGAAGATCCGCGTGGTGGGCTCCCCCCTGTTCCTCGACACGTTCACAGCACTGGGCGCTAACCCCACCCAAATGAGCTGGGCCGATGCACAGCCCGCCATGGCCAGCGGTGCGGTCGACGGCCAGGAAAATCCAGTGTCGGTGTACATGGCTGCCAAGCTGAGCACCGTGGGCCAAAAGTACATGACGCTGTGGGGCTACATGAACGACCCGCTGATCTATGTCGTGAACAAAGACGTATGGAACAGCTGGACACCCGCAGACCGCGCCATCGTCAAGCAGGCAGCACTGGATGCCGCCAAAGAGCAAATCGCCATATCCCGCAAGGGCATGAGTGAAGCCGACAAGCCGCTGGTCAAAGAAATCACTGCACAGGGCGTAACCGTGACTGATCTGAACGCTGCACAACGCAAAGTGTTTGCCGATGCCACCCGCAGCGTGTACACCAAGTGGAAACCACAGATTGGCACCAACCTGGTAGACATGGCTGAAAAGGCGATTGCAGAGCGCAAGAAGTAATTCACAGCGGCTGCACTGCACTTAATCACATGCAAGAACGCATGTGTATGAGTACGCATTACAGCGCCCTTGACGGATTATTTCGTCAAGGGCGCTTTCATTTTTACGACAACCTTCAGTGCATTGGGCCAGTGGACATGCGCGAAAAAAACAACATCAAATTCGCTGCGCACAGCAGCGACAGAAATACCTTGTGAAAATCTACGGGCCGCCTAGCGGGCCAGCAATACCGCACCAAGGGCTATCGCTGCCGGAACCGTTTGGATAAAGAAAATCTTTTTTGATGCGGTCATGGCGCCGTAGGCCCCCGCCACCATGATGCAAACGAGAAAGAAGATTTTGAACGCGTGCCCCTGCTCACCCAGCAGCAAGCCAGCCAAAAGACCTGCGGCCAAAAAACCGTTGTAGAGACCTTGGTTAGCTGCAAGCACTTTCGTCTGCTCGGCAAACTCCTGCGTCGTACCAAAGGCTCGCCGCCCTTGTGGCTGGGTCCACAGAAACATTTCCAGCACAAGAATGTAGATGTGCAGCAAGGCAACAGCAGCAACAACAATATTGGCAAACACCTGCATATACGTCTCCAGTTGGAATGGAAAGCCCCCTGCCATGGTTCACACACGGCATCAAAGATACATGCATGGAGCCATTTAAGGCTGGCCACCTGAAGGCTTCAGCATGCATTTACACACAAAAGATTACCAGTAGTACTTGTCACGCAAGCCAGCCATCCATTGGATGAAAGCGGCCATCACACAGGGCTGTGCGAGTGTTTCTTATCTGCTTACGCCGCTTGAATCAACGGATCATCGCCCATCAGCAACTGCAGCTGGCGTGCGGCTTCATGCCCTTCCCCCAAGAGCAACACATGCCGCAGCCCCTGAATGATGTTCTGTGCAAAGCCCAGATCATTCATGAGTGAGCTGGCGGTGAAGCTGTCCAATAAACCTCCACGAATCGATGCGAACAGATGTTTGCGGAACTGGGCATCAAAAGCGGCAATACGCTCATCCAGGGCCTGCAACTGAAGTGTCCAATCGGCTTCCGGGATATCTGACACGCTGAGCACGTGCATGTCCTTGAGTGTCTGCAGCATGTGCAGACGCAGCTCCAGATAGCTGCTGCGTGCGGCAGAGTCATCGGGGCCTTGCAAGTATTTGTGCATATTGCGCTGCAGCCTGTGCGCATCTTTTACCGCCTCTACCAGCTGAAACGCTGCAACCTGGCTGTTGTGCCAGAAGTCTTGCTGCGCGCCATCCAGAGGCTGAACCATGCTGCCCATGAACTCCAGCAAATCGGCATACACCCCTTTGATGTGCGTTTTATAGAGTACATCGGCATTGATGGCTTGCTGCTGCAAGCGGTTGCGCAAATCCGCATCTTCTCGCACCAACTCATCGCGCATATTGGTGGGTGCGTACAAAGCATGGGCCACTACCTCCAGCCCCAAGCGCCCCATGTGCTGCAGCTCTTTGGACACTGCGCTGCATGCGCTCTCTACAGTTTGCAACGATGCAGGCTGCAAGTAGCGCGCACGTGTGATCTGCGTGACTTGCTCGGTGTGCGTGGCGATCAAGACTGCGGGCTCTTGCGGGTCAGGCATCCAGCGCAACAAAGCACTCGCCAGCTGGCCCTGCAAGGGCCAGAAAAAAAGCACCCCCATGACGTTAAACAGGGTGTGGAACATGGCCAGCTGAATGAGCTTGTTCTCGCCCATGCCCATCCAGCCAGTTGCTTGCAAGACCAGCCAGGTCATGGGTGATAGCAGGAAAAATGCAATCACCGCCGTGGTGCAGTTAAACACCACGTGCGCCACTGCCAGCCGTTGCCCGCTGCGCGCACTGCCGATCATGCCCATCACCCCAGTCGAGACGGCCGAGCCCACGTTAGAGCCAATCGCAATGGCCAGCGCCTGGGACAGCTCCAACTGCTGGTTGGCCAATGCAGCCAAAGTCAGCATCAACGTGGCATGGCTGGACTGCAGCACCACGGTAATCAAGGTGCCAATACCGATAAACAGCAGCGCCCCCTTAATGCCCTCAGCGCTGTAGCGATCCAGTTGCAAATCACCAAAGCTGGAAAAGCCCTCCTTGATCTCATCGATCCCTAAAAAGATCAGCGAGATACCAAGCAGAAAACGGCCAATGGCCTTGCCTTTATCGCCTGCAAAACCCAGCAAGACACCAAACACCAGCAGCGGCATGGCCAGCGGCGCCATGCTCAGGTTTTGTCCTGCCATGGCCAGCAACCAGATGCCGCTGGTCGCCCCCAGGTTGGCACCAAAGAGCACAGAAATACTGCCCGCCAAGCTGATCAACCCGGTACTGAGAAAGGCAATGGTCAGCAACGAAACCAGGGTGCTGGACTGCAGCACAAAGGTTGCCGCTGTCCCAAACAGCAAGCCTTTGAAAGGCGTGGCAGTGCTGGTGGACAGCCAGCCTTCCAGCTTGCTACCTGCCAAACTTTTCAGGCCTTGCTCCAGGTTCTGCATACCGAACAAAAACAAGGCCAAACCTGCACACAGCACGAGCCAGCCAGAGCTGTACCAGAACGACCATGCCAAGGCCGCAAAAGCCAGCACGATCAAAGAATGTTTCGAATAGACGGGACTGAGCACGCCACACCTCTGCAAATTATTGGTTTTAAAGGCCTGAGCCTTGCGCCCAGGCCGCGCCCCTCCCGCGTGTGGCGTGGCGCACAGGCTTGCAGTGTATGACGACAGTTTTTGCTAAACCGGCGTCACCAAGGGTTGACCTGAGAAATGTCGCTGTGCATTGTTCAAAAACAAATCCACAGTGGCCTGCACGGCCTCGGGTGACCAGCCTGCCACGTGCGGCGTCAGCACCACGTTCTCCAGCTCCAGCAGTTCTGTGGGAGGCAGGGGCTCACTTTCATACACATCCAGCCCAGCACCCGCAAGCTGACCGGTGCGCAATGCCTGTGCCAGCGCAGCTGTGTCAATGACCGAACCACGCGCAATGTTCACCACATAGCCCTGTGGGCCCAAAGCCTGCAGCACCTGTGCGTTGACCAGATGCTTGGTGGCTGCACCACCTGGCGTGGCCACCACCAGCACGTCTGCCCACTGCGCCAGCTCCAGCACGCTGGCAAAGTAGCTGTAGTCCACGCCGTCTTTGGGCTTGCGGTTGTGATAGCCAATGGGCATATCAAACGCCTGCGCACGGCGGGCAATTTTCTGGCCAATAGTGCCCATGCCCAGAACGCCCAAACGCTTGCCCGAAACGTTGGGCGGCAAAGGAATGTCGTTGCGCCACGTACCTTGCCGTGTGAGCTTGTCCAGATGCACGATGCCGCGCACAGCGGCAATCACCAAGCCGAATGCATGGTCTGCCACGCAGCTGTCATTGGTGCCCGCACCATTGCTCACGGCAATGCCACGCGACTGGGCATGGGCCAGATCAATATTTTCATAGCCAGCACCCAGTGCCCCCACCATGCGCAGCTGGGGCATGGCATCCATTTGCGCAGCACTCAAACCAATCGCACCAATCGTCAGCACCACATGGATGCGCCCACCATCTAGCGCAATAGCCTGCGCTGCTTGCTGCGAATCAGGTGCATAGATCACCTCAAAGGGCACAGCAAGCTGGGCACGGTGCGCTTCAGACAAAACATTCAAGATCAATAAAACCGGCTTAGAGGCAGACATGGCAACGCATCTCACAAACTTAGAAAGTGGGGGAAATTATTAAGCTTCAGAGCTTTGCTGCAGGGCCCACATTTCGGCATACCGGCCACCTTGACCCAGCAATGCCGCATGTGTGCCTCGCTCAATGATCTGGCCTGCGTCCATCACCAAAATCTCATGGGCATCGACCACCGTAGACAAGCGGTGCGCGATCACCAGCGTGGTTTTACCTGCTGCCGCGCTGGCCAGCTCCTGCTGAATGGCGCGCTCGGTTTCACTATCGAGTGCAGAGGTGGCCTCATCAAAAATCAAAATGGGAGGGTTCTTGAGCAACGTGCGCGCAATGGCCACGCGCTGCTTTTCGCCACCAGACAGCTTCAGCCCCCGCTCACCCACCTTGGTGGCATAGCCTTGCGGCGTGGACATGATGAAGTCGTGAATGCGCGCTGCTTTGGCGGCAGCCTCCACCTGGTCCTGCGTTGCGCCCGCACGCCCATAGGCAATGTTGTAGGCCACGGTGTCATTGAACAGCACCGTGTCTTGCGGCACGATACCAATTGCTTTGCGCACACTGTCTTGCGTTACCTGCCGGATGTCCTGCCCGGCAATGCTTATGTGGCCACCTTGTACGTCATAAAACCGGTACAGCAGGCGCGCCAGCGTGCTCTTGCCCGCCCCAGAAGCGCCAACCACGGCCACAGTCTTGCCCGCCGGGATACGAAAACTCAGGCCTCTCAAAATCGCACGTGCTGGCTCATACGCGAAATACACATTGTCAAAACATACATCTGGCTGACCATGGAGCTGCAGCGGCTGCGCGCCAGGGGCATCGGCCACTTCGCGCTCTTTATCCATCAGCGAGAACATGCGTGACAGATCCGCCATGCTCTGCTTGATCTCGCGGTACAAGGTGCCCAAGAAATTCAGCGGAATGTACAGCTGAATCATGAAGGCGTTGACCATGACAAAGTCGCCAAGCGTCAGCTCACCCGCCACCACCCCTTGCGTGGCACGCCACAGCATCGCCACCAAAGCGGTAGCAATGATGAGCTGCTGCCCACCATTGAGCAAACTGAGGGTGCGCTGGCTTTTCAACCGCACAGTGCGCAGTGCCTGCAGGTTCTCGTCGTAACGATGGGCCTCAAAATCTTCGTTGTTGAAGTATTTGACCGTTTCGTAGTTCAGCAATGCATCGACTGCCTTGGTGTGCGCTGCGGAGTCCTGCACGTTCGCCTCACGGCGGTACTGCGTGCGCCATTCCGTCACTTTCACGGTGAACGTGATGTAACACACCAGTGCCACGGCCGTAATCACCGCAAAGCCCACATCAAAGGTGAACGCCAAAATACCCAGCACCAGCGCCATTTCAATCAGCGTGGGCAAGATGCTGTAGAGCGAATACGACACCAGTGACTCAGTGCTGCGCACGCCGCGCTCAATATCACGTGTCATGCCGCCGGTCTGGCGCTCCAGGTGAAAGCGCAGGCTCAAGGCATGCAGGTGACGAAAGGTCTCCAGCGCAATCGAGCGTGTGGCCCCTTGCGTGGCTTTGGAAAAGACCAGGTCACGCAACTCTGAAAACATGGAGGTACAAAACCGCAAAGCACCATATGCCAGCAGCAACCCTACCGGCACCACCAGCAGGGCAGCGGGGTCAGTGGCTTTGACGTTGAGTGCATCGACCAGCTGCTTGAGCAGCAGCGGCACCCCCACATTGGCGACCTTAGCCCCCACCATGAAAAGCAGTGCTGCCAGCACACGCCATTTGTATTCCCACAAATAAGGCATAAGTCGGCGCAAGGCCGACCACTCAGCGGCATTAGCCACGTTGGAAGCTGAGGGTTGTGGAGAAGCTATTTCGCCGCTACGTCGCATGGGGGACAATTCCGAGCTGTTTTTGTACTCAGATTGTCACCCATGCCCCGTTCGCCCGTACTGCCCAGCGTTGCCCTGCCCACCGACAAAGAGTTGGTGCTCAAGGTTGTGCCTATGCCCGGAGACTGCAACGCCAATGGAGATATCTTTGGTGGCTGGGTGATGTCGCAGGTGGACTTGGCAGGTTGCGTGCTGGCCATGCGACTGGCCGGTGGCAACCGCATGGCCACCGTGGCAGTGAAGGAATTTATCTTCAAGCAACCCGTGCGCGTGGGCGATGTGCTGTCGTTTTACTCCTGCGTGACACGCGTGGGGCGCACCTCCGTCACGGTGGATGTCGAGGTGTTTGCCGAGCGCATGACGCACCAGGGCGAGTTCGTGAAAGTGACTGAGGCCGTCCTGACCTACGTGGCGATTGATGCCGAAGGCCAATCGCGCCCCTTGAGCTTGCCCGCAGAAGACAGCGCCCCAGCCTGATGCAGCCATAGCCATTCAGCAAAAAAGCCTGAGCGCGTTATGCACTCAGGCTTTTTTTCATGGCCGCACCGCTGAAATCAGGCTGCTGCAGCCACCGTTTGTGTTGCAGCCGGTTTGAGCGCGCTGCCGCTTGGTTTGTCTGCACGATTGTGCACACCCACTTCAATTTCACCTGAAAGCTGTCCGCCCTCTTCAATCACAATTTTTCCGTAACGGATTTTTCCGCTAACCTTGCCTGTGCTATGAATGACCAGTTTCTGGCGCACCGTGAGTGACCCTGTGAACTCTCCATGGATCTCGGCAATATCGATCTCCGCCGAACCATGAAAAGCGCCTTGCTGCGTAATTTGAATCACGCGCGAGTCCATGGTGGCTTCCACCGTGCCTTCCACCACCAAGGTATCGCAATCCGTGATCTCCACGCCCTTGAGCTTGATATTGGGGCCTACGGTCAGCTTGCTGCCGCCATGTTCTGTGGTTGCCGCCTGCTGCTCTGGCACATGGCTGCTGGTGTCCACCGGGCGGGCACCGACTGCATCACTGCTGCTGGATGAAGCAGGGGTTGATTGCAAAGTACTGCTGGTTGCGCTCAGGCCGCCGGGCGTAGTCGTGGTGCGGGTGGAAAATGTCTGTGGTTCACGCTTGGTAAAAAAGGGACTGTTCACGGCCATGCTTGCTCCTGATAGAAAGTCTTGAGCTTAGGAATGGTCTGCGGATACTTTCCCCCTCGTTTCGCAACAAGCGTAAGCAAAGACTACGGCTGTGGCGTCTGCTTACGCGTGTTGCCTGCACACACAAGACGCGAAGCCACACAGCGCCACCCAGGTGGCAGACGCCGCACGTCAAGACGTGATGTAAGCCGCCATGCCCACCGCCAGCATTTCGCCCTCTTCACTCAAAAAATCCATGCGCGTAGTCGCCACGCGCGAGCCCAGCCTCAGCACTTCGGCGCGCACCACAAAGCGCTCTCCAATGCCCGGGCGCATATAGTCCACGCGCAAGTCAATGGTGCCCAGCCTGGCAAACCGCTCGGCGCGCTTCATTACGGGCTCGTCCATGTGCTTGGCGCCAATGGCAGCCATCACTGCCACACCGGCCATGGCATCCAGCGCCGCGCTGATGGCACCGCCATGAATGCGGTTGTACGTGGCATGCCCCACCAGGTGCGGCTGCATCTCCATACGGGCCGTTACCGTGGTGGCATTGGCACTCTCGAGCTTGAGGCCGAGCACTTTGTTGAAGCTTACAAATTCTTCCGTCAAATGCTGAAGCACGGCCATGAACTCGGGCTCAAATTGCAGCACTGCCACATCGGTTTTGGTAGATGACATAGACATTCAAATAAAAAAGAGAGCTACTTGCGCTTTAAATTCAATTGATTCAGATAGTTTTCTATCTAAAAACCAATGTACATAAGCGCTAGCAGCTCTTATTTATGAGACTCCACAAGCAACCAGCACACCCAAAGGATTGCGTCTGGAGCTGCTTTTTTAGGCAGCGTCTTCACACCACACAGCGCTCGATACAAGCGCAATGTCAGCCCGGCTGCTGCACCTGCTGCAGTCAACTAGTTTCATTGCATGCAAACGCCTGCTCGCTTTGCGATACGGCAGGCTGCACCTGCCTTCTGACTTCAGCACCTGCTGAAGTCAGGCTTGCGTTTTTAGTGGAAGAACACACCTTCGCTTCACTCTATGGCCGATACAAGATCGGCCTAGATTTCAGCACTTGCTGAAATCAGGTTTTCTCTTCTAGCGAAAACGCTCGCCCGCTTTGCCCAGCGGCAGGCTGCGCCTGCCTTCTGACTTCAGCACTTGCTGAAGTCAGGCTTGCGTTTTTCCATAAAAGCGGTGAATGCTTCGCGGGCGGCTGGCTGAGCCAGCATGCGACCAAAACTTTGGCCTTCTTCGGCCATTTGTGCCTTGATGGCATCGCGCTGGCCGCCCTTCATCAGGCGCTTGGTTTCCACCAGGGCTGACAAGGGTTTGGCCGCCAGCTTGGCCGCCTGTGCCTGGGCTACGCCATTGACTTCGGTGGGTGGCACCACGCGGTTGACCAGGCCTACTTCCAGCGCAGCTTCAGCCATGAAAGGCTCGCCCAGCAACAGGGCTTCTGCGGCGCGCTGGTAACCCATCAAGCGGGGCAGCAGTAGGCTGGATGCGGCTTCAGGGCACAGTCCCAGATTTACAAAAGGCACAGAGAAAGCGGCGTTGTCACCGGCATAAACCAGGTCGCAATGCAGCAGCATGGTGGTGCCAATGCCCACAGCCGGGCCGGCCACAGCGGCAATCAGTGGCTTGGGGAAATCAGCCAGCGCATGCAAGAACTGAAACACCGGGCTTTGCTGGGGCAGACCATCGCCAGCGCCTTGGCGCGCCAAAAAGTCGCCAATGTCATTGCCTGCGCTGAACACCGTGGCATCGCCTTGCAGCACCACCACGCGCACAGCGTCATCGGTGGCAGCGCTAGTCAAAGCGGCTGCCATTGCGCCATACATGGCTTGGGTGATGGAGTTTTTCTTGTCTACACGGTTGAGTGTGATGGTGCGCACACCGGCTTCAGTGTGTACCAAGATGTCTTGGGTAGCGGTATCTGTCATGGGTTTTCCTGCAAAAAATTCAACAGCAAGGCCGTGCTGCGCCGGGACGGGGTTCACACACCACGTCTTGGGTCTGCAACCGCAGTGCCTTACTCTTTGTAATAAACGATTTGATGGCTGGTTGCCAGCAAGCTGCCTTCGCTGTCCCACAGCTGGGCTGTCTGGTCAAAGTAACCATTGCGAAAGGCCTGCGCGCTGGCCTGGGCCAGCAGGTGCTTGTCGCCCTGCTTGGCCAGCTGTTCATTGCTGGCATGGAAATATACGGTCATCCCGACCGTGCCTGCAGGAACCCGGCGTGCACGGCGCAGCCAGATACGGGGGAAAAACACGTCAGACAAGGCGGTCAACGCCGGAAAGTCCAGCGCACGCGCAGGCTCATCACGCACCCACAGCTGAGAAATGCTTTCGTGCCCGCTGTCATCCCAGGTTTTAGGGATTGCACCCTGCACCACGCGCATGTCGTAACGCTGCAGCCATTCCATGGCACCGCGCGTGTCAAAGCGCTCGCAGCTTTGTGGATCAGGCATGGCCGGATGGGCAATGTCATCAAGGCTGAATGTCTCCCGGCGCACGGCGGTAATCACCGTGGCGGTGGTGGACACCACCAGCTCGCCTTGCGCATTGCGTTGACCCATCAGCACCGTCCAGTGCTGGGTTGACCGGTTGGTTCGCACAGGGGTGGCTTCAATGCGCACATCTCCTGCTTCTACAGGGCCTGCGAAATTGACGGTGATTGATAACGGATCACCCAATACCTGGGGGTGCTGCAGCACCGCTTGCAGCATCTGCGCTGCGGTGATGCCGCCGTACGGCCCCACCATGTTCCAGTAGGCGGCTGGGGCCTGGGTGTGCACGCTGCTATCGTGCTGGGGCATCATGCGCAAAGCAGCATCTAGAGGATGAATATCTGTGGCAGTCATGCCATTGTGGGAGTCTTGCGGGGCGCTCATATCATGAAATCTCCGAGAAAAGCTCACCTTGCCCAGACTGCTTGGGGGCAGCCACGGCGCTACGTTCTATCTTAGTGAATGTAGTGCCATGGCCCGCAGGTGGCTGACCCTTAGGCGTCATCTGTGTATTGCCATCCAGCCAGCGCTCCAGCACCGTCAAGGCGCGTGGCCACAGCGAGCGCTCCATCTCCGCACGGAAAAATCCAAAATGGCCAATGCGCCGCTGCGGGGTGTCCAGCATGCGCAAGCGCTCAAGACTTTGCGGGCAATTGCGGTACCAGCTGACGAGCGAAGCGGTGGAGCGCCACGACATCATTTCGTCGTCTTCAATCGAAAATGCATGCAAGGGGTAACGCGCTGCGGCATAGGCCTTGCGCAAGGGCTCACCTTCCACCCCGATCCCGTAATTGGGGTGCATGCACCACTTGCGCCATTGCCAGATAACGCCTGCGGGTAAATCGCCCACCAAACCCCATTTTTTGCCTGGCATGCAGCCACACACACTGGTGATCAACGGCGCAATCCCCCACCACCACAGCAAGACTTTGCGCCGCGTGGGTGGTGCGTTGTCACGCCAGTAACCGCTGCCACTGGCAATACAGAGCAAACCATCAATAGGCATGGGGGTTGCATTCATACCCGGCAGCTGTGCCCCTACGCTGTGGCCAATCCAGTACAAGGGCAGGCTGGGCGACTGAATGCGCAGATGCGTTGCAACGGCAGCGCAGTCCGCAGCCCAATCAATGAGATTGGCCTTGGCCTTGCGCAAAGGGCCATGTAAAGACTCGGCATGCCCTCGGTAATCAAACGTAGTGACGGCATAGCCATGGGCTGCCAGCCACTGAGAAAAAGCCGTATAAAACCGTTGCGGTACGCCAATGGCCGCAGCCACCACCACCAGCCCCCGCACACGGACATCCACTGGCAAACACTGCCGCAGGGCCAGTGGCCCTGCGGCAGTGTTTGCCACCTCTAATGTTGACGCTTGCCAGCGCACCTCAACCCCTTGGTCCGCTGTTGCGTCATCCATGGGCTAGACGCGCTCAAAAATACCAGCAGCGCCTTGGCCTGTGCCTACACACATGGTGACCATGCCGTACTTCAGGTTGTGGCGGCGCAAGGCATGCACCACCGTAGCAGCACGAATGGCTCCCGTAGCACCCAGTGGGTGACCCAGTGCAATGGCCCCCCCCATGGGGTTCACTTTGGAGGGGTCAAGACCCAAGGTGTTCATCACCGCCAGCGACTGAGCGGCAAAGGCTTCGTTCAGTTCAAACCAGTCAATGTCCTGGTGGTTAATGCCGGCATAACGCAGCGCAGCAGGAATGGCTTCAATGGGGCCAATGCCCATGATCTCTGGCGGAACACCGCGCGCGGCAAAGCTTACAAAACGCGCCAGCGGGGTCAGTCCAAACTGCTTGACAGCTTTTTCGCTGGCCAAAATCAATGCACCTGCGCCATCGCTGGTTTGCGACGAGTTACCAGCCGTGACAGATCCGCGTGCCGCAAACACCGGGCGCAGTTTGCCCAAGGCTTCCAGCGTGGTATCCGGGCGTGGGCCTTCGTCCAGATTCACCGTGCGCGTCTTGGTCATCACTTCACCAGTGGCCAAATTGGGCATGCGATCGATGATGTCAAACGGTGTGATTTCGTTGGTGAACTCACCCGCTTGCTGCGCCTTGACGGCACGCAGGTGCGACTCCAGCGCAAACGCATCTTGCTGCTCACGGCTGATCTTCCACTGCTGCGCTACCTTCTCAGCGGTCAGCCCCATGCCATAGGCAATGCCCACGTTTTCATCGCGTGCAAACACCTCGGGGTTGAACGATGGCTTGTTGCCGCCCATGGGCACCATGCTCATAGATTCAGCGCCACCAGCGATCAGCACATCGGCCTCGCCCACACGAATGCGGTCAGCCGCCATCTGGATGGCAGACACGCCGGATGCGCAAAAGCGGTTCACCGTGATACCGCCAATAGGGTGATCAAACGCCAGCCCCACAGCGATACGCGCCATGTTCATGCCCTGCTCCCCCTCGGGGAAAGAACAGCCGATGATGGCGTCTTCAATGGCCTTCGGGTCCAGCGTCGGCACTTGCAGCATGGCCGACTTCATGGCCGCCACCAGCAGATCATCGGGACGGGTATTTTTAAAGTAACCGCGGCCAGAACGACCAATAGGGGTGCGTGTTGCGGCAACGATGTACGCGTCTTGTACTTGTTTCATTTTTTGATCTTTCAGTGATCCGTTTGAAAGACACTGCGTTCGCGGCTGAGCAAGCGGCGCGAGCGGCCTTCAGGCCAGGCAGACGGAGCGCAGTCCCCACCACGTACCTGCTGTACGTGAGGGTGGTGAGCACCGCCCAAGGCGGTATGAAGAACGCGCAGTAGCTTCATCAGTTTCGAACAGGTTTGCCGGTGTTGAGCATGCCCAAAATGCGCTCATGCGTTTTTGGCTGACCAATCAGGTGGCAGAAAACTTTGCGCTCCATCGCCAGCAGGTATTCCTCGGTGACCAGCGAACCTGCATCCACCTCACCACCGCAAACCACCTCAGCAATCATGGCTGCGATCTTGAAGTCATAGGCACTGATAAAGCCACCGTCACGCATATTCACCAGTTGCGCCTTGATGGTGGCAATACCACTGCGCCCCGCCACCGGGAAAGAACGCTTGATGGGGGCACGCCAGCCGCCTGTGGCCATGGCCTTGGCTTCGTTGATGGCCACAAACAGCACCTCGTCCTTGTGCGGCACGATGATGTCGCTGTCCAGCAAAAAGCCCAGCTTGCGCGACTCGATCGCGCTGGTACCCACCTTGGCCATGGCCGCAGCGGTAAAGCCTTCGGTCAGGAAAGGCAGCACATCTTTGCTGGTCGAGCTGGCCATGTTCTCTGCAGCGCGGCGCGCAATATAGGTCAGGCCACCGGCACCGGGCACCAGCCCCACGCCAACCTCAACCAACCCGATATAGCTTTCCATGTGCGCCACGCGGCGGGCCGAGTACACGGCCAGCTCACAGCCGCCCCCCAGTGCCATGCCATGAATGGCAGCAACCACCGGCACTTGTGCGTAACGGATGCGCATCATCATGGCCTGCAGCTCTGACTCGATACTGTCAATCGCATCAGCGCCACCGACCAGGAAGGCGGGCATGGTGGCTTCCAGGTCAGCACCGACGCTGAACGGAGCATCGCCCGACCAGATCACCATGCCCTGGAAGTCTTGCTCGGCGGCATCCACTGCTTCGACCAAGCCTTCCATGACTTCAGGGCTGATTGCGTGCATCTTGTTTTTGATGCTGGCAATCAGAATTTCACCGTCCAGCGTCCAGGTGCGCAGGGCTTTGGATTCAAACACCGTCGTGCCTGCCGTCTTCCAGTCGGGCAAGCTGGTTTCACCCAGCAGTTTTTCAGGGAACAGCTGGCGTTCATACACGGGCAGCACGCGGCGTGCCACAAACTTGCCTAGCGCAGGGCTCCAGGAACCTTCGCCCGTGTGCACGCCACCGGCGGCGGCCACCGGGCCTTCAAAAACCCACTTGGGCAGCGGCGCTTTGGACAGTGCCTTGCCTGCGTCGATGTCTTCCTGAATCATCTTCGCCACGTCCAGCCATCCGGCTTCTTGCCACAGCTCGAACGGGCCTTGCTTCATGCCAAAGCCCCAGCGCATGGCCTGATCCACATCGCGGGCGGAATCAGCAATAGCCTCCAGATGCACAGCGGCATAGTGAAAGCTGTTGCGCAAAATAGCCCACAGGAACTGGCCGGGCGCGCCTTCAGCATTGCGCAGCAGTTTCAGGCGCTCGGCTGCAGGCTTTTTGAGCATGCGCGCATACACCTCATCGACCTTTTGGCCACCGGGGATGTAGTCTTCGCTGTCCAGCTCAAACTGCAGAATGTCGCGGCCCACTTTTTTGTAGAAACCGGCCTTGGTCTTTTGCCCCAGATTGCCCAGCTCCAACAACTTCTTCAACACGGGGGGCGTGCCAAAGCTGTCGTAGAAGGGGTCGGTCTCAGCGCTCAAATTGTCTTGCAGCGTCTTGATGACGTGAGCCATGGTGTCCAGGCCCACTACGTCCGCAGTGCGGAAGGTGCCCGACGAAGCACGACCGAGCTTTTTGCCGGTCAAATCGTCCACCACGTCAAACGTCAAGCCAAAGTTTTCCACCTCTTTCATCGTCGTCAGCATGCCGGCAATGCCGATGCGGTTGGCAATGAAGTTGGGCGTGTCTTTAGCGCGCACCACACCCTTGCCAAGACCGCTGGTGACAAAGGCCTCCAGTTGATCCAGCACCTCGGAGTTAGTGGTGGGCGTGTTGATCAACTCCACCAGTGGCATATAGCGTGGCGGGTTGAAGAAGTGAATGCCACAGAAACGCGGCTTGATGGCCTCAGGCAGCGCTTCAGACAGTTTGGTGATGGACAGGCCCGAAGTGTTCGATGCCACCAGCGCATGCTTGGCAACAAACGGCGCTATCTTGGTGTACAGGTCCAGCTTCCAGTCCATGCGCTCGGCAATCGCCTCAATGATGAGGTCGCAGCCCTTGAGCAGCTTGAGGTGCTCTTCATAGTTCGCCGGCTGAATCAAGTCAGCGTCTTCGGCCACACCAATGGGCGATGGCTTGAGCTTTTTCAGGTTGGCAATCGCCTTTTCGGCGATGGCACTTTTGGAGCCTTCTTTGGCAGGCAGGTCAAACAAGATGACCGGCACTTTGACGTTCACCAGATGCGCAGCAATTTGCGCACCCATCACGCCAGCGCCCAGCACGGCGACTTTCTTCACATTGAATCGGGACATGAGAATGTTCCATTGAATGCTGCCCATGAACCCGCATGGCGCCCCACCAGGTAAGCGCCATGCGGGCCGGGTCAGCGTTGTTCTTCTTTACTGCACGCGCACCCAGGTCTGGGTACGCCCAAATGGGCCGATAGAGCCGCGCACTTCCAGCTTTGCACCGCCTTCAATCGGGGTCATGCGCAGCGTGTAGGTTTTGCCGTTTTCGGGGTCGAGAATCTTGCCGTCTTCCCAGACGTCTTTGCCCTCAGCCTTTTTGGCGCCCCGGATGATTTCAAGACCCACCACAGGTTTGTCTTTGCGGTCATCCGCGCACTTGTCGCATACCGCGTTGGGGTTGGCTCCCTCACGCAGCACACGCTCCACCTTGCCGGTCAATACGCCACCGTGGTCGGTGATGCGCACTTCAGACTTGGGGGCCTGGGTTTTTTCATCCAGGCTCTTCCACAAGCCGACAGGTGACATCTGTGCCATGGCTGGCGCACCGAAAGCTACAAAAACCAGAGCTGCTAACACTTTATTCATGAGAACCTCCGCATCAAAGACTTTCACATTGAAGAAAATACATGCGCTGGCAGCTACTTAACTGAGAGCAGCATCGGTATCCATCAGCACCTTGCTACCCGCACGTGCGGTACGCATCAGCGTGACGGTTTCGGGGAACAGCTTGGCAAAGTAAAAGCGTGCAGTTTGCAGCTTGCCGACGTAGAACGGATCGGTATTACCGGCCGCAATCGCACGCAACGACACCTGCGCCATGCGGGCAAACAGGTAGCCAAACACCAGGTGACCGGCTACACGCAGGTAATCCACCGATGCAGCGCCCACTTCGTCTGGGTTTTGCATGCCCTTGAATCCGATTTCGGTGGTGAACTTGGTCATCTGGTCGCCCAGCATGGCGATGGGGTTGATGAATTCGGCCATCTTCTCGTTGACGCCTTCTTCTTCCACCAGTTGCGCCACCAGCTTGCCAAACTTCTTGAGTGTTGCACCCTGATTGCCCAGCACTTTGCGGCCCAGCAGATCCAGCGCCTGCACGCCGTTGGTGCCTTCATAGATCATGTTGATGCGGTTATCGCGCACGTACTGTTCCATGCCCCATTCTTTGATGAATCCATGGCCGCCAAACACCTGCTGGCTCGCTGTGGTGGCAATCCAGCCGTTGTCGGTCAGGAAGGCCTTCACGATGGGTGTGAGCAGTGCCACCAAGTCAGCACTGTCTTTTTGCACTTTCTCGTCTGGGTGATTCAGTTCTTTGTCGATCAGCAGTGCGCAGAAAGTTGACAGCGCACGGCCGCCTTCGGCATACGCCTTGGCCGTCAGCAGCATGCGGCGCACATCTGGGTGCACGATGATGGGGTCCGCTGGTTTGTCTTTGGCTTTGACGCCCGAGAGGCTGCGCATTTGCAGGCGATCCTTGGCGTAGGCCAGCGCGTTTTGGTAAGCCACTTCGGTCAGCCCCAACGACTGGTTGCCCACGCCCAAACGTGCGGCATTCATCATCACGAACATGGCTTGCAGGCCCTTGTTGGGCTGGCCCACCATTTCGCCGACGGCATCTTCCATCACGATCTGAGCGGTCGCGTTGGACTTGATGCCCATCTTGTGCTCCAGGCCACCACAGTAAATGCCGTTGCGCTCACCCAGCGAGCCATCGGCATTGACTTTGTACTTAGGCACCACAAACAGGCTGATACCTTTGGAGCCCACGGGCGCATCGGGCAAACGTGCCAGCACTAGGTGAATGATGTTGGAGGTGAAGTCGTGCTCACCCGCCGAAATAAAGATTTTGTTGCCCGTGATCTTGTAGGTTCCATCAGCCTGTGGCTCAGCCTTGGAACGCAGCAGGCCCAGATCGGTGCCGCAATGGGGCTCGGTCAGGCACATGGTGCCAGTCCACTCACCACTGGTCAGCTTGGGCAGGTACTTGGTTTTCAGGCCATCAGAGCCATGGGCGTGCAACGCTTCGTAAGCGCCATGCGACAGACCTGGGTACATGGTCCACGCCTGGTTGGCGCTGTTGAGCATTTCGTACAAGGCCGAGTTGATGGCAAAGGGCAGGCCTTGTCCACCGTATGCGGGGTCGCACGACAGTGCGGGCCAGCCACCTTCTACAAACTGTGCATAGGCTTCTTTGTAACCCTTGGGGGTGGTCACTTCGTGCGTGGTCTTGTCCAGGTGGCAGCCCTCTTCATCACCGCTGATGTTCAAAGGAAATGCCACGTTGGCTGCAAATTTACCTGCCTCTTCCAGTACGGCATTGATGGTGTCTGCATCGACTTCGGCATGCTTGGGCAGCGCTTTGTATTCTTCTTCGATCTTGAACACTTCGTGCATCAAGAATTGCATGTCGCGCAGGGGCGGGTTGTAGCTGGGCATGGTTTGTCTCCTCGTGTATCAGCAATAACAGTGGTGAAGGGGTGGCTTACGCCTGAATGGGCTGTGCGCCGTAGCGCAGCAAAATACTTTCAAAACCAGCCAAAGCACGCTGCATGGCACCCGAGCTGCGCATGAAACGCGCCTCGTAATGCAGCACCAAAATCAGGCCGTGAATTTCTGACAGAACCTGGCTTTCATCGACATCTGCAGCCAAATCACCAAGTTCTTTGCATTGGGTGATGGAGCGGCGCATGGCCTCGTGCCACGTGCCCACTGAGTTGACCAGTGCATCGCGCACGGGGCCAATGTTGTCGTGGAACTCAATCGCACCGCTGATGTAAATACAACCCGAGTCCAGCTCAATGGTGGTGCGCTTCATCCAGTTGTTGAACAGTGCACGCAGTCGCAGCAAGCCGCGTTCAGCCTGCAATGCTGGGTAGAAAACCTCTTGTTCAAAGCGCTGGTGATATTCACGAATCACCGAAATCTGAAGTTCTTCGCGTGAACCAAAGTGGGCAAAAACGCCTGACTTGCTCATCTGCGTTGCTTCGGCCAAGCCACCAATGGACAAGCTTTCCAGGCCGTTGTGCATGGCCAATTGCAAGGCCGCATCAATAATGTGGGCCTTGGTCTGCAGCCCTTTGGGAGAAACACGGTGGCTGCTCCCCGCCCCGCGCGGCTTGGACGCTACGGCAGAGCTGGTTGGGACGGTAGGGAAAATGTGTGGGGTGAGAGACATGCATTACCAATAAAAACGAACGTGCGTTCTTTTTTAATCGTAAAAACATCCCTCTGCTTTGAGCATAGGTGCAAACCCTTGGCTTTAAGGATTTTTTATCCTCGCGCCAGCATCCGAGATTCAACCAAGCAACAAAAAAGGGCGGCAGCCTTCGCTGTCGCCCTTTGGGATTGGGTGCTTGTGTATTTTTAAATCAGCATCGCCAGGCTGGCATCCATGTTTTCCGTGGGCTGCCGGCGAAAACCTGTGCGCACAAAGCGCTGCATGCGCCCTAGAACAAAAGACATCAGCACGCTGGCTGCAACCTGCGCTTCCACAGTGGGCGTCGCAGAGCCCAAAGCACCGGCAGCAGGGCGCAGGCATTGCCGCAGTGTCGACTCGATACGGTCAAAGAACTGATTCATGCGTGCTTGCAAGCGGTCATGCTCCAGTTGCAATGCATCGCCCACCATCACACGCACCATGCCGGGGTTGCGCTCTGCAAATTGCAGCAGCAACGCGACAATGCGTGCGGCGCGGCGAGCACCATCTTCTGGCGTCATGTCAACCGCTTCGCCCTCGCGTCCAGCAACCTGCTGCACCAAGGCAAAGACTGACTGCTCGATAAAGTCGATCAACCCTTCGAACATTTGCGCCTTGCTGGCGAAATGGCGATACAGAGCCGCTTCACTCACAGAGAGATTCGCTGCCAAAGCTGCCGTTGTGATGCGATCACTACCGGGTTTTTCCAGCATGGCGGCCAATGCCTGAAGAATCTGCTCACGACGCTCACCAGGTTTAGGGCGCTTGCGCGTACGGGGCTGCTCCTCCAACGCGGAATTGGCAACTACAGTCTCGGCTATTTCGGTCAGAGGGCTCAGAACTTCAGATACGGACATAAGGCAGGCAAATCAACAGGTAAATCAATTCATTCTCTCACAGAGCATAGCGGAAGTAACCGTTTGTCAGATCAAGAGAATCAGAAGTTGTTACTCACTGAATATGAGTTGTACTTTCATTCCTTGGTCATACGCGCCTTGTCCAAAACGCAGGTCTGCACCATGGCCGTGGGCTATTTCTTGTGCAATCGCAAGCCCTAACCCAGTCCCCTCAGCCATGACACCAGGTACACGGTAAAAGCGCTGGGTCAAACGTGTGTACTCACCCACTGCGACACCGGGACCATCATCTTCGACTTCGACATAAGCGCGCATATCCCGGTGGTCTGCAATTTTTTTACCACATCGCAACGTCACTTGTCCGCCTTGCGGCGTGTATTTGATGGCGTTATCCAAGACGTTGCTTATTAATTCACGCAGCAACCATTCGTGACCTGTGACGTGGGCGGACTCTGCCTCCAGCCCCAAATCCAGGCCTTTGGCCAAAGCACTGTCCAAGAATGATTCCAGCAGCGCCTCGCACAGACTCTTCAAATCCACCCTCTGCGCTGCTGCGCCCTGCTGCACTCCACTGTCTACACGCGACAAGGCCAGGAGCTGGTTAGCCAATTGTGTGGTTCTGCGTGATGCCTTGCGCAACTGATCGACTTGCTCAGCCGACAGCACAATGCTTTTGCCCGAAGCAGTCTGCGCCATCAATGCCCACGCTTCCACTTGCGACTGCAAAGCGGCCAAGGGAGTGCGCAGTTGGTGAGCGGCATCGGTGATAAATCGCTGTTGAACCTCGTTTTCTGCATGGGCTTTTGCGAAAAGTCGATTCAGTGCATCCACCATGGCCTGCACCTCTGCAGGAGCATCCGCTACGTGGTCAATCGGGCAGACATCTTTAGGCAATCTGGATTGAACGGCCTGCGCCAAAGTCAGCCAAGGGGTCAGCGCCCTGCGAGCAGCCCTATGCGCCATGGCAGCCAACACCAGCAGCATCAGCAAAGCGGGCAAGCTGGTAAGCAACAGGTCTTGCACGGCAGGCGACTGCCCCGGATGCGCTGCAATCTGCGTGGCTACGCTGTAACCCAACCAAACGGCCGACAACATCAGGCCCAGCATGGGCAGCAACATTGGCAAAAACAAAGCCACCCAGCGCTTGCGAATGAGCAGTTGCATAAATACTAAAAAAGGAGCTTATAGCGCTTATAAACAGTAGTTTTCAATACTAATTAGCATTGAATTCGTTACAGACAAAGCGCTTACAGCTATTAAATTCAAACAATCACAGATTCCTGCTGGTGCAGATCCAAGCGGTAGCCAAAACCTCGGATGGAACGCAAAGCCACTCCATAAGGCTCCAATTTGGCACGCAGACGCGATACATAAACCTCCACCGCATTCGGTGTGATCTCTTTATCCCAACCAGTCAGAGCTTGAAGCAGCTTGTCTTTACTGGCTGGCTTGGGGGCATGAATCAGCAAGTACTCCAGCACGGTCCACTCGCGAGGCCCCAGGTCAATGGTCTGCAGCTCGCCACAGCCTTCTTGCCCGCCCGTCCACACACCGGCACTGCGCGCTGCCGTATCCAATGCCAGCGGACCAAAGCTCAACACCGCGCTGTTCGCGGCTTGTGAACGGCGCAACAATGCGCGCAAGCGCGCCAAGAGTTCAGGTAGCTCATAGGGTTTGACCATGTAGTCATCAGCACCCAGATCAAGGCCACGCACACGGTCATGCAAGCCATCGCGTGCCGTCAGCATCAGCACCGGCATGCACGTGCAGCTCATCCCTTTGCCACGCATGCGAGACAGTAATTCAAGCCCGTCCATGCCTGACAGGCCAATGTCCAAAATAGCAATATCGAAAGACTCTTGTGCCAGCACTTCCAGCGCACGCTCAGCACTGCTGACCCAGTCCACGGCATAACCAGCATCGGCCAGACCCAGCTTCATACCGCTGGCCACCATCAAATCGTCTTCAACCAGCAAAAGCCGCATCACATGCCCCTTATGTGCGCCTTTTTATGCTCTTGGCGCTCCATCAGCGTTGAATGGCGCAATCCGCACGCGGAACTGCCTTGTATACCTTCACGTGATAGTAGTGACTTTTCTCACTGGCTCGGTAGTGCGCAATTGCTGTCTTGCAGCAGGTGCACAAAAAACGCTGAGGCTTTTCGGCGCTCAGCGTATTCATTGGTTAGTGGCTGCGAATCATCGTGCCATAGGCTTGATCAGTCAAAATCTCCAGCAGCATTGCATGCGGCACGCGGCCGTCAATGATGTGCACGGCATTCACTCCGGCCTTGGCCGCATCCAGCGCACCCGCAATCTTGGGCAGCATGCCGCCAGAGATAGTGCCATCTGCAAACAAGCCGTCAATCTCGCGCGCTGTCAGATCGGTCAGTAAGTTGCCACCCTTGTCCAGTACACCAGGAGTATTGGTCAACAACACCAGTTTTTCAGCCTGAAGCACGGTTGCCAGCTTGCTGGCCACCACATCAGCGTTGATGTTGTAGCTCTCGTTCTCTTCGCCAAACCCGATGGGGCTAATCACCGGAATGAAAGCATCATCCTGTAGCGCCTGCACCACACTGGGGTCGATCGCCACGATGTCGCCCACTTGCCCCACATCGTGCTCAATCGATGGATCTTTGTTGTCCAGCAACTTCAACTTCTTGGCGCGAATCAAACCACCATCGCGGCCCGTCAGGCCCACAGCCTTACCACCCGCCTGGTGAATCAGGCCCACGATGTCCTGCTGCACTTCACCGGCCAGCACCCACTCCACCACTTCCATCGTCTCAGCATCGGTGACACGCATGCCTTGAATAAACTGACCCTTTTTGCCCAATCGGTTCAGAGCGGTTTCAATCTGCGGCCCCCCGCCATGCACCACCACCGGGTTGATCCCCACCAACTTCAAGAGCACAACGTCTTCCGCAAAGTCCGCCTGCAGTGCAGGATCGGTCATGGCGTTACCGCCATACTTGATGACCATGGTCTTTCCATGGAACTTACGGATATAGGGCAAGGCCTGAGCCAGAATTTCGGCCTTGTCGCGTGGGGCAATGTGGGTGGTGGAGTCGGTCATGAATATCAGCGCCCAAGCTACAGGACGGGTACAAGTTAAATATGGAAAAGGCCGCTTATGTCAGCGGCCTTGCTCATGGCGTAAATTTTGCACTATCTAGGAAGATGGTTCTAGAAAGTTACGTTTCACAAGTCAATTTTGAGACTTAAAACTACTGAAGAAAGCTGGTCAATTCACTTCTGTTTCATGCTCAAGGTAGACCCAATCGACTATGTCGTCACTCGGGACATAGCCTGTCACCAGCTCCTGCATCATCAAGCGTATTCCACACACATTATTAGTGTTCAAGGCCTCCTCTAAAGCATCCAATTTTGCCTTGAATTCATTCCATGAGAGGAACTCCTCATGAGCTTTCATGATCCTGGGGTGCGAAGTGGGTTGAGGATTTTCTCCAATCAGCAGTTCTTCGTACAATTTTTCCCCGGGACGCAGTCCTGAGATTGCAATCTCTATATCGCCATCTGGGCTGTACTCGTTCTTTATTGTCAAACCCGAGAGCTCTATCATGCGCAGAGCCAAGTCCATAATTTTCACGGGTTGCCCCATATCGAGTACAAAAACATCCCCACCCTTGGCCATAGCCCCTGCTTGGATAACCAATTGAGCAGCTTCAGGGATGGTCATGAAATAGCGCGTCACTTCCGCGTGTGTCAGGGTGATGGGACCACCATCACGGATCTGTTGACGAAATTTTGGAACCACGGACCCAGAAGATCCAAGTACATTTCCAAAACGAACCATGCTGAACTTGGTCCCATGATGTTCTGCGGCTAATGCCTGTAACGCCATCTCGGCCAGTCGCTTGCTGGCCCCCATTACATTGGTGGGGCGCACGGCCTTATCAGTACTAATCAAAACAAAATCGTGCACACAGTTTTCTACAGCTGCATGGGCCGTGCACAGAGTGCCAAATACATTATTTTTCACACCCGCCGCCGGGTTATGCTCTACAAGTGGTACATGTTTATAAGCTGCAGTGTGATACACCGTGTCTGGATGCCAAGTAGACATGATCTCTCGCATGCGATCCTTATCCTGCACTGAAGCCAATAATGGCACCAGTGCCGTGCCCCCGCCTGCAAGCTTTTCCTCGAGTTCTTGATGAATAGAATAGAGGGCAAATTCGCTCTGTTCGATCAACAAAAGCTTAGAAGGCCCAACGGCCAGAATCTGTCGACATAGCTCACTTCCAATTGATCCACCGGCTCCGGTAACCAGTACAACCTTGCTAACGATATTTTTGATTAACAAAACATGGTTAGGAACTACTGGTTCGCGACCAAGCAGATCATCAATGTCAAGCTCTCGCAAATCAGAGACACTGACTTTACCTTGAGCCAATTCCGTGACACTGGGTAAGGTGCGAACTGCAACGCGAGCACAACTAATTTGACTCAGAATCTCATTACGACGACTGCGTGAAAGATGGGGCATGGCCAGCAATACATCGCTGATATTGAGCGTTGTGGCCAAATTATCGAGCTCAGAAGGGTTAAAAACAGGCTGAGCATTCAGTACATGACCATGTAGACGCTCATCATCATCCAAAAAACCTACAACCTGCATCTCATAGCTATTGGCCATCGCGGCTGCCAACTGCCGCCCTGTGCTACCTGCTCCATAGATCAACACTTTCGGTCTTGAAGCATTCTTGAGAATACTAAGGTACCGCTCACCCAGCCAAAGACGAGCAAATGCACGCGACGCCCCCACAAAGAGTAGTAGCAAAATCGGCTGAATAATCCCGATAGTACGCGGCACTCCAGCAACACCAATCGCAGTAAAAATGGATGCGTAAAGTAATCCGTAAATGCCGACAGCCTGAGCCACTGCCAATAGCGCAGGCCAGCCGCTGTAGCGAAAAATGGCACGATACAGACCCGATACGACAAAGATGGGGATGGCAAGCCCGACAGAAACTGCAACAGCCCACAATGGAGCACCCCAAAGGGGAAGAAGCTCTCCCAAGCGCAGATAGTAAGCCAGCCATACAGCCAAGACACACAGTCCAATATCGACAGCGATAGCTATAAAACGTTTAGCTACTCGTGGTAAGGCCAAAATCGGGACTGCCAACTTAAACGCAGGCTGTTTCATAACATGCAGGCCGTTAACTCTTGAGTAAGTGCACTGTGCTCGTGTCTATGGTCCATATATTGGCGTTCCCTTACCGATATGTGATGCGATCACCACTGCCTGAACCTAAAACTGTTTTTAACAGTAATTTGAAATAAACAAATACATTCATTTCTTCAAGCATACGTGCATCTGTTTCCGCAAGTAGCACAGGAGTGGACATGTCGATTCCTTTAATCTGAGCTAAACCAGTGATCCCTGGGCGGGCAGCAAAGACTCCGCGTGATGCCCGTTCTTCAATTAACTCATGCTGATTAAATAAGCAGGGTCTAGGACCGACCAAGCTCATATCGCCCTTAAGTACATTCCACAACTGAGGTAACTCATCTAATTTTGTCCGCCGTAAAAAATGCCCCAACTTGGTTACTGCTGATGCATCTGCTAAGTGAGTGGCGACAGATGCAGTATTAAGGCTCATGGTACGGAACTTAATCAAAGTGAACGTCTTTTGATACCGACCAACACGCTCTTGCCTAAAGAGAGGCGCCCCTGTATCAAACCAACCCAACACCCACAAAAAGACCAAGAATGGTGCGCCAACCAAAAGTCCAACTAACGATAAAACCACATCAAACAAGCGAGTCATATAAAGCCATTTTTTGCAATTGCTCTTCCATGCTTACTGGGGGATGCCATCCGAGCACCTCCCGAGTCTTCGAGTCATCGATCACCAGCGATCCAAGAAGGCGATCCGCAAAAGATGACTTCCCCATCAATTTAGCTACCCAACGCATCAGCACAACAGGAACCGAGATCTGCCGACTCTTGCACCCGTAAGCCTGCGCCACCATTCGTAAAAGCTCGGCTGTCGACACATCAATGCCATCAGAGACCAAAAAGACTTGCCTATTGGCACTACGCGCAGCTTCAACATCAGCACACAACGCCGTGAAGCTCACCAAGTTGTCCAAACCAACCATGGACCTGCAATTGTTCGCCGCACCTAATGGCAGGGGAATCTCACTTTTGACCCATTTGATTAAAGAAGCAAAATTCCCTTTTACGCCAGGACCATATACAAGTGGTGAACGGATGATTACGACCTCCAGCCCTGTTCTTTGCGAAATTTCAAGAAGCCGCTGCTCAGCCTCCCACTTGGAAATCGCATAAGCGTCTCTGGGCTCAGGTACAGCATCTGGTTTAAAACTACATCCTGGCGCTGTCTCTTCGCCATTCACTTTGATCGTACTCATAAAGACAAAGCGGCGAACTCCAGCCTCAACCGCCCTAGTCGCTAGCTCTACAGTCAGGTCGACATTGCTTGCCCGGAACGCCAACAACGGATTTCGTTCTTGATCCCGCATCACGTGTGCGCGAGCCGCCAAATGCACAACGCTGTCGCAACCCTTCAAAGCTGCCATCCAAGATGCCTCATCGTGCACGACATGCTCGAGAGCAATCCCGCTTGATCGACGCACTGCGGGCACGACCTCATGCCCAAGTGCTAAAAAATGAGGACACAAGGCTCTACCAACGAAACCGTTAGCACCAGTAACTAGCACTCTCATTTTTGCAAATGTTCCAGCATTTTTATTGGATATTTAGAGAGTATCTTCAACATATTAGTCTGCAGCCCATTTTCACGGCAAGCACGAAGCACTTCTCTGTTGAGCAATACCTTTGAACGCCAGCCGCTTGTGCTGACGCCACCAGTTTGCATACGCACCAGTACTTCAGGCAAATGCTGATAGTGCAACGCTTGCCCATGAAAGGCTCTGACGATGTATTCGAAATCACCAGCAATACGGTAATCGGTCTTGAAGTGACCAACCCTCTGCGTCACAGCGCTACTTAAAAACAGCGCTGGATGCGCTGGCATCCAGCCCCAAGCTAGTCGGCTAGGATGGAAGCGATCGGACCGGTAGCGACGCACCATGTGTAAGGGATCATCTTCATGAAAGAAGCCAACATCGCCTAGCAATGCGTCCAATTCCAGCTCGCGCATCTGCTTCGCAACTCGAGACAAAACTTCATGATCCGCATACTGGTCGTCGGCATTCAGAAAACAAATAATCTCCCCGTTAGCGCGGTCCAAGCCTTTATTCATCGCATCATAAATGCCATGATCTGGCTCGCTCACGACGCACGCCAGACTTGAACAGAAGCGTTCGATGATGGCGGAAGTACTGTCTGTTGAGCCTCCATCAATGACGATGTGTTCAACCCATGGCCAATCTTGGTCAGCCACAGATTGGAGCGCTCGCTCAAGGGTGGCCGCACTGTTGTAGCAGACAGTAATGACGGAAATCAGTTGTTTTTCTTGCATGGATTAGTAACGAAGAAAACGACGTGCGATTTCCTTTGCCCACATAGGCACAAACTGTTGAACGAAACGGCGACCACGCACACTAGATACCGGCTTTAAACCGCCCTTAAAACTGGGAACCACGGCCCTAACATCAGCCAAGCACTGTTTTAATTCAGCTTCGTAAGCCTCGTATACGGCAGCTGGCTCATCACACTCTGATGTGTAAAAAGTAGAAAGTCGGTCAAACTTTCCATTATCCAGTAACTGGAACTGATGGAAATGGTAAAAAATTAGGGATTCGCCTTCAACAGTAATGGCGCCAGCTTCGTTATAGCCAAAACGGTATTGCGCATAGTTCCAGGGTGCAATGCCAGCGCCTGGGTGCATGAGAATATGGCAGTTCGAATAACGGCTCGGCCATTCGTCAAGATATTTTTGATCCCCCATCTTGCCGTCCTCAAGACGGTAGTAACACCACTCAATACATTGCTCACGCCAGCGAGAAAGACAAGCCAAACCTTGTTCGTCACGACGAAAACTATCCCACTCGACACAGAAGCGGCCATTCACTTCACGATCTTGCAAGCGAGGAGTAAACCGATGCTCAATAACAGCAATAGAAGCATCACCGATTTCATCGAACAGCGGCTGAACACTTGAATAAAACAGCAGATCCGCATCGACATAGGTGAGAAAATCGATATCCGAATAACTCTGCATCACATGCCAAGTAAAGCAGGACGAAAGTGTCCAGCAGTATTCCGCCACACCGCGGTCTGC
The DNA here is from genome assembly GCA_963520865.1 of uncultured Comamonas sp. Taxonomy (GTDB): domain Bacteria; phylum Pseudomonadota; class Gammaproteobacteria; order Burkholderiales; family Burkholderiaceae_C; genus Comamonas. The sequence goes on from CAUQST010000024.1 coordinate 50,876, forward strand.
CTTTGCCTTTAGTAACTCGTCGTTCTCGACTTCTGCCAGCGTAATGCAGTTGACAAAAGGCATCTCCAATTTTTCTAGAATGTATTTAGTCTGATCATCCATGCATAACACATGAATATACATTGTCGGGCAATGACGCTTTAGGCTGCGAATCATCGCTAAACCTTTAAGCAAATAGCCACTATCAAACAGCGTGCAAAAATAACGTGTGGTCATTGAACTTTTTTACTACATACATAAGTGCGGCAAGCACGGCCATGGGAAGAATCCCCATCCACGCTCTCACTCAAAGTATGTGTCGCGATTAATTCGAGAGAATTTTTTTCTAACAAAGCCAGAAACTCCGATTCGTTGAAATGGATTTCTACGGTCTCAATACCATAGGCATGTTTCCGATACCACTTCTCAGTCTGTCCCCAGACCACCGGGGTGCGATGGAAAATGGCATAGCGACGCGCAACGCGCGCAGTTTCTTCTACTCCTTTTGCATATTCTGGGATGTGCAATAAACAACATCCCGAAACTACGACATCAAAGCTGCGATCAGCGTAATGTAAAGAGGTCGCATCTTCGACAGCAAAGTCTAAGGATGGATACTTCTCTTTCGCCAAACGGATAAAGGATTCCGAATAATCACAACCCGAATAGTTGATTTCCAGCCCAGCAATCTTCACAACTTCGGAATAAAAACCACTGGAGCAGCCAACTTCAAGCAGCGTTGCATCACTAGGCAAATTCGGCAAGGCGCGCAAGGAATCCACAAACACATCAAAGACATCAATACCAATACCCGATTCATATTGACGAAGCTGTTGGTCAACTAGCTCGCGCTGTTTTTTTGGCAAAGAGTCATCCTGCCAAGAGTTGCGCAAACGCTGACCTTCAGCTCCGGCTTCGATGCCCTCCAGGTTCACGTAATTGCTAGAAATACCGATTCTTGGGAAAAAACGATTACGCACCCCTCGCAACACACGCTTCATACTCGGGAAATGATTCAATACTGTAACGATAGCGCCTCTCATCTTCACGCCCTTGCCGCATGGCGTTTGAGTATGGGCACCAGCTCCTGCATGCGTTGTGCATAGGTGTGTTCGCGCAAGGTACGCGCCTGCCCTGCCTTGGCGATCTTCTCAGCTTCTTCCGGGTGATCGAGGTAGTAGCGCACAAGTTCAGCGGCTTCCTCTTTGCTCGAATAGGCCACAGCTTCCTTGCCAATATCAAACAATTCTTGCAGATTATCCTTGCGATCCGTCAGTAACATGGCTCCCACACCTGTGGCCTCGTAGAGGCGCATATTGTTGGCGTTATTCTCCGCAACATTGATATGACGATTCAGTGTGATGCGGCTGCGAGCTAGAGCACGATACATATCCAGACCCCATACTTCTCCGCCGTGGCGTTGACGTATCGGAGAAGTCGCGGCCAAGCTATTGACCCCATAACCAAAAATTCTCATATCAGTCTGCTCAGCCAGATATTCGAGCAGCGGGATCGCCCCCCCATGATGGCGGCTAATGCCCCCAACAAAACTGCAGTTAACGTCCTTATTCACCTCGCCCAACAAAGGCAGTACTCGCTCATCAAAACCGATCCGGAAATACTCGGACTTCACTCCAAGCCCTCGCAGACGATCCACGAAATGCGGGAAAGACGTCAGGATCAAGTCATAGCCTTTAATAAAAGGCTCCGGCGGCAAAGGACAGGCGATCTGCCCCACGATCAAGCCGACATACTGCTTGAGTTCGCGCAATACTTCACCGGGAAAGAAAGAAAGGTCTTGGCAGTACAGCACATCAGGTTTTGCAGCTTTAATCTGCGCCACAGCAACCTCCATCAAGCCCGGCAATCCAGCGAGAATCTTACCAACCACTGGCACGCGGAACAGGCGATGCGGCACGCTGACCGCCAGCTGTGACAGAGGCACCTTATTCTCCTTGGCCCACGCTTTCTGTAGTGGCACACAATTCACCACGAGATCCTGAGCCTCACAGCCTAATTCGTTCAAATGGCGGCTGTAGAAATCAGAAGTACCAAAGCAAGCATTAATCAGCGCCTGCAGCTGCGACTGATAGTCGGCATTGCTCAGCCCTTTCTGCTGCGCATAAAAGCGAGCAAGAAAAGCAGCATAGTAGGTATCGACAATAAGAATCTTCATGCTTTTGGTTTGCGCAAACGTGGAAAGAGGATGAGCAAGGGTAGTCGCAGTGGAAGCGTCAAACGCTGAACCCAACTACTGGCCTCCCACCAGAAAACGAGCAGCGCCGGCAGATATAGCGGCGAGCGCACTGAAAACAGTTTGTCGCGCCACGACAAGGCACGCTGCGTACTACCGTACTCATCCCCCGAATACACCGCAGCAGAAGTTGAGACCAATAAACGCCAGCCGCTCTTGCGCACCCGCAGCGACATTTCGTAATCTGCCAGATAGTGAGGCAGTGAGCGCGGCCTCATACCACCTGCAGCATTCAAGCTAGCGATTGGAAACAGCACACCGCGGCCTGACAAAGCATCTACCTCCAGGACCATATCGGGCGTTTGCTGCGATCTTGGCATTTCGAGCAAATCACGTGTTGACAGACGCCAGGCATCAACGCGCGCTCCTATCGATAAAATCCGGACCTGATCGGCCTCATCCCGAATCACACTTCCCACGGCAGCTGGCGCATGCGCTTGTGCAACATCCAGTAAACACTGAACAAAGTGTGCGTCCACGGTGGTGTCATTATTCATCAGCAGCACCCAGTCTTCGACTGAAAACTTAGCCTGCACATGGCGCAGTGCAAAATCAACCGCACCGCCCCAAAACAAATTTCCATCACCGTTCAGCACTTCAATATCGCGCTGCGCTGCCAACCATTCCGCAGTACCGTCGGTAGAACCATCATTGACGATTACAAGGTGCAAAGACTGATTTAATATTTGTTTGCGCATGCAGGCAACTAGTGACTGCGTTAACGCCAAGCGGTTGAACACCGGCACAATGACATGTACGCTCATTGACCACTCCGGCGCAATTCAATAAGCAGGCTATCACCCATAGCAAACGCATCAACAACGCGATTCATCACACCTAACACCGACAACACTCCAAAGCGTAACAATGTGCGCAGCAGATTAGTTTGGCGGCTTGACGCTGATGATGCGTTGACGCGATCCGACACCATCCATATCGGGCTGGGCCGACTCCTTTGTGGCTGAACCCGATTAGCCCTCAATTGCAGCAGCGTCCAGACATTCGGAGTGATAGTGCTAGAACGCACAACATGAAAACCACAATGCTGCGCCATGCACTCAAAACTTTTACGGTCAAAATGGTGCAGATGATAAGGAATATGCCAGTTAATCCAACGATTACCTGAAATACGTCGCCACAGTGAATTCTTATTCGGAAAGACCAACACAATGCGACCATTCGCCGTTAATCGTTCACGTAACGCCTGCAGTGCAAAATCGGGATCTGGTAGATGCTCGATGACTTGATTCATCACAATCAGGTCGAAAGACTGCTCAGGAAATGGTTGCTCATGCAGACTCCCGAAGTGAACGGTTAAACACAGAGCCTCAGCAATCGGCTTCACATTCGGATCGGCTTCTATACCGAAGGCAGTCGCACCAAGCGCCTGGGCTTCCAGCAACGAACTACCGCTACCGCAGCCAACATCCAACAATGTTTCGCCAGGATGCACACTGTATTGCCCCTGATTATTGCTCCCATTCCACCACCGCACGAGTGCTGCAAAAGGGCGCCTAACTTTTCCAGCCTCGCGAGCAACGTCGTCGACGACGATTTTCTTACGCGGATAATAAGTACCGTAAAGAGCGGGTAATTCAGTTTCGCGCAACCTCGGTGCTGTCGCTATATGACTACAAACGGTGCAACGTGCCAATTGATAAAGGTTTGGTTCCCCATAACGATCATCAAAGATCTCGTCACCGGGGCGAAACGCCTCACCTTGACAAACGGGGCAACGCATAGCCAACTCAGTCATTAATTAACCTCACGCATAAAGAAGCTAGTGTTATACGCCTTACTGACTGGTATATAACCTACGGTGCTGAGAAATTTCACGATAGGACATTCACTTAGATGAAGAATATCAGTGCGCAAAGTTTCTGCCAAAATAAAACGTGGCCTATATAATTTCCAATCGTTTGAACGCAATACTTCTTCATCCTTACCTTCAACATCGACCGATAAAAAATCGATTTCCTGACCTTTCGGAAGGTATTGTGCTAATAACTCATCCAAACGACTTACTGAGACATTAATAACATCCATTAATTTATAAGGAAAATTATTTTTTACTTCTGCTTCAGCAAAATCAAAAGTATTTAATGCAGGCTCATTAAATCGATAGTAATTCAATTCCCCCGCAGATCCTGCTACGCCGCATTCAACATTAATATCTCGAGGTCGAATTTTATCAAACATTTTCATTGAATCAGGCATGGCGTCAACATTTATGCCACGCCACCCGCGCTTGTAGAAAAGAAAAGTATTTGAGAAGCGTACAGGATGATGAGCCCCAATATCGACATAAAAACCCTGAGCTTGATTCTCCAATAATCGATTAAGAATCAAATCCTCACCATCTTGGCCGTGACAAATTGTCGGCTGCATGTTCGGATCTCGCATCAAAACTCTATTCAATAACGCTTTAAAATTCATAACTCATTATTCTCTTAAATTATCAATTATAATTTCCGCCGACCGCTTTTGATTCTCCTCCATATTTCACTTTACAATCCGTCCTCATAAAAACAGAGGTTGTCCAAGCATAAGGATTTATTGGTCCAAGTCCGGAGAAATCAATCTGAAACCAGCCCTGTGCTCTTAGCATCGCACAAGCATCCGGATACCAGTCAGAATTATCAAATATAATAATTCCATGTTCAGATATTATTTTAGTCGCTATATTTGCACAATCTTTTCTATACCGACCGTCAATAATTACAATATCAAATATCTCATCTATTGAAGTTGGTGCATTAATATAGTCTTCTCGGCTTTCCATGGTTAGCACGGTTAAATTTGAAATATTCTTCAATCGTATTTCATCCGCCCACGCAGGGTCATTTTCCACAGCGATTACTTTTTTAGTGCAACCAGCCCAGAAAACAGATGAATTTCCAGCCCCATATTCAAAAACCTTGCTTTCATTCAACTGCAATGAACGAATAAACTCAATAGCAGGATAGGTATACCACGGAATAGAGCGCCCCTCACCATCAAGCGGACGCCCCTCTTTAAACGAACGCTTCCACCCTTGTAAATCAGCTATTATTCGCCACGTTTCTTGCATTTTTAAAACGTATCGAATTAATCCTCTAAAACTCATTTTTACTCTGCCTTTGAGATAAGTAATGTTTTAAGTGTATTTCTTGCTGCTGAAGAAAATAAAATACTTAAAGTTGCTGCAGCTGAACTAAACACAACCAGTGCAGCAACTCCTAGAGCACCAAAATTTTTAGCTATAGGTATGATCAAAGAAAGACTCACAGCGACACCAACAAATGTTCTAACCAATGAAATCCAGTATATTTTTTCATTCACCAAAATTTGACTTGTTGCAACGCCCATAAAAACAAAAATTGAAGACCATACCAATATATTAAACACAGAAATCCCTAATGAATACGAATCTCCCAGCAATATATTAAATATATAATCAGAAAAAAATGAAAGTAATGCACTTCCTGCGATGCTTATAACAAGTATAGAAACAAGCATTTTTCTTAATTCAGAAATATAACCTTTTTTACTAATGCATATCGAAGAGCTAAGGCGGGGAGCCCATGCTTGCACCAAAGATGTTCCAACCATATTCCAAGCGGCACACATGCTTGCAGCAACTGCATAGGGTGCAAGCACTTCTTTAGAAAGAAGAGTACCAATCACCAAAACATCAATTTTTGAATAAATTGCGACCATGAGCGCACTGAGAGCCATTGTTCGCCCATCAATTATGAGTTTTTTTAATTCAAAAAAACTCAAATAAGATAATGATGGAACCAATTTATGACGGGAAAGTATTGAAAAATATAAAGAAGCTATTACAGCTGATTCAACAAATATCACTGCAGCAAACCATTCCAGGCTTGCATTAAAATAAATAAGTAATAATTTAATTATAGTACTGATTAAAAATCCGAAAAGACGAATGACTGATGTTACTCTAGCTTTCTGCTCAGCCTGAAGCCAACAATCGGCAACATCTATCGCACCAAAAACCACAACACTGCTACAAAAAACCACAAGCACGATTAATGGTTGAATATCATCATGCGTACTTATCAAGTAACTCAACGCTAAAAATGGAACAAAAATTGCGCCAAAAAATCTTATAAAAAAATACGTCGAAACAATCCTATGTTGTTCTAAGCGATTTTGAACCAAATCGCGCACGACGAGCGATTCAATACCAAAAGATCCAAAAAAACCTAAAACTGAGACAAGAGCGACCACATAAGCTAAAGTACCATAGTTATCGGGGCCCAAATACCTTGCAATCCAGGCTCCGATAAAAAATGCACCAATTAATCTAATTATTTTTTCCAAAAAATACCATGCAGCTCCATTAAATATGGAGTTTTTATTCTTAACAACTATTTTAAGCACAAATGTAATTTTTAATTTATTTTAAAATCAGAAATCATTTCACAAATAAAAAGCACTTCATCTTCAGTATGTCCTGTAGAAATTGGCAGGCTTAACTCTGTGCTATGAAGTTCATCCGCAATAGCCCATTCGCCTGACAATATGCCACTCATTGCAGCCTGACGATGCGGAGGGATTGGATAATGAATTTCAGTCTTAACCCCGTTAGATAGCAACCAAGCGCGTAACTTGTCACGATATTTATATCGTACACCAAAAATATGAAAGACATCATATTCATCATCGCAGCAACGTGGTAGTGATATCCACTCAGGAAGATTTTCAAAATAAATAGCTGCCAATTTACGCTTATGCTGTGTCATTTCATCAAGATGCAACAGTTTCACACGCAAAAGAGCTGCTTGTATCTCATCTAAGCGGGAATTGAAACCAACATATTCATTAACATATTTCTGCTTAGAACCATAATTTCGCAAATGACGTAAGCGATCAGCCAGTTGATCGTCATCGGTAACAATAGCCCCAGCATCACCAAATGCGCCGAGATTTTTTGTTGGATAAAAACTAAAACAGCCAGCGTTACCAAATGTCCCCGTCATCTGGCCAGCAAGTTTTGCACCATGAGACTGAGCACAGTCCTCGACAATTTTTAAACCGTGCTCTTTCGCAAAAGCACAAATGGCGTCCATGCGACAACTTTTTCCAAAGAGATGCGTTACACAAATAGCACGTGTCTTGGAAGTCATTGATTTAGCCAACTTGGTAGAATCAATATTGAATGTTGCAAGCTCAGGCTCAACCAATACGGGATTATGACCGGATTGAACAATTGCTAAAATAGTTGCAATGTAAGTATTCGAAGCAACAAGTACGTCACTCCCTTTAGGCAGGTTTAGCGCCTCAATAGAAAGAGTTAGTGCATCCAATCCATTTGCGACACCAATACAATGTTTACTCCCCAAATACTGTGCGAATTCATTTTCAAATAAATCGACTTCTTTCCCGAGAACATACCAGCCACTTTTTATTATACGAATCGCTGCTGCCTCTAGTTCGGACATGTAAGAATTATTTGAACGAGCAAGATTTTCATATTCAATCATTTAAATATTCTCAGTAAGGTGTGTCAATATATTCACTACGATCATACTGGTGTGAAGACATCACCAACAAAACTGCTTTATCTCCAAATTTCATTGTATGCCAGTCTTTCGGCTCTACCAACAGGCATTGATTGGGTTTATTGAGAATAATAGTATCCTCAGATAACCCATCGTTCAGGTAAATAGAGACCTCTCCACTTATCGCTAAAAGCGCTTGACGAGTGTAGGTGTGCCTGTGACCGCCCCGAATTTGCCCATCCGCACCATAAATCCAATAAGTTCGCACCACATCGAATGGGAGGGCTTGCTCTAACACCGTTAAAGTTCCACGGGAATCAGTAAAGGTTGGTAGATTAAAAACAGTAAAGTGCGACATATTTTCCTGATGATAATTTATTTAACTGTTCTATTAAAAAATTAGATTAATGAATTTAATTTCATATTAGCAAACTCATTTACAGCTTGATCATTTTTAAATTTCTCAAAAAAAACCAGAACATTTAACCGCAAAATCTGCACTCGTTATTGTAAATATTTATTATTTGATTTTTTATGAATTTGAAATTAGCTAACTAGTCATTCCCAAATAAGTCACGTGTATATAGTTTCATTGGAACATCGTCCAAGTCCGCTGCTTTCCGGTTCGCTATAATCACATCTGCAGTTCTTTTAAAGATTGACAAATCTTCAACTACTTCAGAACTGAAGTAACTTTCTTCTTTTAATGTCGGCTCATAGATTATTACTTGAACACCATGCGATTTAAGCCGCTTCATAATTCCTTGCATAGCAGATGCACGGAAATTATCGCTACCTTGTTTCATCACCAATCGATAAACACCTACTACAGGTCTTTTTTCTAAGTTACGCTCTTTGATTTTTTTTAGTATTTCTTTTACGACAAAATCCTTGCGCGTTCTATTAGACTCAACGATTGCACGAATCAGGTTCTGAGGAAGATCCTGATAATTTGCCAACAATTGCTTTGTGTCTTTTGGCAAACAATACCCGCCATAACCAAAACTTGGATTATTGTAGTGAGCCCCAATTCGAGGATCAAGACAAACACCCGAGATAATCTGGTGCGTACTCAAACCATGTGCCGCGGCATAGGTATCGAGCTCATTAAAATATGCAACTCGCATTGCTAAATAAGTATTAGCAAACAGTTTTATTGCCTCAGCCTCAGTGCTATCAGTGAACAGGAGGGGCGCATTTTTTTTAACAGTTCCCTCTTGCAACAATTCTGCAAAAATTCTAGCTCTCTCCGATTTTTCTCCAACGACAATACGTGATGGATATAAATTATCCTGCAACGCCTTTCCTTCACGCAGAAATTCAGGCGAGAAAATTAATTTATCAACACCCATTTTTTCTCGAATTTGCGCGGTATAGCCAACAGGCACTGTTGATTTAATTACCATCACTGCATTCGGATTGAACTTCCTAACGTCACGGATTACCTCTTCAATCGAACGCGTGTTGAAGTTATTGGTATCTGGATCATAGTCTGTAGGAGTTGCAATGATCACAAAATCTGCACCCTCGTAAGCTTCACATTTATTCAGTGTGGCACGAAAATTCAAAGATTTTGTCGCAAGAAAATATTCAATTTCCGTGTCTTCAATAGGCGAAACACGCTTATTCAACAACTCAACTTTTTCTGCAATTATGTCAATTGCAACAACCTCATGCTGCTGCGCCAGCAGCACCGCATTAGATAAGCCTACGTAACCCACACCCGCGACAGCAATTTTCATTCAACACTCACACTTATGTTGTAGCCATTAGCTTTCAAAAGTGCATGACGCTGCGCTTCTTGCAAGTCAGCCACTACCATTTCACGACACATCTGTTGCACCGTAATTTCTGGCTCCCAACCTAATTTAGACTTTGCTTTCGATGGGTCTCCCAGCAGCGTCTCAACTTCAGTAGGACGGAAATACCGTGGATCAATACGCACAACAACTTGACCAAGTTTCAATGCTGAAGCTTTGCCACCTTCGATTTTCTCGACTACGGCAATTTCTCCAACGCCTTGACCTTCAAACTTCAGCGTTATACCCAGTTCGCCCGCAGACCATTCAATAAACTGGCGGACGCTGAACTGCACGCCCGTGGCGATAACAAAATCCTCAGCTTGGTCTTGCTGTAGCATCAGCCACTGCATTCGTACATAGTCTTTGGCATGACCCCAATCGCGCAGTGCATCGAGATTCCCCATATAAAGGCAATCCTCAAGACCTTGAGAGATATTGGCTAAGCCTCTGGTAATTTTTCGAGTGACGAATGTTTCCCCTCGACGAGGACTTTCATGGTTGAATAAAATACCATTACAAGCATAAATACCATAAGCTTCTCGGTAATTAACAACTATCCAATAGGCATATAGCTTTGCCACCGCATAAGGGCTACGTGGGTAAAATGGTGTAGTTTCCTTTTGTGGCGTTTCTTGCACCAACCCATAGAGCTCGCTAGTACTAGCTTGGTAAAATCGAGTTTTCTTTTCTAAGCCGAGAATACGAATAGCCTCCAACAGGCGCAGAGTACCAAGAGCATCAACATCAGCTGTATATTCTGGACTATCAAAACTCACAGCAACATGACTCATGGCACCGAGATTATAAATCTCGTCAGGCTGCGTTTCTTGCACGATACGGATAAGGTTGCTTGTATCGTTTAAATCTCCGTAGTGAAGTTTAAATCTGGCATTATCTACATGAGGATCTTGATAAATATGATCCACTCGCTGAGTATTAAACAATGATGCTCTGCGTTTAATACCGTGAACTATATAACCTTTTTCCAGCAAAAGTTCTGCCAGATATGAGCCATCTTGCCCTGTGATACCTGTAATGAGCGCTACTTTTGGTTTTTCTTTCATTTCGATCTTTAGGTTTATTTATTTTTCTTTAAAAAATCTTCATAGGCATTTTTAAGGCCGTCTTCCAAACTTACTTTTGCCTGCCAGCCCAGTGCATTGAGACGTGAACTATCCATGAGTTTTCGTGGTGCACCATCTGGCTTACTAGGATCAAAAACAATTTCACCTTGGTAACCAGTAATGTTTGCGATGGTTTCAGCTAGCTGGCTAATAGTGATATCACTCCCGCATCCCACATTAATATGACTGAGCATGGGTTTAGTCTGTTGATCGTAGATTGACTTACTCAAGTTCATGACGTGGACACAGGCTGCAGCCATATCGTCTACATAGAGAAATTCACGTCTCGGACACCCAGAGCCCCAAACAGAAACGCAAGGCAAATGGTTTTGCTTTGCTTCATGAAAACGTCGAATCATTGCAGGGATGACGTGAGAGTTTTCAAGGTGATAATTATCACCAGGTCCATATAGGTTGGTCGGCATCACGCTTCGATAATCCACCCCGTGGCTGACCCCATATTGCCGGTTGTAACTTTCACAAAGCTTAATACCTGCAATTTTGGCAAGCGCGTAAGGCTCATTTGTAGGCTCCAACGTTCCTGTCAGCAAACTATCTTCTTGCATAGGCTGCATAGCTAAACGCGGGTAGATGCAACTCGAACCTAAAAAGAGCAGCTTGCTCACACCATGACGAAATGCAGCCTCAATCACGTTGGACTGAATCATCAGGTTCTGGTAAATAAAGTCCGCAGGATAGGTATTGTTTGCATGAATCCCACCTACTTTGGCTGCTGCCAAGTAAACCTGCTCAGGCTTCTCTGCCGCAAAAAAATTGTTTACCCCTGCCTGATCCGTAAGGCTCAGTTCAGCATGCGTGCGAGCGACGATGCTTTCGTTAGGGTGTCCTTGAGCCAGAAGTTGGCGCACGATGGCAGAACCGACCATCCCACGATGACCAGCGACATAAATTTTGGGAAATTCATTCATGAATTACTACGACCGTAATGATCTTCAAAGCGAACGATATCATCTTCACCCAGATAGCCGCCTGACTGCACCTCGATGATTTCCAAAGGGGTAGAGCCAGGATTTGAGAGGCGATGCACCTCTCCTAGCGGAATATAGGTAGATTGATTTTCGGTGAGCAAAAGTTTTTTGTCCCCGCAGGTAATTTCTGCGGTGCCTTTGACGATGACCCAGTGTTCGGCACGATGATGGTGCTTTTGTAGACTAAGGCTACTACCTGGCTTAACTTGGATGCGCTTGACTTTGAAACGCTCACCTTGGTCAATACTGTCATACCACCCCCAAGGTCGGTGCACTTTACGGTGCAAGGTATGCTCCTCGCGATTTTGCTGCTGAAGTGCGTTGACTATATGTTTGACATCTTGGCTACGGGACTTATCAACTACCAGTACCGCGTCAGGCGTTTCAATAACAATGACATCTTCAACACCCACCAACCCTACCAAACGGCTGCTCGCATGCACAAGAGTATTGCGGCTATCCACGGCAAGGACATCGCCAATACAGGTGTTCCCGCATCCGTCTTTAGGCAGAACATCCCAAACGGCATCCCATGCCCCGAGGTCACTCCAGCCGGCTTCCAGTGCTACCATCTTGACGGTGAATGAGCTACCGGGACAATGCTCCATCACGGCATAGTCAACAGAGTCACCGGGAATGGAGGCAAAGTCTGTTTTTCCTGGACGGATGAAAGAGAAATCTGCAGTACGACTCTCCCAAGCATTCTGGGTAGCCTCAAAAATATCACTACGAAACTCTTTCAACGCACTAAGCCAAACCGAGGCTTTCAGCACAAAAACGCCTGCATTCCAGTAGTAACCGCCCTCATCAATATACTTTTTAGCGGTGAAGGCATCCGGTTTTTCCACAAACTGCTCAACCGAGAAAATTGGCGCTGGAAATAGAGTTGTTTTTATGTAACCGTATCCAGTTTCAGGGCGATCTGGCTTGATCCCCAAAATAACAATACTACCTTTCGAAGCTTCCGAGACCGCCTGCTGCATTGCGCTAGTGAATGCTTCTGGATCTGTCACCACTTGATCCGCAGGTGTAACAACAAGAATTGGATCTTCCCCCACTTCGGTAGCTGAAAGTGCAGCCAGAGTCAAAGCAGGCGCAGTGTTACGCCCTACAGGCTCCAGCAAAGCCCGCCCCAATTCAATCCCGGTTTCGCGCAGTTGCTCAGTTACTAAGAATCGATGCTCCTCACCCGTAACAATAATTGGCGGCGCAACTTCAATATTGGAATTTTCTAGCTTTGATAGGCGCTGAACAGCTTGTTGAAAAAGGCTATCTTGACCGGTCAAAGAAAGAAACTGTTTAGGAAAACCAGTTCTGGATAATGGCCACAATCGGGTGCCAGAGCCACCACAAAGAATGACAGGGGTAACGCTAATCATATTTCCAACACCCTCTAGTTTTTCAAATCTCTTTACTGAAAGCGCCTTCACTTCTATTTTTAATGTGGCACTTTCATTCACTCACTATTTTCCCATTGAAAGCGATAAATTGCCGCAGTGTAGATTATTTCACTCGAGGCTTTTTACGCAATAAATTTACTCTTTGAATCGCTGAATTTCTATGTTTTGAAAAATTTTCTTTTTTAACTTTCAAAAAATCAATTTACCTATTTACGCTGATAAATCGATTTTTAATATTCAAAATTAATACATAAACAGCGTTAACAAAGCCTCTCTTGAAGAGCCAATGTCACCCATCATGCAGCCAGTTTTGCCAGATCTGCCACCCGGTTCATGGCTACATGCAATGCTGCCAGCAAGCCCAAGCGGTTGGCCTTCAAGGCAGCATCTTCAGCATTCACCATGACGTGCTCAAAGAACGCATCCACCGGAGCACGCAATGCTGCCAAGGTTTGCAAACTTGCGGTGTAGTCACCTGCTTCAAACTGCTTCTGCGCCTTGGGGGCTACGGATTGCAAAGCAGCAAACAGATCTTTTTCAGCCTGCTCTGCCAGCAACGCCTCGTTCACCAGGGGTTGCACTTCGATTTCGGCCTTCTTCAGGATATTGCCCACGCGCTTGTTGGCAGCAGCCAGTGCTTGCGCTTCAGGCAATGCGGCAAAGGCATGTACGGCTTCGAGGCGTTTTTGCACATCGGCCAGGCGCTGTGGGCGCAAAGCCAGCACAGCTTCAACTTCTTGAGCACTAAAGCCTTGTTCACGCAGATTGACCGACAGGCGGTCGTAGAAGAACTCCACCAGTTGCGCCGTTGCGTCGGTGATCTTGTCGCCAAAAGCTGGCACAGCGCTGACGAGCAGCGTTTGCAGATCCAAGGGCAGGTTTTTTTCGACCAGCATGCGGATCACGCCCAGCGCATGGCGGCGCAAGGCGAAGGGGTCACGGTCGCCGGTGGGCAGATTGCCGATACCGAACATGCCCACCAGCGTTTCCAGCTTGTCGGCCAGCGCCACCACCACGCCAGCATTGCCACGTGGCAGTTCGTCGCCTGCAAAACGGGGTTTGTAATGGTCTTCAATGGCGTCGGCCACCGCCACATCCAGGCCGTCGTTCAATGCGTAGTAACGGCCCATGGTGCCTTGCAGCTCTGGGAACTCGCCCACCATGTCGGTCACCAAATCGGTCTTGGCCAGCATGGCAGCCTGGTCGGCTTGCTGCACCAATTTCGCGTCACCCATCTGCTGGGCGATGGCTTTGGCAATGGCGCGCACACGCTCTACACGCTCGCCTTGGGTGCCTAGTTTGTTGTGATAAACCACTTTGCCCAGGCCTTCGACACGCGCAGCCAGTGTTTTCTTGCGATCTTGGTCGAAGAAGAACTTGGCATCTGCCAGACGGGGGCGCACGACGCGTTCATTGCCTTCAATGACGGCCGATGCGTCTTGCGGTGTGATGTTGCTGACAATCAAAAACTGGTGCGTCAGCTTGCCTTGCGTATCCAGCAGGGGGAAGTACTTCTGATTGGCCTTCATGGTCAAAATCAGGCATTCCTGCGGAACGTTCAAGAACTCTTTTTCGAACTCGCAGACCAGTACGTTGGGTCGCTCGACCAACGCGGTGACTTCATCCAGCAGTGCGGCATCTTCAATCGGGCGCACACCGCCACCCACTCGCTCAGCCGCGGCCTGCAACTGGCGGGCGATCTCTGCGCGACGCTCTGTAAAGCTGGCAATCACTGCGCCCTCTTCACGCAATTGCTCTGCGTAGCTGTCCGCGTTGCGAATGACCACCGGATTCACTTTGGCTTCAAAACGATGACCGTGCGTGGCAGAGCCTGCCGTCAGGCCCAAAGTCTTCACACTGATCAGCACTTGCGTGCCGTGCATGACCACCAGCCCATGGGCAGGGCGCACGAAGTTCACACTGGTCCAGCCATCTTGCAACTGATAGCGCATGACCTTGGGGATGGGCAGCTTGGTGAGTGCTTCGTCCAGCGCTTTTTGTACGCCGTCTGCCAGTGACACGCCTTTGGCGGTGGAGGCAAAGAAAAGTGTTTCGGCCTTGCCTTCACCCTGACGCTGCAGGCTGTCCACGGCAGAAGCATCAGCCCCCAGAGCAGCCAGTTTCTTGAGCAGTGCGGGTGTGGGCTTGCCATCGGCATCCAGTGCCACGGCAACCGGCATCAGTTTTTGCGACACGGCCTTGTCTTCGGCCTGGGGCAGCACTTCAGTCATGTGCGCCGCCAGACGGCGGGGCGATGCGTAAGCCGTCAGGCGCGATTCGCTGGAGGCCAGCAGGCCTTGTGCCTTGAGTTGCTCAAACAGCACGCCAGCAAAAGCGTCTCCCAGCTTTTGCAATGCCTTGGGTGGCAGCTCTTCAACAAACAGTTCAACAAGAAGATTCGATGCGTTCATAGTATTTGATAGCTTCCAGCGCTTAACAGATAAGGGCTAGAGGCTGATTTGTTTAGTATTTAACAGCGACCGCTTAAGCGGCCTTCTTGCTTTGTTGCTCTGCGGCTTTGGCCAACTCGGCCAGCACTTCGTCGGCGTGTGCTTTGGGTGCCATGGGAAAGCCCAGGCGCGCACGGCTGTCCAGATAGCTCTTGCCCACTGCGCGGGCCAAATTGCGGATGCGACCGATGTAGGCAGCGCGCTCAGTCACCGAGATGGCGCCACGTGCATCCAGCAAGTTGAAGGTGTGACCGGCCTTGAGTACCTGCTCATAGGCTGGCAGCGCCAGTTGCGCCTCAATCAATTTGCCCGCTGTTTCTTCGTGCGCGGTGAAGGCGCTGAACAAGAAGTCAATATTGGAGTGGTCGAAGTTATAGGTTGACTGCTCCACCTCGTTTTGGTGGTACACGTCGCCGTAGCTCAGGCCGTCTGTCCAGGTGAGGTTGTAGACGTTGTCCACACCTTGCAGGTACATAGCCAGACGTTCCAGGCCGTAGGTGATTTCGCCCGTTGCAGGCTTGCAATCAATACCTGCCACTTGCTGGAAGTAGGTGAACTGCGTCACCTCCATGCCGTTGAGCCAGACTTCCCAGCCCAAGCCCCATGCGCCCAGCGTTGGGTTTTCCCAGTCGTCTTCCACAAAGCGGATGTCGTTTTTCTTCAGATCAAAGCCCAGCGCTTCCAGCGATCCCAAGTACAGCTCCAGAATGTTGTCAGGTGCTGGCTTCAAAACCACTTGAAACTGGTAGTAGTGCTGCAGGCGGTTGGGGTTCTCGCCATAGCGGCCATCCTTGG
>CAUQST010000025.1:0-66584 GCA_963520865.1 uncultured Comamonas sp.
TATTCCCACTTTACAGCTTTGGGAATACGTGATTTTTTGTTTATTTTTTGGTCGCTAAAATTAATTTCAAAAATGAAGCGCGTCTGCCATCAAACCAACCAACAAAATAAAAACAAGAAACACAAACAAAAAGGCCGCTAACCCAGCCCAATGAGTTAACCGCCTTTTCACCCTCTAGCCCATGTACCATAAGGGCCACCAGCTATCAGAAGAGTAAATTACTCTACGCGGTAAACCCCGTTGGGCTTAAACGTCCACCCCGTCGTCTTGCCCTTGGAAGCCCGCTTGCCCAACGCCGCATTCAACGACCGAATCTCCAAAGACTCCTCCTTGACCTTGCCACCCCGCCCCACACCCGTGATGCGCACAGAACGGGTATAGGCCGCAGCGCCTGCCAGCGCATCGCCCTCGTCAATCTTCATCAGTTGCAGGCCACGCCCGCCGGACATGAGCTTCAGCTCTGACAAGGCATAGCTCAAAACATTGCCACTGGTGCTCACGCAGGCCACGTGCGTGGCTTCGGGCAGATCCACGCTGCCGTTGGTGCCACCAATCACCGAGGGTGCGCAAAGGGTTTCGCCGTCTTGGATAGTGACAAAAGCCTTGCCCGCCTTGTTGCGGGCGCACATGGATTCGAGCTTGGCGATGAAGCCGTAGCCGCCGCTGCCGCTCATCAGCAACTGGGCTGAAAGGGGGCCGGCAAAGTAGCTGGCGATGGTGGTGCCGGGTTCCAGATCAATCAGGGTGTTGATGGGCTGGCCGTCGCCACGGCCACCGGGCAGGCTGGCCACGGCCACGCTGTACACACGACCGTTGTTGCCAAAGACGATGAGCTGATCGACCGTGCGGCACTCAAACGTGCCCCACAGCGCGTCACCGGCCTTGAAGCTGAAGTTGCCCGCCTCATGGCCGTGGCCCTTGTGGGTGCGCACCCAACCCTTGTCAGAGACGATGACGGTGACGGGTTCGTCAGGCACCTTGATTTCGGCGGTGACTTTCTTTTCTTCTTGGATGAGCGTGCGACGCTCGTCGGCAAAGGTCTTGGCGTCGGCTTCGATCTCTTTGACCATCAGGCGCTGCAGGCTCTTGGGGTTGGCCAGAATGTCTTGCAGCTTGCCTTCTTCTTCACGCAGCTCTTTGAGCTCTTTCTCGATCTTGATGGCTTCCAGCCGCGCCAATTGGCGCAGGCGGATTTCCAGAATGTCTTCGGCCTGGCGGTCTGACAGATCAAAGCGCTCAATCAGCGCGGCCTTGGGTTCGTCGCTGCCGCGGATGATGGCAATCACCTCATCGATGTTGAGCAGAACAATCTGGCGGCCTTCCAGAATGTGGATGCGGGCCTGCACCTTCTCCAGACGGTGCTGCGAGCGGCGAGTGATGGTGCTCTGGCGGAAATCGATCCACTCTTCCAGCATGCGGCGCAGCGACTTTTGCACGGGCTTGCCGTCCAGACCAATCATGGTCAGGTTAATGCTGGCGCTGGTCTCCAGGCTGGTGTGGGCCAGCAAAGCGGTGATCAGGTCTTGCTGCGGAGTCTTGCCTGTCTTGGGCTCAATCACCAGACGCACAGCGGCGTCTTTGCTGGATTCGTCGCGCACGCCGTCCAGCACCGAGAGGATGGTGGCTTTGAGCTGCTGCTGGTCTTGCGTAAGCGCTTTCTTGCCGGTCTTGACCTTGGGATTAGAGAGCTCTTCGATCTCTTCCAGAATTTTTTGTGACGACACGCCGGGCGGCAGCTCGTTGACCACCATTTGCCACTGGCCGCGCGCCAGCTCTTCAATGCTCCAGCGGGCGCGCACCTTCAGGCTGCCACGGCCCGTGGTGTAGGCGTTGCGAATGTCTTGCGCGCTGCTGATGATCTGGCCGCCGCCTGGGTAGTCGGGGCCGGTGATAAGGGTGTACAGCTCGTCATCGCTCAGCGTGGGCTTTTTGACCAGCGCCACGCAAGCATCGGCCACTTCACGCAGGTTGTGGCTGGGGATTTCGGTGGCCAGACCCACGGCAATGCCGCTGGCACCATTGAGCAGCGAAAACGGCAATCGGGCGGGCAACTGCTGCGGCTCTTGCGTGCTGCCGTCGTAATTGGGCACAAAGTTGACTGTGCCTTCGTCAATTTCATCCAGCAGCAGCGTGGTGATTTTGGCAAGCCGCGCTTCGGTGTAACGCATGGCGGCTGCGCCGTCACCGTCGCGGCTACCAAAGTTACCTTGTCCATCCACCAGCGGATAGCGCTGCGAGAAGTCTTGTGCCATGCGCACCAGCGCGTCGTAGGCAGACTGGTCACCATGGGGGTGAAAGCGGCCCAGCACATCACCCACCACACGGGCAGATTTGACGGGCTTTGGAGCGGTGTTGTTGTTGGGGCCGCTAAAGCTCAGGCCCATGCGGTCCATAGCGTACAGAATGCGGCGCTGCACGGGTTTCATGCCGTCGGCCACATCGGGCAGGGCACGGCCCTTGACCACGCTGAGCGCGTACTCCAGATAGGCACGCTGGGCGTACCGCCCCAGCTCCAGGGCGTCTCCAGAGGCCTGGGTGGCTAAATCCAACAAAGGGGCTGCGGGCTGCTGGGTAGGTACTTCGACTTCGGGTTGATCGCTCATGGTTTCTTAGTTTTTGACAGCAGTGGCGGGCGTCTCCTCCAACGCGTGCGCCCTGCTGGGTTGTTTTGCGGCAGGCGATGTCAGTTGTTCACATCATCAGCGGCCGGAATGGTCATACGAAAACGGTTGCTGTCCGTAGGGCTGCGTGTCAGTTGTGCACTCCCCCCATACAAGCCCATACCGTTGTTGGCAATCAAATTGGGTTGCAGGCTAGCGTACAAGGTCATCACCGTTTTGACGTAGTTCTGGGTTTCTTTGTAAGGCGGAATTTTGTTGCCATAGCGCTGCACAGCCCCTTCACCGGCGTTGTAGGCGGCAACAACCAGGTCAGTACGCCCCGGAAAAAGGCCTTGCAGGTAGCGCACATAACGGGCGCTAACGGGCACGTTGATGGCCGGGTCCTTGAGCTTTTGCACGATGGAACGCTGCTTGTCGCCCTCTACCCCAAAGCGGGCTGCCGTATCCGGAATCACCTGCATCAAGCCAATCGCCCCCTTGGGCGATACCGCCGTGGCGTTAAAGCCCGACTCTGCCGTGGCAATAGCTTTGAGCAGTTGCTCATCGACACCCAACTTAGAGGCCGCTGCACGGATGTGCTTGGCGTGGAGTTTGTAGCCACTGCTATTGGCAAAGTACCGGGTGGCGGCGCTACGGTCTTTTTCGGATGCCTCTGCAAGCTGGTAGGCCGCGGCGCGGATATCGACAAACAGGGGGCCATCGCCGGGTTCCAACTCATTCATGGAAAAGCGCTGATAGCGCTCATCCACGCGTTCATTGGCGTAGTGCAAAACACCGCTGTCTTCTACGAAAAACCAGGTCTCAGCGTGGGCCAGCGGCACGCTGAACAACCCCAGAGCCGCACAAACGGCACGCAGCCAGCTGCTGTGCAGGCGGACTGACGCCAGCGAGCTGCGATTGCGCTTGGCTATAGAAGACAGAATTGTGTTAGTCATCACTCACATTTAACACGGTGCTTGCGATGCCTCCAAGCCCCACGCTGTAAAACCGCGTGGGGATGTCGCCCATCGCGCCCCTGTGCTGAAGATGCTGTCAGACGAGTGCGCATGCACATGGCAGACGTTAAATATCCACCTCAACCGCGTCACCGTGCAGCTCCATCAGCTCACGGCGGGCAGCGGCTTCGCCTTTGCCCATGAGCTGGCCAAAGATGTGGGCAGATGCATCGGCATCCAGACTTTGAACCTGCACCGGCAGCAAACGCCGGGTGTCGGGATTGAGCGTGGTTTCCCACAATTGCTCAGCATTCATCTCGCCCAAGCCCTTAAAGCGGCTGATCTGGCATTTCTCACGTGGCACGCCTTCTTTGGCGGCCTTGTCGAGAATGGCGTGCAGCTCGCCGTCATCCAGTGCATACACCTTGGTGGCTGGTTTTTTGCCACGCGCAGGTACATCCACCCGAAACAGCGGCGGCAACGCGATGTGCACATGGCCCGCTTCAATCAACTTGGGAAAGTGCTTGAAGAACAAGGTCAGCAGCAGCACTTGAATGTGCGAGCCGTCCACATCCGCATCACTCAAGATGCAAATCTTGCCGTAACGCAGGCCAGACAGATCTGGTGCGTCATTCGGGCCGTGGGGATCCACACCGATGGCCACTGAAATGTCATGAATTTCATTGTTGGCAAACAGGCGGTCGCGGTCCACCTCCCAGGTGTTGAGCACCTTGCCACGCAAAGGCAGCACGGCCTGCGTCGCTTTATTGCGCCCCATTTTGGCGGAGCCACCGGCAGAGTCACCCTCTACCAAAAACACTTCGTTGTCGGCCAGATCACGGCTTTCGCAGTCGGTCAGCTTGCCCGGCAGCACGGCCACACCAGAGCCTTTGCGTTTTTCAATCTTCTGACCAGCCTTCTGGCGAATTTGCGCGGCCTTGATGGCCAGTTCGGCCAGCTTCTTGCCATGCTCCACATTGGCGTTGAGCCACAGCTCCATGGCGGGCTTTACAAAGCCTGAGACCAGGCGCACGGCATCGCGGCTGTTGAGTTTTTCTTTGACCTGTCCCTGAAACTGCGGATCAAGCACCTTGGCGCTCAAGACAAAGCTGGCACGGGCAAATACGTCGTCCGGCATGAGCTTGACGCCCTTGGGCAGCAGCGCATGCAGCTCGATAAAGCCTTTGACGGCCTGGAACAAGCCATCGCGCAAGCCGCTTTCATGCGTGCCGCCCGCCGTGGTGGGGATCAGGTTGACGTAGCTCTCGCGCACGGGGGCACCCTGCTCCGTAAAGGCCAGGCACCACGCGGCACCTTCACCTTCGCTGAAGGTATCGCTGTGCTTGTCGGCAAAGCCTTCGCCTTCCAGCAGCGGAATGACGGGGTCGGCCACCAGCGTTTGTGAGAGGTAGTCTTTAAGGCCGCCCTTGTACTGCCACTGCTGAACGTCTTTGTTCTTTTCGTTGGTCAGTGTCACGCTGACACCGGGCATGAGCACGGCTTTGGAGCGCAGCAGGTGCACCAGCTCGCCCATGGGCAGGTGGGGGCTGTCAAAGTATTTGGCATCTGGCCACGCGCGCACGGTGGTGCCTTGCTTGCGGTCACCACTGGCCATGGGGCGCACGGTCAAGGGCTCAATCACATCGCCGCCAGAAAAGGTCAGGCTGGCGACTTTTCCTTCACGAAACACCGTCACTTCCAGCCGCGTGGACAGCGCATTGGTCACTGAGACACCTACGCCATGCAAGCCACCAGAAAAGCTGTACGCACCTCCGTTGCCCTTGTCGAACTTGCCGCCCGCATGCAGGCGGGTAAAGACCAGCTCGACCACAGGGGCTCCTTCTTCAGGGTGCAGGCCAAAGGGAATGCCACGGCCGTCGTCTTCCACACTGACGGAACCGTCGGTGTGCAAGGTGAGTTTGATTTTTTTGCCGAATCCGGCCAAAGCCTCGTCGGCGGCGTTGTCGATCACCTCTTGCAGGATGTGCAAGGGGTTGTCGGTACGGGTGTACATGCCGGGACGCTGCTTGACGGGCTCCAGGCCCTTGAGCACGCGGATTGAGCCTTCCGAATAAGCGGATGCAGGAGTAGAGGGTTTAGCTGCCATGGGGGCGGATTGTAATTCCGGCCACAGCTCAGTGCTGGATAAATTCACAGTAACCAAGACTAGACTCCGTGTAGCGAAGGCGGCATCGTGCCATCCGAAGGCTGGAATATGCAATCCATATCGCACATGTTGCAGCTTTTACCGACGCATTTCGCTACATTGTTTGGCATGCAAAACAACACACAACAATCATCCACCCAGCACTTGCCCATGCTGCAAGTGCTGCTGTGCGGGGGCATGGTCGTCACACTGGCCATGGGCATACGCCATGGTTTTGGGCTGTGGTTGCTGCCTATCACCCAGGACATGGGCTGGACGCGCGAGAGTTTTTCGCTGGCCATTGCCATTCAGAATCTCTCGTGGGGCGTTTTTGGCATCTTTGTGGGCATGATTGCCGATCGCATTGGAGCCTTCAAGGTGCTCATTTGCGGCTCCGTTTTGTATGCACTGGGGCTGATTGGCATGGCCCTGTCGCCCAGTACGCTGATGTTTGCACTGACTACCGGTGTGGTTATTGGCGCAGCACAGGCAGGCACAACCTATGCGGTGATCTATGGCGTGCTGGGGCGGCAAATTCCCGCAGCGCGCCGCAGCTGGGCCATGGGGGTCACGGCTGCAGCCGGTTCATTTGGCCAATTTTTCATGGTGCCTGTGGAAGGCACGCTGATTGCGCAGTTTGGCTGGAGCAATGCATTGCTGATTCTGGCGGCCATGGCACTCATCATCTGTGTACTGGCGTTTGGCCTGCGCGAGCCCGGCTTTACGGGGGGGGCAACACCCAAACGCGAGCAGACCATTGGCCATGCTCTGAAAGAGGCATGGACCAACCCCAGCTTTGTGCTGCTGCTGGCGGGCTACTTTGTCTGCGGCTTTCAGGTGATGTTTATTGGCGTGCACATGCCCAGCTATCTCAAAGACTTTGGCATGGCACCCCACGTGGCCAGCATTGGTCTGGCGCTGGTAGGCCTGTTCAATATTTTTGGCACCTATCTGGCAGGTAATCTGGGACAAAAATACCCCATGCACAAGCGCTATGTGCTGTCGAGCATTTACGGCCTGCGCTCGGTGGTCACGGTGCTTTTCTTGCTGATGCCACTGACCGAATGGTCGGTGTACATTTTCACTGCCGCCATGGGCTTTTTGTGGCTGTCAACCGTGCCGCTGACCAATGCCACGATTGCACAAATCTTTGGCGTACAGCATTTATCCATGCTGGGGGGCTTTGTGTTTTTCAGCCACCAGATTGGCAGTTTCATGGGCGTGTGGCTGGGTGGCTACCTGTATGACATGAATGGCAATTACGACATGGTGTGGTATCTGTCGATTGCCTTGGGCATCTTTGCTGCACTGGTCAATCTGCCGGTGCGTGAAGCCGCCTTGGTGCGCCAACCCACGGCAACAGCGTAATATTGACCACCATGCACACCCACACCACGCCCACCACGCCTGCGCTGCCTTTTTGGCTGCGGGCGCTGATCTGGGCGGTGGTTCTGGCCATCTTGCTGGCGGTGTTTGCCCTGTACACACGCCCAGAATTCATGCTCACACTGGCAGATCAGGTTTGGGCCTGCTTCTAAGCTGAGGAAACACTCCCGGCGGCATGGCCGGGAGACTGCTTTGCCTTGCATCATCATCACCGGCGCATCGGACGGCATTGGCGCTGAAATAGCACGCCAGCTGGCGCGCACCCACCACGAACAATTGCAGCTGGTACTGGCGGCCCGCGACGCCGCCAAGCTGGAAGCCGTCGCTTTGGAGTGCCGGGCCGCCAAAGCCCAGGTTCTGGTGGTCCGCACCGACGTAGCAGAACAAGCCCAATGCCGCGCCTTGATTGCACAGACGGTGCAGGCCTTTGGTGGCATTGACTGCCTGATCAACAACGCCGGCATCTCTGCCCACGCCATGCTGGCTGATGTGAGCGCAGAGCATTTGCAATGGTACGAACAGCTGATGCGTGTGAACCTGTGGGGCAGTGTGTGGTGCACGCATGCTGCTTTGCCACATTTACAGGCTTCGCGCGGGCGCATCGTGGCCGTGTCTTCACTGGCAGGGCTGGTGGGTGTGCCGGGGCGTACTGCCTACAGCGCCAGCAAATTTGCCATGGTGGGCTTTTTTGAGGCCCTGCGGGCCGAGCTCAAACCCAGCGGCGTGAGCGTCACGCTGGCCTACCCCGGCGTGGTAGACACCCGCATTCGTTACCACGGCTACAACGCCCAAGGGCAGGCCGCAGGCGTGAGCGGCCTGAAAGAAGACAACGCCATGTCTGTGGCACAGTGCGCGCACCTGATCATCCGCGGCATGCACGCCCGCCAGCGCGAAGTGGTGATGACTGCCAAAGGCAAGCTGGGCCGGTGGATCAAACTGATTGCTCCGGGCTGGGTGGAAAACATGGCGCTGGCCGCCGTGAAAGACGGCAGCAAACCCCACTGAGCACCACCTCCAAGACTGCTAGACAAAGCAGCAAAGGGCCTGTGTTCGCAGGCCTCAAGCCTGCGAGCAACGCATATAGTGGGTGTCACTATGATTCGCACCCAGACCTTGCCCCACTGTGCAGTTGCCGCACCCTCTGCACCTTCCGAATGGATCCAGCGTTTCAGCCACCTGCTGCCTCCAGCAGCACAGGTGCTGGATGTGGCATGCGGCAGTGGCCGCCACGCGGCCTTCTTGGCAGGTTTAGGCCACCGCGTGACAGGCATAGACCGCGATGCACAAGCACTGGCACGCTTGCCCGCCACGGTCACCGCTGTGCATGCAGACATGGAAAACGCCCCATGGCCGTTACCCGGCCAGCAGTTTGATGCGGTGGTCGTCACCCACTATCTGTGGCGCGCCCTGTGGCCGCACATTCTGGATAGCGTGCGCGATGGCGGCGTGCTGATCTATGAAACCTTTGGTCAAGGCAATGCCGCTTTCGGCAAACCGTCGCGCACTGATTTTTTGCTCGCGCCCGGTGAATTGCTGCAGGTCTGCAATAACTGGCAGATAGTGGCCTACGAACATGGCCTGCGCAGCCAGCCTGACCGCGTGGTGCAACGCATTGTGGCCATCAAACCCAGTGCTGCGCACAGCGCACCCGTGCCGCTTACTGCCTGAAGACTGACGCCCCACAACCGCAAGCCGCCGCCGCTGCGCGCAGGGCACTACCGCCTTTTAGTTTTTCTGCAATTTCATGCCCGTTTACGCCCTGCTGCTTGCCCACGACGAATTCCCCAGTTCTACCACCCATTGGCCTGCTGAGCCCGGTGGCATTTGCGATGGCTGGGCCGAATGGTTCGACACCACGCCCCTGCTGTTCAGCGTACTCATGGGCGATGCGCAGCAACTGCCCCAGCAGGTAGCTTGCAGCGCTTACGAAAACAAAGACGCGCTGTCTGCGCTGGCAGCCCCCATGAAGCAGGTCAAGGCGCGTTGGCAATGGCTCAAAGCCTGCATGGAACCATTGCCCAGCCACTGGTCGGCGTCCATGCGAGCGCAATGGCAAGCCATAGACACCACCATCACCACCAGCCAGCGCCAATGGCTGCTGCTCGATAGCGCCATGCTGTGCCCGCATGATTTTGACGAGCCAGAGTTCACCCACTTTCTGCATGCTCAGCGCGATGTCTGCCGGCAATGGGATGGGCACACACCTGTTTTGCCAGACGTACTTCAAATTCTGCAGCAAACTCCCAAGTCACAGCTTGGCTGGTGGAGCGACTCTGTCATTGCCCGCACCGCAGCGATTGAGCAAGACGATGAACAAGACTGGCCCGCCTGGCTGGCCGAGCATTACACGCTGCGCCACTTTGGTGCCTGGGATGAGGAAACGGAGACCTATTGCGTCGTGCCCAAGCGCCACCCCAGCACGGGTCTGCCGCCCCAGAACGAAGATGAGCGCATGAGTTTGCCCGTGGGCATGGTCACACCCTATGGTCGCTGGCTACAGCACCCGGATGACGGTGCGCATCTGGTGTTTCCGTCCCACGGCTACATCAGCGTATGGCAGCCCGAAAGTGTGCCGGGTGCAGGGGCTGTATCGGGCCTGAAAGATTTCAATGGCTTGTGGGTGCTGCCATCCACTGCGGGCTATCTGAACGCCACTGCCCTCACGCCGCACGTAATGCAATGCCAGTCACCACAAACACCTGATGCCTGTGATCTGTACAGCTTGCCCGGAATGGACCTGCTCTACAGCGCCATCACCGAGCCACGTTACGACCCTGACACCGATGCCTTTGTGCGTATCTGCCGCACCGAGACCGATGGCAGCAACACCATGCAGGTGCTGACCCCCCAGGGCCATCCGCTGTTTGACAGCACGTATGCGCACATGGGCGACTTCAACCTCAAAACTGGCTTGGCCATAGCCTACCGCCGCGTAGCCTATACCGACAGCAAGGGCCAGCCCGGCACCCGTTTTTGCGAAGGTGTGGTGCACCGCAGTGGCAAGGAAATTGTGGCCTGCACCTATGACGCAATAGAACGTGGTTTTAGCGACTCGCCCCCCAAGGTTTTGCCAGGCAGCAAGCTGCTGGCTTTCACCCACCAGGGCCAGCCGCATGTGTACAGCACCAAGGGCAAACTACTGGCCAGCCCCAACATCTGGTGCTCGCACTTGCACCGCAAGCTGCAAAAAAATGAGCTGATGGCCTTTCGGGGTGAAAAGCCCACGGCAGAACTGGGCATGTTTTCCATCAAGGACTTCAGCTTCACGCCCACTGGCCAAACATGGCAAGACTATGACGACGCACTGCAAGGCGTGATTCAGCGCCTCAAGCAAGCACCTGTGGCTACGGCCACCGAAATCATCACACGCGCAGCGCTGATCAAGGCAGAAGACACCGACTGGATGCAGCGGATCGCAGCCATCGTCTGCCTGGGCCAGACTGCCCCTGCCACTCAGCTGCTGCACGACTGGCGCAGCTGCGTGGCGCACCCAGAAGCTGAAGCGCTCGGCTGGGAATCAGAAGATGAAGATGGCGCAACGCAGGACCAGCAGCACATCGAGTTGCCTGAAGGCGACAACTTTTACACCTTGTACTGGTTGCACCTGCAGGCGATTGCCACGCAGTTTGCGCACATCGACTGGAAAGACACCGACGCCCTGCGCAGCAGCACCTGGCTGCCTGGCGCATACGACTGGCACTGGGACCAAGACCTGCAAGGTGATGCCATCAACGATGGCTTTGCCAGCCTGGCCCGGCATCTGGCGCCCCAAGGCCTGGCATTGCTGCACTTGCCCACCAACGACGACGCATGGCGCTACGCCGTCGTGCGCAGCCAAGATGCGCCTCAATTGGTCGCAATGCTCGGCCAAGCGGCGCGGCATGCCTGGGTAGAAACCACCAGCGAGCCTTTGACAGAAGGCTGACCTTCATCACAAAAATAGAGCAGCTAGCACGCATAGTTCGGAACTTTCAAAGTCTTAACTACCCCAATCGCATATAAATCAGACGCCAACAGCTCTTTTTTTACAAGCATCTGACCGGTATACCGTCAAATGTGTACCTGCTTTAGGGTCTCCCTGCACAAAACGCACGTGGCGCACGCAAGCGCAGTCGTTAGAATGTCCTTTTCCCGATTTCTCTCGCGGTCATGACCACATCTACAGTCGCCCTGAAGGGCAGCATCGTTGCCCTAGTCACCCCCATGTATGAGGACGGTCGCGTCGACTACCCCAGCCTGCGCAAACTGATCGACTGGCACATCGCCGAAGGCACGAACTGCATCGGCGTAGTGGGTACCACGGGCGAGTCCCCCACCGTAAATGTGCAAGAGCACTGCGAGATCATTCGCGTGTCTGTGGAACAAGCCGCAGGCCGTGTGCCAGTGATGGCCGGTTGTGGTGCCAACAGCACCCACGAAGCGATTGAACTGGCCAAGTTTGCCAAGAGCGTAGGTGCCGACAGCCAGCTGCAAGTAGTGCCTTACTACAACAAGCCAACGCAAGAAGGCCAGTACCAACACTTCAAGGCGATTGCCGAAGCCGTGGGCGATCTGCCCATGATGCTCTACAACGTGCCCGGACGCTCCGTTGCTGATATGCAGCACGACACCGTGCTGCGTCTGGCCCAGATCGACAGCATCTTTGGTATCAAAGAAGCCACCGGCAACATCGAACGTGCTCAGTGGCTGATCCGCGATGTCCCCCAAGGTTTTGGCGTGTACTCTGGTGATGACCCAACCGCCGTAGCACTGATGCTGTGCGGTGGCCATGGCAACGTATCCGTCACCGCCAACGTGGCACCCCGCTTGATGAGTGAGCTGTGCGCTGCTGCGCTGGCTGGCAACGTTCAGCGCGCCATGGAAATCCAGTTCCAGCTGATGCCCCTGCACAAACAACTGTTTGTAGAAGCCAACCCAATTCCTGTGAAATGGGCGGTCTCGCGCATGGGCCACTGCGGCGGCACTTTGCGTTTACCCATGACTGCGCTGTCCGAGGGCAACCAGCCTGTGGTAGAAACCGCGCTGCGCAATGCTGGCTTAATTTAATCCCGTACTGTTTTTTCCGTCTTTTGCACCATCCGAGGAAATTCCGCGTGAAAGTGACCCAATACACCACCCGTTTGAGCCTGATCGGCTTGGCTGTTGCTCTGTCTGCTTGCTCTGTTATTGAAGAAAGCAAGATCGACTACAAGAGCGCCAAGAAGGCCAGCACGCTGGAAGTACCTCCAGATCTGACGCAGCTGACCAAAGACACCCGCTACAGCGCTGCGCCCGACCGTTCTGTGTCGGCCGTTGCTCTGCAAGCGGGCCAGGCACAAGTGCCCACCATTGAACGCGCTGCGCCTTTGCAAGTCGGTGACGTGCAAATCATGCGTGACGGCGACAAGCGCTGGCTGGTGGTAGACCGCCCGGCAGACCAGTTGTGGGAACCCACCCGCGAGTTCTGGCTGGACCACGGCTTTAACCTGTCGCAAGAAAAAGCCGATCTGGGCATCATCGAAACCGACTGGGCTGAAAACCGCGCCAAGCTGCCACAGGACATCATCCGCTCCACACTGGGCAAGGTGTTTGACTCGCTGTACTCCACCAGCGAGCGCGATCGCTTCCGCACCCGCCTGGAGCGCCGCGCTGATGGCAAGACCGAGATCTACATCACGCACCGTGGCATGGAAGAGGTCTACAGCAACAGCAACAAAGACTCCACCATCTGGCAGCCCCGCGCTGCAGACCCAGAGCTGGAAACTGAATTCCTGCGCCGCCTGATGATCAAGCTGGGCACGACCGAAGAGCAGTCGCGTGCGCTGGTCGCTGCTGACAAGACCACCGCAGGGCCTGCTGCAGCGGCTTCGGCACAAATCACCACCGTCAACGGCCAGCCAGCTGTACAGCTGGATGAGCCTTTTGACCGTGCATGGCGCCGTGTGGGTGTAGCACTGGACCGCACCGGCTTTACCGTGGAAGACCGTGACCGCTCCAAGGGCGTGTACTTTGTGCGCTACGTAGCCCCCAATGCCAACATGGAGACCAAGAAGGGCTGGTTCAGCGGCTGGTTCAGCAGCAAGCCAGAAAACAAGCCTGGTCAGTACCAAATCGCTGTACGCAGCGAAGGCAACAAAACCCAGGTCACGGTGCTGGACGCCAAGGGGCAGCCAGAAAAACAAGCAGCCCAACGCATCGTGCGCGTGATTGCTGACGACTTGAAGTAATTCGCCTCAGCGCGTCACTGCTGCAAAAAACCGCTCGCCGCAAGGTAGAGCGGTTTTTTTTATGCGCAGCGTGAAAAGTGCTCGGTCTCAAACGCAGGCATGCAACGCAAATACATAGACACAATCACACGTACACACAACTACAAGAACTACACAGACAAAGAAAAACCCGCTGTGCATGCACACAGCGGGTTTTAAGCATTACAACCCCAGCGCTGGGCAGGGGTTGTTAGTCCAATTACTTGGCAGCTTCGATAGCAGACTTGGCAGCTTCAGCAGCCTTGTCAGCTTCAGCCTTAGCAGCTTCAACAGCCTTGTCAGCTTCAGCCTTGGCAGCGTCCACAGCGTTTTCAACTTGTGTTTGAGCAGCGTCAGCAGCTTGCTCAATCTTTTCCACAGCAGGAGCTTCAGCAGCAGGAGCCACTTCAGCAGCAGGAGCTGGAGCTTCTACAGCAGGAGCTGCGGGAGCAACAGGAGCTTCTTCCTTTTTGCCGCAAGCGACCAAAGCAGCAGAAGCAATCACGGTAGCCAATATCAGAGCTTTTTTCATATCAATACCTCGAAGGGTGAAAAATGGGTTGAGGCTGCGCATTAGTTGATGCAGCGATTCCTACCTCCCGCAACACCGCCACACTGTATTCAATGGGCACTCATTGCGGGATTCCTCTGTCTAACGGTGCAGTTACAAATTTGGTTTACAGGGTTTCGCGACTAAATTTGTAACAAAAAGCCAATTACTTGGCCACGCTGTCTGCCCAGCCCGCATCGACCCAGGAAGAAAGCAGCTCCAATGCGTCATCACTGAATTGCTGCACCTCGCGGTGCGAGAGCTGGCGCTCATCGGCCAGCTTTTGCATCAGCTTGGCATCTTTACCGCCAGCCAGATAGCTCTCGCCGTTGATAAAGATGTGCTTGTCGTCATAAAGCATGCGGGTGCGGCGGTTCAGGCGCACGCCCTCAAGCAACGCAAAGTCTTGGGCAGGCTCAAACCAGACGTTCTGTTTGGGGTCGCTCATGTACTCACCCAGGGCGCGCTCCAGTGCCAAAGGCTCTGCCAAAGCCTTGGCCAGTGCTTGCCGCGCAAACTCATACATCTGCGCAGGAATTTCGCCAGGGTTGCTTACCGCAGCCTGCTTGGGGTCCTTGTAGACCACATCTTTAGGGCATTCATCGGGCGCATCGGACATGCGCAGGAAAATCTCGCGCGCCATCTCATCTTGCTTGGGCGAACGAAAGCCAATCGAGTACGTCATGCACTCGCCTTCAGCAATGCCGTCATGCGCCCACTTGGGTGGCAGGTACAGCATGTCGCCGGGCTCCAGCACAAACTCTTCTTCAGGCTCGAAGTTGGTCAAGATCTTGAGCGGCACGCCTTGCTGCAGCGTGAAGTCTTTCTGGCGGCCAATGCGCCAGCGGCGCTTACCGTGGGCTTGCAGCAAAAACACGTCGTAGTTGTCAAAGTGCGGGCCAACGCCACCTTGGTCGGTGGCGAAGCTGATCATCAGATCGTCCATGCGCGCATCGGGAACAAAACGGAACTGTTGCAGCAGCTCATGCGCGGGTTCATTGTGCAAATCAACGCCCTGCACCAACGCTGTCCAGCCTGACTTGCTCAAAGAAGGCAGTGAGCGGCGCGAGAAGGGGCCATGCGACAGCTTCCACTCACCACCGCCCAACTGTTCAATCAGGCGTGCCTCCACCCCGTCTTCACCTGCCATAGCCAGCAGTTGGGCACGATTCAAAAAGGGCTTGAAGCCTGGGATGGCCTGGCGAATCAAGAGGGGTTTCTTGTGCCAGTAGGTACGCATGAATTTCTCGGGCGAAATGCCGCCCAGCAGCGTCAGAGGAGCTTTGGTGTCCATATGCTTTGTCTGTTGTGGGGCACAGGCCATCACCCGGTGCCAACATAAAGAAATCGCCAGCAGCACTGACGATGAATGGTGCTATTTTCCTATGGAGCGCAGCCGCACTGTTTGCGCCGACGCAATGCCAGTGCTTGAATCAGGCCGATGCTATCGCCATGCACTGCATGCGGCTGGCGGTGCGCCAGTACAATTTGGGGCTTTTTGGCAGCCTGCGCCACTGCTGGCTGACCACTCATAACAAGGTATGGATATGGAAATCACCGAACAATGCGTGGTCGCACTGACCTGGATACTTAAAGACACTCTGGGCGATGAACTGGATGTGCTGGAAGAGCCGGTGGACTTCCTGGTTGGCGGCGACGACTTGCTCAAGCGGATTGAAGAAGCGCTGCAAGGCCACGTGGTGGGCGATACGCTGCAGCTGCACTTGGAACCTGAAGATGCGTTTGGCGACTACGTCGACAAATTGATTTTTCTGGAACCACGCAAGCTGTTCCCCGCCGAACTGGAAGAAGGCATGACCTTTGAAGGCAGCGCCCTGCCCCCAGGATGCAACCCCGAAGCCCCCAAAGACGCGCTGTACACCGTGACCGATATCTACCCGGAACACGTGGTGCTGGACGGCAACCACCCGCTGGCGGGCATTGCCTTGCGCATCGAGATCAAGGTTGAAGCCGTGCGCGAAGCCACGGAAGATGAAATTGGCCGTGGCAGCGCGGGCACCGGATTTTTCCGCATTCAGCCCCAGGCACCTGGCAGCAACCTGCTGCATTAAACACAGGCTGCGCACCCCGGTGTGCACCACTCCAAGCCCACCTGAAGGTGGGCTTTTTTTACGCTATCACACCCACGCCACACATCCACAGCACTGGCGATTGCGCGAGTGAACGCGAGGGGGGAGTGCCAGGAGCGGCGGATTGCCCTGCAGTTGGTTCAATCAAACCAAGTCACCCGCACTCAGCGCATCTGAAACGCCTCCTGGTGTACGCGCCAGCCACGCTGCTGGCGCGCCTGCTGGTGTATGGCCTGCCCAAGTCCTGCGGGGCCGCACAGCCAGATATCCAGTGCTGCGCCGTGCTCCAACAGATGCGCAGGCCGCAGATACTGGCCTTGCGCCGCATCATGCACCTTCAGTGTCACGGCGGGTTGTGCGCTGGCACACAGCGAATGCAGCCGCGCCAGCAGCGTGTCTTGCGCTGCATTGCGCGTGCAATAGTGCAAATGGGCTGGCTGCAAGTTTTCCGGTTTGATCACACCTTTCTGGCGCGCCTCCAGCAGCGCTAAAAAAGGCGTGATGCCTACCCCGCCAGCCACCCATACCTGTGTCCGCGCAGAAGTGCCCTGTCCATCAAACTGCCCATAGGGGCCTTCAATACGCGCCGCCTGCCCCGGCTGCAAGACAGCATGCAGGGCACGCGTGTAATCGCCTAAAGGCCTGATGACCAGCCTGAGCAGTGCTCGCCCATCCGAGGTTTTGCCACAGCTGCCGGGCGCGCTGGCAATGGTGAACGGGTGCGGGCCTTCCAGCCCGTCAAAACTGGCAAACACAAACTGACCTGGATGGTGCCCTTTCCAGCTCTCAGGCATGGCACACAGCACCTCCAGTGGGTCCTGTCCAGCTTCGGTTCCCAGAAGCTTTACAGCGTGCACCTGCCCCATGTGGCTGTTGCGCCCTTTGCCAATGCGCCCAGTCAGCGACCACAGCGCAGCCACAGTGCCCAGCGTCAGCAACGCGGCCATCAAAACCCCCATGGGGAGCTGCCAGAACGACAGCGGCATCAACGCAAAGGAATGAAAAGCCAGCAACACATACAGCACTGGCATCACGCGGTGCAAACGCCGCCAGGGCTTGTAAGGCAACAGCCGCTGCCACAGCGTCAGCATGACCAGCACCAGCAGTGCATAGAACGCCCATTCACCCAAATCTTTGGCAACTCCACGCCACTCTACGGCCCAGCTCAAAACAGCATCCCGCGCTGGCCGTCCGGCAGTGCCCCAAAGATCCTTGATCCAGCCACTGGACTCCTTGGCGCCCCAGTGCAGTATAGCTGTCACAACGGCCGCAATGCCTGCCCACTTATGCAGGCGATAGACCTGATCCATCCCCCCCAGCGGGCGCTCCATCCACGGACGGCGCAGCGACAGCAGCATGACCAGCGACATCATGCCAATGCTCCAGACACCACTGAGGTACAGCACCTGCTGGCGCAACTGCCACCAAAATGCAGGCTCCGTGCTGCTGGTCACCCCTGCCAAGGGACCTGCCACAGCCACCCATGCAAGGGTCAGCAGCAGCCCCCAGATTCCCAACGCGATAGGCACTCGCATACATCCTCCTTATTGCTTTTGTACGGAAAACAGCAGGGCCAGCTCTGATCTGGCTGC
Organism: uncultured Comamonas sp.; assembly: GCA_963520865.1. Lineage (GTDB taxonomy): Bacteria > Pseudomonadota > Gammaproteobacteria > Burkholderiales > Burkholderiaceae_C > Comamonas. Next base: position 17,545 of record CAUQST010000025.1, read on the forward strand.
CCCTGCTTCTTGGAGGTCAGTGCTTGATGCGGCTGCGCAGCACAGCGCCTGTGTTGCCGTCGACTTCCAGCTTCACACGCGCACCCTGGGCATTGCGGGCCTTGACTTCGTAGCGGCCATCCGACCACTCAATCTCACGCAGATCCCGATAGCCTGCTGCCTCCATGCGGTCATAGACATCCCGGATCGTCAATTGCGGCACCTGCGCTGCATGCGCTGTCACAGCGTGCGTGGTGGTTGGTGGGGTAGCCACCGGCGTGCTGGGCGCCGTAGCCTGGGCCATAGCACCTGTAGCCAGACCAGCCAGCAATGACGCTGCGGCCAAACGGCGAACCAAGCATGACTTCAGAGGTTGGTGCGTTTTCATGGTGATGAACTCCTTGCTTATGGTGTTGATGACCAGCACCGCGCTGGTCTGAATGCATTGTTCAAAACCCTCGGTGAACCCAAGCTGAAGCGACTGTTCATGTTCCATTCATCTACATCCCGGTATAAAACAGCGATGTCTACCCTTTCAGGAGCCTCTGCCATGGCTGCTCAACGCGCACTTTCACGGACTCGCACCCGCCTGCTGGCTGTGCTGGGCAGCCTCACGCTGGGCTGTGCGCTATGGGCAGGCGCTGTGCTGGGGTTGCCTACCGCACACTCTGACGAAAGCGACCATGAACTGGCGCGTCAGGCCTTGCAGCAGGGCAAGGTGCTGCCACTGCGCACCGTGCTGGACCAGGTGGAGCGCCAGTACCAGGGCCAGGTCGTCAAGGTGGAGTTTGAACATGAGGATGGCCGCTTCATCTACGAAATGCGCCTGCTTCAGGCCAACGGCCAGTTGACCAAGCTGGAGGTCGATGCCGTCGACGGCCGCGTCCTCAAGGTACGACGTAAAGGACAGAACTGATGCGCATCCTCATCGTTGAAGATGAACCCACTTTGCAGGCCCAGCTGGTGCAGGCGATTGAAGCTGCCGGGCACACCGTGGAAACTGCGGCCGACGGCGCCACTGCACGCTATCTGGGTGAGGTTGAAGATTTTGACGCCGTGGTGCTCGATCTGGGTCTGCCGGTGGTTGACGGACTGAGCGTGCTGCGCCACTGGCGTACGCAGGGGCGCCAGATGCCCGTACTGATTTTGACGGCACGCAGCGCCTGGCACGAAAAAGTCTCAGGCATGGACGCCGGTGCCGACGACTATCTGGCCAAGCCTTTTCACATGGAAGAGCTGCTGGCCCGGCTGCGGGCATTGCTGCGGCGGCTGTCCCCCCACAGCAGTGCGCAGTGGCAGTGTGGCAGCATCTTGCTGGACACACGCCAGGCCACGGTCTCGGTCGATGGCCTGCCGCTGGTACTGACCAGTCACGAATTCAAGATTTTGTCCCTGCTCATGCAGCGCGCTGGAGAAGTGCTCTCGCGCACCGAGCTGTCCGAGCACTTGTACCCGCACGACAGCGAGCGAGACTCCAACACCATCGAGGTCTTTGTGGGCCGCCTGCGCAAGAAACTGCCCCCCGGCAGCATTGAAACCGTGCGCGGGCTGGGCTACCGCCTGCACCCCGCGGGAGGGGTGCAGTGAGGCTGCCAGCCTCCCTGTCCCTGCGCCACGGCTCGCTGCGCATGCGGCTGCTGCTAGGCACCTTCGTCTGGATTGCCGTGGCCATTGCGGTGGCAGGCTGGGGCCTGCGAGGTTTGTTTCAGGAGCACGTCAACCAGCAACTGCAAGATCAGCTGGTGGGGCAGTTGAATCAGCTCAGCGCAGCCGTCAACTTCGATGCCAACAACCGGCTGGAGGTTCAGTCCCTGACCGGCGACGCACGCTGGAGCACCCCGCTGTCCGGCCTGTACTGGCAAGTGGATGTGCTGTCCCCAGACGGCCCGGCACAGCTGGGCGTGATGCGCTCACGCTCACTGTGGGACCAGGTCTTGCCACTACCTGCAGATACTGCCTTCCCCGGCACGTCACGCAACGGCTACGCCGTGCTGCATCTGCAAGATCCGCAACACCATGAGCTACTGGCCGTCAGCCGCCCCTTGCAATTACCCGAGGCCAAAGCCCCCTTGCTGCGCCTGACCGTGGCCGCCGACCAGGCACTGGTGGCCGAGCCCATACAGAGCTTTACCACCATGCTGCTGGCCGCACTGGGCAGCTTGGCAGCAGGATTGCTGCTGGCCGTGGCGGTGCAGCTGCAGCTGGCACTGCGCCCGCTGGATGTGCTGCGCCAGCGCCTGACTGCCGTGCGCACCGGTGCAGCTACGCAACTGGACGGCCAATTCCCCAATGAGCTGCAGCCTCTCATCAACGAGTTCAACCACGTACTGGGAGCGAATGCCGACATCGTGCAGCGCGCCCGCACCCAGGCAGGCAATCTGGCCCATGCCGTGCACACACCGCTGAGCATTCTGGGCAATGCCGCCGCACAGGAAAACAGCCCGCTTGCGCAACTGGTGCAAGAGCAAGTGGCCACCGCACAGCGCCAGGTGGACTACCACCTGGCCCGTGCACGAGCGGCCGCCGCCATTCGCGCCACAGGTTTGCGCACACCCGTACAGGCCCCTGTGCAAGCTCTGCTACGCACCATGCAGCGGCTGCATGCGGCACGCCATGTGCAATTTGAACAAACGGGCAACGCCAGCGATCTGGCTTTTCGCGGCGAAGCACAAGACCTGTTCGAAATGCTGGGCAACCTGCTGGACAACGCCGGCAAATGGGCGCGCAGCCACGTGCAACTGCATGTAGAGCGCGAAGGTGCACAGCTGTGTTTTACCGTGGATGACGATGGCCCCGGCATTCCTGCCGACCAGCGCCAGCAGATTTTTGCGCGCGGCCAGCGGCTCGATGAGCAACGCCCTGGCGCAGGGCTGGGCCTGGACATCGTGCGCGAACTGGCGCACACCTACAGCGGCACGGTTTCAGCAGATGCCTCGCCGCTGGGCGGGCTGCGCATGCGGCTGTGTCTGCCTGCTGCACTGGCCGATACGGTGCAAGAGGCGAGTCCACCAGAGCCAACGTGATTTTAAAAATGAGCTGCCAGCGCTTTACACACAAGCACTTCAGTATCAAACAATACTAAAATCCTTTCCCCATAAGCGCTGCCAGCTATAAAAAACAACAGCCTGCGGCACCATGCAGGTGCGGCAGGCTGTGTGCTGTCACGCATGGTGCGTGACTAAAGTGACAAGTTACTGTTTGCCCGTCGATCCGTAGCCGCCTTCGCCGCGCTCCGAAGCCGCTTCAAACTCATCGACCACATTGAACGATGGCTGCACCACAGGCACGATCACCAGCTGGGCCAGCCGGTCCATTGGCTGCAGCGTGAAGGCTGTGGGCGAACGGTTCCACGCACTCACCATCAGCTGTCCCTGGTAGTCAGAGTCAATCAACCCCACCAGGTTACCCAGCACAATGCCGTGCTTGTGACCCATGCCCGAGCGGGGCAGGATCATGGCGGCATAGCCAGGGTCTTTCAGGTACATGGCCATCCCAGTGGGAATCAGTTGCCACTGGCCGGGCTCCAGCGTGACTGGCGCATCAATGCAGGCGCGCAAATCCAGCCCTGCGCTGCCTGGGGTGGCGTAGGCGGGCATGTTCTCGCGCAGGCGCGCATCCAAAATTTTGATATCAACTTGCATGGGCAGCGATGGTAATGGGCAAATGAACGCTTCAGGATTTACCTGAGCGAGAAGCCGAGCGCACGGCACTGATCACGCTGTACACCACCCACGCCAGGAGCACAAAAGGCGTCAGGCTCGGCGCCACGATACTGGTCAGCACAAAGCCTGCAAACACGGCAAGCAAGTTAAAGCCTTTGACTTTGCTGAACGGTTTTTTCTGCGCCGCAGATTGCTGCATGCCCGGCGCTTTTTTCTGCGCCTGCTGCTGAAATTTCACCGCTTGCGCCTGGGCTTTGCGCTTGAGGCGCTCTACCGCGCTGTCCACGCTGCCCGGCTGGGCCATTGGCTGATTCACGATGCTGCTTTTGTCGCTCCCTCGGCCCCAGGTACTGTCTGACTGACGCGCCTTGTCGCTCACGTTCTTGAGGCGCTGGCTCTCCTGCTCTTGTGCAGCCCATGCCATCAGCTCGTCCACATAACGTGCATAGTCGCCATTGGGTGGGCCGCTGAAATCTTTGTAATTGGGCTTGCGTGCCGAAAACAAGCGCGACTTGTTGGGTGTGTGATTCGCCGGTGCAAAAGCCATCCCTGCCCTCTTTTCTTTCTAGATATTGGTGTTGTTCACGCTTTGGTTTGCGCGCCGGGCAAACGGCGGGCCAGCTCGGCCACCAGTTGGTGGCCTAATTGCGCCTTGCTGGCACGGGGCAACTCACGGTAGCCGTTGGCATCGACCAGCAGCAGTGCATTGTCATCTTGCCCAAAAGTGGCAGGGCCAATATTGCCCACCAGCAGCGGCACGCCCTTGCGCACACGCTTGACGGTGGCGTGCTGCAGCAAATCATGGCTTTCTGCAGCAAAGCCCACGCAATACAACTGCCCATTTTGCGCACGTGGCAACTGGGCCACCGTGGCAAGGATATCGGGGTTCTCTACAAAGGCCAGCGCTGGCACATCGCCAGAGCCGTCTTTTTTGATCTTCTGGTCCGCAGCATTGCCAGGGCGCCAGTCGGCCACAGCGGCCGTGGCGATAAAAATGCTGGCGTGGTCTATCTGGCTTTGCACGGCCTGCAACATTTGCTCGGCCGACTGCACGTTGATACGCTGCACACCACGCGGTGTCGGCAAGTGCACGGGGCCAGCCACCAAGGTGACGTTTGCGCCCGCGGCCCTGGCCGCTGATGCAATGGCAAAGCCCATCTTGCCACTGGACAGATTGGTAATGCCGCGCACCGGGTCAATCGCTTCAAATGTAGGGCCCGCTGTAATCAGCACACTTTGCCCAGCCAGTACTTTGGGGGCAAAAAAGGCAGCGATGTCTTCCAGCAACTCTTCGGGCTCCAGCATGCGGCCATCGCCAGTCTCGCCACAGGCTTGATCGCCCACGCCAACACCCAGCACATGGGCACCGTCGGCGGCAGCCTGCGAAAAATTGCGCTGCGTGGCGGGGTGGGCCCACATTTCGCGATTCATGGCCGGAGCCAGCAGCAGCGGCACACGGTCGATAGGGCGCGCCACACACATCAGGCTGAGCAACTCATCAGCGCGGCCCTGAGCCAGTTTGGCCACAAAATCAGCACTGCACGGGGCAATGACAATGGCATCGGCCTCGCGGCTGAGGTTGATGTGGGGCATGTTGTTGCCCTCACGTGCATCCCATTGCGAGGTATAGACCGTACGGCCCGACAGGGCCTGCATGGTTACCGGGGTGATGAACTGCTCGGCAGCCTCCGTCATCACCACTTGTACAGTGGCCCCTGCCTTGGTCAGCAGGCGGCACAAATGCGCCGTCTTATAACAAGCAACGCCTCCTGAGAGGCCCAAAACGATGTGTTTGCCAGCGAGTTCTTGCATGGCGCGAATGTAGCAGAGGGACACGGGCCAGCGGTGCTTATGACCGCACTGCCCTTGTTTGCACAGGCAGCTTGCAAGGCCCGGGGCGACACAGGCAGCCATCGCCCTCCAACTCCAGGGCCAGCAGCAACAAAGTTGGCTACCCAAAAGCTCCGTCTTTACGGGGGGTAAGGACTAGGACTTACAATCTCGGATTCAAACTACCTGAGAACGGTGTTGTGTTTGAGCCAGATGCGATGAAAGTCGAAAGTTCAGCTCTTAGGGTGTGGTCAGATTCAGCAATGAACAAGGCCGCCTCTCCCACCACCAAGCAAAAAAGATGACCAAATTCGTCTTCGTCACAGGCGGTGTGGTGTCTTCCCTGGGCAAGGGAATCGCCTCTGCCTCCCTTGCTGCGCTGCTCGAATCGCGCGGCCTTAAGGTCACCCTCATCAAGCTGGACCCGTACATCAACGTGGACCCCGGCACGATGTCTCCCTTCCAGCACGGTGAAGTGTTCGTGACGGACGACGGCGCCGAGACCGATCTGGACTTGGGCCACTACGAGCGTTTCATTGAAACGCGCATGAAGCAGTCCAACAACTTCACCACAGGTCGTATTTATCAGACCGTGCTGGAGAAGGAACGTCGCGGCGACTACCTGGGCAAGACCGTGCAGGTCATTCCCCACATCACCAACGAAATCCAAGAATACGTCAAGCGTGGCGCCGGTATCGGCACCGATGACGCTGTGGACGTGGCCATTTGCGAAATCGGCGGCACCGTCGGTGACATCGAATCGCTGCCGTTCCTGGAAGCCGTGCGCCAACTGGCTCTGAAGCTGGGCCAGAACAACGCCGCCTTCGTACACCTGAGCTACCTGCCGTTCATTGCTGCGGCAGGCGAGCTCAAGACCAAGCCCACACAGCACACCGTGCAGAAGATGCGCGAAATCGGTATCCAGCCCGATGCACTGCTGTGCCGCGCCCAATACGCCGTGCCTGCTGAAGAGCGCGAGAAGATTTCGCTCTTCACCAACGTGCAAGAGTGGGGCGTGATCTCCATGTGGGATGTGGACACCATCTACAAGGTGCCCCGCATGCTGCACGAGCAAGGTCTGGACGGCCTGATCTGCGACAAGCTGCGCCTGAACACAGCCCCCGCTAACCTCAAGCGCTGGGATGATCTGGTCTACGAAACCGAGCACCCCGAGGGCGAAGTCAACGTAGCCATGGTTGGCAAGTACGTGGAGCTGTCGGACGCCTACAAATCGGTCAACGAAGCCTTGAAGCACGCTGGTCTGCGCAACCACACCCGCGTCAAGATCACCCACATCGACTCGGAAACCATCAACGACGACAACGCCAAGCAAGAGCTGTCCAAGTACGACGCTATCTTGGTGCCCGGCGGTTTTGGCTCGCGCGGTGTAGAAGGAAAGATCTCGACTGCCAAGTTTGCCCGTGAAAACAAGGTGCCTTATCTGGGTATCTGTCTGGGCATGCAGGTTGCAACCATCGAGTACGCACGCCACATGGCTGGCCTCAAGGGCGCCAACTCCACCGAGTTTGATCCTCACACCCCCAACCCCGTGATCGCCTTGATCAACGAGTGGAAGGACGAGGACGGCACCATCAAGACCCGTGACGAGAACTCTGACCTTGGCGGCACCATGCGCCTGGGTGCGCAGTCTTCGGATGTACAGCCCGGCACGCTGGCCCACAGCATCTACGGCGACGTGGTCACTGAGCGCCACCGCCACCGCTACGAAGCCAATGTGCAATATCTGGACAAGCTGCGCGAAGCCGGTCTGGTGATCTCTGCGCTGACACAGCGTGAGCAGCTGACCGAAATCGTCGAGCTGCCCGCCAAGGTGCACCCTTGGTACATCGGCGTGCAATTTCACCCCGAGTTCAAGTCCACCCCTTGGAATGGCCACCCCCTGTTCAACGCCTTCATCAAGGCGGCCATGGACGGCCAGAAGAAGTCGGGCAAGAAGGCTTAAATTTTCGTCGATCGAAAACCAGCCTAAAAAAGGAGCTGCCAGCGCTTGAAAAATAAAGATATCAGCATCAAATGATGTGTAAGTCTTTAAAAAATCAACGCTAGCAGCTTCAGTTTTTGAAGCATGCACGCATGCAATGAAGGAACACCATGAAACTCTGCGGCTTTGACATCGGTCTGGACAAGCGCTTCTTTTTGATTGCTGGCCCCTGTGTGGTCGAGTCTGAACAACTGCAGATGGACGTGGCCGGCCAGCTCAAGGAGATCACTTCCGAGCTGGGCATCAACTTCATCTTCAAAAGCAGCTTTGACAAGGCCAACCGCTCCTCGGGCACCAGCTTTCGTGGTCCCGGCATGGAAAAGGGCCTGGAAATTTTGGCCAAGGTGCGCAAAGAACTGAATGTGCCCATCTTGACCGACGTGCACACCGTGGAAGAAGTGCCTTACGTGGCCTCCATCGTGGACATGCTGCAAACGCCCGCCTTCCTGTGCCGCCAGACTGATTTCATCCGCGCCGTGGCCCAGTCGGGCAAGCCTGTGAATATCAAGAAGGGGCAGTTCCTGGCACCGCATGACATGAAAAATGTCATCGACAAGGCACGCGCTGCCGCCAAGGAAGTGGGTCTGCCAGAAGACAGCTTTACCGCCTGCGAGCGCGGTGTCAGCTTTGGCTACAACAACTTGGTCAGCGACATGCGCTCGCTGTCCATCATGCGCGAGACCGGCGCCCCCGTGGTGTTTGATGCCACGCACAGCGTGCAGTTGCCCGGCGGCAACGGCACCAGCAGCGGCGGCATGCGCGAGATGGTGCCCGTGCTCTCGCGTGCGGCTGTGGCCGTGGGCGTGGGTGGCTTGTTCATGGAAACCCACCCCGATCCCTGCAATGCATTGAGCGACGGCCCCAATGCCGTGCCCCTCAAGCACATGAAGGCTTTGCTGGAAACTTTGGTGGCGCTGGACGATGTGACCAAGCGCAACGGTTTCCTTGAAAACAGCTTTTCAGCCTAAGTTTGCGTAAGATGCGCAGCGCGCGACCTGTGAACCCGCTTTAATGCCAAACAAGCACGCTCCGTGGGGCGTGCTTTTTCACATGTGTGCAAAAGATGCCCGGCAACCTGAGCAACAACACAACCACAACCGCTTGCGTTGCCCACCCGTTTTAAAAACCTTCATAGGAAACACCATGAGTGCAATCGTTGACATCGTCGGACGTGAAATTCTGGACAGCCGTGGCAACCCCACCGTCGAATGCGACGTTCTGCTGGAATCGGGCGTAATGGGCCGTGCAGCCGTGCCATCGGGCGCATCGACCGGATCGCGCGAAGCCATTGAGCTGCGTGACGGCGACAAGAGCCGCTATCTGGGCAAGGGCGTGCTCAAGGCCGTAGACCACATCAACGGCGAAATCGCCCAAGCGGTGATTGGCCTGGACGCTGCTGAGCAGGCGTTCCTGGACAAGACCATGATTGATCTGGACGGCACCGACAACAAAAGCCGCCTGGGCGCTAACTCCATGCTGGCAGTATCTATGGCCGTGGCCCGCGCCGCTGCTGAAGAAGCTGGCCTGCCCCTGTACCGCTACTTTGGCGGCATGGGCGGCACACAGCTGCCAGTACCCATGATGAACGTGATCAACGGCGGCGCCCATGCGAACAACTCGCTGGATCTGCAAGAGTTCATGATCATCCCCGTGGGCGCACCCACCTTCCGCGAAGCCGTGCGCTGGGGCGCTGAAGTGTTCCATGCACTCAAGGCCATCATCCACCACAAGGGCATGTCCACCGCTGTGGGCGACGAAGGCGGTTTTGCACCTTCCGTGGAAAACCACGAAGCAGCCATTCAGCTGATCATCGAAGCGATTGAAAAAGCTGGCTACAAGCCCGGCGAGCAAATCGCTCTGGGCCTGGACTGCGCCGCTTCCGAGTTCTACAAGGATGGCATGTACGTGCTGGAAGGCGAAGGCAACATGACGCTGAACGCCGTGCAGTGGACCGACATGCTGGCTGGCTGGTGCGACAAGTACCCCATCATCTCCATCGAAGACGGCATGCACGAAGGCGACTGGGATGGCTGGAAGGTGCTGACCGAGCGCCTGGGCGACAAGGTACAGCTGGTGGGTGACGATCTGTTCGTGACCAACACCAAGATCTTGAAGGAAGGCATCGACAAGCGCATTGCCAACTCCATCCTGATCAAGATCAACCAGATCGGCACCTTGACCGAAACGTTTGCCGCCATCGAAATGGCCAAGCGCGCTGGCTACACCGCCGTGATCTCGCACCGCTCGGGTGAGACCGAAGATTCGACCATTGCTGACATTGCCGTGGGTTTGAATGCTGGTCAAATCAAAACCGGTTCAATGAGCCGCTCTGACCGTATCGCCAAGTACAACCAGCTGCTGCGCATTGAAGAAGACCTGGGCGAAGTGGCCGTGTACCCGGGCCGTGACGCGTTTTATAACCTGCGTTAATCTTCAGGCTCGCACCTTGAACAAAAACCGGGGCAATCAAGCCCCGGTTTTTTAAGTCTTTGTCATGGTTTCTCGCATTGTCACCGTCGTTTTGCTTTGTCTGCTGGCCATCACGCATGCCCAGTTGTGGCTGGGTGCGGGCAGCATGGACCGTGTGGCAGAGCTGCACGGGCAAATCAATGAACTGCACGCAACCAATGACGCTGCGCGCAAAGAAAATGAGCGCATGTCCTCCGAGGTCAACGACCTGCGTGAAGGCAAGGATACGGTCCAGGAAAAAGCACGCAGCGAATTGGGCATGCTCAGACCCAATGAGATTTACGTGCAAATCATGCGCAACTGATCCCGGCACGCAGCCGTTTTTGCACTGTCTTGCGCAGCACGCGCCATGCTGAACCATTCCCGCATCTTGCTGTGCGCCAGCCCCGGGCACTGCGCCAAAATCCTTCAGGCTGCCGCCCAAACCCACGTGGCCTTGCACGGGTTACAGCCGTGCACCCAATGGCCGCAGGGCGACATGGCCCACAACGCTATCGTGCTTTGGGCCTTGCTGCCCCCCCAGGCCCACCCCGTTGAATCTGCCCTGGAACTACGCTGGCGCGAGCAATGGCTGCAAAACCCAGGCCCTTGGACCATTCAAATGCTGTACGGCAGCGCCACCCAGCAGGCCGAGCAATTGAAGCCCTGGATTGCACAAAAAATTGGCAGTAAAAATACAGACATCAGTGCCGATTGCATGGAATGCCTGGATGCATCCAGCGAGCAAAAGCTTTTTCAGCATTTGCTGCAGAGCAAATAAAAAAAGAGCTGCCAGCGCTTACCTGGCCTTGATTTCAAATAGAAAACACTTTGAAATCAAGTAACCATCAGCGTCAACAGCTCTATTTATAAGAGCACAGGTACGCGATTACTGTACCGATGATGACCCAGGCGCCTGGCTTGGCGCATCCGTAAACAGCTGGGCAGCATCCACGGCATCAAAGCGGTACTGCGCCCCGCAGTAGTCGCAACCAACTTCAACACGGCCTTGCTCTTCAACCACGTGCGCCACTTCTTCTTGGCCCAGATTGCGCAACATGTCTTCCACACGGGTGCGGCTGCAGGTGCAGGCAAAGTGCGGGCCATTGTCGCCATCCTGCGGCACAAAGCGCAGCAGCTTTTCTTCCCAGAACAGACGGCGCAAGATGGTGTCCACATCCAGCGTCAGCAACTCGTCGCGCTTGAGGCTGGAGGCCAGTGTGGCAATCCGGTTGTACTCTTCGTTCAAACCAATGCGGTCCTGCTCGTCCTGCGCGCTTTCGGTGGCGCCGGCCAGGTTGTCCTGCCCCTTGAGCGGCATGCGCTGAATCATCAAACCCGCAGCGATCTCATCATTGGCCGCCAGCACAATGCATGTATCCAACTGCTCAGACTGGCGCATGTAGTGCTGCAAGACCTGAGAAATCTTGCTCAGCGGCTCACCCTCTTCATCATTGAGTGGCACCACGCCCTGGTAAGGCTGCTGGCCTGGCAGGCGGTCTTTAGGGTCCAAGGTGATGGCGCAGCGCCCCAATCCATTGGTATTCACCAGCTCTGCCAGCGTTGCACCCGCAGGCACCTCGCCATGCACAGAAGCGGTGGCGCGCAAGCCAAGATCGGCCTGCACTTCAGCCACGATGACCTTGACAGGGCCTTCGCCAAAAATCTGAAACACCAGCGCGCCATTGAATTTGATGTTGGACTGCATCAACACGCTGGCAGCGGTCATCTCGCCCAGCAATTCGCGCACTGCGGCCGGGTAGGCCCCCGTGTCGGTGTTGCTGGCACGGCGCTGAAGAATGTCTTTCCAGGCATCGGTCAGTCGCACGATCATGCCGCGCACAGGCAGGCCATCGAAAAGGAATTTATGGAGTTCAGACACGCTGTGTGTATCCCAGTCAGTGATTGCTAAATGCCGGGCAATCAACCCAGCTTGCGCAAACCCGCTTTGAAGCGGTGCGCGTTGTCGATGTAGTGCTGCGCACTCTGGCGCAAGCCTTGCATCTGCTCAGGAGTAAGCTGCTTGACCACGCGGGCAGGGCTGCCAATGATCATGGAACCATCGGGAAACTCTTTGCCCTCGGTCACCAGTGCCCCTGCACCCACCAAACAGTTTTTACCAATTTTCGCCCCGTTCAGCACAATCGCGCCAATGCCGATCAAGCTTTCATCACCAATCGTGCACCCGTGCAGCATGACTTGATGTCCTACCGTAACGTGTCGGCCAATGACCAATGGCATGCCCAAATCGGCGTGCAAAACGCTGGCATCTTGCACATTGCTGCCCTCACCAATGGTGATGCTGGATGTATCGCCGCGCACAACCGTGCCAAACCAGATGCTGGCATCGTCCCCAATGTTCACCGTGCCCATCACCTGGGCACTGTCCGCAACCCATGCGCTTGCGGCAATTTCAGGGGAAATGCCATCTAATTCATACACGGCCATCTTGTCTCCTTTTTTTTGTGCGTTCGGGAAAATAGAATTGTAAATATGGAGCTACGACAACGCGCCCTTGAGGTTTTATGCCTCTGCGACCCCATTCAAAAAGCCATCGCGGTCATGCAGATGCATCAGCAAGCTGCACAGTTTGCCATTGCGCCTTGCGCCCCTGCCCTCGTTTCAGGCATTGAGTTGCCCGGTCATCCAGAACGTCCCGCTCTGCTGCGCCACTCAGAAGTGGCACGCCGCTCTCCGGCAACCCTGCAAGGGCGCATCATCTTGATGCACGCCATTGCACACATCGAATTTAACGCCATCAATCTGGCGTTGGATGCCATCTGGCGCTTTGACGATATGCCCGCGCAGTATTACCTGGACTGGCTGCAGGTGGCAGGCGAAGAAGGCAAGCACTTTTTGCTGATTCGCGACTGGCTTTTAGCCCAGAGTCATGACTATGGAGACTTTCCTGCCCACCAGGGACTGTGGACCATGTGTGAAAAAACGGCACAAGATGTCACAGCGCGTATGGCCCTCGTGCCCAGAACGCTGGAAGCGCGCGGCCTGGATGCCACACCGCAGATCCAAGCCAAGCTGCGTCAGGTCGGCACACCCGATGCTTTATCTGCCGTTGATATCCTTGACATCATCTTGCGCGAAGAAGTGGGACATGTAGCAATTGGAAACCTTTGGTACCGCTTCTTATGCAAGCGCAATAATCTGGAACCACAATCGCACTACACTGCACTTGCACACAAATATGAAGCACCACGCCCGCGCCCACCTTTCAACACACGGGCTCGCCAGGCAGCAGGTTTCACAGAAGAAGAAATAGCCTGGCTGGAACAGCAGCACTGACTCTCTCGCACTAATTCCACTGACAACGCACGCACCCTAGACGTTCCGCAGACATGCTCGCTAATTTACCCCCTTTGTCCTCCGTCACACCTGCAGCAAACACGGCCAGTTCCATGATTGCGCGCCAAGCCATCGTGAACGTAGAGAAAGAAGTGATTGGTTATGAGCTGTTCAACCGCTCCCGCGCACCTGCAGAGCACACGGCAGCCACCGATGTCATTTTGCTGTTCACGGCGCTGTCTCACGCGGGCAGCGAAGACCTGGTGGGTACCAAGCTGCTTTTCGTCAACAGCACCCATGAAAGTCTGGCGGGCGGACACCTGGAGCTATTGAATCCTGAAAAGGTCGTGCTGGAAGTGGAGTCTCTGGGCCACGTTGCAACCACCGAAGCTGTTGCACGCCTGCCCATCTTGCGCGCGCTGCGCGAGCGCGGATTCAAGCTGTCGTTCAACCACACTGTCTTGGAGTCGGCCTATGCCACGTGGATGCCGCTAGCAGACTACATCAAGCTGGATTTGACCGTCCTGCGCCCTGAGCAACTGGCCGTCTTGGTCAGCTACGCAGCGCGCCACACCAAAGCACAGCTGATTGCCACCAAGGTAGAGACTGAGCAGCAGTTTGACATGCTCAAAAGCATTGGAATTTCTCTTTTCCAAGGCTACTGGTTCTCTCGCCCATCAGTGGTTGAGGCCAAATTACTGGCCCCCAACCAAGCCAGCATCATTCAGCTGATTAATCTGCTGCGCCGCCAGGCCAGTACGGACGAAATTGAAGAAGTGCTCAAGAAGGACGCAGGTCTGGCCTTCAACTTGATGCGCCTGATCAACTCTGCCGGGTTTGCCACCTCGCGCGAAGTAACGTCATTTCGCCAGGCCGTGATGATCATGGGGCTCAAGAAGCTCTTTCGCTGGGCCGCCTTGCTGCTGACGGCATCCAAATTTGGCACCACCAGTGCTGCCATTGGGCACACCGCCGTCATTCGCGGGCGTTTAATGGAATTACTGGCACGCGAGTTCATGAGCGAAGACGATGCCGATCAGGCTTTTGTGGTGGGTATTTTTTCGCTGCTTGATTCCATGCTCAGCATTCCCATGGAAGACGCACTGCACCTGATCAACGTTCCCACACCAGTGCGGCTTGCTCTGGTGGAGCATGAAGGGGTTTTTGGTGAATTACTGCGCCTGGCTGAAGCCTGCGAAAACAGCAATGACCAAGCATTTGATCATTCGGCTTCTGCCCTGAAGCTGACCAGTCAGCAAATCAACTGGGCACACCTGCAAGCCCTCGCCTGGTGTGACCAAATCACGCAATAGTTCGACAGGTTTCACCACGAAAGAGACAGCAGGGCAGATTCGCTGACCCAAAGGGTACATGCGCACAGCGCGCATCGCGTTACATTTACACACCTGCCGACTGCCCCGCGATCGCCCACATGAATTCTGTCAACAAAACCGCTACCTCTGCCCCCAGCTTGCCTGATGGAATTCCCGATGCATCGGTTTCGATGATTGGGCGTCAAGCCATCTTGAACGAACGGCGTGAGGTCTATGGCTATGAACTCTTTGACCGCTCCACGGCCATCGATGCGCATACTGCGGCCAGTGATGCGGCCATGCTCTTCAACGCCTTGTCGTATGCAGGTACGGAAGCACTGGTTGGTCGTAAGCTCGTTTTTATCAATTGCACCCATGAAAGCCTGGCTGGCGGTCATCTGGAATTGATCCACCCAGACAAAGTGGTGCTGGAAATTTCCACCTTGGGTGACGACGTCACACCCACCCAAATTGCGGCATGCATTCCTATTTTTGAAGGCCTGCGTCAACGGGGGTTTCGTCTCGCGTTTGATCAAAATCTGCTGCGCCGTGCCTATGTCAATTGGCTGCCGATGGCCAGCTACATCAAGCTGGACATGCTCACCTTCCCGATCGACAACGCGGAAGCGTTGGTGAAGTTTGCACGTACCCACACCATCGCCCAGATCATTGCGGAAAAAGTTGAAACCCAGGCGCAGTTTGAACATATGCATGCGCTGGGCGTCAAGCTGTTTCAGGGTTTCTGGTTTGCCAGACCTGATGTCGTGCAGGCACGAATGGTGCGCCCCTCGCAGGCGACCATCATGCAACTGCTCAATCTGGTGCGCAACCAAAGCTCCACCGCTGACATTGAAGAACTGCTGAAAAAAGACCCCACACTGTCTTTCAACCTGCTGCGCTTCATTAACTCTTCGGGGTTTGGCCTGTCGTGCGAGATCACATCGTTTCGCCATGCCGTGATGATCCTGGGTCTGAAAAAGCTGTTTCGCTGGGCGGCGCTCTTGATGACCACATCACGGGCTGGCGGCAGCGCCCCAGCCGTCGGTCAAACCGCCGTGGTCCGAGGCCGTTTGATGGAGCTTTTGGCGACAGAAATGCTGCCACCTGAAGAGTCTGACAACGCTTTCGTGGTGGGTGTTTTCTCATTGCTGGATGTCATTTTGGGCATCCCCATGGACAAGGCACTGGAGTCCATCGCTTTACCGCAATCGGTCGCTGAGGCGCTCTTGCACCGAACCGGGCCCTATACCCCGTTCCTGGAGTTGGTGCTGGCCTGCGAAACAGGCGATGAAGTGGCATTTGCCAAAAACTCTGATGCGCTGCACTTGTCCAACCACCAGGTCAATTGGGCGCATTTGCAAGCACTGGCGTGGGCTGACAACCTCAGCAGCGATAACGAGTAAAAGTAAGCAGGCTGCCTACTGCGCAGCCTGCTGCGGCATGCCGTGCAGTAGGCAGCCGCTTGGTAGTCACCGGACCTTGGAGCCTTGCTCTGTGGCAGCAAAAAGCCTCTGCACTGCCAATACTTGCCTGCGCGATGCCCTTAAAAATGCACCTTATCCACGCGGGTGGTGCTTGGCATGGAGCTGCTGCAAACGCTCGCGGGCAACATGGGTGTAAATGGTGGTGGTGGAAATATCTGCATGGCCCAGCAACATCTGCACAACGCGCAAATCGGCTCCGTGGTTGAGCAAGTGCGTTGCAAACGCATGGCGCAGTGTGTGCGGTGACAAAGGCGCGGTCACACCAGCAAGCGCGGCATATTTTTTCACCAGCACCCAGAACATCACCCGCGTCATGCCGCTGCCGCGCTGCGTAACAAACAAATCATTCGTTGACTGCCCTGCCAAAATGGCTGGGCGCGCCTCTTGAACAAAGCGCACCAACCATGACTGCGCCTCCTCACCAAACGGCACCAGACGCTCTTTGCGCCCCTTGCCTTCGGTACGCAGCACAGCGCTTTTAATGTCCAGGTGGTGCACCTTCAAACCAACCAGTTCACTCACGCGCAAACCACTGGCATACATCAGCTCCAGCATGGCACGGTCGCGCAGCCCCAGCAGGGTGCTGTCATCAGGGGCCTGCAGCAAAGCTTCAACCTGTGCCTGCGTCAACGTGTGCGGCACCCGCAGCGGGCGCTTGGCTGCCAGCAGCCGAAGGGTTGGGTCGTGCGCTACACGTTTTTCGCGCAGCGCCCAGTGATAAAAACGCCGCAGAACACTGAGACTGCGGTTGCTGGAAACCGCTTTCACGCCTTGCGCATGGCGCTGCTGGCCATAGGCTTGAAGTTGCAGCTCCTGCGCATGGAGCAACGAACACCCGCCCTCATAGCCTGCAAGAAACTGGGCACACCCTGACACATCGCGACGGTAGGCCTGCAAGGTATTGGCAGACAGGCCATCCTCCAGAAACAAAGTTTCGATGAAGTCATCAATGGCCGAAAGGCTGGTCTGTAGCGCTGCATCATTCATAGATGGATTGTTGCCATAAAAAAGGCGCTGCACCTTGCGATGCAGCGCCTTTTTGAGCCCACGGGCTAATTATTCCAGCGTCAGTTTTTGCTCCACAACGACCTTGCGGTACACGTCGTATTCCGCCTTGATCTGCTGCGCAAACTCTTCGGGCGAATTGCCGATCACCAAGGAGCCTGTGTCCTCAATGCGCTTGCGCACTGCGGGGTCTTGCAAGACTTTTTTCACTGCTGCGTTCAGCTTGTCCACAACATCTTTGGGCATACCTTTGGGGCCCAAGATGCCATAGAAAGCCATGCGGTTGACGGGCTCCAGACCAACTTCCTTGAACGTTGGCACATCAGGCAGAACTTCCAGACGCTGAGGCGCTGCCACCGCAATCGCCAGCAAGCGCTTGTCTTTGATAAACGGCAGTGCAGAGGGCAGGTTGTCCAAAATAATCGGCACCTGGCCTGCCACCGTATCGTTGAGCGCCGGGCCAGCACCGCGGTAGGGAATGTGGGTGATGAAGGTGCCAGTCAGGTTCTTGTACAGCTCCATCAGCATGTGCTGGATACCGCCTGTGCCAGACGATGCATAGGAGTACTTGCCTTGCGAGGCCTTCAGCATGGCCAGAAAGCTTTTGTGGTCTGTGGGCCCAAATTTAGGATTGATGGCCAGCACATTGGGCGTTGCAGCCACATTGATCACCGGGGTGAAATCCGTCAATGTGTTGTAGGGAATCTTGGGGTTGATGGCTGGATTGGTGGCCGTAGAAGAGACGGTGGCAATACCCAGGCTATAGCCATCTGGTGCTGCGCGCGAAGTCTCCAGAGCTCCAATGATGCCGCCGCCACCGCCTTTGTTTTCCACAATCACGGTCTGCCCCAGCTCACGTCCCAGAGGGTCTGCAATCACGCGAGCAATGATGTCCGTCGTACCGCCTGGTGCAAACGGCACCAGCAACTTGATGGGTTTGGTGGGATAGCTCTGTGCAAAAGCAGTAGAGCCAACGATGGCAAAAGCAAGACCCAGGCAGATACGACGTTTCATGCTGAATTAATCCCTTGTCAATTGTAAGTTTTGGTACAGAAATCGATGCTAATGGCGAAGCGCTTTTTTTGCGTCTCCCAATTCAGGCTTTTTTCTCAGTGCATTCCCTATGCATAGAAATTTTGCAAAACGTGTCACGGGAGTGCCAATTTTGGGATGGCCGCACTGCTAAAGCGCAAAAAAGGCAGTAGGCTCTGCACCCGTGAACTACGCCCAGCTCCTTTTCCCAGACTTTGCCCTGATCTTGCTGGGCTATCTGCTCTGCCGTTTCAGCCCACTCAACCGCCCAGTCTGGCAAGGCGCAGAAGCCTTGGTGTACTACCTGCTGTTTCCCGTGCTGCTGTTTCACTCCATCGTCAAAAGCCCGCTGGACTGGGCAGCCACCTCCAGCCTGATTGCAGCCGGTGTCACGTCAGGTCTGCTTGGCATTGCGCTGGCTTACAGCTTGCCCTGGTGGCCTGGCTTGCGCAAGAAAGTAGCGGCACGTGACCACGCCAGCGCTGCGCAGGTGGCTTTCCGTTTTAACTCTTTCATTGGCCTGGCACTGGCCGACCGCTTGGCAGGTGCGCAAGGGCTGTTCTTCATCTCGGTACTCATCGGCTTTTGCGTGCCCATGTTCAACATTGCTGCGGTGTGGCCGATGGCACGCGAGAGCAAGCAAAGCTTTTGGGGTCAGCTGGTGCGCAACCCTTTGATTGTGGCCACCGTGTGTGGCCTGACAGCCAACTTGCTGGGCTTTCGCATGCCGTCGTGGCTGGAGCCACCCGTGGCCCGCATTGGTGCTGCATCGATTGCGCTGGGCTTGATGTCTGCAGGAGCCGGCATGCAACTGGGGCTGCTGACACAGGCCAAGCGCCTGAGCGTGGGCGTGCTGGGCATTCGCCACCTGATTCAGCCACTGATTGCGCTGGGTGCAATCCATGCGTTTGGCTTGCAGGGTGACCAGGCGCTCATCTTGCTGCTGTTTTCTGCGCTGCCCACGGCATCGACTTGCTATGTACTGGCCGCTCGCATGGGCTATAACGGGCCTTACGTGGCAGGACTGGTCACGCTGTCCACGCTGCTGGGGATTGTCAGCCTGCCCTACGCCCTCTCACTGGTACCTTAATTCACATACACATGATTACTCGCCGCGCTGGTTTGCTTGCCCTGTTCTCCTTGCCATTGTTTGCAGCATGTGGCGCAAAAACGCCCACTGCACAACCGGTTGCAGCAGGCTCTGTCGTTGTGGCCCTGGGCGATTCACTCACCTCTGGTGTAGGTGCCCAGCCCGGCGAAGATTGGCCCAGCCTGCTTGCCGAGCTGACCCAGTGGGACGTGATCAATGGCGGAATCTCGGGCAACACCAGCGCACAAGGAGCGCAGCGTTTGCCCGAGCTGCTGCGCGAGCACGCACCCAGCTTGGTCATTGTGGGTTTGGGCGGTAATGACTTTTTGCGCAGGCAATCGCCAGACATGACCCGGCAATCGCTCACACAGAGTGTGCGCAACGCACAAGCCGCTGGCGCTCAGGTGGTCTTGGTGGCCATTCCACAACCGAGCTTGATGGCCGCCGCCGGCGCCGCGCCCAGTGATCACCCGCTGTATGCAAGCCTGGCAAAAGAGCTGAACGTGCCGCTGATGACCGGTTTGTGGGGCCCTATTTTGGGCAACCCAGACTTGCGTGCTGACACAGTCCATGCCAACGCGCAGGGCTATGCGGCATTTGCACAAGCCTTAGAACAAGCGTTGCGCAGCGCAGGTTTTTTGCGGCACTGAAATATAAAAATAGCTACCAGCGCTTACCCTGCAATACTTTCAATGTGTTTTCATATTGAAATCGTTATAAACAAAGCGCTGACAGCTCTCTTTTTTAATCCGCGTGGCCTTGTGCCAAAGCCCATTGCACATGCTCACGCACCACCTCGTGGCTGTGCGCCGTGTGTTCATGCAAGGCCGCTCGAATGGACGCATGCGCGTGCGTATCTGCCAGATTGTTGAGTGCATTGCCCATGGCTACTGCAATGTTGCGCAACCAGCGCACATGCCCAATACGGCGAATCGGGCTGCCCTCGGTGCAGCGCAAGAACGTGGCCTCGTCCCAGCTAAACAGTTGCACCAGCGTGCTGCCCGCCAGACCGGCGCGCGCATCAAAGTCCGGCAAGGCACTGCGTTGCGCAAACTTGTTCCAGGGGCAAGCCAGCTGGCAGTCATCACAGCCATAGATACGGTTGGCCAGCAGCGGGCGCATCTCCAGCGGAATGGCGCCATCGTGCTCAATGGTCAGATACGAAATACAGCGGCGCGCATCTACGCGGTACGGCGCAACAATCGCCCCCGTGGGGCATGCATCCATGCAGCTGGAGCAATTGCCGCAGTGCGCGGTCACCGGCGTGGTCTCCGGCAGGGCCATGTCGATGTAAATCTCGCCCAGAAAAAACATGGAGCCCGCATCGCGGTTAAGCACCAGCGTGTGCTTGCCGCGCCAGCCTTGGCCGCTGCGCCGTGCCAGCTCTGCCTCCATCACCGGGGCGGAATCGGTGAACGCACGGTGGCCCAAAGCGCCCACTTCCAGGGCAATCCGTTCGGCCAGTTTTTGCAGCCGGCTGCGCAGCACCTTGTGGTAATCACGCCCACGGGCATAGACCGAAATAATGCCCTCTTGCGGTCGCTGCAAACGCGCCCATTCCACAGACTGCCAGTCGTCAGGCGTGCTGCGCGGCAAATAATCCATGCGCACCGTGATCACACTCACCGTGCCCGGCACCAGCTCTGCAGGGCGCGCACGTTTGAGGCCGTGTGCCTCCATGTAATGCATTTGCCCATGGAAACCTTGGGCCAACCACTGCAGCAGCCCGTCCTCACAAGACGACAAATCCACACCGGATACGCCAATTTGGGAAAATCCCAATTCGCGGGCCCAGTCCTGCATCGAAAGAACCAATTGACTGCTGCAAACCATAACCCCCCGATTGTAGAAAGCGCAGGCGCTGCGCAACGTGTACTGACTTGGCAAGACGAGGCAGACACTGAGGCCTTTGCAGCACAACTGGCCGCTATGGCGGAAACCCGCAACGCCTACATCACCCTGCACGGAGACTTGGGCGCAGGCAAAACCACCTTGGTGCGCCACCTGCTGCGCACCCTGGGGGTGCAAGGGCGTATCAAAAGCCCCACTTATGCTGTGGTCGAGCCCCACGAAGTGCCGGGCCTGCAGGTATGGCACTTTGACTTCTACCGCTTCGAAGACCCGCGAGAGTGGGAAGATGCAGGTTTTCGTGACATTTTTGCCAGTGAAGGGTTGAAACTGGCAGAATGGCCGGAAAAGGCCGCTGCGTTGACTCCACCTGCGGACTTAGCTATTCATATTGAAGCAATTGATGAAACCCAACGCCACGTCACTCTGCGCGCCAGCACAGAGCGAGGTAGGCGCATGCTGCAGCACTGGCCACAATGAGCGACGACGCCCCGTCCCCTATCTTTACCGCTTACCGCCCCAACCGCCGCACTTTGCTACAAGCAGGTAGCTTGGCCCTGCTGTTGGCTGGCAAACACCAGATTGCGTATGGCGCCTCCATCATGGCTGTGCGTGTGTGGCCAGCGGAAGATTACTCCCGCGTCACTTTGGAGTCTGATGTTCCGCTGGTAGCCAAGCAAACCCTGATCGAGTCCCCTCCCCGTTTGGCGGTGGACATTGAAGGCCTGCAACTGAACGACGCGCTCAAGGAGCTGGTCGCAAAAGTACGGCCAGATGACCCCAATATTGCGGCCATCCGTGTCGGTCAAAACGCGCCCAACGTGGTGCGCCTGGTGATCGACCTCAAACGCGAGGCTGTGCCCCAGGTCTTTACGCTCAAGCCCGTGGCGGCCTACCAGCACCGCCTGGTATTTGACCTCTACCCGGCAAAAACGGTGGACCCGCTGGAAGCGTTGATCCAGGACCGCTTGCGCGATGCCACCAGCAACCCAGACATTCCTGCAGCGCTGACGCCCCCTACACAACAGGCCACGGCACCCCACGATCCCTTGGGCGATCTGATTGCCAAGCACAGCAGCACAGCGCCCTCTACACCCACTGCACCAGCGGTAACACCACCACCTGCGGCCACCCCTGCCCCCCCCCTGACTGCGTCGAAAACGCCGGGCCCGCGCACGGAAGCATCAGCCCCCAAACGCACCGACCGCATCATCATCGTGGCGCTGGACCCCGGCCACGGCGGTGAAGATCCGGGCGCGATTGGCCCCAGGGGCACGTACGAAAAAAACGTGGTGCTCAAAATTGCCCAGTTGCTGCGCGACCGCATCAACAAAAGCTCCATCAACGGCAGCCCCATGCGTGCCTATCTCACGCGCGATGGCGACTATTTCGTCCCCTTGGGCCAGCGTGTGGCCAAAGCCCGGCGCGTGCAGGCAGACCTGTTCATCAGTATTCACGCCGATGCGTTCACCAAGCCCTCCGCCAACGGCGCCAGCGTGTTTGCATTGAGCCAAAAAGGCGCATCCAGCACCGCAGCGCGCTGGCTGGCTGACAAGGAAAATCAGGCCGACTTGGTAGGTGGTATCAATGTGCGCAGCCAAGATGCCGGTGTACAAAGCATGCTGCTGGACATGAGCACAACGGCCCAAATCAATGACAGCCTGAAGCTGGGCACGGCATTGCTCGCGCAGCTTGGCAGCTTTGCCAAACTGCACAAGCCAAGGGTTGAGCAAGCGGGGTTTGCGGTGCTCAAGGCCCCCGATATTCCCAGCGTCTTGATCGAAACTGCCTTCATCAGCAACCCGCAGGAAGAGCAAAACCTGCGCAGCGCGGCCTACCAGATCAAACTGGCAGACGCCATGATGGAAGGCATCCGCCAGTACTTCATCAAGAACCCGCCGCTGGCACGCTCGCGCACCGTTTAAAAACCTCACTGTAAGTTTTCACAACTACTGCGAGGTTTTGCAAACGCCGCCTGCGCCTACACGGGCACACTGGCCTCCCCGACGCGGTTTCTTGCTCAGCCTTTGCATACTGCAAGTACTTCCAACAACTGGAGCAAAGGACTGGAGCAACGTATGAAAAAAGCAAACACCTATATTGCGGCAACCGTACTGGCCGCCACGTTCGTATTGACAGGATGCGCCAACAACCAGCAACTGGGTACCGGTGTCGGTGCCGTTGCAGGCGGTGTCATCGGTGATGCGGTGCTTGGCGGAACCTTGGGCACACTGGGTGGTGCAGCAGCCGGGGCGGTGATTGGTAACCAGGTTGGTAAAAGCCAAGACCGCAAATAACGCCTGCTTTCACAAAAAAATGCCAACAGTTGTTGGCATTTTTTTATGGTCAAAAGCTAAGCGCTTAGCGCTCAACGCGTTCGGCGTTCAGCGTTCAGCCATCTCAATCTGCCGGTCTTTACGGCCCGTCTTCCAGCCGCCATAGATCGCCAGCAATCCGGGCACCAGAATCAATGCCCAGATGATTTTCTCCAGATGCTCTTTCACCCAGGGCAGGTTTCCGAAGAAATAGCCAGCAGACACAATGCCCAGCACCCAAAGAATGGCCCCGCCGACGTTAAACATCGTGAATTTGCTGCGCGACATGTGGGCAACCCCCGCCACGAACGGGGCAAAGGTACGAATAAAAGGCATGAAACGCGCCAAGATGATCGTCACGCCGCCATAGCGCTCATAGAAGGCATGCGCCTTATCAAAGGCACGCCGGTTGAACCAGCGTGAATCGTCCCACTGAAACACCTTGGGGCCTATATAGCGACCAATTGTGTAGTTGCACTGGTCACCCGCAATGGCCGCCACCAGCAGCACCGCGCACGCCAGCGAAAAGTCCATCATGCCTACGCCGCACATCGCGCCCACAATAAAGAGCAATGAATCACCCGGCAAAAACGGCATGACAACCACGCCGGTTTCCACAAAAACAATAATGAACAGCAATGCGTAAACCCAGGGGCCATATGCCACGACAAACGCTTGCAGGTGTTTGTCAATATTCAAAATGAAGTCGATCAAAAACGTGACGATTTCCAAAATCCAGCCCCTTGCAAATAAAACTTGCTGCACCACACACCAGCGCAGCCAGCAATTAATGTAGCGCCACAGACAGCCCCGTTTTTGCAGCGCTGCAACCTGGCAACGCCATTGGCTTCACATTCCGCAACACAGCCAACAAAACCCGCGCTCTACCAACAATTGCTTTCAAAGTCATGAACAACTTTGCACGTAATTCATCTGCCACGCGCTGCAGTGCAGGCACAGTCACCCCGTCTTACTACATACATATAAGCAGGTACACATGACACGAACACGCAGCACATTTTTGATAGCAACACTCTTGGGTAGCGCACTCATGCTGGGTGGTTGCGCCCACCGTCCCAACAATGCCCAACTGGGCACTGGCGTGGGCGCCGTCGCAGGCGGATTTCTGGGCGATGCCTTATTCGGCTCTACTCTGGGCACTGTGGGTGGCGCTGCCGCTGGTGCTTTGATTGGCAACCAAATGGGCCAAAACAGCGACGGCAACCACCGCGGTCACCGCCGTCACCGTTAAATTGGTTTGTTATGCCGTCTCCCACAGCGGCATGGGAGGCTGCATACAATGAGGTCGATGACCTCTTTCGCACCAGCGCCGCAGCGCCGCGCCATCCAAGACCTTCCTGATGAACTGATTAGCCAGATTGCCGCTGGCGAGGTGGTGGAACGCCCTGCCTCGGTCGTGCGCGAACTGGTCGATAACGCGCTGGATGCGGGTGCGTCGCAGATTACCGTGCGACTGCTGGCAGGCGGCGTGCGCCTGATCAGCGTGGAAGACGACGGCTGCGGTATTCCCCGCGAAGAGCTGCCCGTCGCCCTGCGTCGCCATGCCACCAGCAAAATCCGTGATTTGCAAGAGCTGGAGCACGTGGGCACCATGGGCTTTCGTGGCGAAGCGCTGGCGGCTATTGCATCGGTCTCTGAGACGGCCATCCTCTCGCGCCTGGAGGGTGAAGACAATGGCTGGCTGCTGGAAGCGCGCAGCGGCGAGCTGCGCCCCGCAGCGCGCAACCGTGGCACCACGCTGGAAGTTAAAGAGCTGTTTTTCAGCACCCCCGCGCGCCGCAAATTTCTGAAAAGTGATGCCACAGAGCTGGCGCACTGCATTGAATCTGTACGCCGCCACGCGCTGGCACGGCCAGACGTGGGATTCTCCATCTGGCACGAAGGCAAGCTGGTTGAACAGTGGCGCGCCGTTCCCATGGGCGAAGGGACCGAGCGCAACGAGGCACTGGCCCGCCGCCTCAGCGATGTCCTGGGTGCCGACTTTGTAGCCAACTCCATTGCCGTGCTGCGCACCTCAACCTCCAGCGGCATCACGGTCTATGGCCGCGCCGGCCTGCCCGATGCTGCGCGCAGCCGGCCCGATCAGCAGTACTGCTACGTCAATGGCCGCTTTGTGCGCGACAAGGTGCTCACCCATGCGGCCAAAAGTGCATATGAAGATGTACTGCACGGCCACAAGCAACCCATTTATGCGCTGTACGTGGAGATGGATCCTGCGCGGGTAGACGTGAACGTGCACCCCACCAAGATCGAAGTGCGCTTTCGTGACAGCCGCGAAGTGCACCAGGCCATCAAGCACGCCGTAGAAGATGCGTTGGCGGCCCCGCGTGCAGCCCTGCTGGCACAGGCCGCCGGGCACACAGGTGCAGGCACTGCAGAGTCTGTGCCATTGCCATCTGGCAACCCACTCCCCAGTGCCGCGACCAACGCAGGCTGGCAACCCGCCGTCAGCGCACCGCGTCCGGCGATGCCAGCGCAAGTGCAATTTGCGATGCCACTGCAAGAAGCTGTGGGCCACAAGGTCAACGATGTGCAAGCCCTGTGGGCACCCATGCGTGACAGCCAGGTCGCACCAGCCACACCACTTTCAGTATCCAGCCCCCCCGAAATTGCTAGCGCATTGCTGGCGGGCAACAGCGGCGCGCCAGCCGCAGCGCCCGCTTCGCCCGTGGACACTGCCGCCACCTGGCCTTTGGGCCGTGCTGTGGCGCAAGTGCATGGCGTCTACATCCTGGCTGAAAATGCCCAGGGGATGGTGATTGTGGACATGCACGCCGCGCATGAACGCATTGTGTATGAGCGTCTGAAAGACCAGTTGGGCAATGACCAGCCGATTTCCAGCCAGCCCCTGCTGATTCCCGCCACTTTTGCTGCCACCCCGCAAGAAGTCGCCACCGCCGAAGCACATGCTGACACCCTGCGCGTGCTGGGCCTGGAAGTCTCACCGTTCTCACCCAAAACGCTGGCCGTGCGCGCAGTGCCTGCCACCTTGGCTCAAGGCGATGCCGTTGAGCTGGCACGCAGCGTACTGGCTGAGCTGGAGCAGCAAGAAGCCTCTGGCGTGATTCAGCGTGCGCGCAATGAAATTTTGGCCACCATGGCCTGCCACGGTGCTGTGCGTGCCAACCGCCGCCTGACCATTGACGAGATGAACGCCTTGCTGCGCCAGATGGAAACCACCGAACGCTCTGACCAATGCAACCATGGTCGCCCTACCTGGCGCCAGCTCAGCATGAAAGAGCTGGACGCCCTGTTCCTGCGAGGCCGCTAATCCATGGCCAGCGCCACCCCACCAGACAAAACCATGTCCGTACCTTTTTTTGCCCGCGTGCGCGCCGCGCTGGATACGTTCTCTCCCACTGAGCGCAAGCTTGGCCAAGTGGTGCTGGACTACCCCATCAACCTTGCCGGCTACAGCGCCAGCGAATTGGCGCAGCTGACAGGCGTCTCCAACGCCACGGTCACACGCTTTATTCGCCGCCTTGGCTATGACAGCTACGAAGAGGCACGCCGCACAGCACGCATGGAAGCCAGCACCTCGGGCCTGCCGCTGCCCGGAGCTGGCATTGCCATCTCTTCCAGCACACCCAATTGCGCGCTGCTGTGGCAACAGTTGCAAGACAATCTGACGGCCACGCTGGCGCAAATTCCGCCCAGCACCATGGATGCCATGGCCTCAGCGCTGCACCAAGCCCCGGCCATCTTTTGCGTTGGCCTGCAGCACAACCACATGCTGGCGCGCTCGCTGCGCGGGCACCTGATGAGCGGGCTGGATAAACCCATCTACGGCGCACCCGCCGCCGGTGAAACCATTGAAGACGTACTGGCACGCATTGCGCCGCGCGACATGGTGGTGCTGTTTGCGCTGGGCGGTATCCGCAGTGACATGGCCGACCTGTCAGAACGCGCGCGCAAACTGGGGGCCAAGCTGATTTGCATCACCGACCCTGCCAGCCACGCCCCCCCTTCTGACTGGTTGCTGCGCTGCCACACCACGCCGCATGCTGCTGACGTGCGCCACCTGTGCGATACCAGCGCCGCGCAGGCACTGGCCTACGGCCTGGCGGCGCACACCATCCAGTGGGGAGCCATTCCGTTTGAGTTGATCTAGCCCATACATTTGTTTTTATAGCTGCCAGCGCCTGAGGTTATTGAACTTCAGGCGCTTTTTTATTTGAAAACAAGCATGCATGCGCGCAAGGCGCTATCAATCATGCAACCCTCATGTTGCACCCAACCTCGCAAGCCACCACCACCAGCATCTCCGCATACGACGTCGGTTTTACGAGACGCCTTGCACGCTATCAATTCACAAGCAACCAAAGCTTGAGCAGCAATGCACCAAATACAAACAGGAAGAACTTCTTTTTGGTGCGTGATAGCACCAACCCAAGGCATCTATGCACCAATCTTCTACAAGTCATGCTCAATTTGGTGCATACAGGTATACATTTTTGGCATAATTCTGAACATGCGCTACGGCGCTTTTGTTTTGTGCCCTTGAAAGACTAGCCCTCCATGAAGTACGCCAACCTCGACCAATTTCTGCAAGACGTTGCTGCCCGCAACCCTGGCCAACCTGAATTTTTGCAAGCCGTCACTGAGGTGATGGAGTCGTTGTGGCCCTTCATTGAGAAGAACCCCAAGTACGCTGACAACGCGCTGCTGGAACGCCTGGTCGAGCCTGAGCGCATCATCCAGTTCCGCGTCAGCTGGATGGACGACAAGGGCCAGGTACAAGTCAATCGGGGCTTCCGCATTCAGCACAGCATGGCCATTGGCCCCTACAAGGGCGGCCTGCGCTTTCACCCCTCGGTCAACCAGTCGGTGCTGAAGTTCCTGGCTTTTGAGCAGACCTTCAAGAACGCCTTGACCACACTGCCCATGGGCGGCGGCAAGGGTGGCTCTGACTTTGACCCCAAGGGCAAGAGCCCAGCCGAAGTCATGCGCTTTTGCCAGGCTTTCATTCAGGAGCTGTTCCGCCATGTGGGCCCAGATACCGACGTGCCTGCTGGTGACATCGGCGTGGGTGGCCGTGAAGTGGGCTTCATGGCTGGCATGTACAAGAAGCTGTCGAACAACGCCGCCTGCGTGTTCACCGGCAAGGGCCTGACCTTCGGTGGCTCGCTGATCCGCCCTGAAGCCACTGGCTACGGCACCGTGTACTTTGCCCAGGAAATGCTGGCCACTCGCGGCCAGACTTTTGAAGGCAAGACCGTATCGGTTTCCGGCTCTGGCAACGTAGCGCAATACGCCGTAGAAAAAGCCATGCAACTGGGTGCCAAAGTGGTGTCGGTATCTGACTCTTCGGGCACCGTGTACGACAAAGATGGCTTCACCACCGAGAAGCTGGCCATCCTCATGGACATCAAGAACCACAAGTATGGCCGTGTGAACGAATACGCCCAGCTGGTGGGTGCCGAGTTCTTTGCTGGTCAGACACCTTGGCACATCAAGGTAGATGTGGCCCTGCCTTGCGCCACACAGAACGAATTGAACCTGGACGATGCCAAGACCCTGATCGCCAACGGCGTGCTGTGCGTGGCAGAAGGTGCCAACATGCCTTCGACCATCGAAGCGGCCAAGGCCTTCGAAGCCGCTGGCGTGCTGTACGCACCGGGCAAGGCCTCCAACGCAGGTGGCGTGGCCACTTCCGGTCTGGAAATGTCGCAAAACGCAGCCCGCCTGAGCTGGCCTGCTGAAGAAGTGGACGCCCGCCTGCTGCAAATCATGCAAGGCATCCACGCCGCCTGCGTCAAGCACGGCAAGCGCGACAACGGCTCGGTCAGCTACATCGACGGTGCCAACATTGCTGGTTTTGTGAAGGTGGCAGAAGCCATGCAAGCCCAGGGCGTGATCTAAATCTGCCGCAATCTGCAGCTTTAAGCTGCACATCAAAAAAGGAACCTTCGGGTTCCTTTTTTTGTTGCAGGCATTGGAATGCCAAACCCTCTTGAGTGCTTGAACCATCTTGATGGAATGCTTCAAATATCCTAGCAAAAGCAAAAACTGCTACAGGGCGCTATAACTGCGCCCCCGGAATGCACAGGTATTCCAAAGCAAGCGCCAACCTGCGGTGGTGCTTGCTGGTGCAACCACAAGGCTGTGCCTCTGGCGTAGTGCCCCTCTTTGACAGTGCTTTTGACAGTATTTTTAACGTGAACTTTTCTCTGAACAATATGGTGGCCGCTCTTGGGCTGCTCGGCGTTTGTGCCACAGCTGCAGCTGCTGACTCCAGCGTGACGGTGTACGGCCGTATCGATACCGCCATCGAATCCGTAAAGACCGGCAATGACCGCGTCAACGGCGTGAACAACAGCGACTCTTACTTTGGCTTCAAGGGCCAGGAAAATCTGGGCAATGGCCTGAAGGTGGGCTTCATTGTGGAGAGCGCCATCAACTCCGACGATGGCCACATCAGCAACACCGAGTTTTTCAGCAACCGCAGCGAGTTGAATCTGCAAGGCGTCTTCGGTACTGTGCGCATGGGCCGCTTCTTTAGCCCCTCGTACTACGCTGTGGCTGACCGCACCAGCCTGCACAACGATGACTACGGCATCACCGCCGATGCGCTTTACGCTAGTGTTGAAAACGCCAACAACCGTCTGGCTTACAAGTCACCCGCCATGAACGGCCTGACCTTGGAATCCTCCGTCAGCTTCCACGAACGCACCGCTGACAACATGGGTAAGAACGCCTATGACCTGGCCGCCAACTATGACCGTGGCAACTGGTCGTTTGGTGCAGGCTATGGCCAATGGGCGCAAGCTAGGCAATACGCACTGCGCGCAACATGGTCAGAAGGTGACTGGACCGTCTCCGGTTACCACCAGCGCAGCCAGGACGTGGTGGTTGGCGTGACAGAAAAGGCCAACGTCAGCCGCATCGCCGTGGCATACACGATGGGCGCTGGCGATATTCAGGCCAACTTTGGCCACGCCAATGGCGCAGGCCAGGCACAAGCCCAGCAATGGACCGTGGGCTACAACCACCACCTGAGCAAGCGCACCAAGCTGTACGCCTTCTACACCGTGCTGCAAAACAAGCACGGTGCCAGCTTTGGCTCTGACGACATGGTGGCCAACGAAGACCGCAAGGCCGTGTCCGTGGGCATTCGCCACAGCTTCTAAAGCGCGGGCTTAAAAAGTACACAAAAAAAGCAGCCCAAGGGCTGCTTTTTTCATGGCCATTCAGGCCAGCCAGTCAGCGCCCTGCGACCCAGCCCTTGGCCCGCAATACAGCGGCATCACACCAGCGCTGCGCCACTTTGGGTGTGGTGATGCACACAGCCTCGTACGTCACCGTTGTGACCGCACGCTCCAGCAACTGAATGTCGGCCTCGTGCTGGCGGGCCACATGCGGGTCTTCAAAGAAGATGGCCCGCTGGCAACGCCGCTCCAGCACCAGATCCGCAATTTGCGCATCACCGCCCAAGGGGCCGCTGTTGTAGCGGTCCACCCAGGGCTTATCAGCCGGCCAGCCCTTGCTCCACGCCATCTCATTGAGTTTCTGGCCTGTGGTGCCCGTGCCTACGCGGCGTTTGAAGCGCGAGAGCAGCTCAAAGTTGTGTGCCGCAAACTCCAGCATGGCGGGCTTCATGGCATCGTGGGCAATCAGCGCCAGAGTGTGGTTGGCATAGTCGTGAAAGCGGTCCGCATTCCGGTCACGCACCAGGCCAGCATGAATACGCTCCATCTCTATCCAGTCGCGTGCACTGGCTACGGTTGACAAAAAGGGCTTACCGTGAATCACGCACTGGCGTTTCAAGGCCAGTGCTTCCGGAAAAATAGAAGAAGGATCGACCGGGTCAGTCAGGTAAATAGCACCATCGAGCGTGCGCCCCTCGCCCATCCCGACCACCTCGGCCACCAGCTTCATCAGCCCGCCCTCGCGGCCATAGGGGTAGCGCACCAGCCCCGGGTAGCGGTGCATCATGTCTGCCGCAGCAATGGCATCGTAGGTGCGCCCCACAGCGTGCAAGCCCAGGTTCAATTCTCGAATGCCTGACTCACACGCCCGCAGCAAATCAAACAAGGCGGCGTCTTCGCTCTGGTGGTGGAGCCGGTTGGCGGCAAGGCCTAAAAGCATGGTCTGATTCATCCTTAACAACACAGGCACTTGGTCGTGCACACTTGCCAGCAAGCATAGACCCAAAATACCAACCTATGAAATTGTCCGGGATGACTTCGCCTCCAACACGGCGCACCTTGGCGTGGACCTGCGCCGTAGCGCTGGCACTGACCATTGCTGGCTGCTCAGCGCTCGACACCAAGCAGCGCGAAATGATTTTTCAGCCCAGCGACCGCATCTGGCAGCGCGCCAACATGCAAGGCATGGACGATGTGTGGATCAGCTTTCGCAGTCAGCACGCAGAGCAGGACGTCCGCCTGCATGGTTTATGGCTCCCCCACCGCAACCCCAAAGCACCCGTGATGCTGTATTTGCACGGTGCCCGCTGGAACGTCACGGGCTCTACGCTGCGCATGCGCAATATGCACAGCTTGGGGTTTTCGGTGCTGGCCATTGATTACCGGGGCTTTGGGCAAACCGAGCCCAAAGAACTCCCTTCTGAAAACACCGCACGCGAAGATGCCTTGGCCGCATGGCACTGGCTGGCGCAGCAGCACCCCGATCGGCCTCGCGTTATCTTTGGCCACTCGCTGGGGGGCGCCATTGCGATTGACCTGGCCACGCGCGTCAACGATGAGCAAGCGCTGATTGTGGAAGCCACTTTCACCAACATTCGCGACATGGCGCGTGGCTTCCAGTGGGGCTGGCTGCCTGTGGGGCCGCTGATCACGCAGAAGTTCGACTCACTGTCCAAAATCAAGCAAATCGGCAGCCCTCTGGTCGTGGTGCATGGCAGTGCTGATGCCCTGATCCCGCAGGCGCAAGGGCTGCAGCTGTATGAAGCCGCCACCGGGCCCAAGCAATGGGTTTTAGTAGATGGCGGTACCCACCACAGCACCAACAGTGCAGGTCTGCCCCAGTACCGCGCCGCATTAAGCCAGCTACAAGGCTTAAAAAATCCATAGCTACTGGTGCTTGCCAGATAAGCATCAGCAGCATTTTTGGCATCTGTTCTATCCAAGCGACACCACGCCCAGGTGGTTCTGCTAGCCTGCGCAAGACCGTTGGTCGACGGTCTTTTGTTTGCTACCTGGTACGTGTCTCTGTGTCATCTTCTCCTGCTTCAGCTACCGCATCAACTGCGGCCATGTCCCCGCTTTTCATCATCGGCTTGCTGGCCCTGCTGCTGGGCTTTCAGCCGCTGACCACCGATCTGTACCTGCCCGCCATGCCACTGCTGGCGCAGCAGCTCGATGCCTCCGTGTCACAGACACAAACCACGTTTTATGCACTGATTTTGGCCTTTGGCTGCTCACAGCTGGCATGGGGCCCTGCGTCTGACCGCTGGGGCCGTCGCCCCATCTTGCTGGCAGGCATAGGCTTGTATGTACTGGCAGCTCTGGGCTGTGTTTTTGCCCCCGACATGGATGCCCTGATCGCTTTTCGCGCACTGCAGGGTGCAGCCATGGGGGCTGTCGTCATGGCCGCACGCGCCATCGTGCGTGACCTGTACCAGCCTGTGCAAGGGGCTCAGGTCATGTCCAAAGCCTTGTCTGGCCTTGGCGTGCTAGCCTGCTGCAGCCCACTGGTTGGCAGCTGGCTGGCCATTCATGTGGGCTGGCGCTCCACCATGGCGGTGCTGGCTGTGGTGGGTATTGCCACGTGGCTGCTGGTGTGGCTGCGCTTTCAAGAAAGTGTGCAGCACTTCAATCCACACGCACTGCAACCTCAGCGGCTGTGGCAAAACTGGAGCGCCATTGTGCGCAACCGCACCTTTCTGGCCTACACCGCCACCACCACCTGCTCCTATGCAGGGCTGGTTGTCTTTCTCACCGGCTCGCCCTTCACGTTCATCGATGCACTGGGCTGGACAGCCACCGACGTAGGCTGGCTGCTGGCCGCCAATGGCGTGATCTATATCGGCGGCACCATGCTGTGCCGCAAACTGCTGCCGCGCATGGGCGTGCGCAATACCGTGGCGGTGGCAGGTGCCCTGGCCATGCTGTGCGCTGTGATGCTCATCGCGCTGGCTTTGGCCGATGTGCGCAGTGGCATGGCCTACGCCTGCGTGTGCCTGCTGTTCCCCATTGCCCACGGTATTCAGCAGCCCTGCGGGCAAAGCGGTGCAGTCAGCACCTTCCCCAAAGCCGCGGGTATGGCTTCTGCCCTGAACGGCTGCATCATGATGCTGTTTGCCTTTGCCACCGGGCAAATTCTGGGGCGCAGCTTCAATGGCACTGTGTACCCCTTGGTTTTCGGACTGGGATTCTGGTGTTTGGCCGCAGCCTTGGCATCATGGACGCTGGTGCGCCGCCACGGTGCCCCCAGCGCGCATTAAGGCACGCTGGTTTGGTTTGAACCGCTTTTCGTCTGCTGATCTTGACTGCCTCCACCCATACACTGCCCTGCATTGCCATTGCAGGCCCGACCGCCTCTGGCAAAACCAATGCTGCACTGGCGCTGGCCGCCGTTCTTGCTCAACGCGGCCAAGCCAGCGAAATCATCAGCGTGGACTCGGCTCTGGTCTATCGCACCATGGACATCGGCACTGCCAAGCCCTCCGCCCAAGAGCAGGCGGCGGTGCCCCACCACCTGATTGATATTCTGGACCCCCTGCAGTCCTACAGCGCTGCCGAATTTGTTCAAGACACCCAGCGTCTGGTTGGTGAAATCCGTGCACGCGGCGCAATTCCACTGCTGGTGGGTGGCACCATGCTGTACTTCAAAGCCTTGCTCGATGGCATTGATGACATGCCTGCCGCAGACCCCGAAGTACGCGCCCAGCTCGATGCACAGGCTGCAGAAATAGGCTGGCCCGCCATGCATGCACAGCTGGCCAAGGTAGACCCAGAAACTGCGGCGCGCCTGGCCCCTGCAGACAGCCAGCGCATTCAGCGTGCGCTGGAGGTATGGCATGTCTCCGGTCAACCGCTGTCCAGCTTTCACCAAGCTAAAAAGAGGGCTGAAAACGCGCAACCTGTGTTCGATTGCACCCTCTTTTCTCTAGAACCCAATAACCGCGCTTGGCTGCACGAACGGATTGCACAGCGCTTTGACGACATGCTGCAAGCCGGCTTTCTGGACGAGGTCAAAGCCCTGCGCGCACGCGGTGACCTGCACCTTGATGTCTCCAGCATGCGCTGCGTAGGCTACCGCCAGGTGTGGGAAGAGCTGGACTGGCAAGAACGCCAGGGCAAGCCGAGCATTAACATGCACCTGGTGCGTGAAAAAG
Source organism: uncultured Comamonas sp. (assembly GCA_963520865.1). GTDB lineage: Bacteria > Pseudomonadota > Gammaproteobacteria > Burkholderiales > Burkholderiaceae_C > Comamonas. Next base: position 52,173 of record CAUQST010000025.1, read on the forward strand.
GCATTGCAGCCACGCGCCAGCTGGCCAAGCGCCAGATCACCTGGTTGCGCAGCATGCCCCAGCGCCACACCATTGCCTGCGATGACCCCATGGCCACCATGCATCTGGTGCAAGCAGCCTTGTCTGTGGTGCAGGCGGCCCAAGCGTCTTCCAAAGCCTGAATGACCTCTTTGCAGGGTGCTCAACCTACGTTCTGACACACGGGTCCGCCTTGCGCAGGCCTAGGATGCATCTATTTACTGGACCAAGGAGCCGCCATGGCAAGCCCCCGTTTTTCGTTATTGCCGCGCTGTCTGAGCTATGCAGCGCTTGCTGCCAGCCTGCTGGTCTTGTCCGGCTGCGCTCAGGACCGTTACTACCAGCCCTCTGAAACATCAGCCAGCCAGAAAAATGGCGTGACGGTGTACGGTGAGATTGACACCAGCGTAGTGCGTACACGCTAGCCCCTGAGCCTTTAGCTACAGGGCCGCCAGCATTGCGCTACTGCGGTTACTAAACGCTACGTTATCATTCACTAACTGCTCCCAATGTGGAGCAGTTTTTACGTGATCGGTGCCCACAAGCTGTTCTAGCAAGGGTTAAACGGGAAACAGGTGCGCTACACCCACTGGTGCCAGCCATGCCTGTGCTGCCCCCGCAACGGTAAATGCGATTAAGTGCGTCATCAAACCACTGGAGCCCTGGCTCTGGGAAGGGGACGCAGCTGTCTGAGCAGACAACGCATGAGCCCGGAGACCGGCCGAAACGTACTTGGGCGGATGTGCTGCGGGGTAGCGGCGACACGCACAGCATGCGCTGTGCACTCAGCAGCAGCCACACAGCCCATCCATGTGCGACACACCATATCTTGCGGGGACGCAAGCCATGGTTAGATGGGTCTTCTTCATGTCATTCCGTTTTTCCCGGTGCTCACTGGCTGTGAGCGCCGCTTTGTCCGTGCTCGCGCAGGGTTCCAACGCCCAAGAAACTTTCAATACCCCAGTGACCGTGTCTGCCACCCGCATAGACATGAGTGACCAAGATGCGCCCTACGCCTCTGAGGTGCACACCCGCAGCGATATCGAACGCTCTGGTGCCAATTCGCTGTTTGATTATCTGGCTCAGCAAACCTCGCTGCAGGTCACGCCCAGTTACGGCAACCGCTACGCGCCACAAATTAGCATGCGCGGCTACGGCAACGATGGCTTTCAAAACCTCGTTATCTCAGTCAATGGCCGCCGTCTGAACAATATCGACATGGTGCCCCAGCTCATCGGATCGATTTCCGTGAGCGACATTGAACGCATTGAAATCACCAAGGGCAGCGGCGCTGTCATGTTCGGCGATGGCGCTACTGCCGGCACCATTCAGATTTACACCAAGCCCCACAACGGTGTCAGCCTGGAGACCTATGCCGGCAATTACGGCAATCGTGGTGCCATTGCCTCGGCAGGCTTGGTGCGCGAAAAATTTGATCTCTCAGCCACGCTGGACCACAGCAAAGCTGGTGGCTTCAGTGACAAAGACCCCTCGGGTCACAAAGACCAGTCAGAAGCCAATACCTGGCGTGTCGCCGCGGGTGTCAAGCCCGTAGACAACCTGCGTCTGGACTTTGAAGCCGGCTCCTCGCACATTGACACGCGCTACCCCAGCTCACTGACACTCAAGGAGTTCAATGCCACACCGGGTATGAACAAAAACAGTCTGTATAGCCAGCAAAAGCTGCAAACTGACCACTGGAGCCTGGGCGCTGACTACCAGCTCAACACGCAATGGAAGCTGTCTGCGCGTCACCACGACGAGGACAAGTCTTCGCTGTACCCAGCCTCTAAGTTCGCCTCAGACTACCGCTACATATCCAACGAGCTGGCCTTGCAATACCAAAATGATGCCGTGGTCATCAACGCAGGTTTTCAGGATTTTGATGGAAAGCGGACCCAGACAGACAGCCGCACGACCAAAGACAATCGCGGGCTCTTCCTGCAGGGCCAGTACATGCTGGATGCACTCACGCTGTCGGCTGGCATTCGCAGGGAAGAAGTCACATACCGCTACAGCCCAATCGCTGGCCAGTCCATTGAATCCGACAAACGCCTGACCTCGTGGGAGCTGGGTGCCAACCACCGCCTGTCGCCCCAGCTGGCCCTGTTCGCCAACTACAGCGACGCCTTTGTCACCCCCGATGTGGATCGTTTCTTTGTGACCGACTGGAGTTCTGGCTCCCCCATCACCTCGTTCAATGGCTTTATCGAACCTGCCAAAGTACGCACGCTGACTGTAGGTGCCAACCACAACACCGAGCGCAACCGCCTGAAGGTATCCGCTTTCTACGCCAAGCTCTCCAACGAGATCTACTACTACCAGACATCCGCTTGGGATGGCATCAACACCAACATCGACAAATCGCACAAATACGGCATTGAGCTGCAAGACCGCCTGCAAATCACATCCCGCCTGACTGGCCACATCAACTACGCATGGACGCGCGCCATCATTGACCGCGAGAACGAAGGCGCCGGTGCATTCAACGGCAAGGAGCTGCCTGGTGTCTCGCGCCACAGCATCGTTGTAGGCCTGAATGTGCGTGTGGCAGAGCACGGCAATCTGCACCTTTCGCACACCTGGCGCAGCAGCACATGGGCAGCGGGTGACTTTGACAACAACAACGTGCAAAAACAGCGTGCGTTTCAAAGCACTGATGTCACCTACCGCCACCAGCTGGCCAAACACTTTGAGATGTACGCAGGCATCAGCAATCTGTTCGATCGCAGCAACGGCATCTGGGTGCGTGACGACGCCATCTACCCAGTGAACTTTGAACGCACTTGGAAACTGGGTGCGCGCATTCAGTTTTAAGCACCTTCACTCAGGTTGATGTGCATGGTGCAATCCATGCAACATGCATAAAAACAGCTGCCAGCGCTTATGAAAAAAAGCACTGGCAGCTGTTTTTTTTAGCTCATTGCTTTGCCAGAGAAACTTCAGAACAACGCAGCAGGCCTGCCTGCAAAAACGCTCTTACTGCCCGTGCAGCGCCACTTCCTGCTCCACCTCGGCATGCATTTGCTGCATGCGGCTGGAAGGTGCTTTTTGCAGCAAGCTGAACACCACCACCGAGATCGATGACAGCACAAAGCCGGGAATGATTTCATACATGCGAAAGATCGGATAAACCTCTTTGTGGGGCACGCCATACATCTTCCACAGCAGCACTGTGACTGCGCCCACAATCATGCCGGCCAATGCGCCATTGCGCGTCATGCGGCTCCACAGCAGTGACAGCAGCACGATAGGGCCAAACGCGGCACCAAAACCGGCCCATGCATAGCTCACCATGCCCAGCACCATGGACTTGGGGTCTTGCGCAATCACAATCGCAATCACAGCAATGGCAAACACCATGGCACGGCCAAACCACACCAGCTGCTTTTCACTGGCCGTCTTGTGCAAAAAGGTTTTGTAGATGTCTTGCGTCAGGGCGCTGGAGCACACCAGCAACTGGCACGACAAGGTAGACATCACCGCCGCCAGCACAGCAGCCAGCAGCACGCCCGCAATCCACGGGTTAAACAGCAGCTTCACAGCCTCCAGAAACACCGTCTCTTCATTGGCATTTACCATGCCTGCCACATCAGGGCGCTGGCCAAAGAAGGCAATGCCAAAAAAGCCCACAGCCACCGCGCCGCCAAGGCACAGCATCATCCACGTCATGCCAATACGGCGTGCCTTGGGAATGGTCTTGACCGACTCTGCCGCCATAAAGCGCACCAAGATGTGCGGCTGGCCAAAGTAGCCCAGCCCCCACGCCAGCAGCGAGACAATCGCCACCACGTCCAGCTTGCCCACCATGTCAAATGCACCCGGGCGCGTAACCTCAATCACCGCTGCCGATGCAGCCACGCCGCCATCCGCGTAAATCACCATCAGCGGGGCCAAAATCAGCGCCGTAATCATCAGCGCTGCCTGAATCGTGTCTGTCCAGCTCACGGCCAGAAAACCGCCAATGAACACATAGGCCATAGTGGCCAGCGCCCCCACCCACAGCGCAGTCTGGTAATCCATGCCAAACATCGATTCAAACAGCCGCGCACCCGCCACCACGCCTGAGGCACAGTAAATGGTAAAGAACACCAAAATCACTACCGCCGTGACGATGCGCAGCAAGCTGCTGGTGTCTTCAAAACGGTTGGTAAAGTAGTCGGGCAAAGTCAGCGCATTGCCCACCTTCTCGGTGTACACCCGCAGCCGGGCCGCCACAAAGCGCCAGTTCAGCCACGCCCCCATACACAGGCCTACGGCAATCCAGGCTTCTGACAGGCCTGACAGGAACACCGCACCGGGCAAGCCCATCAGCAGCCAGCCACTCATGTCAGATGCACCGGCCGACAAGGCCGTCACCACACTGCCCAGACTGCGCCCGCCCAGGATGTAATCTGAAAGATTGGTGGTAGCGCGGTAGCCCATCCAGCCGATCAGCAACATGCCAATCAGATAGATGGCAAACGTCACCAGCGTCGGTAAGTTGGCTGTCATTCGAATCTCTCCTCCAAGTCTTATCAATGGCGACAGGGCTGCCGCACACGTTCACAGGCACTGCAACCGTGCTGACACCCAGATACAGCCATCCAACTGGCACAAGGAATCCGAACGGGCGCTCACCACAGCCCCGTGCACCAGGCATTCAAACCTAGTGCAAACCCTTAATTTAAACAGGTGTTGCCACCGCCCGACGAATGGTCACTCCTATGCCGTCCGTCGACGGTGGACATTGCTGCGACAGTCAACTCCCCATTGCCAAAGCACCCTTGCTACACCTCAGCTTGCCGATTTGGGTACAGTAACCCCCCTTGCCAAGCCCGGCCCGCGCATCCGCGCATGCACACAAGAACACCATGACCCAAGATAACGACCGCATCAAAGAACTCAAAAAAATTGAAATGTGCGATGCCTGCGCAGGTATCCAGCGCAACTGGCGCAAGACCCCCGGCCACGTGGAACTGGCTCAGGGCACCAACTACACGCGCGAGCGTGAAACCGGCAAAGTCACCGTCACCCGCTATGTGTGCGAGCGTTGCGGCACCAACTGGGAATACGAAAACGACAAGAAGAACCAGCACGCAGGCTGGTCGCTCACCGGTCGCCGTGCCACCAAGAACTAAAAGCTATGGCTGCTCGCGCTGACTGCATCAGCGGCCAACGACAAAAGCCAAAAGCACCTTGAAAGCTGCCCTGCACACGCCAAGGCAGCTTTTTTTGCGCGCTGGCGCACCCAGCGGCAGTCACTCAGCCCACTCAACCTGCTTGGCAGGCTTTGACGGCGGCAGCCAGCCCTGCACAGGCACTGCTCAAAGGGCGTGGCCCGGCAGTCACCAACTGCGCCGCGCCCCCCATTGATGCCTGTGCCAGCACCACCTGCGCTGCCCCCTGCGCATATGCAGCATCGGCGGCACGAGCCACACAAACCCAGTACGTCGACAGTTGCCCTGCTTTGAACAAGGCCCAGGCCCCTTCCACCAGACGCACATCCATTACCGCCTGGGGGTGATGGGCCACAGCGTGCAAAAACAGCTCTGTTGTCGGCTGCACGGTGGTGGCCACTGCACACAAAACCACTACACGGCCATTCACACGGGCCGCCGCTTGCGCCAAGGCAGCATCGGTGCGCAATACCGGCACCCGCGTTTGCGACAGCATGGTATGGGCCACCGGCCCCAGCGTAGAACACGTCAGCAGCACTGCGTCGGCTGAAAAAGCCAGCTCCATCAAGGCACGCTGCGTGGCATCCTCAATCTGAGCTGTCACCCCGCCAGCCGCTTCGGCATCAGCCAATAAATCGGGGCGCACGCCATGGCAGAGCACCCCGGCTGGCAGGCCCAGTTGCAGGGCCGCATCTTCAAAAACAGCCACATTGCTGTGTACAGTATGCAGGCAGGCAATACGCATGAATGTTTCCTGTTTTCTTCTTAACAGCAGACATAAAAAAGCTGCCGTGCCACATGGCACAGGCAGCCTTTGTGCAGACCTGTCTTCAGTGCTTAAAAACCTGCGCCTGGCTGGCTCAGGTATTCTTTTTCTGCAGGGGTGCTTGCACGGCCCAAAATGCTGTTGCGGTGCGGAAAGCGTCCAAACTGCTCAATCACCACCTGGTGCTTGCGCGCGTAATCCAGCGTCATGCCAAAGAACTCCTGCAGCTCAGGGCTGGCCTCCAGTGCCAGTTGCTCAAACGCCACCACACTGTTTTCCTGCATGCCCGCATCTTCAGCATGCTCCAGCGGCAGGTACAAAAAGATGCGTGCCACGGTTGGAATGCTGTCATCCACATCCCAGCCCCGGTCAATCCCCTTCAAGGTCAATTGCAGCGCCTTGGCATCGCCTGCAAAGCTCTTGGGCGTGCCGCGATAGGCATTGCGCGTGAACTGGTCCAGCACAATCAGCACCGAAAGCAGCCCCAATGGCGACTCCATCGCCTCACCATCGAGTTTGCCCGCCAGCGCCTCCTGCAGCACTGCGCCAAACAGGTGGCGGATCTCTTCATCCGTGGTTTCCGACTTGGTGAACCACAACGATTTGCGCGACAGCGCACTCTCGTTGGTCGGCATTTCTGCGCCCAACCAGTACTCCAGCACCTGCGACAGGCGCGGGTCCAACGCGTGTGCAATCGGCAAAGACAGTGGCTTGGGGGTGTCAGACATGGGCAATCCCTTTTCTCAGTAACTCAACCTATCTACTACGCCGCACTGAGCAATCACAGTGCGGCAGCTTGTGCGGGCATGGTGCATGGCTGTGTCACAAATGGCAAGGCAAGCAACCCATAAGCGCACCCCAGCCAAGGGTTGAAGGGGCTGGCATCTCCCCCCTGCCGCCTGTCTTGCCCATGCGCCAACGTATTTTGCAAAAGCAATAGCTAGTAGTACACGCGGCACTAGCGTGGCGTTGTTGCATAAATCGGAATGCAAGGGGCTACAGCCTCGTAGCAAGCGTCAGTCGTCAAATGCCACTGCCCGCCATGCAGTGATTCAACAACGCCCTTCGCTCTTAGAAAATTTTGCTGTAACTCACAGAAAGCCCCATATTGAACTTGCTGGAGAACGCATCTCGCTCAACGCCAATGTCAGCAGCCACGGCACTGGCAGCGTCCAGGAGGTAAACATATCCAGCAGTTGCGTATGGGCGCAGCGCTTTGCGGCTCAAAGCACTTTGCATATTAAAAACCTCGGCCCCAGGCATATCTGAGATGCCAGAAAACTTCATGCGGCCCACGTTCAGGTCTTGCTCCACACCCGCCATCCATCGAAGCTGAGTTTTTTGGCTCATTGCCTTTTGCGCCGCTACGCCCAAAGTCAACACCGTGGCCTTGAGGCTGGCGCTTTGATAAGAGGCCCTGAAGTCGCCCTTGGCCTCGTCATAAGCGGCCAGCTTGCTGTGGTGCTGCGTCAGGGCCACTTGTGGTGTTATCAGCCAGCCGCTGGAATGGCTTATGCCAAAACCCACTGCCACGCGGGCCGCAAGCGCATTCAAGCTGGCGGTACCGCTCACCAGCTCTACGTTGCTCAGCCCCTGGCCCCGCGTGATGGTGTTGTTTTGCTGGCTGTATCCCACGGCAGCTTGGATCTGCCAGCCGTTGCCCGCCTGCCCAGACTGGCTATAGGCCAGCCAGCCGCTAAGGCCATAAGTGCTGTCAGGGTCCACCGCGCTATGGCGCAAGCTGGCGTGCCCCAGCAGCAGGTTGCCACCCCAGGTCCACTGCTCACTCAGGCCGTAGCCCAGCGTCACCACCCCCTGTGTCTGCTGACGGAGGCCAATGCCTGCGTCAGCGCCCACCGCATCAAAAGAGCCAGTCACTTTCAGACAGCTCACCCCGGGCTTGCCAGTGGCGCACTGCGTTTGCAGCAGCCGAGCCATGCGCATTTGTTGCTGGGCTGCGGCCAGCTCTTTATCTGCCGCCAGCTTTGGCAGCGATGTCTGCACGTTACTTAAATCTTGCATGCGCGTGCGGTAGATAAAGGCACGAGTGAGCCCTTGGTCGTTGCTCGCATGCCCCACCACAGTGAGCCCATCGGCACTGACCGCACTGGCTACGCTCAAGCCTGTGCCGTTGGTTGTGAAGTCACCGAGGTCCTGCATGCCACCCTCACTGGTCCACAAAAAGGCGTGATACTTTGATGAGCCAGCGGCATAGTCCGCCTGCCCCACTACGACACTGCCATCGGCGCTGACCGCCCAGGCCTTACTGGAGCCCGTGCTGTGGGCTGTGAAGTCACCCAGGCCCTGCAGACCACCATCACTGGTCCAGCGAAAGGCGTGGTGTTTGGTTCCAGAGCCATAGTCAGCCTGCCCCACCACAACACGGCCATCGGTGCTGACTGCATGGGCCTGACTTCCTCCCGTGCCGTTGGCCGTCAAGTCACCCAGGTCCTGCATGCCAGCGCCACTGGTCCAGCGAAAGGCGTGATATTTAGTCGCTGAGCCATAGCTAGCCTCTCCCACCAGAACGTTGCCATCTGCACTGATCGCATTGACCTGACTTTTCCCCGTATTGTTGGCCGTTAAATCCCCCAAGCCCTGCATACCTCCCTCGCTGGTCCAGCGAAACGCGTGATACCTGTCAGCGTCATAAGCAGCCCGCCCCGCCACAACGCTGCCATCCGCACTGACCGCATTGGCTGAACTCCACCCCGTGCCAGTGGCCGTCAAGTCGCCCAGGTCCTGCATGCCACCCTCACTGGTCCAGCGAAAAGCGCGATAACTTCCTTGCTTGGCACTAGCCTCCCCCACCACCACGCTGCCATCAGCACTGACCGCACTGGCTAAACTCCTGCCCGTACCGCCTCTTAAGTCGCCCAGACTCTGCATGCCGCCGGCGCTGGTCCAGCGAAAAGCGTGTGAAACTATAGGGGAGTAGTTAGCCCACCCCACCAAAACGCTGCCATCGGCACTGACCGCAGTGACTTGACTTTGTTGCCCTGTACCGCTGGGTGTCAAGTCGCCCAGGTCCTGCATGCCACCGTCACTGGTCCAGCGAAAGGCGTGATACATCCAAGTAGAACCAAAGGTAGCCCACCCCGCCACCACGCTGCCATCGGCACTGATTACGAAGGCATAGCCCATACGGCTGGATGTAAAATCACCCAAATCTTGCATGACATTCCACACCTGGGCATGTGCCTGTGCATGAGCGGTTACTGCCAGCAGCGGTAAAAGCAGGCTGGGTATCGTTAGTTTTTTCAAAAAAACCTCCGCTCAATGAGCGCTGTATTTATGAAAACCTCTCTCGAATGTGTATTGCCGCTATGGCAGCCATTAACAGGAGAGAAAAAACAAAAATTCAAAGAGGCAACAGGGCATCAATCAAATTTGAGGTGAACGCCCTCAAAAAACCCAGCGGTTGCTATGCAACGGCTGGGGTCAGGGTGACGGTGTCAATCACTGAATGGCTTCAATATGGCTACTTCAGCAGCAGCTGGCGATGCATGCCATAACGCCATCAATGCCCACGCAGCGCATGGAGTACCGCCATAGTCGGCAATGCCTTACTGAATCAGGGCGTTCTAGTTATTCGCTTTTATCAGCGAGCCAAAATTCTACAAATATTAGAAGGACAAATAAATAAGAAATTTCTTGATGACTAGCAAGAAATTTCTTAAACACATCCAACAAATATTTATTTGATGTGTTTGATTTTTTATTTATTAAAAATAATTTCATTAATTAATACAGTTTTCTTAAAACTTCAGTATTAATCCATTCAATATTCAGCCTCTACAGGTCGATATCCATTATGCCGAACCGTGGCATTAAATACTCAATCATCTGCAATGCATCAACTCCATTGGCCGCATCATCTGCGGCCTCAAAGCCAATCGCCAGCAGCGCTTGGCGCATGGCCACAAAAATCAATGGATGGTCATCAACAATCAACAATCAACAATCAACAAAGAGCAAAGAGCAAAGAGCAAAGAGCAAAGAGAATTAGACGTGCTGTGACCGACCTGTCATGAATTCAAATTTTTGAAGAAATGCAGGTCGATTCACGTCGATTCACTCTTAGAAGAATTTGCTGTAGCTCACTGAAAGCCCCAAATTCAATTCGCTGGAGAACGCATCCCGCTCAACACCAACGTCAGCAGCCACGGCACTGGCAGCGTCCAGGTGGTAAACATATCCAGCCGAGACGTACGGGCGCAGTGCTTTGCGGTTCAACGCGCTTGGCATATTAAAAACCTCGGCCCCTGGCATATCTGAGGTGCCAGCAAACTTCATGCGCTGAACGCTCAGGTCCTGCTCAAGCCCTGCCGCCAGCCGAAGCTGTGTCTTACTGCCCACGGCCTTTTGTGCCGTCACCCCTAACCCCAGCACCGTGGCCTTGAGGCTGGCTTTTTGATAAGAGGCCCGGAAATCGCCATGGGCCTCGTCATAGGCGGCAAACTTGCTGTGCTGCTGCATCAGGGCCACTTCTGGCGTGACCAGCCAGCCGTTTGCATGGCGCATGCCAAAACCCAGTGCCACGCGGGCCGCAAGCGCATTCAAACTTGCGGTACCGCTCACCAGCTCTACGTTGCTCAGCCCCTGGCCCCGCGTGATGGTGTTGTTTTGCTTGCTGTAGCCCACCGCAGCTTGCATCTGCCAGCCGTTGCCTGCCTGCCCAGACTGGCTATAGGCCAGCCAGCCGCTTAGGCCGTAGGTGCTATCAGGCTCCACTGCGCTATGGCGCAAGCTGGCGTGCCCCAGCAGCAGGTTGCCGCCCCATGTCCACTGCTCACTCAGGCCATAGCCCAGCGTCACCACACCCTGTGTTTGTTGGCGGCGGCCAATGCCTGCGTCAGCGCCCACCGCATCAAAGGAACCCGTCACTTTCAAACAGCTCACACCGGGCTTGCCAGTGGCGCACTGCGTTTGCAGCAGGCGAGCCATGCGCATTTGTTGCTGGGCTGCTGCCAGCTCTTTATCTGCCGCAAGCTTTGGCAGCGAAGACAGCAAATTATTGAAATCTTGCATGCTCGTGCGGTAGATAAAGGCACGATTTACCCCTTGGTCAGTGCTCGAATTGCCCACCACAGTGCGACCATCGGCACTGACCCCTTTTGCATAACTCCAGCCCGTGCCATCGGCTGTTAAATCACCCAAATCTTGCATGCCACCGTCACTGGTCCAGCGAAAGGCGTGAGTCCACCAGGCAGAGCCGTATTTCGCTTCCCCCACCACCACACTGCCATCGGCACTGACCGCATTGGCCACACTCCAGTCCGTGCCAGTGGCTGTTAAGTCACCCAGCTCTTGCATGCCGCCCTCACTGGTCCAGCGAAAAGCGTGCATATTTACTCCAGAGCCATAATCTGCACCACCCACTACAACGCGGCCATCGGCACTGACCGCATTGGCCATACTCCAGCCCGTACCGTTGGCAGTGAAGTCACCCAGCTCCTGCATGCCGTCGTCACTGCTCCAGCGAAACGCGTGGTACTTTGCGCCAGAGCCGTATTCCGCTTGCCCCACCACCACGCTGCCATCAGCACTGATCGCAATGGCATTACTGCTCCCTGTACCACTGGCAGTAAAATCACCCAAGTCTTGCATGCCGCCGGCGCTGGTCCAGCGAAAGGTGTGGTGCTTAGCTCCTGAGTCGTAGTTAGCCTGCCCCACAACCACGCGGCCATCTCCACTGACCGCACTGGCATAACTCGCCCCTGTACCGTTTGCCGTTAGATCGCCCAGGTCCTGCATGGCGCCGGCGCTGGTCCAGCGAAAGGCGTGATGCTTCCCGCCAGGGCCGTAGCTCGCTTGCCCAACTACCACACTGCCATCGGCACTGACCGCATTGGCCACACTCCAGCCCGTGCCACTGGCTGTTAAATCACCCAGCTCTTGCATACCGCTCTCATTGCTCCAGCGAAAGGCGTGGGACTTGGCGCCAGAGCCGTAGCTAGCGTCCCCCACCACAACACTGCCATCGGAACTGACTGCAGAGGCAGAACTCCTCCCCATACCGTTGTAAAAGTCGCCCAAGTCCTGCATGCCGCCGTCAATGGTCCAGCGAGAGGCGTGGTATCTCGCGCCAGAGCCGTAGTCCACCCGCCCCACCACCACGCTGCCATCGGCGCTGACTGCATTGGCACTACTCCCCATGCCGCTAGATGTGAGGTCACCCAAATCTTGCATGCTGTTTAAACCTGCGGCATGCACCTGTGCATGAGCAGTTGCTGCCAGCAGCGGTAAAAGCAAATTGGATAAGTTTAGTTTTTTCATATGAAATAAACCTTCGCTCAATGAGAGCGGTATTTATAAAAATCTCTCTCGAATGTGTATTGCTGCTACGGCAGCCATTAGCAGGAGAGAGAAAATAAAAATTCAAAGAGGCAGCAGGGCATCAATCAAATTTGAGGCGAACGCCCTAAAAAAACCCAGCGGTTGCTATGCAACGGCTGGGGTCAGGGTGGCGGCGTCAATCACTGAATGGCTTCAATATGGCTGCTCCAGCAGCAGCTGGCGATGCATGCCATAACGCCATCAATGCCCACGCAGCGCTTGGAAGGTCACAACAGTTTTCAATGACTTACTACGAATCAGGGCGTTTTAGCTATTCGCTTTTATCAGCGAGCCAAAATTCTACAAATAAGAGAAGAACAAATAAACAAGAAATTTCTTGATGACTAGCAAGAAATTTCTTAAACACATTCAATAAATATTTATTTAATGTTTTTGAATTTTTTATTTATTAAAAATAATTTCATTAATTAATACAGTTTTCTTAAAACTTCAGTATTAATCCATTCAATATTCAGCCTCTACAGGTCGATATCCATTATGCCGAACCGTGGCATTAAATACTCAATCATCTGCAATCCATCAATTCCATCGTTTGTCTCGCCTGCGACCTCAAAAATAAATGGATGGTCATCAACAATCAGCAAAGAGCAAAGAGCAAAGAGCAAAGAGCAAAGAGCAAAGAGCAAAGAGCAAAGAGCATTAGGCGTGCTGTGACCGACCTGTCATGAATTCAAATTTTTGAAGAAATGCGGGTCGATTCACGTCGATTCACTCTTAGAAGAATTTGCTGTAGCTCACTGAAAGCGCCAAATTCAATTCGCTGGAGAACACATCTCGCTCAACACCAATGTCAGCAGCCACGGCACTGGCAGCGTCCAGGTGGTAAACATATCCAGCCGAGACGTATGGACGCAGCGCTTTGCGCTTCAAAGCGCTTTGCAGATTAAAAACCTCGGCCCCTGGCATATCTGAGCTACCCGAGAACCCCATGCGATCTACGCTCAGGTCTTGCTCCACACCCGCCATCCATCGAAGCTGGCTCTTATGGCTTATGGCCTTTTGTGCCGTCACACCCACGCCCAGCACCGTGGCCTTAAGGCTGGCTTTTTGATAAGAGGCCCGGAAATCACCATGGGCCTCGTCATAGGCTGCAAACTTGCTGTGCTGCTGCGTCAGGGCCACTTCTGGCGTTACCAGCCAGCCGTTTGCATGGCGCATGCCAAAGCCCAGTGCCACGCGGGCAGCAAGCGCATTCAAATTTGCGGCACCACTGACCAGCTCTACATTGCTCAGCCCCTGTCCCCGTGTGATGGTGTTGTTTTGCTTGCTGTAGCCCACCGAAGCTTGAACCTGCCAGCCGTTGCCCGCCTGCCCAGACTGGCTATAGGCCAGCCAGCCGCCAAGGCCATAGGTACTGTCAGGGTCTACCGCGCTATGGCGCAAGCTGGCGTGCCCCAGCAGCAGGTTGCCGCCCCAGGTCCACTGCTCACTCAGGCCGTAGCCCAGCGTCACCACCCCCTGTGTCTGCTGACGGAGGCCAATGCCTGCGTCAGCGCCCACCGCATCAAAAGAGCCAGTCACTTTCAGACAGCTCACCCCGGGCTTGCCAGTGGCGCACTGCGTTTGCAGCAGCCGAGCCATGCGCATTTGTTGCTGGGCTGCGGCCAGCTCTTTATCTGCCGCAAGCTTTGGCAGCGAAGACAGCAAATTACTAAAGTCTTGCATGCTCGTGCGGTAGATAAAGGCACGAGTTACATACCCGTAGTCAGTGCTCGAAAGGCCCACCACAGTTCGGCCATCGGCACTGACCTCTTTTGCATAACTCCACCCCGTGCCGCTGGCTGTTAAATCGCCGAGGTCTTGCATGCCACTCTCACTGCTCCAACGAAAGGCGTGCGAACTTGCACCGGAGCCGTAGTCAGCCCTCCCCACAACCACACTGCCATCGGCACTGACTGCACGGGCCGCACTCCAGCCCGTGCCGCTGGCTGTTAAATCGCCCAGATCCTGCATGCCGCCATCACTGGTCCAACGGTAGGCGTGCGACCACCAGCTAGAGCCGTAGTTCGCTTCTCCCACCACGACACTGCCATCGGCACTGACCGCACTGGCCTCACTCCAGCCCGTGCCGCTGGCTGTTAAATCGCCCAGATCCTGCATGCCTCCATC
>CAUQST010000026.1:0-64435 GCA_963520865.1 uncultured Comamonas sp.
TTCTCCTTGCGAGGTCTCTACTTCTCAAGACGCTGGTTTTACGGGGGGATTACCATCCATCGCAACGCCGCATTCAAAGCCCTTTGCAATAAAGCCACATCATCTTTCGACAACAAACTAGCATCGACAAAGTACCCACGTTGCTTCAAACGAATCTTGTTAACGGCTACTGCCAGCGTGGTGCAAAACGAGGTGATGCGAGCGCTTTCAAGATAGATGTATTGATCATTCCAGCCAAGTGGAACTCTGCGCTCAAGATATTCTTCAAAAAGGTCTGCACACAGCAGTAGTCTTTTTCCAAGTTCAGAGACCTGTGCACATTCGGACACTACATTCCACTCGAAATGCGGCCCCGCAATCTTTAGAAGTAGCCCCATGTACGTATGCATTGCAATACACAGCGTTAGCTGGCTATCACCAACGTGATGCGTAACTGCCAAGGAAATACTTCCAGACTGAACTCTAGACATAGAGGGGCCCGTGACTAGTACGCTTTTTGTCTGCGCAGGCGCAGAAAGCCGAACTTTTAGCCCAACCTTCGCCTCTGCTATCTCTAACAAACTTCTCTTCTTATCCACGGTTTGGTCGCATGCAGCTCTGATGCATGAAAGATACCACCTGCTGCATCCTCCCCAAGCTGTAAAGGATCAGAGCTTTAGCAAAAGCGCTGAAGTCTGCTGTGCAGCGAAAGCAGAAGTCGTGCGAACGTCAGCCAACGTCCTGTTTCTAGTTGCGAGCAGACGCGGCGCAAACTAACCTACACCGCCTATCGTGTGGCTTGCGACCGTATGACGCCTACGGGCAGGAGTAAGCCGACAGCAAAGCATGACTCACCTCTAGCCGTTGCAATAAAGAGAGGAATTCACAGCGTTGCCTATACTTATCATTCCAATCTGACATCTTCAAAAATATGGCTCAGCTGGGTGATTAGCACAGGTCAGAGCCCACGAGAGGGAGCAGTGAATGATTGAATCTATCCACGTTGGCAAGACGGCCACCTACGGGAGCACCCCGCAGTCGTTGTCCGGCTTGAAGACGTTCAACTACATCTACGGCTCGAACGGTTCGGGCAAGACCACGATTTCGCGCGTCTTGGCAGCGCCGGGCGCTCCCGCGCACGCGGGCTGCCGCGTCGCGTGGAAAGGGGGCTCGCCTCTCGAGACTTTGGTCTACAACCGCGATTTCGTGGTGGCCAACTTTGGTCTTGCTCCCATTAAGGGAGTATTCACTCTTGGCAAGCAAAGCGTGGAAGACGCCGAAGCGCTGCGACTAGCTACGGTTGAAGTCGCAAAGCGGGCGACTGAAATTCTGACATTGACAGCCACGTTGAAAGGGCCAGACGGCCTGGGCGGAAAAAAGGCCGATCTCGAAGCGCTTGACCTATGGCTACAAGAAAAGTGTTGGGCCCAGAAAGTCAAACATAACGCCAAACTCTCCGGAGCCTTCGAGGGTTATCGCAACGACAAGGCGAAGTTCAAGCGAAAGATTGTCGAAGAGTATGCGCGGACCGCGAGCGCCGGAGCACGCCCAACCTTGGCCGACATGGAGTCCAGAGCCGAAACCGTGTTTGGGACGGCACCCACGTCCGAGGCGCTCCTGGCCTTGCCATCTTCCACGAGTCTCATCGCGCGCGAGTCAAATTCCATCCTTCCGAAAGTCGTAGTTGGCAGTAAGGACGTCGACATCGCCGCGATGATCGAGAAGCTCGGGGCAAGCGATTGGGTCAAGCAGGGTCGCCCGTTCTTCCAAAAGAACGATGGCAACTGCCCCTTCTGTCAGCAGCCTGCACCGAGTTCTCTCGAAGCTGACCTCGGCGCTTACTTCGACGGCGCTTTCGTTGCCGACACCGATGCAATAGACGCTCTGGCGATCGCCTATGCGGCCGACGCGAAAACGTTCCTGGCCGCTGTGGACGCCACCTCGGTATCGACCTCGGTGCGGCTGGACAAGCCTGCGCTCGATGCTCAGCGCAACGCCGCCGCTGCGAAGATTGCCGCGAACTCGCTGTTGATCGAGAAAAAGCGCAAGGAGCCGAGCCGGCCCATCGCCCTCGACGGATTGGCAGAATCTGCCGCGGCGATCGTCTCCATTATCGCCAAGGCCAACGCCGCGATAAGCGCACACAACGCGACTGTCGCGAACATCAAGGCCGAGAAGGAGAAATTGACCGCGCAAGTTTGGCGGCACTTGGTCGAGACAGAGCTCTCGGCTGACCTCGTGGACTATGCGACACGCAAGGAAGGTCTAGACAAGGCTGTCACGAAAATCGAAGCAGCGATCGTGGAAGCCACCGAGTCGAAGCGAGCGAAAGAGGATGAGATCCGGACACTGGAAAAGTCCTCGACAAGTGTGCAGCCCACGGTCGACGAGATCAACGGGCTTTTGCGCTCCTACGGCTTTCGGAGTTTCTCGCTAGCGCGAGTGGGAGAAGGAAATACATACGCGCTGCGCCGCGCCGACGAGACCGACGCGCGTGAAACCCTCAGCGAGGGCGAAAAGAGCTTCGTCACGTTCCTTTATTTTTATCATCTACTCCAGGGCAGCGCCAACGACAGCGGGACGATAGTGCCCCGCGTCGCGGTGTTCGACGATCCGGTGTCAAGCCTCGACAGCGACGTGCTGTTCATCGTGAGTAGCTTAATCCACCGGCTGATGGAGCAGGTCCGCAGTAAGTCCCATCCGGTCAAGCAACTCTTCATCCTCACGCACAATGTCCACTTCCACAGGGAGGTGTGTTTCAATGGAAACCGCCCTCAGGACTCAGCTATGAGCGAGGAGTCATTCTGGGTGGTGCGCAAACCCAGCGGCCATTCCGTAGTGGAGCCAAGCCCGCGCAACCCTGTTTCGAGCTCCTACGAGATGCTCTGGGCAGAGATCAGACGCAAGGATCTATCGCTGGGCTCCGTACAGAACACGCTCCGGCGTATCTTAGAGAGCTACTTCAAGATTCTCGGAGGATTCGATCCGAAAAGTCTCGACCGCCATTTCGAGGGCGCGGACAAGGTCGTATGCAAGTCTTTGTTCTCTTGGATCAACGCCGGTTCGCATGGCTTCGACGATAACTTGTATTTCGCTGTCGACGCGGCCTCAGTTGAGAATCATCTTCAGGTTTTCAAGGCAATTTTCGAGCATTCGGGGCATGGAGCGCATTACAGAATGATGATGCGGGAGGCGCTCACTGAATAGCCTCCACACACTCCGACCTGACAGTCGATCCGCCAGCGCTCGCTCCCCGAAGGTGAAAAGTCAAAGCGTTCAACCAAACGATGATGTGAGACGAAGGCAAGTCGATGCACGACCTCATGGTGTAAAAGACAGCAGCGCAAATCTGTTCGAAGTGCAGTTCGGCAACTACCGGTACTCAGAGCGGGATCAACTTGACCAGTACGATCACCGCTTTCACATCGATGCCTCGTACGGCATCGGCTGGTTTCATTCATCGCAACACGCCGTAGACGTCCGCTTTGCTATAAAGAGCCGACGCAGGTGACACTTCCGCAATCAGCCTGAAACCGACTTTCAAGTATTGAGGCTGCGGTTGCCAACATTGGTTGCTTACAACGTACTCAAGCTGAAAAGTCTCTATCAGTCGTTCTGGGTACGCCATCCTGGCATGCAAAAGGAGCTACCTTGGAAGAGGCTGGAATGGAATAGTATTCGGACAAGTTGACACACGCGTTGAGGCTAAGCAACCACGATGGTGTTCGACATCTACCGCTCAACCGTGTCCTCGAAGGCTGGTCGCGCGGGCCGCGGAGACAGGCTTGCCGTTCGCTCGCGTGTGTGATTTCTTTCCAAAATAACAACTAAGGGAGCGACTATGGTCAGACGCAAAGAGCGAGTGAGTTTAGAACCTGATGAATCGATCCGCGTTGGCAGCGTACGAACTTTCTTGACTGAAATGGAGCGCTTCGAGCCTGAGAAGGGCTTCATCTATTTCTTCCGTGGGCACTCGCGGTCTAGCCATCGCTTGATTCCTAGCATCTACCGCGATCCCGGCTGGATCGCCAATGAGGATGTTCTCTTCAAGGAGCTGGTGCTGCGCTGCCCCAATGATTTTTCGGGTCAGGAGTCTACCTTCCAGTTTCTGGTAAAGATGCAGCATTACTCGCTGCCGACTCGTCTTCTCGACATCACTGCCAATCCCTTGGTCGCCCTCTACTTTGCTTGCGAGCACGAGGGCCAGCAGCGCGAGAGCGGCGAAGTGGTCGTCTTCCGCATTCCAGCTGCCGAAATCAAATACTTTGACAGCGACACGGTGAGCGTGATCTCAAACATCAGCAGGCGTCCCTCGATATTCAGGCTGCCGGACGAGGAACTTGAGCGACGAGCGTTCAATGAGGACCCGCAAATCCGCTACCTGCTGCACGAGGTGAAAAGGGAGAAGCCTTATTTCGAGCCATTAATCCTCAGGCATCACCTAGAGTCGGTGGTGTGTGTCAAACCCAAGCTCGACAACGCCCGCGTCATCAAGCAGGACGGCGCTTTTCTCCTCTTCGGCATGAATGGACGCAAGACCGAGCCTGCGACGGTGCCTGCCGGTTTTCTTGCCGCGACAGCAGCGAAGCGATTGCTTGTCGAGCCTAGCAAGAAAGCGTTCATACGAAAGCAATTGGAGTCGCTTGGACTCACGCAAGCCACGATTTTTCCGGAGATCGACAAGGTCGCCGAGTTTATCAAGAGAACCTACGCGACACCGAGCTTGACAACATCAAGCGACACAAAGCAGTGATGAAAAGTCTCGGATGTGATTCAAGGGATGCAGATGGCTGGGTCAGATATAAAGTTAGACGAGTCGCGTGGATATACGCGTGCATAGCCCGGCATTCACGAGCAAGCTAACAGCTGCGACAACGTTTCGAGCCTCCTTGAACTGCATGGCGCTGAGCGCTTTGCTGACACTTTGCCCAGACCTGCGATGCTGCTCGGCTATTCTAAAAAGCTCTAGCGAGTCATGACCGTAAAGCTTTGCCTTGCTGCCATGTAGTGCATAGAGCAGCACGGGCTTGGGGTCTTCAAAAGGAAATTCGCGCCACCGTAAGACTTCCGAAATCTGCAGTTCCTGTCTTACTGCCATCGCTTCCTTTTCTTTGGCTTGTCGCTCCCGACCATGCTTAACCAAAGCAACTCTCGCCGTTCTCCGCTTTTCGTGGGCCGCTTTTTGATCCTTGGCTGACCGCAACCGCGTGTAGTGCTCAGATGTGCCATAGATGGACGCGAGATCAGAAGCTATGTCCGGAAAAGCTACGGCAAATAAACGATCATTTTTTGTATCTCGCTGGTACCGGGTAGATTCACTTTCCACAGCCAAATGCAGAGTCGAGCAGAAGGCATCAAACGCGTGCAGCTGCTCCGCCGACATTTCACCTCTTTTCTTTTTGAGCGCAAACATGAGAACCACAGCATTATTTGAGTCTGCCATGTAGTTATTCACCGCGCCTGAAAAAAGGTCCGTAAAGAATTCACCGCACGTTTTCCATGGTTCGTCCTTTAGACGTAGCAATTGGCCCAATAGCCCGGCTTTGGCTTCAGTGCGGTACTTATCCGAAAGAGTCAACTGCCTTCGCTCCAGCTCATCCCAAAGTACTTGGTGCGTGCCAGCCATTCTTCCATTCATGTAAGTCTTATCTCCTGACAAGCTCGCTCTAAGAACTTTCAAATAGCCTTTCACGAGAGCGCTGTCTGTGCTGCGCTGAATCCAAGACTGCAGCTTTCTCGCATCTTCGTCGCGCTGTTGCGCCTCGGACTGACGGCGAAGCGCCTCTTTATCAACTGCTTTTTGAATCGAGTAGGCGCGCAATTTCAAGCGCCGATGGGCATCCTCAATTTGTTTTTTGATCCATGGATGCAAAATCCACTGCTTCACCGTCGTACTCGCCCAGACCATCTCTTGAATCTCAGCGACCGGAACATTGCCAGCCTTGGAGAACTTGTCTGCGCGAATTTCAAGGCAAGCAACACCGGCTTCTAGGATTTTCTTGCGCTTGGTGTCGTCAACTAAGTGAGTCACTGCAGCCTCAATCGCCAAATCGAATGCAGAGCCCTGCCCATCAGCTCTGCGCGCACGACAAATCACATCCGGGACCATGTTGCCCAGACGCCGCTCTAGCCGAATATCACTCAGCAGCAGGACCGTAGCTGGGCAATGAGCGATCTCTTCCTCTTCGGACCCGTCTGACATCTCTTGGTGGACTGCGACCGTCATCGCAGGTACATGCAGCTTTCCACGTTCAGCAATGGTCTTCTTGATGAGCCAATGCAGCACGGTTTCGCCAATTTGTTTTCCGTCCAGTCCCTCCAGCCATTCGCGGGGAATCCCGCCAAGGCACAGGTCCTCCATCTGCTCTAAAACAGCAGCCTCTTGAGCCCTGAGCTTTGCGTCATCCCAATGGCTTTTCCAGTCGATGCCGCACCCAGGCATTCGGAGGTGCGCCAGGATCTTCTCTGTATCCCAACCAGAAATCGCTGGGTCTATTGCTCCAGCCAAAGAGAGAACACAAGTGGAGTTCAATCCTTCATCCAGCGTATGGTGCGCGCGAACCGTGACCAATAGCTGACGCCCATCGTCCAGTATCAGCATGGCACTTTGATCGTCTACCCAAGTCCGACTTCGAACCCGCACCTCCTCAGCAGGGATGCACAACTCTTCGGAAACCGCCTCTCCGTTGAGCATTTCCAACGAATTGCGGTGCCTGCGAGGGGGTAAGTAGATGGCCCCTTGTTCGACAAACAACTGCAACGCAAGGAGGTGCGCAGTCTTGCTAAGGCAGCGCGCCTCATCAGCACTACTGTGCCGATGCTTGAAATGTCGCCTTTGAGCGCGGGGCTTATCGAAGTGCTCAGGCGGCTTATCAACATTGATTGCAAGCAGCGGCTCACCACAGGACCGACAGAGGCACTTGCAAGCGGCTCCTTTATTGGACGCATCGAGCATGCCGACATGGACAAATCTATCGAAGTTGGCTTCGTGGACCGCCCATAGCAAGAGCGGTTCATCACAGCCTGATTTATCTCCCTTGCTTTTCTTTGTACCACTCACCATAAGCCCTACATTTGGATTAACTTAGCCAAGGCTGGAAAGTTCGAACAGTGTGACACGGTCGCTCTACCCGCGGATTACGTGCGCTTAGCGCACGACAAAAGGTTTGGAATCTTGCTCCGCGCCACAGACCTTATGTACTTCGCAAACGTTACATCAATTCGGTGCACAGTCTGCTCCCGAATTTGCCATAGCTGCAATCCTGCTAACGCTGACTGGGTGCAGTAGCCGGCCTGTAAGCTGTGGCTGCTGATCTGTACGGGATCACCACATCTCTGAGGTCTGCATCCGGCAGAGATGATCATCGAGTGTGTTATCGGTTGAATTCACAGTGTCATAGCGGTCATCCAGATCGATAAAACCTTCGCGTCTCCGCTGACTGTTTTAAGGTCAGCAGCAGCCCCTCGCTAGAAGGTTGTCCTGGGGATACTGGAACTCCGCTATCTCGGCGCGCGAATAGGTGCTGTCGACCCAGAGCAGACAACCATTAACGCCTCAAACATCAGCGCAGCTTTGATTTGTTAGATTTCTTCTAATTTTCGTTTCAGTGGATAGCAGTTTTTAACCACTTTGTTAATTTCTTCATCCGTAAAGCCAATAACCTTCAAAAAATGTAAATTGAAAATCACTTCGATCTTCATACAAATAACCCACAGATCTCTACCCTTTGCTGACTCAGCATATAAATTTTCACTGTAGTGAGTTAAGTAGTTTCTTGTGTCCACTATTTTCCTTAGGAGCTTGCTTCTTTCTTTACTTGTTCCAAAATGATCTTTGAATGGCTCAATTATCTTCTTTATTCTTTTTCCGAGATTAATTTCGTTGCCATTCATTAATCTCCCCTTAAGCCAATCAAGATGTTCCTCTGGGCATCCTTTAAGGATTTCTGAAACTAAGGCTTCATAGGACTCTTTACCCATTAACGTTTCACTGCTTGTTCTTCTATGATATGTTTCAAGCCCTTGCGCTAAAGCTAAAAATTTACCATCAAGATATTTTTGAGCTCCGGTTTTAGTGGAAAAATATAACCCCAGTGCAGGGGATAAATATTCGTAAGCACTTAGCCAGTTATTAAACACTTGTTGAGCATTGGTTTTAATCGTCCCAAAATTGAAAAGCATGTCGTGCCAGCTTTTTTTTGGTGCCTTTTCAGAAAATGGAGTGCTTTGATAGTAGATTGAAATTGGAACAGGGTATTTTTTATCATCGCCACCATCACGTAGTATCTCGGGTGTCGTTGCTGAAACATTTTTAAGACTGACAATTTCATCCATCGCAAAACACATAAGATTCGTTATTTTGAAGGCAATGGATGTGAAATCGCTCAACTCACGTAGTTCTTCTGACTCAAGCCGAAAATAAGCTCGCTGAGTAATCTTAGCCTCTGTCAAGTTTGGGGATCCCGGAAAGGTATATGCAAAGCAAATCTCAAGCTTCATTCCGTTGCTTAGTTCTATGCTTATTTTTTCCGGTGATTCATAGCTGATCGTTGCTTTTCTTGTGTTCCAGTCTCTATCTACGTTAATGCCGCTTATTCCAACCCACTCATCCAAGCAATCGACTGAAAACGAAAAAGTATTGAAAGATACTTTTTCATCTTTATCCCAAGCTGCACCACCCAACACCTTATTTACTAAAATCTTTGACTTGGAAATACCGCCAAAAGAAAAATTCTTTTTGGTATAGAAGCAGTCATCAAGTGTTACCAAACCATCTTCTTCAACATGGCCAATAATTCGGCTTAAATCATGATCGTCGCTCAGAGAGTTCATACCCTCATCGAAGTGCCCGACTATTTCCAGTTCTATCCTCCCTCCATCGTCGATTGACAATATCCCCGGAATTTTACTTTCCTCATTATTGGGCAACCAGAAGTACCCAGTTTTTTTGTATTTTTCTTCAATTCTCATGACAAGGCCCAATCAAATCTAACGACCAAACTAAGCCCACCGCAATATGCGGGTCGGCTTGAGCGCCGGGTTAGACCCAGCGCAAGAAAAAAACGTGACCGTACAAGCCACTGACTGCAAAAAGCCAAGGATCAAATGACTGCTTCTGGCCGACCAGCGACCGTCGCAGACCGACCCATTGTTGCCGCTCGACCACCAACATTGAAAGGCTGTTTCAGTGGTTGTCAGAGTCACGCCGCAATGGCATGACTGTAGTTAAAGAGTTCTTATAACGAATCTATGGTACGAGTACTCATCAAAGCTATCTGCGGCATATAAACCCCACGATTAAGGCAATATTGACATGGCGGAAAACTGCCGGAGGATATTTCCCATTTGACGGCTTGGACTTATTGGCTGGGCGAAACATTTCAAATCATCTTGCAGCTTTTGTATGTACGTAGTCGATACATTAGATGCTACAAAATTTCCTTTGGAAATATAAATATAATCTGCGTGGTTACGCATTACGCCAATACTCCGGAGAATATCAACTAGGAGCAATTCTCCACATTGCACTTTCCGTATATCCCAATAGTCAACAAACTGAACTTCTACCAAGAGACTGCTTTCGTGAACATGTCTCCAGATTTCTGCCGCCAGAAAGAGTAAATAAACACCGATCTTTGAGTATTGCAATGGTTCATTGGCTAACCAGCGATAACGTTCAACTCCGAAGGTGTTTTGACTTCTGGCGACAATAAGATAATGCGGAACCAGCTCAACTGGATTACCGTCTTTGTTTGCTGCGATTTTTTCGTCTTCTGCTTCAGAATATGGGGTCTCAAAGTCGTCGATCGATAAATGCATCGGCATAACCACGGAAATCTTATGACCTTCCTTATGATATTTGTCGACGAGTTCATACGCACTGCGCAGGTTCCTTCGCCAATCAGTTGATGCAATACCGTACGGCATCCCATTATAAATGTGGCATGCCTCACCCGTAATCCATTCATCACTAACCGAAAACTCCTCCGCGAGGTACTCCACCATCTCATGCGTCAAACACGCGTTCAACCTATCGATGTGGCAAAATGTTGGCCTATCAATGCCAAATCTCTGCATGGCGCTGGCACCACGTGTCGGAGTAACGTCGTGGGCACTAAAGAGACAATCTAGATTGTCCTCAGTACGCTTATAGCCGATAAGAAGTTTACTAACGTTTGACCCTAACTCGCTCGCGAGCAGGTCCCTCAATGCTTGGAGTTTTTCCTGAAGCTTTTCCGGTTTGGCTCCATTGATCAGCAGGCTGTATAGCTGCCTAAGGTCGTAGATATCCTTGTCGACATCGAAATTGAAGGTGCCCGCGTTCTTGGTAATTTTCTTGCTGGTGTATGAGCTCTGCTTTTCCCCGAGAATAATGAAAACGAGACGCTTGTACTTTTGGTCAAGATTGTTTTTCATGAACGTCTCTAGAGTGGACTCAATTTTTTCCGAGCCACCGGATATAGTCACTTGGAAGGCGATATCTCCATTTTCTGTGGCAATGTCGACGGCAGGGTAATTCTCATTATTCAAGTTGAGATTACAAAGTTTCTCATGGTCAAAGACCGTCGCCACAAGCCCTCGTACAAAGCTTTCCGAAATAATTGCGGTATCAAGTAAACGAGCCTTTGACTTCACTTCGATGTAATACAAATATGCGGCAATATTGATAGCGCATTGATCCGCAAGTGTTACTTTAGATTCCATTTTAATATTAATTCAATTGGTTAATGATTTTTTTCGCTATTGAAGGCTTCAATTGGGTTACGTTATCTCTATTTCGAAGATTCGATAATGACAGCGAATATCACAACCACTATTGCGGGAGAACCGCATTCGACCATAAGGCAGGTATCAATTGTGAAAGCACGCATGACCGCTGATGGCCGATCTGCGACTGTCGCTGACCGACCCATTGCGGTCTCTCACAAGATCACTAGCCAGCGTCTGCTCTCGGTGTGAGCGGTCACTCGACACTGGGTAATCTGGACGAAGTGTGGCCGCAAGTTTGAAGCCGGATAGCGATCGTTGGCGAGGGCCTGCGATCGACCCGTTGCAGCCGTTTCATCTCCATCGCCCCATGTCTGCTTTGCCGAGGGAGCTGCAGGAGCCCACTGTTAAATGGAATCATCTCGGCTGCATCTTTCACAGATGGAGCTGAGACTATGATCGATGTGCTGTTCCAGCGTGTATCGCCCGGCCCAGGGGCCGCCTAATCCGAAGCTAACACAAACACATGAATCGAAAAGTGCAGTCCTGGGTCGTTGACGGCAAGTCACTTCGCACGCGCGCGCGCCAGGGCGGGCGTGTTGCATTGAAAGGCTTTGAGTATCAAGCATCACACGCAGTGCACCTTGTTGCCCGGCTCCTTCTCTGCGAAGACGGCCTTGTCCAAGTTCGCTATGAGGGTGCCCAGGACATCGACACGATGTACGGCGATGGCCGACAAGTATTTATTCAGTACAAGGACACACCCGCGAAAGAATATGACTTTGCCGGTGTTCAAGACATCCTGCATGGCTTCATGCGCGATGCGATCGACGCATGCGGAGAGCCACCTGATGTCAGCCGTCTTAAAAATCTGAAGCTTGAGTTCCTACTTGTTTCAAGCGGCGTGGTGACGGGTGCTGACATGCTCCGCCTGATCCGTGGGTCATATAGCAAGTGTCTCGCCAAGAAGCTAGTCACAGGCTTCACTCATCCAGAGAATCCAGTTGCCACAAGTAATGACGCGCTTTCTTTCGCTGAGTATGTAGTCCAAAACACTAATGTGCGCCTGAGCCCTCAGCTCGAGGGGCAACAACATGAACAGAAGGTTCTTGCTTTTGCGCGCTTGGCGATGTTTGGCGTCCCGCCTGCCCACATTCCGGCTTCGCTCGACGGCTTAAAGGGATTGCTTACTCCTCCAAAAAGCCTGTTTGCAAGTGATGTTGCGATTTCACTCAAAGGGTTACCCGACTTCCATCCAGCAAGTGGTCGCTCGCCGATCAGTCTGCTTCCCAGCGAGAACACTTTCCATACCGTTGCCGAAGTCGAGCGTGAGTTCCGTGCCAGCGGGCGTGTTTCCTGGGCTGCAATTCATTACGGTCTCGATACGTTGAGAGATCGTTGTCATGAAATCCAGAGCGCACTCATCGCCATGGGCAGGCAGGCTGCGGTAGTCCTTGTTACTGGCACTTCGGCGTCTGGAAAATCTACGGTGGTCCGTCGTGTCGCGTGGGAAATCCATCGTGCGGGCAATGCGCTCGTCTTTGAGGTTGTCGATCCACAGAATGTCAACCCAGACGCCTGGGGTGAAGTAGTTCGCCTGGGTGAGTTGACAGGCAAGCCCATTATCGTCGTATGCGATGAGCTTTATGCTGACTCTGAGGTTCTCGAGCAGTTACGGCGCTCCCCATACGCAAGGGTGATCGTTTTTGCTAGCGCCAAGAGCGAGCACGTCATTCCAAGGTCCTTACCTGTCCATGTCTCGCCGTACAGGTTGGCAGCCGTGTCAGCATCAGAGCGCGATCGACTCGTCGACGAGATGGGTCTGCAAGTGACGCATGCGGATATCGTAAAGCTCTCAAAATTCATGCAAGCCGGGCACATATTTGCCCTTTCCCTAGCTCTCCGCGGATCAAGTCTCGACAGCATTGCCGACCGGATGCTCGCGAGGGTCGACCAATTGGGTTCCGAGCTACGCTCATCGTTCCTGTGCCTGTGTGCCTGTGGCGTACGTGACCAAGGCGTGCCGAAACGACTCTTACTGCGCAGATTTGCAATAGCCGAACAGTTGGTTAGCGCTAAAGACGAGGGCTTGATGTTCGAGGAGATCGGCGACCGCCTACGATCGGGACACGCAACGCTCGCAGCTACGATCCTGCTCCGATCAGGTGCCGACACCGTTGATTTGAAAATGCAGCTATTGCAGGAAGTCGATATTGCCAATTCGCGCGAGCGGCGTTTTGGGTTGGGCCTTCTTAAGAACGGACTCGACAAGCAAGCAACCGAATTGACTTCATTTGGATCACATGTTGCCTCGTTTATGGATGCCCTCGCAAAGGTAGGCGACTACCTTGATCTTGTGCGCGGCGTTGAGGTTCTCGACGTGTTGATCAGCGCTGGGGCAACCGAGTTGGGTAGTACGCGCACAACGTTGCTTGAGGCGATGAAGCCAGACAGAGTGCGCACAGGTCACGACGCGGTGCGCTTTATGAATCATGCAGATGACTACCTTGTAGCGTTCCCGGTCGTGGCAAGCGTATTTGCGAAGACCAATATCGGATTCGGTCGAAACTCTTTCATGCGATGGGTGATTGGTAAAGGCTTAGGGCATGTAGAACAGCATCGTGAGGCGGTCGCTCTCAACCTACACTGGCTGCGTAGTGCAGGTTTTCCTCCGTCCGAAACGATCATGCTGGTCAAATGTATTTGCCACGCAAATCCAGCCTTGTCAACCGACGCTCAATCTGAGTTTGCCGATGTCTTGGACGCCGTACTGAATGCGATACCTTTGCCGCCGATCAACACAGCAATGGTTGAGCTTCTGCATGCGATTCTTGAAGCAATTGGTGATCGGATACGCAACGCTACTCTGTTCAGCAACTTGTTGAATCGCTTAACGCGGGATCTCGATACCGGGCAGTTTGCCTCTCATCCTGAGCTGTTGCGACGTCTGGCCACCGTCGCCAAATTGGCTGGCGACGAAGCTAGCAGGATGAAGGTGCTTAGGCTCCTCCTATCCGTAGTGCCGTACGTGGCCGCTAAGCAGGTATTCGGGGTCTACCTAGCCCTGCTCAAGCTCGTACCCATAGCTGACAAATCAGTGGTTCTGGCTTGGCATGCTCGCCTTAAGAAGGTTGACCCGGCGCATGCCGCTGCTGAGGCCAGAGAGTTCGTGAAGGCACTCCCACCCCATTTGCAGCCGGCGCCTTGACTGCCTGCTCTTTGACCATGCTTTCCAAAGGTGGCGCTAATTGCTCGTCTGAAGCAGCCGTCAAGTGGTCGGAGCTCGCGTTTCGGCAAGTTGCCGGGTACCGAGGTTTTCGTTGCCATGACGAGAGCAGACTCCAGCGCAAGCTCCAACCAATTGCAGGGTGGCATCTGAGCGTGGAACAGCCGGTCGCGTGGTGACTCGTCGAGTGACATGATCGCTGTCACTCGGTATGCGTGTCTCGATGACAGAGTTCAACCTGAAGCCGACATTGCAGGCGCTTGGCTGAAATTCCGCTTCTGGCCGGGAGTGTGAGGTCGACATCAATCCCCAGAGCAGACACTCGAACTGAACAGCAAATCAGCCGGTGGCTGCTTCTGAGAACAGCAGTGAAATGGGGCTTTCGGCCAGAAGCTGAATTTCGACTGATCGATGCGAGCGCCGGCTTCAGGCTGGCTGCAGTCGCTCAGCTCAGAGATATCAATGACTGCTGAAGCTTAGAGCGGTTATTGAGCTGCAGTTAGCAGCTATCTAGGAAAGTCAGGTCGCGATTCACCATGCTTCTATGACGACCCTAGCGTGGTGCAGGCTGCTGAACCAGGGCTCGTTTAGGCATTCATCTCGGTTCCTCGTTTTATGCCTGTTGATGACCACGGTAGTCAGGTCAAAACTATCAGTACTTGCATTTATAGGCAGACTCCGTAATTTTAAACAATGCGCCTGTACTTCAGTTTTTAGCTATAAATTTTGAAGTTGGTGGTTCACATTCGTTATTAAATCGAGTGGTATGGCTGCTCTACCATCGTGGCTTAAATATAGGATGCGGCTGATTACTGAGCTATGAAAAAAAGACAATATTTCACCAAAAGCATAACGGACTTAGAAGTCATCTACTCAGCGAATGCTAGCGACAGAAGCATCTTGATGCAATTATCCAAAGAGTTGATGCATCGGAGCACCCCTAAAGCTAAGGCACTACTGCAAAAAGTAGAAAAGTCGTTAATTGGGGATGTGAGCCCGCCCGTAGCTCCACCGCTTCCTGAGCCTAAATCTCCGGCACCGGAGTCAGAGATTTCGGAGAGAGTGGCCATCGAGTGCGGCAATTGCGGTGAGTCGAACTTCGTATCAGTAATCCCAGACATCATTCAGTACTTGTCGTGCGCGCACTGTAAGACGAGCTACGAGGCACTCTATAAGCATGGTGTGATGCGCTCTAAATTTACCGAGAAACCAATGAAATTCTCAGGCAGCAGCACTTCGCCTTTGGTGTGGGTGCTACTGGCGTTATTCATATTGGCCGCCATTTTTGTATTCAAGTAAGGTATCCGGATGACTCAAGAAGCCTCCCGATTTTTGGAATTTGTCGATTACGCAGTCCAGACTGTGTTAATGCGTAATACTCCGGTCAAGAACATTTCGCAGCACAAAGATTTTGTGAAGCTGGAAGGACAGCTGGAAGGGCTGCCATCGGTTCACCTGAATCCGGTGAATGAACTTGGCGATGAGGTCTGGTTGTCCGTGGCTCGCTTGTACGAAACTGAGCCACCAGTGATGGATGACGAGTGCTTGAAGGCGTGGTTCAAACCATCCAACAATCCAGCCAAAGCACCTTCTTTGATTGAAGGCCAAGACGAGAAGTACCTTTTCGAGAAAGGCCTGTTGCCTGAGTCCGAGCTGAGCAGCGCTCTCGTCATGGTCAATGACAAGCGCTCCGCTGTTTTCAAGGTCATGAAGCAGGATGCCTACGAGAAGTACCTCACCAAGGCTGGGAAGGATTCCCTCACCGCCCGGCTCAAACGCTACACAAAGGATTGGAACGTCTGGGCAGCCACCGAGAAGGAAGTCAGAAAGACCATCGCTCTGTATAAAGAGATGTTCATGCTCTCGCAGACGCTGGAGGGCAACCTAGGTGATACGCCTTTGGAGCTGGTTTGGGGTATTGGCATGGCAGTGCAGCAGCTGCCCGAGGGTACGTCGATAACCTATCCACTGATCACCCAACACGTGGAGCTGCGTCTCAATGAAGAGACTATGGCCATCGAAGTCCTTCCAAGTGGCCCAGCCCCTGCGTTGTACCTTGAGCTGTTTGCAGACTTGAACAACTCGGGTGTGGTGGCGCTGGAAGAGGCCGGTAAGAAGTTCTTCGCCATTGGAGGAGATATCAACCCAGAGCAACCCGAGACATTTGAGGCTTTGCTGCGTACCGCTACAACGCTGTTGGATGCATCTGGGGCCTACTTGCCTGATCAGCCCGGGCATACTTCCCGCGTGCTTCCAAAACCTTCCGAGAACTTGGCGGTGACCGATACCTGGGTCATCATGGCACGGCCAAGAACTGCCAGCATGATGGTGCAGGACTTGGAGCGATTCGCTGCAGCTGTGCGCGATGGCAAGATCCTAGAGTTGCCTGCCGCGCTCAGAGCTATCTTCTCGGACCCTTCTACCGAGCTAAAAGATGTGGATTTGCCCGCATATCGAGGTCTAACCTCTGTGGCTGGTAGCTATGGCTCCACTAAGAAGTCTTCAGAGCTGTACTTTCCCAAGGCGTACAACGATGAGCAAGTCCAGATCATTCAGATGCTGGACGTCAATGACGGTGTGGTGGTTCAAGGACCGCCAGGTACTGGCAAGACCCACACCATTGCCAACGTGATTTGCCATTACTTGGCCAGCGGCAAGCGGGTGCTGGTGACCTCCATGAAGGATCCCGCGTTGGCAGTGCTGCAGGAGAAGCTGCCAGACAGTATTCGTCCATTGGCTATCAGCTTGTTGACCAGCGAAGCCGACGGACTCAAGCAGTTTGACCACGCCATTAGCACGATTGCGGCCGAACTCACGCGCATTGACCGAAATCAATACCGTCGTAACATTGAAACCACCGATGCGGAGATTGACTCTACCCACGCAAAGCTAGCCAAACTGGATGGGGACATTGCTGTCTGGGCCCGCTTGAACCTTGAGCCTGTGGTGCTGGATGATGAACGTTTGACACCCGTGCAGGTGGCCGATCATGTCGCCAATTTTGGTGAAAACGCAGACTGGTTCCCTGATGCATTGGACATCGATGAAGCCTTTGCGCCTAAGTTCGGATCAGATGCTGTGATCTCTTTGCGTTCTGCCCGCTTGCGGCTTGGGAGCAATCTAGCGTACCTTGGTACCACGCTGCCTCAGTTGGTCAGACTTCCGGATTCCTCACGCTTGTACCAGGCTCATCAGGACCTGCAGCACTACGAAGAGCTTAAGCGGATGGAGGAAACAAAGGAGCTGCCTCGCTTGATCGTGACCCAGTCCTCGATAGATGCGGCACGTAGTTTGATCGAAGACCTCAAAGCGTTTGAGGTACTGTTGCAAGAGTTGGATGACAGCCAGGCACCATGGATGGATACGCTGCAGTCGGCCATGCGTAAGTCTAGGAATACCGAGGTACTGGAGATCTTCGCGAAGCTCAAGAACGACATTGCCGCCGCGGTCACTGTACGCAAGCAGTTCTTAGAGCGGCCTATCGAAGGCCATGAGCCATTGCTCGATGAGCCTGAGTTGATGGAAGCGGTAGACAACCTCACTATGGGCAAGAAGCCTTTTGGGCTGGCAGGCTTGTTTGGGAAGGGGCATGCCAAGCAAAAGATCGATGCCATCACGGTGACAGGCGCAAAACCATCTACCACTGAGGAGTGGATCCACATCAAGTCTTACACCTTGTTTTTGCAGGGGACAAAGAAGCTGATCAGCCGCTGGAACTCACTGGCTCAAGAGATCCACTTGCCGACCTTTGATAACTTCGCTGCGATCGAGCGAGCCATTCAAAAGATCGGTCTACTGGAAAATAGCCTAGAGACTGAGAAATCGGTGAGCCCTGCTGTGGTGGCGCTGATCCCCACGTGGAAGCACGTCGGCCAATTGCCGATGACACTTGCGACTGTCAAAGAAGCGCGCGGCATCTTAGAGCAGCACATGGTCAAGCATCGTCTGTCTGATACGTGGAAGGTCAAGGAAGAGTTGATCCACGCGTTGAAGGGCTGCAACGGCGCCATCTCGCAAAAACTGCTTGATTTCGCAGCCAACGAGTTTGGCGCGGCAAGCCTTCCCGAAACTCAACTGCCCGCGCGCTGGCATGCCTTGGTGCAGGAGCTGGAAGCTGCCCATGCACTCAAGCCCTTTTTAGATGTTGTCGATTCTGTCACCAGGGCAATTGAAGCCCAAGGCGCACCTGCATGGGCCAAGCAACTGCGAAACACAAAGGCCGAGTCTAATGACGCTCTGATCCCAGACAACTGGGCTGAAGTTTGGCGTAGCTGTCGACTGCAAACATGTGTTGCGCGTATGGACGGGCGCGCTGAACTCAAGCGACTGACTCGCATGCGCGGTGAACTCGAACGAGATCTCTCTCATCTGTACCAAAAGGCCGTCACAACCCGCACATGGCTGCGCCTCAAAGAGAACGTGACACCTGATGTGGCTGTGGCGCTGGAGGCCTACCGTACCTCTATCAAGAAAATAGGTAAGGGCACCGGTGTCCGCGCTAACCGATTCCGCAAGGACGCTCGTGAAGCTGCAGAGAAGGCAAACAAGGCCATTCCTTGCTGGATCATGCCGCACTTCCGGGTCTCAGAGACCTTGCCACCTCAGTTTGGTGACTTTGACTTGGTTGTTATCGATGAGGCATCGCAATCTGACCTGACTGCGCTGCCAGCGATCATGCGTGCCAAGAAGATCTTGGTGGTAGGTGATGACAAGCAGGTATCTCCGGAGGGAGTTGGGCTTGTCGAAGAGAAGATTAAGGCGCTGCGTTATCGTTTCTTAGGTGATCAGGTCAGCTTATTTGCACACCAAATGACACCTGACCGCTCGGTGTATGACCTCTTCAAGGTGGTCTTCTCCAGCAACTGTGTAATGCTGCGTGAGCACTTCCGCTGCGTGTCTCCGATCATTGAATACTCCAAGCGTGAGTTCTATAGCCACGAGTTGCACCCCCTGCGCCTACCCAAGCAATCTGAGCGTTTGGACCCACCGCTGGTGGATGTGTATGTTCCTGCTGGTGTAAAGCGCGGTGATGTAAACCGTGCTGAGGCCGAATACATCGTCTGCGAGATCCGTGCGATTACAAAAAACCCATTGATGGACGGGCGTACCATCGGCGTTGTTTCTCTGATTGGCAATAAACAAGCACTGCTTGTGATGCAACTAGTCAGCGAGTCCTTGGGTGAAGAGGTCATTACCAAGTTCAAGATCACATGCGGTGACGCTCGCACCTTCCAAGGCAAAGAGCGCGACATCATGTTCTTGTCCATGGTGGCCTCGCCTGGGGAAGCACACCCGTTGACTCAGGCCAGCGCGGCTCAACGCTTTAATGTGGCAGCCTCTCGTGCACGTGACCGCATGTACCTGGTGCGCAGCGTGCGCTTAGAAGACCTACGCCCGGTGGATACGCTGCGTGCGAATCTACTGAAGCACTTCCAAGCGCCGTTTCACCAAAATGAGCAAGACCTCAGCTCCAACCGAGGAAAGTGCGAGTCACCGTTTGAGCGGGAGGTGTTTGATTACTTAGTGGAGCGAGGTTATCGCGTAATCCCTCAAGTACCAGTGGGGCAGTACCGCATTGATATGGTTGTAGAAGGGGACAACGACACCCGTTTGGCCATCGAGTGCGATGGTGACCGATTCCACGGGCCTGAGCAGTGGGACAGCGATATGCGTCGCCAGCGAATCCTTGAGCGCGCGGGCTGGATCTTCTGGCGCTCGTTTGCCTCAACTTTTGTCACTCATCGTGATGATGTGCTGGAAGATCTGCTGGATACCTTGGAGCGCATTGGCATCCGGCCTATGTCTGGCAGCCAAGAGGTTCAGAGCATCCACACGGAGTATCGTGAGATCGTTGAGGAGCCTGTGATTGACGTTGACGTGCCTGAAAGGGAGGCGGAGGATCCTAACGTGACTGAATTGACCAGAGTTTCCTAGGTGGCGGCTTGCTTCAGAGAACTGCTTCTTCGCTTTTAGTGAATGACTGCTGCTTGCTAAAGATCAGTCATCCGTGTTGTGCAATCGATCGACAGCAATCGCTGAAAAGCAGGCCTAGGCCGACAGCAAGTGGATGGCAGCAACGGGTCGATAGCACCTATTGGTGGACCTAGGTAGCGGACGTCCAGCCTCCCGAGGACATCGCTGCTAGCAAGGGGCTACTACTTAACTGAAAGCAGCCATTGGAGACGCGATCTTCTTGGCACTCCAAATGACCGCTATCAGCCTGTGACAGGTAGTTCGCCCTGCAGCTATGAGCAACAGCAAGCGCTGCACAGCAGACATCCGCTGGAAAATCACGAACGGCAGGAACGGGGCGATCGCAGCCCCTCGCCAACGACCGCTAACCGGTATGCAAACATGCGGCCAAACTTCGTTCAGATTGCCCGGTGTAGAGTGACCGTTTCCACCGAGAGTAGACGCTGGCTAGTGATCTTGCGAGCAACAACAATGGGTCGATATCACCTCCATGCACGGTGATAGCGGACATCTAGCGGCCCCTTGCAGTGTACTGATGACCAGTATGGTCTACTCACCAGAAAGCCGTCTTATGCCCAGCATGAGCCTTGGCGCTCGGATGACCGATATATAGCTGTGGCCGAACGCTCACAATGAGGTCATTGGCGCCAGCAGACATCTGCTGGCTACGCCTAGATTCCAGCAACAGGCCAATAGCACCACTTCAACGTACGGGAAAACGCTCCCTCGGCCTTTAGCCGCTTCAAGGTAGAGAACAGATCAACAACGTAGATTCACTGCAATGTCTGCTTTGGGTGGCAGCAGTTATTGATCTTGTTGAGTTGACCGACTGCTGGCACCCAAAGCAAATGTTAAAAGGCCCCTTGAAGCAGCCTTGCAACTCTTTTCCCCCGTTTTGCAATGCGAGCAGAGTTCTTTTTACTGATACAGCCTCTACGTAGCGTATGAGACAGTCCAGGCACCGCAAAGCGGACCGCTAGGTCCTGCTTAGTGAGGTAGCTAGTAATGTGCTTTAGACCCTTCAGAGTACGTTCGTCAAATTGCTGGAAAGTCCCTACCGCAGGATAGCGCATGTTATTCAGATGCCTTGGCGCATTACAGTTGCTGTAGGTGCCCTCTCCTGCTGTCACAGAGCTCTTCCAGTACTCGCCTATCGACTTGGCAATCGTGACATCCTGGCGCACTACTGAGCCATTAAAGAACAGCATGGTGTGCATGTGCACCCCACGTTGCTGGCCATACTCAAACTTCACAGCGAACCCGACGTATGCACCCACATAGCGTTCCGCCACATACTTTTTGAGCTGTTCCCAGTGCCGAACAGATTCTAGGTAGCTAGGCGTGTACAGATCCAACCGGATGATCATCAGCTTGGAGTATGCTGCCTTGAGATCAAGGATGTACTGAAGCAAAGATCTGCTTGTAAAATTCTCGTTTCTCCTGAGGCTTGCCAGCCCCTTGCAGAAGTAATCGCAATCTAAGTTTTCGCGAATCCTTTGTAGCAAGGCATGCGGTTCAAGTTGCTGGAAATGGTCAACGTCCTGCTCGACGACTTCCTGCTCAAGACTGCAGATGAAAGCAGAGAGGTACGGGTTGATGGTCCTGGCTTCATCCAGGCTGCAAGGATCAACAACTGGGCAAGCTTCTAGAAGGTACCGCAAGCCCTCTTCCAAGTCTTGATCAAAAGAGCAACGGTCAAAGTCTTCCTCATCAAGGCCATCCTTCAAATCATTTAGAATTTCCTTTAGTAGCTCGTTTAGCAAGTAAACCCATCTTGCTAACGCTGCACAGCCACCCTGATTATCATTTGATTGATTATGTAAGATATTGGTGTTTATCATGAAAGTTCACCTTGGTAGGTTATGGCGCTAAACACTCAGCTCTTTAGAGTCGGTCTGCGCTTTCAACCAAATATCTACACAAAGTAAAATTCATCCTCTTTTCTGAATCACCTGCAAAGTGATCTAAAAATCACGCACAAGCATCTGCTAGTAGCTAAGGGCGCTGCTAGCTAGGTAAAATGATACTACTCTGCAGAGCGATTAGCTTCAGTTAAAAATATTATGAAGTCCTTGAGGCAGTAAAAGTCTGCATGCATATGCTTGGACACATACGTGGTGTATGCTGCAAGTACACTGGATAGTGATAGCTAGAGTATTTGATGATTTATGAGCTACAAGAGATAGAGTGTTTGATGATGTAGTTCTATATTTAATTTATAGCATATAGAAATACCATCAATAACCTACACTCCCAGTTTTACTATTTAATAAAAACAAAATTAATAAAGACATCCACAAGATATTTGCAAAAATATAAGCCCTAGTCTGCAGACTAGGGCTAAAAAGTTATTTCCTAAGCAATAGCAATTTTTTTCAAAATCCACTGATCCACTTGGTGCTCTACCCAGCCTACAGAGTTGGTTCCAATTTTGATCTGTCTTGGAAAATCTTGATCATAGTACTTAGAGTTTTGGTCTAGTTTCGCGTACAGCGTTGTTTTGGATATTTTAAGTTTGCTGCAAACTTGAGTAGCACGCAAAAGCATAAGAGGGGTAGAAGCTGTTGTTGGCATGGTGAGGCTCGGGAATGTATGACACGGCTTACGGCTGTGCGAAGTGCTGTGAAGTGAGCCGTCCGAACTGGTACGGCTCAAAGCATCTGGCAAGCAGTAAAAAAGCTCCCTCAGCCGTGTGGGGCGCTGCCTTCCTGCGCCCATTGCACCCCCTTCGAAACGCGCCTGCTCAGCCTCCCTGTCTATCTGTCTGCACCGTTCACATGGGGTACGCATCGTTGACCGGTCGCAGCACGGCATTCAGTATGCATGGTACCTATGCTCACTTCGCCTTCACATGCTGCGTAAAAAATGCATTTCACTCACAAAAGATACTTAACATTTCCATAAAAAAGAAGAATAAAATTTAGAAAAAAGAAAATTTGAATGCAAAAATAAAAAGTACAACTTAAGAAAAATAGCGCTTCAGATCAACGAAACGCAAGCAGTGAGCCGTACCTGAACCGTCAGTGCTACCGTTCCCTGGGGAGGCGAAACGTCTCTCAATCGTTAAAAATTCCGATAGCCAATTAATGGCCTCCACTGCTGATGGCGTGAATGCCAACACCCCGTCAACGTTCGGCGCGAGGTCTTTCGGAAACGGCCTGGCTGGCATGAAATCTAGCAACTCGCAGCGCGAGACCCGGCTAGCAAACTCTTTAAGCACCTTCTGGTTCGCTGTTACTTTTTCAGTAGAAATCAGCACAATTTGACCCACAGGCGAATTTGATGGGATCATTTCTCCGGTAATTATTGCCGAAGGAAAAACCACATCAAAGGCATAATCAAATTGCACCGTTCTTTCAAAAAATGAACTGACTTGTTTTTTGTAATTTTGTATGGAACATTTTTTTTGAAAAACCAGCCCAGCACTATCACGTAACACGACATCCAATCGACAGATAAATATCCTTTTACTTTCAATTAATTTTCTATTCAAAAACACATTGATTTTTTGACGGTTACTATTGGCAGTTCTCACGAAATTAGCTTCTGCCTTTTTATAACATCCTATTTCCATGAATGTCAATAAATCATTATCATTACTGACCATAGCCTGCCTTATGTAAGGATGTTGATAGGCTAGGAACTCAGGATAAAAATAGGTGTGTGTGGCATACCATTTAATAATCTCCCTGAGTGCATCGTTATACTCAGAATAATAGGAACTTAAAACATCAAAATCTCCGAAGAAATTTATTGCTTTATTTTGCTTTCTTAGTCCAATAATAGTTTTTGCGATAGTTGTTAATATATTAACTCTTGCGAAAATATCAAAAAATTCAAAATTCAAACATCCAACATTTAAGAAGTCACCACACAAAAGATGGCTTTGGTTATAGTGTTTTTTATAATCAAAAACTATTTTTGCCAAGGCCGCTTCTTTTATCAAATTACTTCTTATTCTTCCATTAGCTATCCACTGATTATTTTTTCTTGCATAGTCAGCATCAAAAAAACGATACCTCCTTGGATACGCAGAATCCTTTGGATCCAGTTCTGAAAATATATCTTCTGGAATCACAAATCTCTTACTGTTCTTTTCCATACGAAAAGTCGCTCCATCGTTGCATCATCACTCTGCGTTTTTCCAG
Source organism: uncultured Comamonas sp. (assembly GCA_963520865.1). Lineage (GTDB taxonomy): Bacteria > Pseudomonadota > Gammaproteobacteria > Burkholderiales > Burkholderiaceae_C > Comamonas. Next base: position 24,034 of record CAUQST010000026.1, read on the forward strand.
AGCATCTCCACGGCGATATGCCGCCTCAACCTTGCTCTCAAGGGCATGCGCCAATGCCTGCTCAGCAAGCTCCCTAGGGTAGTCGGTTCGCTCTCCAACCCAGTCCCGGAACGTTGAACGGAACCCATGGGGTACGGCTTGCTCATTCATACGCCGCATGACCGCCAAGAGCGACATATCAGACAAACATTTCCCGCGAGGTGAAGGGAACACGTAGTCGTTCCCCACAAACCGGGGAAGCTTGATCAAGATCTCAATAGCTTGGGAGCTGAGAGGTACGCGGTGCTCTCGACCCGCTTTCATACGCTCGCCAGGGACAACCCACACACCCGCATCAAGATCGATTTCGGTCCATACAGCTCCACGAGCTTCACCGCTTCGAGCCGCTGTAAGAATCGTGAATTCCAGTGCTCGCGCAGCAATCCCTTCTTTGTCCTTGAGTTCGTGCATGAAGAGTGGTAAGTCATCAATGGACAGCGCCTTGTGATGGACCGTCTTCTGAACCTTGGTTGGCGCAGGCAACAGTTTGTCCAGCCGTCCTTTCCATTTGGCTGGGTTTTCACCTTCTCGGTAGCCACGAACGTCGGCCCAGTCGAGGATGGATTCAACACGGCCGCGCAACCGTGCAGCCGTTTCGTTCTTGGTCTTCCAGATAGGCTCTAGCACTGCCAACACATGCTTTTGCGTGATGTGAGCTGCTTGCAAGCTTCCGAGAACGGGAAAAGCATATGTAGCAAGAGTGGATGACCACTGAGCCCTATGTTTGGGATTCTTCCAAGTATCACCATGAGCCTCAATATAGGCTTTGGCTGCCTGCTCAAACGTGATCGTGTTCATTTGCGCAGCAACGAGCTTGCTTGCCACATGCTTGCGCTCGGCAATTGGGTCAACACCACCCAATACATCATCTCGTGCTGTGCGAGCCTTCTCACGGGCCATGGCCAACGTGACTGAGGGGAATGCCCCCAACCCCATGTGGCGGCGTTTAGCGCCAATCATCGTTCTCAGCACCCAGGAACGAGCTCCTGTCTCGGTGACGTACAGGTACAGCCCCGTCACACCACCGACAGGATGATGGCCTGGCTGAGACAATCTGCTAACTTGCAAAGCAGACAACTCTTTAGCGATCTTTGGCACAGTGACTCCGAAAAACAGTTTGGAGGGGTAAACATTATCTACCATCCTTTCTACCATAAAGCTTCGGATTAATCACAACTGGATCGAACGTCATCGGACAACAATCGATCTAGAAGCCCAATTAACACGAGAGAATTCAGTCTTACTCACCCTGCCTCGGACTACCTTCCAGCGGACGCCCCTTCCGCCACTACGGCTGTAATATCAATAACTTACAGCCAACAAATAGGTCATGCCCACAACCATGCCTACATAAGAAACCCGCAATTGCGGGTTTTTTTGTTTGCCTGTGGCGTGATCTAAAGCCTATTGCCCCATGGGACTGACGTAAGGGTCGAAGGTAGCCAAAGCGGACCTTAGGGGTGCACCCACCTGTGACTGCGTCAGGCTGTCTGGGTAAACCTCTCTTAGTTAAAACTAAGTGTCAGGTCCCGGATGATTGCACACGTTCTTGACGAATAAATCAGGAGCTTTCATCTTCCAGCTTTTGAGCGCTTGCACTGGGGCAACATGTCCCAGTGCCTTTTGTGGCAAGTGGTGGTTGTATAGCCAGACAAACCGGTGCAACGTCTTCTCCAAGTCCTCAGCGTTGTTGAAGTGGTGCGTGCGAAGCACCTGGCTCAATCGTCCATTGAAGCGTTCCACCATGTCGTTAGTTTGTGGCGTCTTGGGCTTGCTCCGCCAGTGTTCGATCCCCAGCGCCTGGCACGCAAGTATCTCAGAACGACCATCCCATTCAATCTACTCACTGCTCTGCATTCGCCGATGTTGCTCCCCAGCCTGTTTGGGGTTCGTCCGGCTCCATAGCGTCACCCGGCAAGGCGGGTGCTCCGCGCAGTGTCCCGCTGTATCCAGGCGCCAAAGATGCGTAAACGGTCAAAGGGTGAGGTATATCGGGTTGCCAAGAACAGCAAAGCCCGTCGCGCAAGCGATGACAGGTCGGAAAGCTACGACCGCAAACCAGAGCCTTGTGACAGAGGGCTGCGGTTTGAGACTCAAGCCAGTGTTACTTACGCATTGATACAACGCGGGTATTGCTTCAGGAGCATCGTGCACACGTGAAAGCCGTGTTGGTTTTCTCTAACTTTAGGAGTTAGTCCAATGCAATACATATCCACTCTGGCCTGAACATCCTTGGTCAGAGACAAAGGTAAGAGCGACAAGCTGAGCGATCTTCGCCTGGTCTAAAGCAGCCAGGACAAACTCAGAACAAAAAGCAGCAAGACGATGCTTTCAAGCAGAGAATTCATTTCTGCAAGTCGCTCTTCCGTCTACCAAACCACCAGCCCGCATCGAGCGGGCTTTTTCATACCCAAACTCTTAGGCTGTAGATGAATTTAGCCAGTCACAGATTCAGCTACAGGATCGGTACAGATGCGATCGCGCCCAGCGCCTTTAGCTTGATACAAAAGCTTATCCCCTTGATCGATAGCAGCGGAGAGGCTTCCACCAAGCGGCATAGCCGTAATCCCAAAGCTAATTGTCAGCGGCTGACCTTCAGGCATTGCATCATTCGACGAGCGAACTAATTCACGGATGCGAGCAACAATTTGCTCTGCGCGTTTGACATCTGTGTTCACTAGCAAGAGCACGAATTCTTCACCGCCGAAACGAGCTACCAAGTCTTGATGACGCACTTGGCTGAGCATGGTGACCGAAACCTTTTTCAGTACCTGGTCACCACGTTCATGCCCCCAGCGGTCATTGATGTATTTGAAGTGGTCAATATCTCCAACAGCCAGAGCGATAGGCTGCAGTCGACGGTCATTAATCAATGACTCAGCGGCCTCAAGGAATGCTCTTCGATTGAGTAGTTCGGTTAAGGGATCATGGTCGCGCTCATCGCTTAATTTACTCACGGTCCCCTGGACAGCACATGCAAGAAACAAGAATGTAAAGAGCATGCAGAAAGTCATTGAACCAATGGTCGTGACTATCCAGTAGGCAGAGAGAACGAAGTTATTTAGCTCTGCATAGCCAAGAGCAAGCACTATCGCTGGTCTGAGCATTGTGTAAATGCAGAACATCACATATGTCCAATAGAGGACAACCTCAAGGCGTTCACGTTTGCGCGGCAATTTGAAAATTGCAGGTGCTGGCAACACTTGCAGCAACCCCAGCGCGATGCTCAGCACGTGAATACGGAGGACGATATCGTCTTCAACCAAACCGTAGTACGCAAGAATCGCCAGCGTTGTTAACCCTATTGCCACGCTGAGACGCGGGTGTGATGGAACCCCGTACTTCTCAGCCAGTGCGCGGGCACCAAACCATGCTCCATACAAGTAGCCTAGTCCGGCGACAGGACTCCAAGTGCCTATCTCGCTTCGATCTAGAACAGTTTGAAATCCCAGTGAGAGCCCTGTGCAAGCCAGAGAGCATCCCAAAAATAGCAAGTAGCGCTGATCGCGCTTTAAATACCAGGCCGTAAAAAGTGCCAGGCTCAGCATCACGATGGCCGCAGGAGCGACCAGTAAGTAGGCTTGAGCATTGCTTATGTTCATGCTGAGTCTTTCGCAAGCAAAAGTGCTCACTAACAAATTACTGCGAGATAGAACCAAGCATGAGCAGTAGGCAGATCTTTTGACGGTCTACAAATCACAATTAAATCTATCTAAGTGATGCTTTATTACTACCAGTCACAAAGAGAGAGGCATTTGTGACAATTTACCAGTGAGTCAGCATCCTTATGGTTCAAAAAAGATAGTGAAAACCCTTTGTGTTTCTTGTTTCTAGGTATTGAGCTGACATCTTTCTTTACCGACCTAGAACCGGCTACAGCTACCCACTTTTAGACCACTAGGCGAGCAGTAATGCACCGCCGTTCATCCCTCACCCGCCCTGCTCACGCTCGGTGGGTTTTTTCATTTATGGAGCCCGCTATGTCTCGCTACACCGCCTTAATCAGTAAAGCGCGAAGGTGCACCCACCCTGCTTTCAGTGCCCCAGCCGAAACACTGGAGCAGCGCGAGACAAAGCGGCGCCTCAAAGCTGAGGACGAAGGAAGCCTTTACCTGCCATCCAAGGCCTGGCTGCTTGAGCAGGCCGCGCGCCAAGCCGAATCTCCACCACCGCAAGCGCACCTAATCAGCGCTGATGCAATGTAAGGAGAGCCCGATGCGATTCATCTTCAAGGTAAACGGTCGCGCCAGTGCGGACACTTTCGCTAGCAGAGACGCTGCTTATGCCGCTGGCCTGCTTTGCGCTGGCGGTGTTATTACCGGGGTCATCACTGCTGCTGCAGGAAATTCAGCATGAGCCCACACCCACAGCTGCAGCGCATGCCCCGCTCGCGACACCGACTCGACCTGACCAGCGAGCTGGCAGACATGCTGGAGCGCTCTATCACTGCGGGAGTACGGAATCTGGACATTTAAATCTTGCTGCCGCCTGCACAGAGTGCTGAAGTCAGAAACTGGCCATGCAAGGCCGCACACAGTTTCAGTATCGACTCCACCAAGCCTGTGGTTTGCTCAGCGCCAAGCCAAACAAGTTTTTAAGGGTCAAACAAAACTGGGTGGCAGCATCAGAGAACCTCGAGCTTCGCCCGAGTTTGCCGCTGGTAGAGGCAAACCAGGCCATGCGCTTGTCCAATCAAATTGACAGTGATCCACGGGCCTTGAGGGCTGTGTTGTACTGCTTCCAGTGCGTGGTTCGGTAGCGAGGTTTGTTGGGAAGGCTCATGCCGCCAGCCTACGGCTTGCGGCACAGCGATTTATGCAACAACGCCCCCATCACTGCAGCCCATGTACGCTCCCGCCTTTGACATAGACAAGAGGCTGGCTGTCCATGCTGCGCAGCAACCGGGTCAAGCTATCTTCTTGTGTTGCTCCTTGCACCACTTCGTTCACACGGCATACCAAATCTGCGTCACTCCAACTGTCTGCACCACGATCATTGCGCGCACGCAACCAGCCAGCTTTATCGGCCAATAACTGCGTTTGCGTAAAATTTTCCGTACCTGTCAGCCAGAACAACGCCTGCCGTGCTTCCGTCGCCGAAGCGACGACGCAATCGATTTGCGCAGGGATAAAACTGGCACTTTGATTTGCAGGAGGCAGCCACACGGTGAGCATGCGTGGATCAGGTAAAACGCTTTTTACATCAGCCAAACCGACCAAACGAACACGCTGGTGCTGCAGATCACTGACCTGTTGCCAAGTTTGGCCCGGGCAGTGAAGTTGCATATTCGGCAATGCAATCGGCATGACCCAGTTGCCCGACAGTTGCAGCAACTGCCCTGCAGCTTGCGCTCGCAAAAAATGCAGCAATTCCCACGTTTGTGCCACCGTCATTTGCGATGCAAAACTAGGCATGCGCTGCTGACCGCTGTGCGTAAAAACGCCTTGCCGCACGGTATGAAGCAAATCGCCATCGGTACGCCGCCACAGCAATGGGCCCGTAAAGCTTGGGGGCCATACCGCTTGTTGGGCAGCGATGGGGCCTTGGCCATTACCTGTTGCACCATGACAATCCATGCACAGACTTTGATAGTGCACTGCACCTCTTGCAATAGCTGCATCACTGAACGGCAGCGGATTGTGGTGAAAGCTGCTGGGACTGGCAGGAACCAAAATCACCTGCGGCTGTGGCCACGGAGTGGCCATAACGATCAGCAGCGCGGTCACTAGCAGCGACCAGCGTTTTTTGGAATGGCGCCACCACAAGGCCGCCAATACAAGCAGACAGACAACCACGGCGACGGCCAGCAAGCTCCACGCCATAGCACGGGCTTGACCAACGTCCAGCAGCAAGTTCTCACCGGCAAGACGTCGTGACCAAGGCCATGCAGGCTGCCCATCGACGGCTGGCGTCAACCCAACACTGTGCAAAATTTGCAAGAGTGCTTCTTGGCCCCACTGCATGGCATTCAATAGCCACAGCAGCCAGGGCGCATCCTGCGCAACACGATCAGGACTCATCAGGTCACGTCACTCAAGCCCAAATCACGCAGCAATTGCTGACGCAGCTGTACAAAGCGGGGATCGGTGCGGTGGCGTGGATAAGGCAAATCGACCTGTAGCTCGGCCACCGTTCGTGCGGGACGTGCTGAAAACACTACCACGCGGTTGGCCAAGAAAAGCGCCTCTTCCACGTCGTGCGTGACCAGCAGCACCGAAAAACCTGCTTTTTGCCACAATTTGAGCAACTCGCCTTGCATGGTCAGGCGTGTCAAAGAGTCCAGTTTTCCCAGCGGCTCATCCAATATGAGCAATTTCGGCTCATTGACCAAGGCGCGTGCAAGTGCCGCACGTTGCGCCATACCACCTGACAGTTGGTGCGGATAACTACTGGCAAATTCAGTCAACCCAACCAAGGACAGAGCCTCATCGACCCGCACATACTGTTCCTTGGGGACTTTGCGCGCCTGTAAGCCCAAGGCCACGTTGTCACGCACCGTTCGCCATGGGAACAGCGTTGGATCTTGGAACACCACAATGCGGGATGGATCGGGCTGCTTAATCGGCTGCGTTTCTTGTGTGATATGCCCTGCACTTGGGGGCTCCAAACCAGCCACCAAGCGTAGCAATGTCGATTTACCACAGCCGCTAGGGCCCAGTAGCGCCACAAACTCGCCGGGCTGCACCTGCAAGCTGACACTATCAAGCACAGGCAAACTGGCGTTGCTCTCTGCGGCACCATTCTTGTGGTTCTGTGCAAAGTGGTGCGACACATTCTTTATGTCAATGAACGCACCTTGCTGTGCCGGGCTGCTGGACTGGACAGCCACGGAATCCAAGGTAGCAGCATCCGAAGACGTTGCCTGCAAAATTTGACGCAGAGCATTCACCATTTCACGGTTCCTTTCTGCCAGCTCAGCAAGCGATCACGTACCGTAAACAGCAACGTAATCAAGCCTGAGCACAGCACCGCCATCACCAGCAAGGCACCGTACATATTGGAATAAGCTGCCCAGCCTTGCGCCCACTGCAAGTACCAGCCCAGGCCAGCTTTCACCCCCATCATCTCTGCCGTGATCAGCACCGAGAACGAAGCGCCCAGCCCCATGAACAAGCCCACAAACACTTGCGGCAAAGCAGCGGGTATTGCCACATGCAAGACCAAAAACCACTCGGAAGCACCCAGCGTACGGGCAACGTCGTAGTAGCTTTTGCTCACATTGGCGACCCCAGACCATGTCAGCACGGCCACCGGAAAGAAGGTGGCCAGCGCAATCAAAAACACGGCGGCACTGTAACTACTCGGGGCAAAAAAGAATGCCAGAGGCAGCAGGGCTGATGCCGGCACTGGCCCTAAGAAACGCAGCAATGGGTGCACCCAGTATCCAGCTATGCGCGACCACCCCACCCACACACCCGTGAAAAATCCCACAATACTGCCCAGCACAATGCCGTGCACCAGCAGGCGCAACGAATGCGCTACCGACGTACCCAGCCTTGCCGTATCGTCCAGATAGACCTCTAGCAAACTTTGCGGAGGTGCAAAAAACGGTGGCGGCAGCACCCCTAGTTTGGCGGTCAGCAATTGCCACAACCCTAGCAAGAGCGGTGCGGCAATCAACCATGCGCCAGCAGCATGCAACCGAGGCAACCATCCACGCAGTGCAATCAGTGCCAAAGCCACGGCAATTGCCAGTGACAGCACGGCGAACTCGGTGGTATACGCCCAATCGCTAAAGCCAATAGGCTTGTTGGGCCACAGCAAGGTCAACGCCCCCAGCAAAGCCCACGCCAAGGCCGCAACTACACCTTGGCGCCATAGGCCCAAGGTTTGCAAGCCTGTGGCCGTGGAGAAGCCCGTTGCCTGCAAAGATGTATGTGCAGCACCGGTCATGACAGGACATCCTGTGTGATGTGGTGCGCAAAACGCACAGGATCGGTACTCTTTTTCAGAATGCCCGCCTCGCGGAAGTCAGCTGCAAACGCCTGCACCTCATCCTGCAGGCGACCACCATGGGGGTGATGTTTGTACGTCAACTCAGCGATCAAGCGCTGCAAATCACTGACCTCAAACTTGGGCGTGTAACGCGCAAAAATCTTGGCAGATTCATTGGGGTTCTCGGCCACGTAATTGGAGGCCTGCGCCAAGGCTCGCACCACGGCAGCAGCACTCTTGCGGTCTTCACGCACAAACTTGGCCCCAGCACCCAGTACGCAGCAAATTTTCTCGGCATACTCGCCCGTTGCACTATTTCCCAGTTCGGCAAACACCCCTGGATTGCGCTTTTCGATCAGGTACAGGTTGGGGTCCCCGTCGGCAATGGCATGGATTTCCCCCTTTTTCACAGCCACATCCAACAAATCGGCCGGAAACACGCGCCACTCAATGTCTTTGTCGATATCTACGCCCTTCTTGGCCAAGTGAATGCCATAGAACTGCTTGGCAGGGCTATTGAGGTCCGATACACCAATCACCTTGCCTTTGAGGGTACGCAAGTCAGTGGTGACACCTGCCGACTTCACTCCAACTAGACGTAAGCAGCCTCCGTGCACGCTGCCCACAATCTTCACATCCAGGCCAGCCTCCAGTGGTTTGATCCAGCGGTGGATCAAACCCACCCCAACTTCCGCCTTGCCAGTGGCCAGTGCTTCCAGCAACTGGTCAGCCGCGCCACCCCAATTCAACACCTCCACATCCAAACCATTTTGCGTAAAAAAGCCACGCTCCAAGGCGATTGGTACGGGCACTTGGCAAAAGCTGGCTTGGCTCCAAGCCAAGGTAATCTTACGCGGCTGTGACCGTGCGACCTGAGGCAGCAGGCCAGTGGCAGCACCCACGGTGGCCACACCCGCAGCGGCACCCAGAAAGTGGCGGCGCTTCCAAGCATTGCGTTGTTCTTGCGAAAAATCTGCCATATCGTCCCTCGTGATGAAGATAGAAAGTGCTACCACGATAGGTTGCACACCCCTTTGTCACAAGCAACAAAAACAGGTATCGATATACGGAAAACTTCGCGTTCTGCCAGGGCTACTTGCTCACAAAAAACTCATAAGCAAACACGCAAAACTTCGTAGCTTTGATCGCGGGTGTGCTCAACCATGGCGTCTTTCCAATCGGTTTACCCATCACACGGAGCATCACCATGGGCCTCAACAACTATCTTTCCCACAAGCGCACTGCCGTCTTGGCGCGCCAGCAACGTGTTGCCGATGGGACCGCTCAGGCCAATCAGCTGCACGCCCACGTCACTGCTGAAGGGCGTAGCGGTATACGCCGTTTGCGCATTCGTGAGCACCAGATCATCAGTGACAGCCCCCATGACTTCGCTGGTTTCAACCTCGGACCATCCTCGCCCGAGTTGCAACTCGGCGTGTTGGGCACCTGCGTGACCCACATCTTTGAAATTCAGGCCGCATTGCTGCAAGTGCCGCTGGACAGCATTGAGGTGGATATTCACGGCACCATTGATCCGCGTGCGGGTCAGCCCGGTCATGAGGCGACGCCCATCTGGCCGCATGACATTCACTACGAAGTGCAACTGCAATCCACCGCTACTGACACGCAACTGCAAACATTGTTTGATGCGGTGGAAAAGACCTGCCCCATCCTGAACCTGCTGCGCAATCCCCAGCAAATTTCGGGCTCATGGGTACGCAAACCAACAAGCGCCACCACCACCGTGCCTGCCGCCAGCGCGCACCACCCCGAAGCGCTGCACGCATGAGTCAGTCGCCGGCCTCCCACTGGCATGCGGACACCGTGGTGCTGCATTCTGGCTATGACGGCTTGCAGCACCAGCGTAGCGCTGCAGTACCGGTTTACCACTCCACCTCGTACCTGTTTGAGAACGCCCAGCAAGGCGCTGAGCTGTTTGACCTGGTGCAGGAAGGCCACATTTACGCCCGCACCAGCAACCCTACCCAGAGCGTGCTGGAGCAACGCATCACGCAATTGGAAGGTGGCACAGCGGCTCTAGCGGTGGCATCAGGCATGGCAGCGATCGACATTGCGCTGGCCACTTTGGCGCAAGTGGGGGATCACGTCATCGTGGCTTCGACCTTGTACGGTGGCTCGCACAATCTGATTGCGCATGTGTTGCAAGGTCGGGGCATCCACAGCACCGTGGTGGCACGGAACGATCCTGATGCGCTGCACCAAGCGATCACCCCGCAGACCAAAGCCGTGTTTGTTGAATCTGTGGGTAACCCATCGGGCGATGTGGCCGATCTGGACCATATCGCCCACATCGCCCACGCCCAAGGCGTGGCCGTGGTGGTAGACAACACCTGCGCCACACCACTGCTGATCCGCCCCTTCCAGCACGGAGCAGATGTGGTTGTGCATTCGGCCACGAAGTACATCGGCGGTCATGGCGTGGTCATGGGGGGTTTGATTGTAGATGGTGGCCGTTTCGACTGGCAGGCGCACGCCCAACGCTACCCGCAGCTAACACAGCCAGAACCGGCCTTTCACCAAGTGGTGTTCACCGAACGCTACCCTGAAGCACCCGTCGTGGCCCGTGCACGCACCGTCATGCTGCGCAATGCCGGCGCCACGCTGGCAGCCAACTCTGCCTTCTTGCTGCTACAGGGACTAGAGACGCTGGCACTGCGCATTGACCGCATCAGCAGCAACACCCGTGCGGTGCTGACTTTTCTGCAGAGCCTCCCGCAGGTCAGCCACATCCAGCATGTAGCCCACCCCAGTCACCCCGACTATGCCCACGCCACGCGCTATCTGCACGAGGGCCGCATTCCTGGCTTGCTATCGTTTGAATTGCATGGTGGCCGCGCCAGCGCTCAGCGTTTTTATGATGCCCTGCAACTGTTCCAGCGGTTGGTGAATATTGGCGACAGCAAATCACTGGCCGCCATTCCCGCTGAGACCACCCACCACCTACTGACCGATGCAGAGCTGGCGCGCGCCGGCATTGCACCGGGCTTGGTTCGGCTGTCGATGGGCATTGAACACCCTGACGATCTGCTGGGCGACCTGCGCCAAGCGCTTGCGCACAGTCATACAACCACGCCGGCCACCGTTTCTTCTGCACCTTTCGATTTTCAGGAGTCCTTATGAGCACCATTGCTTCCGCCTTGGCCGCCAGCGCCGCCGTCACCGTCAATGCCCTGCCCGTCATCAATCTGCAAGAGCTGGGCGAGAGCGAGCAACACACGCCCGCACACAGCCGCCTGGCGCACATTGCGCGTGAGACCGGGTTCTTCTACCTTGAAGGGCACGGTATTTCGCCTGAACACATTGCCCGCCTGGAAGCAGCAGCCCGGCAGTTTTTTGCGCTACCCGCTGCCGCCAAGCAGCAAATCGCGATAGCGCAGACCCGCCACTTTCGCGGCTACACCGGCGTCGGCGGGGAAATCACCCGCCTGCAACCCGACCTGCGCGAACAAATTGACTTTGGTGAAGAGCTGCCGGCCGTGCCACTAAGCCCCGAAACGCCACAGTGGTGGGGGCTGCAAGGCCCGAACCAGTGGCCCCAAGCGCAGCCCGCGCTGCAATCAGAAATTCTGCTCTGGCTGGACACGACACGTGCCGTGGCACAGCGCCTGCTCAAAGCCTTTCTGGTAGCCCTAGAGCAACCGGCCACTGCACTGAACCAGCTGGTGGCCTCGCCGCACAACCATCGCCTCAAGATCATTCATTACCCGGGCCAAGGCAGTGGCCAGCCCGACCAAGGTGTTGGCCCGCACAAGGATGGCGGTTTGCTGACCTTGCTGCTGCAAGACCAAGTCGGTGGTCTGCAGGTGCAAACGCCACAAGGCTGGCTGGATGTGCCACCCCGCAAAAATGCCTTTGTCATCAACATCGGGGAAATGCTGGAGCTGGCTACCAACGGCTACCTGCGCGCCAATGTGCACCGCGTGCGCTCACCCTGCGCCGGGATCAGCCGCTACTCCATCGCTTACTTCTTTTCACCCAGCCTGCATGCGCACGAAGTGCCGCTGCTCAACTTGCCCGCGCACCTGGCCAGCCAGGCACGCGGGCCAGAGAGCGATCCGCTCAATCCTTTGTTCAGTCATATTGGCACCAATGCGCTGAAGGGCCGCGTGCGCTCGCACCTTGATGTGGCCCGGCGCTTTTACCCGCAGCAGTATGCTGAGCACCAAGCTGCACTGGCCAGCCTGAACCCTGCACAGAAAGAAGCCGCTCAGGCTTATGCTTACTGAGGCAGATAAACCTGTACTTTCAGCAGTATTCATAAGCATTCCAAGCTATCTAGAAAATAAAAAAGGCAGCCCGGGCTGCCTTTTTTTTCGCTGCAGATAACCAATCCCTGAAACCGTGAGGCTGGTTCGGCCTGCGCTGTGCACGTGCCAAGAACTCGATGATGCTCAGTACACAAGGTGCGGGTGCCAGCACTAGTGCAGGTGCGGTCGCAGGCCGACTACCTCGGCCATGCACCCCCACACAACACCTTTTCCGTCATGGCTCAAGCATGGCCCGCTTCCCAAACTGTGGAGCCCGGTCAGGCCTGCAGCCATCGCCTGTCACCGCTGTTGTCAGTAGTGAGGCTCGCCCAGCGACAGCATCAGGCGATTGGCCCAGTTAAAGAAGGCTGCTGCATGCACCAAATCCGCAGCAGCCTGGGCATCCAGGCCCTGGTTGCGCAAAGCGGCAATGTGCGATGCATTCAAACGCGGTGGGGTTGCGCTCAAAGCCACGCTGGCATCGACAATGGCATTCCAGCGCGGATCCAGGTTGGCATGCACGCCCTCATCCAGCAAACGCTGGACATCGTCCTTGCGCCGCGAAAAGTGGCTGGCAAAGCGGGCATGCACCGAGGCGCAGTAAATGCAGCCGTTGTAGCGAGAGGCCGCTGCCGCAGCCAATTCACGTTCCGCCCGCGGCAAGCCTGCCTCAGGGTTGTAGAAGATGTCCTTGTCGGTACGGGTGCGTGCGCCCAGTGTGTCCGGATCGCGCGCCAGCAGCCGGAAATACGGCGATTTGGCTCTGGCCGCATCCACAAGGCCCGCAAAGTGGCGCTCTGTCAGAGCGCTCTCATCCAACGGTTCCAGCCAAGCCTGCCATTGTAGTTCAGCCTGAGTGAAAACGACGGGTGCAGCACCCGCAACAGGACTTGGCGCAGTGCCTGCAGGCACTGACTGAGAGACGGCGCTACGGGTAACTGGGACAGCAACAACCTCGCCCCACCCTTCCACCAGCACCCGCAGGCCCGCCACTACCCGCAGTTGAAAACTCAAAAAAGCAACCAATTGCGACAGCACCACGATGTCGTCAGGCAGCCAGCCAGCAGCCTCCAGCGCACGCAGACGTTCGGGCGCCGCGTCACGGGGGTGAAACACCAGAAAATGCGCGTGGTGGAAGGCCGCATACAAACGCTCGCCCAGCACAGCGCGCAGCGCATCAGACAGCTGCAGCTCCAGCCCTTCTTGGTTTTCAATGCTCAGTGGCCCGGCAGGAAATTTCCCGTACGGCCCTTGTGTAACACCGGCTGCCACTGCACTGCGCACTGCAGAAAACCAGGTGGGAGACAGCTCCTGCAGCAATTGCAAATGAAAGTCTGCCGCCTCCGCTTGCTGGTGCAGCAGTGCGACAAAGGCTGCCACTGCATGGCGTTCAGCACGTGTAACCTGGCCCACAATAGGCTCCGCAGGCGCGAACAACGCATCATGGCTTTTTTGGGCCTGGGAACGCGTTTCCGGGCGAGTACGGCGCAGCTGGTCCAACCAGTCTCCTGGAACGATATCAGCCAGAAAATCGATCACATCGACATGGTCAATGCGCAATCCCGCTACAACGCCGGATTTTGTATGCGATAGCTCGGTCATGGTTTAACTCCTGTCTTACGCGGGCTGCAGTTCAGATTCGACGGCAGACACGGATGGATTGGCAAAAGCTGGGCTGGAGGCCGTCCATCCCAAAGCTGGCGCCACATATTTGGCAGTCAGCTCCAGTGAACGCAGGATGGCCTCATGCGGTGGATCGATGGAGTGCACCTGAAACACCAGATCGGTCGTGCGCGCCAAGGCGGTATCGGCTTGCAATGACGCAATCACCTCATCCGGGGTGCCGATGTGCACGTCATAGGCCCGAATCAGCTCTTCCAGCGGTGCATCTGGGCTTACACGTGGGAAAGGTCCTGCTGTTGGCTTGGCATGGCGCACAGCCAAGCGGCGCAAGCCTGTTTCTGCCCAACGCAAGGCATCTTCTCTGCGATCAGTGACGAGCAAAGAGCGCGAGCCCAGAATGCGCGGGGCCTGCCCTTGCGGCAAAGCGGCCAGATAGGCATCAATGATGGGGTTTTGAATGTCCGACAACGTCAAATGCGGCGCTTGCTCAGGGCGCGGCTGGGTGCGTGAGAGCATCAACCCTTCGCCGGCGGCACCTGCGCGCTGCCCGCCCTCCACAGAGAACGTGGCTTGCCATACGCGCTGCAGCAAATGGGGTGCTGTGGGGTAGATACGTACCCCGCCTTGGAGCGCATCACCACGCCAGGCCGCACGCAAAATCTCGAGATTGCGCCCATACACAGCGCCCCGTTCATGGCTGGCCACACCAAAGGCTTCAAACGACTCCGCCGTACCGCCCGTGCCCAGCCCCACTTCCAGCCGCCCTCCAGACAGCAGATCCAGCACTGCGGCATCCTCGGCCACGCGGATCGCGTTTTCCATGCTCAATGTCACTACACCCGTGCCCAGCCGGATGCGCTGCGTACGCTGCGCGACATGGGCCAAAAATACCAGGGGAGAGGGCAAGCCGCCCTCGTTTTCATGGAAATGGTGCTGTGCCACCCATGCAGAGTCAAAGCCCAGCGCCTCGGCGTGTGCAATCTGCTCGGTCACCAAGCGATAGCGCTCGGCGGCAGGCACATCATCCAGCAAGCGGCTGAAGTAGCCCAGGCGTTTCTTCGGGAATGGGGTGAGATTGGACAAAATCAGTACTCCTTGTGCCAGGAATGGCAGCGATCAGTTCACGGGTGTAATGGCTGCGTGGGTGCAGAAAGACCTGCTCCACCGAGCCCTGCTCTACCACCTTGCCGTGTTGAAGCACGGAGACGGTATGGGCGATCTGGCGCACCACCGATAGGTCATGCGTAACAAATACATAGGTCAATTGCAGTTGCTGCTGCAACGTTTCTAAAAGCTTCAAAATCTGCGACTGCACGGTTACATCGAGGGCGGATACAGCTTCGTCCAGCACCAACACTTCAGGCTGCAGCACCAAAGCACGGGCGATGGCAACGCGCTGACGCTGCCCGCCAGACAATGCATGGGGTTTGCGCGTCTGTAGTTCACTGGCCAGCCCCACACGGGCCAACGTCTCTTGAACACGCTGACTGCGCACCGCCACAGGCAAGCGGTCGAAATTGCGCAACGGCTCTTCAACAATGTCGAACACCGACTGGCGCGGGTCCAGCGATGCGAAAGGGTTCTGGTACACCAGCTGCACCTTGCGCCGAAATTGCCGCAACGCCTCACCACGCAAAGCGGTGACATCCACGCCTGCAATCTGAATCTGCCCTTCCGTTGGCCGCAACAGTCCCACCAACGCACGGATAGTGGTGGTCTTGCCCGATCCTGACTCGCCCACAATCGCATGCGTACTGCCACGCTGTACCTGGAAAGACACGCCATCGACCGCCTTGAAGGGTTCAACGTGACCGGGCACCACAAACTGCTGGCGCAGCCCCTGCACCTGAACAGCCCAGTCATCCGTCGTGTTTTCAGGCAACGCTGCCCGGGCAGGCGGAGCAGACAAGGCGGGCGCATCGGCCAGCAACTGGCGTGCGTAGCTGCTTTGCGGCTGGCGCAGCACCTGCAAGGTTTCACCGGCCTCCTGAATACGGCCATGGCGCAGCACCACGATGCGGTGTGAGCGGTCAGCCGCCACCCCCAAGTCATGGGTCACCAACAGCACGGCCGTGCCCGTCTCGCGGCGCAGGGTGTCGATCAGATCCAGAATACGACGCTGTACGGTGACGTCCAATGCACTGGTGGGCTCATCCGCAATGATCAGCGCTGGTTTCAAAGCCACGGCCATGGCAATCAATACACGCTGCTTCATGCCCCCTGAAAGTTCATGCGGGTACTGGCGGTAGCGCAGCTCAGGTCGTGTCATGCCCACCTTTCGCAGCAGATCTACCACCTGTTTTTCAATGGCTGTAGCATCGCGCCAGCCATGCAACTGCAGCACCTCAGCCACCTGAGCGCCAATGGTGCGCACCGGGTTCAAAGATGCGCCAGGGTCTTGCGGCACCAGGCTCACCACCCGCCCACGCAGGCTGCGCCACTGCGCCTCCCCGGCATAGGTCACATCCTGGCCGAGAAGGCGAATGCTTCCATCCACGACCTGACCATTGCTGGGCAGCAGGCCAATAGCAGCCTGCGAGGTGGTGGATTTACCCGAGCCCGACTCACCCACCAAGGCCACCACCTCGCCAGGACGCACTGTCAGAGAAACACCATGCACAACCTGCCGCAGCTGATCACCTTCACGGTAGGCGATTTGCAGGTTGTCGATTTCCAATACAGCATCGACACCTGAAACCGGAACTGCGGGGAGAACAGGCGATTGCCCAGCCGTGCGCAGCAAACGTTGCCGCCAAAATTGCCAAGCGCTCATGGTTGGCCTCCTGACAAGGAAGCGCTGATGCGATTGACCGCCAGCACCATTGCCACGACCACCAGCCCAGGCGCAGTGGTCAACCACCATGCAGTAGACAAGTAGTTACGCCCCTCTGCAATCAACAGCCCCCACTCCGGAGTGGGTGGTGGAGCGCCATAGCCCAGAAAACCCAGCGTGGCGATCGCCAAAATGGCCGTCCCGAACTGCAGTGCAGCCAACGCCACCACCGATGTCAGCGAATTGGGCAGCACATGCCGCCACAGCACAGCGCTGAAACGCCCACCGCTGCCGAAGGCCGCCTCCACATACTCCGTTCTGCGCACACGCACCACCTCTGAACGCACCAACCGCGCAAAACTGGCCACCGAGGCCACGCCCACGGCAATCGCAGCATTCACCGTACCAAAGCCCAGCATGATGATGATGGTCAGTGACAGCAACAAAGAAGGCACTGCCAGCAGCACATCAACCAGACGCATCAGGGCATCGTCGATGCGCCCTCCTAGCGCACCAGCCAGCAAACCCAAAGTTGTGCCCACCACCAAGCCCACACCCACCGCCACCAGTGCCCCAGCCAGCGAGTGCACAGCGCCATGAACCACGCGGGCCCAAACGTCGCGCCCCAAAGCATCCGTCCCCAGCCAATGGCCAGAGCCCGGTGCCTGTAACTGCTGGCCCGCCTGACCGACGAGCGGATCATGGCCGCTGAACCAACCGGGCAAGACAGCCCACAGCAGCACCAGAATGACCACGCTCCACGCCAGCCACAGCCCTAGAGGCATGCGCGCGGCGCGTCGCAATGCAGCTTGCAAGGCTGGGCGATAAGACCAAGGCACAGTCTGTGTTTTCTCGACTTGTTGGAGTTGCTGATGGGCCTTGCCCTCAGTGACTGAAGACACCTGTAGCACCAAATCTTCGTTGTGTGTGAATGCATTCATCGCATCAGCCTCCTGCCGCATAGCGCAGCCGTGGATCCAGCCAGGGATAGAGCAGATCCACCATCAGATTGATCATCACAAAAGCCGTCGCCGACACCATCACCACGGCTTGCAGCACGGCGGTGTCTTGGTTGCCAACGGCCTGTTGGGTCAGACTGCCCAGACCGTTGAGACCGAACACGGCTTCGGTCACCACGGCACCCGCCAGCAACTCACCAAACAGCACACCAGCCATGGTCAGCACAGGCAGCAAGGCATTGCGAGCGGCATGGCGCAGCAGCACATGCAACTGCGATGCCCCTTTGGCACGTGCCACAGCCACATAAGGCTGGGCCATGGCGGCATCCAGATTGCGCATCAAAATCTGCGCCAACGGTGCAGAAATAGGCACCGCCAGCGTCAGCGTTGGCAAGATCAAGCCTTGCCAGAGGCCAGGATTGATGACCGGCACCCACCCCAGCCGGAAGGACACCCACTGGATCAGCATGATGCCCAGCCAAAACACCGGTATGGACACAAACAGCGACGGCAGCGACTGCAGCAATGCGCGCACACCTTGAACCCGCACCACACTGGCCGCCAAGGCCAGTGCCAGTGCCAGCAGCAAGGCGACGGTCAACCCCAAAGCCGCCAACCGCAAGGTTGGAGGCAAGTTGGTAGTCAGCCCTTCACTGACAGGTACACCGGCCTGCAGCGAATACCCAAAATTTCCTGTCAGAAACTGGCCCAGCGTATGCAGGTACTGGCGCCAGGCGGGCTGATCTGTTCCGTAGGCGGCCTGTATCTCGGCAATCTGATCCGGTCCAAGGCCCAGATCAGGGTTGAGGAACTTGATCAACACCGCATCGCCTGGCATCAACTGCAGCAACACAAACGACGTGGTAAACGCGGCCCACAACACCAGCAGAGCCTGACCGATGCGGCGTAAGAGATAGGAGTTCATCATGTGCTGGCCTCAGTCTCAGTGCTTGTCAAGCCAAGTGGCATAAAAACTGGGGCGGCCCACCGCTTCGAAAGCCACATCCTTGACCCAAGGGGCGCCCGCAAAAACCTGGGGCTCCTCAAACAAAGGAATCACGTAGGCCTGATCCACCAAATAGTGCTGCACCTCGCGCGTCAGCTCCAATCTTTGGGTGGTGACCGGTTCCCGGGCAATGGCATCCAACAAACTGTTGAGCCGGTCGTCGACAAAAGTGTTGACCTTCTGGCTCACACCGCCTTTTTGCAGCAACAGATTGCGATTGGTCGGGTAATAGTTGCTCTTGATCACATCCGGATCGGCGCGGCCTACCATGGCCGGAATCACGGGGGTTTTGAGCGGATCCAAACTGTCCAGCGTCTTGCTGCCCAGATCGCCTGCAAGCACATTGAACTGGACACCCACCTGCGCCCATTGCTGGGCAATCAGTTGCAGCACTTCTTTGTTCTGCACATAGTTGAGCGACTCATAGGTTGACAGCACCAGAGGCTGGCCGTCCTTCTCGCGCACGCCACCGGGACCGGGCTTCCAGCCCGCTTCATCCAGCAGCGCCCTGGCCTGTTCTGGGTCGAATTTCAGCTTGTCCGACAGATCCGCATAGCCCGCCGCCGTGGACACGATGACACCTGTGGCCTGCGGATAGTGGGCCGAGAACAGTGTCTGCACGATCTGCTGCGCATCGGTGGCGTACAGCAAGGCCTTGCGCACGCGCACATCGGCCACCAATGGGTTGTCAGGACGGAAAGCCAGGCTGCCGTTCACACCGCGCGTAGATGACGCGTAGATGGGGAACTGCCGCTCCTGCACACGCTTTTCGTCATATGCCTGGATCTGACGGATAAAACCCGCCTGCCCTGCCAGCAGCGCACCAATGCGCACACCGTCTTCGGGGGCCACCACAATCTGTATGCCATCCAGCCTTGCACGCCCCTGGTGTGCCAGCTTGATGGGGCCCCAGGCATAGTCCGTGCGCGCGGCCAGTTGCAGCTCCTTGCCCAGGGTCTCGCTGGCCACCACGAAGGGGCCAGAGCCAATCACCTTGGTCGCATCGCCCAACTCATCCAGGGCGTGCTCCAGTGTTGCAGGCGACACAAGGCCCGAGCCGATCACCGAAGTGGCTTGCAAAAAACCTGGCGAAGGCTGGCTGAAATAGAACTTGACGGTGTGTGCATCCACCACCTCACTGCGCTGGTAGTTGTTGATGACCTCGGATACCGAGTGCTTGAGTGCCTTGTTGCCCAGCCCGAAGGTGTCGAAGTTTTTGGCGACAGCGGCAGCATCCAGCGGGGTACCGTCCGAGAAAGTTACGCCTTCACGCAACTTGAAGCTGTATTCGGTGGCATCGTTGCTGATCGTCCATGCCTCGGCAATCCAGGGTTCAATCTCCAGGGTTTCAGGGTTCTGATAAGTCAGTTTGTCTGTGATCTGATTCAGAATGCCGCCGTTTGGATAAAAACCCCCTGCTGGCGGATACAGGCTGGTGTGGGCCTGCTGCTCCAGATACACGAGGGTGCCACCCGGAATCGGCGCGCCGGCCTGCACTTGCGCATCTTCAGCAGCACCGCTCTTGGGCGAGCAGCCCGACAGCCACAGGCCAGTTGCCACTACCCCTGTTAACAGCCATGTTTGGCGGTATTTTTTGTGAACCATGATTGAGCCCTCAATGCTTGCTCAACCATGTGGCGTAGAAGCTGGGGCGGCCCACGGCTTCAAAACCAACGTCCTGCACCCAAGTGGCGCCAGCAAAGGCCTGTGGTTCTTCAAAAATCGGAATCACATAGGCCTGCGCAATCAGGTAACGCTGTACATCGCTGGTGAGCTGCAGGCGCTGGGCGGAATCGGTTTCGGCAGCAATTGCATCCAGCAAACCGTTGAGCTTGTCATCCACAAAGCTGTTGACCTTCTGGCTCACCCCCCCCTTTTGCAGCAGCGCATTGCGATTGCTGGGGTAAAAATAGCTCTTGATCACATCGGCGTCAGCACGGCCCACCATTCCGGGCGTTACCGGTGTCTTGGCCGGGTCTAGGCTATCCACAATGCGGCTGCCCGCATCACCAGCCAGCACATTCAGCTTGACACCCAGCTTGCCCCACTGCTGCGCCACCAATTGCAGGGTTTCTTTGTTCTGCGGCTGTGGCAGGGCCTCGTAGGCGGTCAGCACCAGAGTCTGACCATCTTTCTGTCGCAGCCCTTGGCTGCCCAGCGTCCAGCCTGCTTCGTCCAGCAGACGTTGCGCTTTTTCAGGGTCAAACTTCAGCTCTGCGGCCAGATCCACATAGCCCGCTGCTGATTTGGCCACCACCGATGTCGCCTGAGGATAATTCGCAGAAAACAGTGTCTGCACCACTTCGGCCGTATTTGTGCCGTGCAACAGCGCTTGGCGCACACGCAAATCTGCGACCAACGGGTTGTCAGGGCGGAACGCGATGCTGTTATTCACACCGCGTGTGGAAGGCGCATGAATTTGAAATTTCTGGTCCTGCACACGCTTTTCGTCATATGCCTGCACTTGACGGATCAGACCAGCCTGCCCAGATAGCAACGCTCCGATGCGCACACTGTCCTCGGGTGTCACCACAAAGCGGATGCTGTCCAGACGCGCCCGCCCCTGGTGTGCATGTTGGCTGGGCCCCCAGTTGTAATCCGCCCGTGCCTTGAGCAGTAGTTCCTTGCCTAACGTTTCACGCTCCACCACAAACGGGCCGGAGCCAATGATGCGGGTGGCGTCTCCCAACTCTTCAAAAGGTCGTGCCAAGGTGGCCAGAGACACCAGACCCGAACCAATCACCGACGTCCCTTGCAAGAAGCCTGGAGAAGGCTTGCTGAAGTAAAACTTGACGGTCAGTGGATCCAGCACCTCACTGCGCTGGTAGTTGTTGATGACTTCCGACACGGGCAACTTCAAGGCTTTGTTGCCCAAGCCATAAGTGTCGAAATTCTTCGCAACGGCCGCTGCATCCAAGGGCGTACCGTCCGAGAAGCTCACGCCGCTGCGCAGCTTGAAAGTGAACTCGGTGGCGTTATCGTTAATCGACCAAGACTGCGCAACCCAAGGCTGAATTTCCAGCGTTTTCGGATCTTGGTAAGTCAGCTTGTCGGTGATTTGGTTGAGTACGCCGCCATTGGGATAAAAGCCGCCCGCTGGGGGATACAGGTTGGTGTGCGCCTGTTGCTCCAGATAGACCAGCTCACCGCCTTGCGCTGCAGCGCCCTGCCGCCCGGCAGTCTCTGTAGCGCTTTGCTGGGTGCAACCGGCCATCCAAACCCCTGCGACCATGGCTGCCAGCCACCAACCTTGACGTTTGCTTCTGCTTTGTTTCTGCACGAGACCATCCATCCTTCATGCCGTTGCGGCGCTGTAATGCAAGAACTGAGAAAGAGAAATCTCCCACCAGCTGCCATGAATGCTAGAAAGTTCACTCGCTTTTCTGAAGC
This sequence comes from uncultured Comamonas sp., assembly GCA_963520865.1. Classification (GTDB taxonomy): domain Bacteria; phylum Pseudomonadota; class Gammaproteobacteria; order Burkholderiales; family Burkholderiaceae_C; genus Comamonas. Next base: position 46,027 of record CAUQST010000026.1, read on the forward strand.
GATGTTTTCGCAGTTAGATATGCGAGAAACAGATATGCATGCAGTGATGCCGAGCGCATAAACAAACACATTTTTCGCATTTGCGCTCCGTGTCTGCAGACGCCATGCTGGCGTTTTCAGCAACCGGAAAAAAAAATCATGTCCTTGCCTTTGGACCACATCGTGATCGCCGTAAATGACTTGCAAAAAGCCATCAGCGACTACCACCATCTTGGATTTACCGTCACGCCCGGTGGAGATCATCCAGGCCGCGCCACACACAACGCGTTGGTTGTCTTTCAGGACGGTGCCTACTTCGAACTGATCGCGTGGAAAGGGCCAGAAGCACACCATCCGTGGTGGCCTAAGCTTCAGCAATTTGGCCCTGGCATCGTGGATTTCGCTCTGCTGCCCAGCACCACGACAGAGACCGTGGCACAGGCGCTCTCTCGGGGTCTGGCTTACCAATCGCCTGTCAACGGTGGCCGCTTGCGCCCGGATGGCGTGGAACTGCGGTGGCAAAACGCACGCCCGCTCACGGCTGACCTGCCATTTCTATGCGGAGACGTCACGCCACGTGCCTTGCGTGTGCCAGAGGGCGATGTCAGAAACCATGCAAATGGGGTCCATGGCGTGGCACAGCTGCGTATCGCAGTGCATGACCTGGCCGCATCACTGAAACGCTACCAAGCTTTGCTAGGTTTAGACAGCACTACAGATCTTGTCGATGAGTTTGCCCGCCTGCACTTGGGCACTACGGTGCTGCAACTTGAAACAGCCAAGGCCACCCCCGAAGCCGCAGCACAACTGGCACATCAGGGAGAAGGGCCGTTTGCAATCGACCTTTACACCCCACATGCCGCTCAGCTACAAAAAGCCTCACAAGAACATAGCCACGGCGCTGCGATCACCTGGATACCCGCCGCTTGCACATCAACGCACGCGCTTCATGCAAACACCGCATTTGCATAGTTGAAAAGCTTTGTTGCCCCGCTCTGCGGGGCCCGAAATACTGGCGCCCTTAACTGCCTATCTTGATCGGAGCCCCAGAAATGAATAAACGTGACTTTCTTCGTACATCCGCAGCATTTCTGCTGCCTGCAGCAGTGGTCAATCTTCCATCTCTCGCTTTGGCATCGGCGGCATCACCTCCGGTGATTCGCGTGGGGGTGCGGGGCGGTGTGGATGAAGAGATTTGGGAAGTCGTCACCAAAGTGGCCAAAGAGCGCGGATTGAACGTCAAAGCCGTGGTCCTCAGCGGGGCCATCAGCCCAAATGAGGGTGTACACAATGGTGATCTGGAAGTGAACTCCTTCCAGCACATTCCCTTCCTGCGCGATCAGAACCAGCAACGCGGCTATCAACTGGTTTCGGCAGGCGATACCTATATCTCACCGATCGCGTTTTATTCGCGCAAATACAAACGTTTAAGTGATTTACCCGCAGGCGCTCGCGTTGGCATACCGAACGACCCAAGCAACCAGACGCGGGCCTTGGTGGTGCTGCGTGATCAGGGTGTATTGAACTTACGCGCTGATTTCGACCCCTTTACCAGCACAGCTTCACTGGCAGACATTACGGCTTTGCACCAAAAAATTGAACTGGTGGAAATAGCTTCGGTGGTCCTGGCACGATCATTGGATGACTTAGCGGCAGCGGCCATCGTCAACAGTTTTGCCTACCAAGCTGGCCTGGTTGCGACGCGCGACGGTATTGCCGTGGAGAAACGCGAGCGCAACCCTTACGTCAACATCATTGCTGTACGCGCCGCAGACAAAGAGGCGCCATGGACACGCCAACTGGTCGCCGCTTACCAGTCTGAACCTGTGCGCCAGTTCATTCAGCAGAAATACCAAGGCTCGGTCATTCCAGCGTTCTGACTGACTGCATGACCACCCTCCCCCCTGCCGTGCAATTGGCACCGCACATTGTTTTTGACAACGTTGGTAAATCCTATGCAGGCCATAGCGGCCTGGTCGAAGCGCTGAGTGCCGTGAGCTTTGATATCCGCCATGGCGAAGTGTTCGGCATCATTGGCCGAAGTGGTGCCGGCAAATCCACACTGCTGCGCACCATCAACGCGCTGGAAACGCCGACATCCGGTCAAGTACAGGTGCACGGCATCAATCCGGCCAAGCTCGCCGAAGAAGCGCTGGTCACGTTGCGCCGCCGCATTGGCATGATTTTTCAGCATTTCAACCTGCTCTCTGCCAAGACCGTGGCTGAGAACATTGCCCTACCGCTACGTGTGGCCGGTGAGCGCCCTGCCCTCATCAAGCGCCGCGTAGACGAACTCTTGAACTTGGTCGGACTGACCGACAAAGCCAACGTCTACCCAGCACAGCTATCAGGAGGACAAAAACAGCGCGTCGGCATTGCGCGGGCATTGGTGCATGCCCCAGAGGTATTGTTGTGTGACGAAGCCACATCCGCGCTTGATCCAGAAACTACGCAATCCATCTTAACGCTGCTGCGCGATATCAACCGACAGTTGAAACTGACCGTCGTGCTGATCACGCATGACATGGGTGTGATACGCGCCATCTGTGATCGCGTTCTGGTCCTGGACCGTGGGCAGGTGCAAGAAGTTGGCAAAGTCTGGCGCGTCTTTGGCGCGCCACAAGCCCAAGCCACACAAGCGTTGCTGCGCCCTTTGCAGCAAGACCTGCCGCCCGATCTGGCACAGCAATTAATGGCCGCACCAACCGAACCGCTGGACCGGGCCGTGTTCAGCCTGCGCTTTACTGGCTCCCGGCACGCACAAGGTTTGCCGTTGCAAGCCCTTGCCGCATTGGGCCCGCAGGCGACACTGTTGCACGGAGGTCTGGACCGATTGGACGGCCATGCACTGGGCCAGTTGCTGATCTCAACGCCCGTAGCAAATCTGCCGTCCCTCGAAACATTGCACCACGCCACGGGTGCTGACCATCTGGAATTGCTGGGTTATGTCCGCACCAATTGACAAATATTTGCAAGCTTTTGCCGAGACCTTGCTGATGGTGGCATCCGCCTCGCTGATTGCCATCAGTCTGGGGTTAGTGCTGGCTGTCGTACTCACAATCACAGGCCCCCGCGGTTTGTATGCACGCCCGCACTTTTACAAGGGGCTGTCTATGACGGTCAATATTTTTCGTGCCATTCCTTTCATCATCTTGCTTGTGGCTTTGTTGCCCGTGACACGCAGCATCGTCGGCACCACGCTGGGTACCTGGGCAGCAGTCGTACCTCTGTCGGTGAACCTGATTCCGTTCTATGCACGCATTGCCCAAGTTAGCCTGAACGACGTGGACCCCGGACTGGTCGAAGCAGCGCGCGCCATGGGTTGCAAACGCTGGCATATCGTGCGCCACGTCCTGCTGCCAGAAGCACTCCCCGGCATCATCGGAGGCATGACAGTCAGCGTCATCGCCATCGTCAACGCATCGGCCATGGCGGGTGCAGTCGGCGCTGGAGGGTTGGGTGATCTGGCGATCCGCTATGGTTATGAACGCTACGAAACCAAGGTCATGTTCGAAGTCATCGTGATTTTGGTCGCACTGGTCTCTCTCGTGCAGTTTGCAGGCGAATTTTTGGCCCGCAAAGTCAACCACAGACATTGAGCCTAGCCTACTATTGTGAAAATAAAAAAGCCTGGGACTCGCGGGCTTTTTTGTTGCGCAACCGCTGTGAATTGAAACCAAACGCGTGCGGCAACGCTGTTGATAGCGTAGGTACAAAAGTCAAAATCACCAGCGCAATCAGTTGTGCGACGATAAAGATGGCAACTCTCGTGTCAGGGCAGCAATCGGTGTGAGCGTGGCAACGGCGGTCACAAACAGCAACCTACCCACGGGTGGTGTGAGCATACCCATGGTCAGATTCACAATCACGATCATGGCAAAGTGCAGCGGGTCAATCCCCAAAGCCGCAGAGATGGGTGCCAAGATGGGCACCTCCTGCTTAATCATCCAACGTGACTTGGGGCTACTCAGCGTTTGTGGGCAACATGCGGCCTGCCCCTGTGATCTGATCAAGTCAGAAGTGGGATTACATCAAAAAAAACGCTGCCTTGGCAGCGTTTTTTGCATAGTAAAAATCCATATCGACTAACCAAGCAGTTACCCGTTTCAGGTCACTGGCGCTGGATTGAACAGTACCAAGGCGTTGTGCAGTTTCCACTGCTCAGCCCAAGTTTTTTTCTTACCACTGGCCACATCCAGCATCAGTTGGAAAAGCTCCCAGCCCATGTCCTCAATCGTGGCACCGCCATCGGCAATTCTTCCAGCGTTGACATCCATCAAGTCGTGCCAGCGGCGTGCCAGATCGGTGCGTGTCGCCACCTTGATCACAGGGCAGGCGGCCAGTCCATAAGGAGTGCCACGGCCTGTAGTGAAAACGTGCAAATTCATGCCTGCAGCCAGTTGCAAGGTGCCGCAGATAAAGTCAGACGCGGGCGTTGCGGCATAGGTCAAGCCTTTTTGCTGCAACTTCTCGCCCGGTGCCAAAATGCCGGTGATGGGCGCAGATCCAGACTTGACGATAGAGCCCATGGCTTTTTCTACAATATTCGACAGCCCGCCCTTTTTATTACCGGGGGTGGTGTTGGCACTGCGGTCCACGCGGCCCTTGTTCAGGTAGTTGTCGTACCAGGCCATCTCGCGGATCATTGCCTCGGCTACCTCGGGCGTAGAGGCACGCGAGGTCAGTTGATCGATGCCATCGCGTACCTCGGTTACTTCCGAGAACATCACCGAGGCGCCAGCGCGCACCAGCAGGTCGGTGCAAAAGCCCACTGCAGGGTTAGCTGTGAAACCGCTGAACGCGTCGCTGCCACCGCACTGCACACCCACCACCAGCTCGCTAGCGGGTACGGTTTCGCGGCGGCGTGCGTTCAACCGCTGCAGGTGTTGCTCCGCTTGGCGCAGGATGGATTCAGCCATCGACATGAAACCCACATGGGCCTCGTCCTGCAAACAAACCACATCCAGCGTGGATTCGCGCTCGTCCACGATGGGAAAGCTACCCGGCGGCAGCAGGCGATCAGGTTGCAGTTTCTCGCACCCCAGGCTGACCACCATGACTTCCCCGCCGAAATTCGGGTTCAGGCTGAGGTTGCGCACGGTGCGGATCGGAATCACGGCATCGGGTGCATCGATGGCCACGCCACAGCCATAGGTATGGGCCAGTGCCACCACATCATCCACATTCGGGTATTTGGGCAGCAGCTCTGCCTTGATGCGTTGCAGGGCAAAATCGGTCACGCCAGCCACACACTGCACGGTCTGGGTGATCGCCAAAATATTGCGCGTACCGACCGAGCCATCGGCATTGCGGTAGCCCTGGAAGGTGTAGCCCTCCAGCGGTGCCTGCACAGGGGGCTTGACCGTTGAGATGGGTAGCCCTTCCAGCGAGCGTGCGTCCGGCATCTGCACCAGCTTCTCATACACCCAGCTACCTGCTGGGATGGGTTTGAGTGCGTAGCCGATCACCACGTTGTAGCGGCGTATCACCCCGCCTTCAGGTATGTCCACCAGCGCAACCTTGTGCGCCTGTGGCACATGGTCGACCAGAACCTGTCCACTGGACAACACCGTGCCGGCCGGTAGTCCACCATCATTGGCGATGATGGCTACGTTGTCGGCAGTATGCATACTGATTGAAAGAGGGGTGGGGGTACTCATACAAATCTCATCTCAGTTATCCGGGGTCCAGCACATGCTGCCCCGCGCACCGGTGTCCCATCCACATGACAGTGGCACCAGTGTGCATAGCTTGGCTTGATCAGTCAGCCTTGATACCAGCCGCCTTGATCACCGCTGCCCACTTGGCCACTTCGGCTTTCTGGAACTCAGCCAGTTCAGCAGGCGTCATGCGTGAAGGCTGCATGCCAAAGCTCTTGAGTCGTGCCTGCACCTCAGGTGTGGCGATAACTTTCAAGATCTCGTCATGCAGACGATCGACGATGGCTTTAGGGGTTCCAGCAGGTGCAAACACGGCCTGCCAAGAACCCATGTCAAAGCCCTTTTCGCCGGATTCTGCAACCGTGGGTACATCAGGCAGTGATTCCAAACGCTTAGAACTGGTCACAGCGATAGGACGCAGTTTGCCCGCCTGAATGTGCGGGCCAACCACCAATCCGGTGTCAAACATCATGTCGACTTGGCCGCCCATCACATCCTGCACGGCTGGGCCGCTGCCCTTGTAAGGCACATGGGTGAACTTCACGCCGGTTTGGTAAGCCAGCAATTCCAGCGCCATGTGATTGGAGGTGCCACTGCCTGGCGAGGCCGACGACAAGCCACCCACCGCAGCCTTGGCCTTGCTGCCCGCCAGCACTTCGGCCAGAGTCTTGTAAGGGCTGGACGCAGGCACGACCAGCACCAGTGGGCCGGAACCGATCATGGCAATGGGCGTGAAAGACTTAATCGGGTCGTAGTCCAGCTTGGAATACAGGCTCACATTGATGGCGTGCGAGCTGATGGTGCCACCTAAAATGGTGAAGCCGTCCGCTGGTGCGCGCGCCGCCAAAGCCGAGCCCACGCTGCCACCAGCACCGCCCTTGTTTTCAATGATGACCGATGTGCCCAGCGCCTTGTTCAGTGGCTGGGCAATCACTCGGGCAAGCGTATCGGTATTACCACCGGGTGGAAATGGCACGACATAGGTAATGGGTTTGCTTGTGGGCCAGCTGCTTTGGGCCATTGCAGAGGTGGTCACCACGGTTGCACCCAGCAACAAAGTGCTGGCGGCCAAGGTGTGCTGAATCAGAGTACGGCGTTGCATGGTTGTTGTCTCCTGTTGAATAAAAGCGTCTTTTTGCGCTGTGGATGGTGGAATCAAAAGCGGGGTTGCTTGCCGGTAAAGGCTGGGTCGTACTTGCGCATCTGCCCCAGGTCGTCCCGGTTGCGGATACCGCAGTGCAAATAGTTGTCGTGCAGCCGAGCGAGCGCCGTACGGTCCAGCGTCACACCCAGGCCCGGCGTGGTCGGCACACGCAAACTGCCTTGCTCAAACTGCAGGCGGCCACCTTCGAGCACCTCTTCGTCCTGCCAGGGGTAATGCGTATCGCAGGCATAGGTGAGCAACGGCACGCTGGCGCACAAATGGGTCATGGCCACCAGACTCACTCCCAAGTGAGAGTTACTGTGCATGGACAGGCCCAAATCAAAAGTGCGACACAGCGTGGACAGGCGTTGCGTAGCGCGCAGACCACCCCAGTAGTGGTGGTCGCTGAGGACGATCTTCACGGGGCAGCCCATGTCGGCGTTGCGACGAAACTCAGCAAAGTCTGTCACCACCATGTTGGTGGCCAGCGGCACATCGCACTCGCGCGCCACCGCGGCCATGCCGTCCAGACCTGGGGCAGGGTCTTCGTAGTACTCGAGCACACCTTTCAACTGCTGCACGATCTTCAGGCTGGTCTCTACCGTCCAGTTGCCATTGGGATCAATGCGCAGCGGTGTGCCGGGGAAGGCTTCGGCCAGTGCCAAAATGCCTGCGGCCTCTTGCTCGGGTGGCAGCGTACCTGCCTTGAGCTTGATGCTCTGAAAACCATACTGATCAATCATTCGCCGGGCCTGGGTCACGAGCTGGGCTGGCGTGAGCGCTTCACCCCAGGCGTCGGGCGCATAGGGCTGGCCCACGTGCTCTGCGTACTTGTAGAACAGGTAAGCTGAATAAGGCACCCTGTCGCGCGCTGCACCGCCCAGCAGGTCGACAATAGGTGCCTGAGCCATCTGGCCTTGAAGATCCAGCATGGCCACTTCAAAGGCACTGACCACCTTGGCCACGGTCTTGGACACATGGGTGCCTGGGGCCAGCGACACCTGCTGGCCCAGAAACTCGGAGGCTGTCAGCTTAGGCGGTGTGACCAGCGCCGCGACACGAACCTCCATCTCGTTGAGCGCCCAGGGCGACAAGCCCACCAAGGCCGGTGCGGCCTTGGCCAGCGCATCCAGCATGGGCTGGTCGCCATAGCTTTCGTTGATACCGACCAGACCCGAGGCGGTCTCGATCTCGATGATTGAGCGCAAGGCCCAGGGCTCGTGAATGCCCGCGGCGTTGAGCAGCGGTGGATCACGGAAGGCGATGGGTGTGATGCGAATGTGGCGGATCGCGTGGGAAGTAATCATCATGGACGATCAAAGAGAGGTATCGGGCACTGGCCTGTGTGTCAGCACTGAGTACGTACCGGCGCTGTGTACAACCCCTTGGTCAGCCAGTGAGCGACAAGGGGGAAAAACGCTGGTGACAAGGAGTGCTAGCATGGCCTTCAAGGTACGTTGTCATACAACATAAATCGATTATCATCATTCACATGCGCACCACGACATCGGAATTACCCCAAGCTCCCTCACTTTTTGTGCAGACAGATGGCGCCTCTTTGCGCAGCAAGGCTGGGCGTGGCAGCCGCAACCTGGCCAATTTGCTGTTTGAAGAGTTCAGCAACAAGATTCGACAAGGCCTTTTGAACAAGGGGGACAAGCTGCCCACCGAATCGGAACTGGTGCGCAGCTATGACGTGAGTCGCACCGTGGTACGCGAGGCCTTGTCCAAACTACAGGCCGCTGGCTTCGTTGAAACCCGCCACGGCATTGGCACTTTTATTCTCTCGACACAGCCCAGCAATCCAAGCCCCATGCTGAGCGACCGCGAACTGAGCGAGTCGGTCGATGTATTGGCCGTTCTGGAGCTGCGCATCAGCCTGGAGAGCGAAGCCGCGGGCTTGGCTGCGCAGCGCCGCCAGCCCGCCCACCTGCTCACCATGCGCGAAGCTTTAGAAGGGTTTGAGCACCACTTTGCACGCGGCGAAGACACGGCGACGCATGATTTGGCGTTCCATCTCAGCATTGCGCACGCCACGGGCAATCGCTACTTTCAAGACATCCTGGCCCATTTCGGCAGCCTGTTGATTCCGCGCAATCGCATCACGTCCATTCACACTTCTGCACGCGATCCGGACTATTTGCGCCGCGTCAACCGCGAGCACGAAGAGATCTTCTCGGCGATTGAGCGGCAAGACGCAGATTCAGCCCGCGCTGCCATGCGCATTCACCTGACGAATTCCCGCGAACGCCTGCGTTTGGCACAGCGTTTGAGCCAGACGCCTGCAGCACCCGCCATTGACTGAGCGCTAAGAACCAAGCACAAGCCGCCGCCAACCCAAGCGGCCACCCCATGAAGGCAAGACCCATCGAGAGCCTGTCTTTATGCGCCCCATCACACCTTGCTGCCAAAGCAATCTGATACCCGCGCCCTGATTACTCACACGTTATCAATAAAAACATAGCTATCTACACCCTCCCCACAAGGGCTAGAGGCTTGCCTCCTTTAAATCAGTCCAAAGACTGATTGCACATTCAGATGCAAGTTCAGCGTTTCCCCTAGGAATTCAGAGATTGGAATCTTTGATTTTTAGTTGTATGATGACTGATCACAATAAGGAGACACTTCGTAATGATCCGACGCTCTCGCTTTCTGCGCTCTGTACTGGCACTGGCTGCCGGTAGCTTGTTGTCCACATCGTTGCTGGCAAGCGATGCCTGGCCGAACAAACCCATCCGCTTGGTAGTGCCCTACCCACCGGGTGGCAGCTCTGACATCATCGCCCGCTCTATCGGACAACTGATCTCGCAGGAACTCAAGCAGACGGTAATCATTGAAAACAAACCCGGTGCCAACGGCAATCTGGGTGCTGAATTCGTCGCCCGCGCCCAGCCTGATGGCTACACCTGGCTGCTGTGTGATTTGGGTGCCCTGGCCATTTCTCCTTCGGTCTATACCAAGCTCAGCTTTGACCCTTCCAAGGACTTGCGCGGCGCAGGCATGCTGGCCTACTCCCCGCACATGCTGGTGGTGCACCCTTCTGTGCAGGCCAACAACCTCAAAGAGCTGGTTGAACTGTCTAAGAAGCAGGATTTGAACTTTGCCGTCACCGCCACCGGCAGCGCCCCGCATCTTGCAGGCGTGGAACTGGCCCGCCTGACAGGGGCCAAGTGGGTGTATGTGCCTTACAAGGGTGGTGTGCAGTCGGTGCAAGACACCGTCGCCGGTCAAACGCAGGTGCTGATGAACGGCATGCTGGCCACGTACCCCCACGTACAAAGCGGCAAGCTCAAGTTGCTGGGCATCTCCAAGAGCACACGCATGCCTGTGATTGCCGATGTACCCACCCTGGCTGAACAAGGCGCACAGGGCTTTGACTCTGGCACTTGGCAAGGCGTCGTACTGCCAGCCAAAACGCCTGAGGCCGTGGTGCAACGCGTTCACCAGTCGCTGCTGCGCGCGATCCGCTCGCCCGAAGTGCGTGCACGCCTGACCGCTCAGGGCGCAGAAGTGGTCACGATGACCCCTGCCGAAACCGACAAATTCTTCAACGCGGAACGCGCCCGCTGGCGCACCGTGGTGCAAACCGGGAACCTGCAGCTGGATTGAGCTGCAACCATTTTTTTCTTTCTTCAAGGATGACCATGACACCCCAATACCTCAAAGACGTGATGAGCTCAGGCTTGCTGTCCTTTCCCGTGACAGACTTTGACGCCCAAGGCAACTTCAACGCCAAGTCGTACGCCGCCCGCCTCGAATGGCTGGCGCCCTACGGAGCCAGCGCACTGTTTGCTGCAGGTGGCACAGGCGAATACTTCTCGCTGTATGGCGACGAATACGGCCAGATCATCAAGACCGCTGTAGACACCTGCCGTGGCAAGGTGCCGATCATTGCAGGTGCTGGTGGCCCTACCCGTACCGCCATCGCCCATGCCCAAGAAGCGGAGCGTCTGGGTGCCCACGGCATTTTGCTGCTGCCCCACTACCTGACCGAAGCCGGCCAAGAAGGCCTGATTGCCCACGTCGAGCAGGTGTGCAAGAGCGTGAAGTTTGGCGTCATCGTCTACAACCGTGACCGCAGCCGCTTCACCCCTGAATCGCTGGCCATCCTGGCCGAGCGCTGCCCTAATCTGGTGGGTTTCAAGGACGGTTTGGGCAACATCGAGACCATGTCCTCCATCTTCATGAAGATGGGCGACCGTTTCGCCTATCTGGGTGGCCTGCCCACCGCTGAAGTCTATGCCGCTGCCTACAAGGCTTTGGGCACACCGGTGTACTCCTCGGCTGTCTTCAACTTCATCCCCAAGACGGCGATGGATTTTTACGAAGCTGTGCGCACCGATGACCAAGCCACGCAGCACAGGTTGCTCAAGGACTTCTTCATGCCTTACCTGAAGATCCGCAACCGCGTTGAAGGCTACGGCGTCAGCATCATCAAGGCCGGCGCCAAGATCGTGGGTCACGACGCAGGCCCCGTGCGTGCCCCGCTGTCGGACCTCAAGCCTTCGGAAGTTGAAGAGCTCAAGGCCCTGATCGACAAGCTCGGCCCCCAGTAAACCGAGCCCAGCAGGTGCCGTTACCGGTGCCTGCTGGTTCAAGGAGACAAATACATGAAAAAAATACTGCTCGCACTGGCTGCCACACTCGCACTCACGGCCCAGGCTTCTGATAATTTCCCCGAAAAAGCTGTCAATGTGATCGTGCCCTTTCCGGCTGGAGGCTCCACCGATATGGTGGCACGTGCCATAGCCCTGAGCATGGGCGAGCAGTTGGGCAAGTCCTTTGTGGTGGAAAACCGCCCAGGTGCCACAGGCACCATCGGTGCAGGCGCGGTCAAGCGTGCGCCCGCCGACGGTTACACACTGCTGGTGGCCTCCTTGGGGCCCTTTGTAGTCACCCCCCATCTGGTCAAAAGCGTCCCCTATGACGCGACCAAGGATTTCGACTACATCACCATTCCCGTGCAGGCGCCCAATGTGCTGGTAGCCAGCACTGCACAAAAAGCGTGCACCGTGGCACAAGTCATTGCCGCGCTCAAAGCCTACCCCGGCAAGATCAGCTTCGCCAGCTCAGGCAATGGTTCTTCAGACCACCTGTCGGCCGAGTTGTTCTGGCAGCAGACGGGCACCGAGGCCATGCACGTACCTTACAAGGGCGGCGCTCCGGCCATCACTGATTTATTAGGTGGTCAGGTCGATTTTTCCTTCCAGAACGTCAACGCCGTACTACCCCACCTGCGCAGCGGCAAGCTGCACGCCATCGCTGTCACCGGCACACAGCGCTCGCCTGTGCTATCCGATGTGCCTACGCTGGCCGAGTCAGGCGTTCAAGGGGCCGAGGTCTACTCCTGGCAAGGCATGGCCGCCCCCAAGGGCTTACCGGCTGACGTGAAGGCCAAGCTGGCCAAGGCTGCCATCGCCGCCGTACAGCAGCCCGACATTCGCAAGCGTTTTCTGGAACAAGGCCTTGAAATCGTTGGAAACACGCCCGAAGAGTTCGCACGCTTTCAAGCACAAGAGAACGAACGCTGGAAACAACTGATCCAAACCCGAAAGATCACCGCAGATTGAAATCAGGCTGACGTTGTGGCTTCGCTCTTTCGTGCAAAAAACAAAGAGGCAACCTCCAAGGCTCGCCTTTTCTCTACACCTTTGCGCTGTGCTTCAAACCCCTGGTTTGACGCTGAATGCAGCGGATAACGGAAATAAAACTGTGGACTGGCCTCTGGCCATCTTCACAGGCCTGTTTTGCAGGCCTTTTGCAACGGGGCCGCGTGCCCCGCAAGATTCAAGGATTTCCCGGTATGACGCTCTCCCGACCACGCGTTCTTCAATACGGCAAGATGCCGCTGCCCCAGCTTGACGCCGAACTGGCCCAAGCCTACGACGTGCATATTCTTTCGCAGCAAGCCGATCCCCAGCGTTTCCTGGCCGAGCACGGCGCACAGTTCGAATACGTGGTCACCTCGGCGGCCATGGGCCTGCCCGCCCATGTGGTCGACGCCCTCCCCAACCTCAAGTTCGTCAGCAGTTTTGGTGTGGGTTTCGACGCTTTGGACAAAGACGCCCTGCTGCACCGTGGCGCCCGCGTAGGCTACACGCCCGGCGTACTTGACGACTGCGTGGCCGACCTGGCTTTTGCCCTGCTGCTGGACGCAACGCGCGGCCTCAGCGAATCTGACCGCTTCGTGCGCAGTGGCAACTGGAGCCAGGGCCGTTTTGGCATCCGCACCCGAGCCAGCGGCAAGCGCCTGGGCATCTTTGGCATGGGCCGCATCGGCAGCACTGTGGCACGTCGTGCATCAGGCTTCGACATGAAAGTGGCCTACCACAACCGTCGCCCCGTCGAAGGCTCGCCCCTGCAGTACATGCCCTCGCTGCTGGATCTGGCCCGTTGGGCCGACATTCTGGTCATCACTGCCGCTGGCGGCGAAGGCACACGCCATCTGGTCAATGCCGACGTGCTGACCGCCCTCGGCCCACAGGGCTTTTTGGTCAACATAGCGCGCGGCAGTGTGGTCGATGAAGCTGCCCTGGCCGATGCACTGGCCAATCAGCGCATTGCCGGTGCAGGTCTGGACGTGTTCGAAGACGAACCCCACCCACTGCCTGCGCTGCTGGCCCTGAACAACGTGGTGCTGGCACCGCATATCGCCAGCGGCACTCACGAAACCCGCCGCGCCATGGCCGATCTGGTGCTGCACAACCTGCAGCAGTTCATCGCCACGGGCCGCCCTGCGGTCGAGGTGCCCTGGTCCGCAGCGCAGTGATTTCCTTTTTCCTCCGAGTCTGTTGAAAAGCCCTCCCATGTCCACTACCCCGAGCATCACCTCCATTGAAGTCATTCCCGTCGCCGGCCGCGACGGCATGCTGATGAACCTCAGCGGCGCGCACGCGCCCTATTTCACCCGCAACATTGTGCTGGTGCACGACAGTGCGGGTCGTACCGGGGTGGGCGAGGTACCGGGCGGGGAAGGCATTCGCCAAGCCCTGGAGGACAGCAAACAGGTGCTGATTGGCCGCTCCATTGGCCAGCACCTGCAATTGCTGCAGGAAGTGCAAAAGTCGCTGCAAGGCCGCGATACCGGTGGCCGCGGCCTGCAGACCTTTGACCTGCGCATCGGCGTGCACGCTGTGACCGCCATTGAATCTGCTCTGCTGGACTTGCTGGGCCAGCATCTGGGCGTACCTGTGGCTGCCCTGCTGGGCGAGGGCCAACAGCGCGACCGTGTGGAAATGCTGGGCTATCTGTTCTTTGTGGGACCCTCGGACAAGACCGGTCTGGACTACGTCAAGCCCGGCGAAGACAAACTGGGCACGGATGACTGGACGCAGGTGCGCCACATGACGGCCATGACACCCGAGACCATCGTGCGCCAAGCCGAAGCCGCTTACGCGCGCTACGGCTTTAATGACTTCAAGCTCAAAGGCGGCGTGCTGGCCGGCGAACAGGAAGTTGAGGCCGTGACGGCCCTGGCCCAGCGCTTCCCCGAAGCCCGCGTCACGCTGGACCCCAACGGCGGCTGGCTGCTCAAGGACGCCATCCGCCTGATGCGCGACATGCGCGGTGTGCTGGCCTATGCCGAAGACCCCTGTGGCGCTGAAGGCGGCTTCTCCGGCCGCGAAGTCATGGCTGAATTTCGGCGCTCTACCGGCCTGCCCACAGCCACCAACATGGTCGCCACCGACTGGCGCCAGATGGTACATACCCTGTCGTTGCAATCCGTAGACATACCCCTGGCCGACCCCCATTTCTGGACCATGGCTGGCTCGGTGCGCGTGGGCCAGACCTGCCGCGACTGGGGCCTGACCTGGGGTTCGCACTCCAACAACCATTTCGACATCTCGCTAGCCATGTTCACCCACGTGGCCGCCGCCGTGCCCGGCAAGGTTACGGCCATCGACACGCACTGGATCTGGCAAGACGGCCAATACCTCACGCAGCAACCCTTGCAGATCAAAGGTGGCTTTGTCGAAGTGCCCAAGACCCCGGGTCTGGGCGTCACCGTGGACCGCGCCGCGCTGCAGCGCGCTAATGCCCTGTACCAAGAACAGGCCTTAAGCGCACGCGACGATGCAATCGCCATGCAACACCTGATTCCCGGTTGGAAGTTCGACAACAAACGCCCTTGCATGGTGCGCTAAGCAACGCTGTCTGATGCCAGCCACTCCACCCTCCACCACAGGAAATCAGCTATGAACCAGACCATCAGCCGCCGTCGCTTGCTTGCAGGTGCCGGTGTTTCTGCATTGAGCGCACTGGGTGCAGCAGCGGGAGCGCAATCCTTCGACTTCAGACCGAATCAACGCTACCCAGACCCGGCTATCTATCTGCTGGATCCAAGTTTTGCCAAATACCGTATTTACAGCAGTACCGTTGAACAACTCGGTACGGGAATGCGCTGGGCAGAAGGGCCTGCTTATTTTCCAGAGACGGGTACCCTGATTCTTTCGGACATTCCCAACAACCGCCTGATGCGGTACGAGGAAAAAACGGGACACTTCCTGGTGCACAAAGAAGGGGCGAACTACGCAAATGGCAACACCCGTGACCGCCAAGGCCGACTGGTGACCTGCGAGCATTCCATGACGCGCCGCGTGGTGCGCACAGAAAAAAATGGCAGCACCACCGTCTTGGCAGATCGCTTTGAAGGCAAGCGCCTGAACGCGCCCAATGATGTGGTTGTGAAATCGGACGACAGCATCTGGTTTACTGATCCGCTGTTCGGCATCAACGGGGAGTGGGAAGGCTCTCGTGCCACCCCTGAACAGGCAAGCACGAACGTCTACCGTATCGACAAGGACGGCAGTATCACCGCCGTCATCACAGACATCGTCAACCCCAACGGCCTGGCCTTTTCGCCGGATGAGAAAAAGCTCTATGTGGTTGAGTGGAAAGGCACGCCCAACCGCAGCATCTGGAGCTACGACGTATCCCCAGATGGGCGCCAGCTGTCCAACAAGGTCAAGCTGATCGATGCAGACGGCCCAGGCGCGCTGGATGGTTTTTGCGTGGATCGCGACGGCAACCTGTGGTGCGGCTGGGGCTATTCTGGCGCTGTTGCCCTGGAAGCCTCCGACATTGGCGGTGGCATGAAAGCTCACTTGCCGTTAGGTCGATCCGAAGAGATGGATGGCGTCAAGGTCTTCAATGCACAAGGCAAGCCCATTGGTTTCATTCGCTTGCCAGAACGCTGTGCAAACCTGACTTTTGGCGGCCCCAAACTCAACCGGCTCTACATGGCCAGTAGCCATTCTCTCTATGCGCTTTACGTCGAAGCACATGGCTCCGTGTGAAACACACCACTCTCAATCAAGAAATTCCAGCTATGCAACAACATAACAACCTCATCAACGGCCAATGGACTGCAGGCCAGACCACTGCTCCCAACATCAATCCCAGCGACCTGTCCGACGTGATCGGTGAGTATGCTCAAGGCAATGCTGCAGACGTGGAAACTGCCGTCGCTGCAGCCACGGCGGCCTTCCCGACCTGGAGCACATCGGGCATTCAGGCACGTTCCGATGCACTGGACAAAATTGGCACTGAAATCCTGGCACGCAAAGAAGAGTTGGGCGATCTGCTGGCGCGTGAGGAAGGCAAGACCCGCGCTGAAGGTATTGGTGAAGTGGCCCGCGCAGGGCAGATCTTCAAGTTCTTTGCGGGTGAATGCCTGCGCCTGTCCGGTGAGACCCTGCCTTCCGTGCGTCCCGGCATCGGCGTTGAAATCACGCGCGAACCCATCGGCGTGGTCGGTTTGATTACACCGTGGAACTTCCCCATCGCCATCCCTGCCTGGAAGATTGCACCCGCTTTGGCATTTGGCAATTGCGTGGTGTTGAAACCTGCCGATTTGGTACCCGGCAGCGCTTGGGCGTTGGCTGACATCATTCACCGCAGCGGTATTCCCGCCGGTGTATTTAACTTGGTGATGGGCCGTGGCCGCGTGATTGGTGAGGCCTTGGTACAGCACCCAGGCATTGCGGCCATCAGCTTCACCGGCTCGGTGGGCGTGGGCCGTGGCATTGCAGCCGCCTGTGCGCAAAATGGCAAAAAAGTCCAACTGGAGATGGGTGGCAAAAACCCACAAGTGGTGCTGGATGATGCCGAGCTGACCCAGGCGGTTGAGCTGTCGGCGCAAAGCTGCTTTTACTCCACCGGCCAGCGTTGCACGGCATCCAGCCGTCTGATCGTGACCGACAAAATTTATCCCGCTTTCATCGAAGCACTGCAAGCGCGCATGGCCAAAATCAAGGTGGGTGATGCGCGCGCTGCGGGC
Organism: uncultured Comamonas sp.; assembly: GCA_963520865.1. Lineage (GTDB taxonomy): Bacteria > Pseudomonadota > Gammaproteobacteria > Burkholderiales > Burkholderiaceae_C > Comamonas. The sequence continues at coordinate 63,089 of CAUQST010000026.1, forward strand.
ACCGACATCGGCCCTGTGGTCAGCCAAGCCCAGCTGGAGCAAGACTTGAGCTACGTGGAAATCGCCAAGGCCGAAGGTGCAGTGCTGGCAGCGGGTGGTGGCCGCGTGGCCTGCCACACCGGCAGCGGCAAGGAAGGTTTTTATATGCAGCCCGCGCTGCTGGTGGACTCCACAGCAGGCATGCGCATCAACCGCGAAGAAGTGTTTGGCCCTGTGGCCAGCGTAATCCGCGTGCGTGACTATGAAGAAGCTTTGTTGGTGGCCAATGACACAGAGTTTGGCCTATCTGCAGGCATTGCTACCACCAGCCTCAAGTACGCCACCCACTTCAAGCGCCACAGTCAAGCAGGCATGGTGATGGTGAACCTGCCTACCGCAGGCGTGGACTACCACGTTCCATTTGGTGGCCGCAAAGGTTCGAGCTACGGCCCCCGCGAGCAAGGCCGATATGCGCAAGAGTTCTACACCACGGTCAAGACAGCCTACACCTTGGCTTGAGCGGCAAGGAACTTCTCTTTTGACCGGGCCTTGTGCCCGGTTTTTTTATGTACTGCGCTACATGGCGAAGCACAAAGCACGGCCAAGGAGTGCTGGTGGTGCACGCCCTCTGCATCACGCGTTCGTGCGCAGTGGATGCAACCACAGATGTTGCCTCTCACAAAGACATCTCGTTCTCTGCTGTGCGTGGATGCAGCTGTGACAGGTGTCAGCCCTGGGGCATCTGGCTCATGTCCATGAACATGATTTCCCAGATGTGACCATCCACGTCCTCGAAGCTGCGGCCATACATGAAGCCGTGGTCTTGCACAGGGTTGACGTCCGCTTTGCCGCCGTGAGCCGATGCAGTCTCAACCATGGCGTCGACAGCCGCACGATCTTCGGCGCTTAGGCAAAGCATGACTTCGCTTGCAGCATGGGCGTCGACGATAGGCTTTAGGGTAAACGTGGCCCACCTCGGATGGGTGAGCAGCATCACGTAGATGGTGTCGGAGACGACCATGCAGGCGACGGTGTCATCGCTAAATTGTGGGTTGTTGACAGCGCCGATTGCCTCATAGAAAGACCTGGCCTTGTGCAGATCTGCCACGGGCAGGTTGACGAAAATTTGTTTGGGCATTTGAGACTTTCAAGGTCTGTGCTGTGAGGAATTCTCAGGTCGTTGGCGAGCGACGTCAACAGCTAGCGCTGACTCTGCATGGCGGATGTGAGCCCGATGAAGGTAACGCTCTCAGCATCAGTCGGCTGGCAGTACGCTTGTGGTTTCAATCTGTGTCGCGACTGCCAGAAAGATTCAATGAATGAACACCTAAAAGGTGAAATCTGACAATTACTCAACAAACTGCATTC